>CACZFB010000133.1 GCA_902780305.1 uncultured Coriobacteriaceae bacterium | reverse complement strand
TCGCCTTGCTCGCCATCCACGGTGGCGGTCAGGGTGAATGCGTCGTCGCCATAGGTCTTGGAGCCGGGGGCGCCCGCTATGGTCACCGTCTTTTCTGTCCTCTTCGTGGGCACCACGGCGACGTTGATGGTCGAATCCTTGTAGTTCTCGGATGTCACGGTCACGGGCACGGTGATTTCCCGCACGGCCTCGGGTATGTCGGTTGCCGTTGACGGGATTTCGAGCCTGGCCGTAACCTTGCCGTCCGAGCCCACGCCAGACGTAAACTCGACGCCCTCGGGCGGCGTGGTTGCGCCACCCGCGTATTTGACCTCGCCGGCCTCGTAGGCCAGCGCGCCCGCGTCGCTGGGCATCATGCCCGCCAAAGGCTGCTCGATGCTGGCCACCCAGGCAGTATCTGCATCACTGGTAGACAAGACCCCCATAACGCGAACGTCCTGAGTGGACGCCGCTGCCTTGGCAATGGTGAAGTCCTTGGTCGCGCTCCCTCCGCTGTACGACTCGGTGTCGGCAATGGTTGCCCGCACGGTATACTCGCCCGCACCCGTCGGCTTGGCGGTGGTGTACGTGTCATCGCCTGCGCCCTTGACCTTGTATTCGTAGGTCACCGTGCCGTTGCCGGTGTTGCCGGTGACGGTGGGCGTCTTGGCCTCTTCGCCGTAGGTCCACCCCTCCATGTCGACGGTTGGGCTGATGGTGCCCTTGGCGATTGTCACCTCAATGCACTGCGGTGCCACCTCACTACGTCCCTGGCCGACGTAACTAGCGCTGCGGCCAGCATAGTTATGGGTCCTCCACCACACGTAGTACGTGCCGGGATCAACTGCTCTCGGACACCCAGTCCACCACTCGTTCCAATTCGGTCCGGACTCAGTTCCAGGGCAATATTGCATCTGTCCGCCGACTGAGACACTTCCCGGATAGAGTAGCGTCTGCTTGGTGCCGTTGGCAGTCAGAGTGGTCTTGGCGACGGGGGCAGCATAGTCTGGTTCCGGCGCATTCATCCCGTAGTTGCAGGTGAAGACTTTTCCCGAATAGCTCGATGGATTCCACACATTGATGCTCCCGCCTATTCCACCGGATCCGGTGAGCGTGAAGGGGTCGCGCTTTGGAAGCTGAATATGCGCAGTCATCTCAACTCTGTCTGCGAAGTTTGTTGCGAGTACCTCAACCTTATCGCCCTTTTTTGGGTTCTCGACGGTCGTCTCTCCCACTTTCGTGCCGCTCTTGTCGAACAGCTTAATGTCCAGCGAGCTCAAGTTGTAAACTCTGTAGCCAGTCGAGTACTGAATCGTCCAAAAGCTGACTTCGTATTTGTACTTGTCGAAAACCCTTACGGGCACATCCACGGAGGTTTGCGCATAGGCATCGGTTTCCGCTGCGGTTGCAGTGACGTAGGCTACGTTGTCTGACGGAACGGACTTGATCGTGAGCTCTCCGGTCGACTCGTTCACGGCGATGTAGTTCTCGCTACCACTCTTCACGGCGTAGCTGAGCGCGCCACCGCCCTCAACCCTCACCGCCTTCTGCAAGCGCAAGGCCCGGCATCAGACCTAGGGCCATCGCCAGCCCAAGTAGGATGCCCATGATCCGCATCTTCCTCGACTCCATGGCAGTCCTCCTTCTGTTGCCGTCGCTGCCGCTTGCATTGCAGTCTTAAGCGCACGTCCTCTCCGCGACGGCTACCACACCCGACGACCATCAGTTGCAGACTCAGAATCTATGCTACGAGAATTGCAGCATAACTGCCTCGAAACATTGGCTGGCTGTTGCCATTTGACCTCAAACGGCTCGACACAAGAAGGGATTCAGAACGTTGTCCAGCATGGCCGTCTGCCCCTGCCCACAAGGAAGGACCCCCGACGTGTTCCCATGGCTTTGTCAAACGGGACGCCCGTTTGAAAGTAGCATGTTTGATGCCGTGGCTCTCCGTTCTCATAATCCGGAGGTTGTTGGTCCAAACCCAGTTCCCGCGACCGACTATTATCAGGTCCTTCGGGGCTGTTCGGGGTCGCCTGTCATGCGATGACGGACGAGGCTCTTCTCGCCCGCGTGCGCCATGGCGCCTTTCCTCTACGCGAGCGGCCGTTGGTTCGGTTCGCAAATCGGCTCCGAGCCGCCCGCAGGTAAAATGAAAGCATCGGTTCGCAAGCGTTTGGGAGGGGTGGGGCCCATGCGGAAATCCCTGGTAAGCGTTTTTGTCATGCTGCGCGCTCATGTTGGCGTTGGGCCTTGCCGGCTGCGGTGGTAACGCCTCGCCCTCGACTCCTGCGCAACCCGGTGGCGACAAGCCGGCCGACACC
>CACZFB010000132.1 GCA_902780305.1 uncultured Coriobacteriaceae bacterium | reverse complement strand
GTCGGCTGTCCGGGGTCGCGGCTGTGCCCGTTTGGCTGCTACGACACCACTGCGCTTGCGCGGCGCATGGATAAGGCGGTCTTTCCCAACAACCACCACGTGAAGATTGCCTTCACGGGTTGTTCCAATGACTGCGCGCATGTGGCGCTCAACGACTTTGGCATCATTGGCATGACCGAGCCGCAGTACGATCCTGCGCGCTGCATTGGCTGCGAGCAGTGCGTGAACTGGTGCAAGCGGCGCTCGGTTGGCGCGCTCAGCGTGGTTAACGGCAAGATAGTACGCGACGAGGACCTGTGCATCGGCTGTGGCGTGTGTGTCAACTACTGCCCCACACGCGCATGGACGCGCAGCCCGGAGCACTACTTCCGCCTCAAGATCATGGGCCGCACCGGCAAGCAGAACCCGCGCTTGGCGGAGGACTGGCTCAAGTGGGTGGACGAGGACTCCATCATCAAGATCGCACAGAACACCTACGCGTATATCGATGAGTACATCGATCCGGGAGCGCCGGGCGGCAAGGAGCACATCGGCTACATCGTGGACCGCACCGGCTTCGACGAGTTTGTGAAATGGGCGCTTGATGGCGTGGAGCTGGGACCCAAATGCGAGCGAGCAAGTCGCGTGTACTGGGGAGGCAAGCGCTACGACCGTAGCAACGAGTTGTTCTAGGGAAAGCTGAGGAAGGCCTGGGCGCCGGTGGAGCTATGCCTTCGCCAATTCTCGTTGTGGTCATCCGTGACGAGGCCCGTGAAGTCTGACAGCTTGCCATACCGGTAGTTGCCGCGCTCCAAGAACTTGTGCGAGTCTCCCACCACATACGTGCGCTCAGAGTTCTCGAGTACCGTGCGCTTCGCAAAGATCTGCGCTGCGAGCTTCAAGAACTCGCTGCAGGTGCACGAGCTCATTCGCATGGGCGTTGGGTCCGTTACCATCCCGACAGATGTTGCTTGGTCCATGATCAAGCACCCCTCCACACAGCTCGCTGTCGACGAGTTCACTAGGGCGTGGGAGGGCAGCTACGGCCGCCGCGCGTTCGCCAAGTAGCAACTCCTCGTACAAGAGCCCTTGCCCTGAGCCGGGGCCGCTCAAGCGGGCGGCCCCGGCCTCCTTCTTTGTTTGAAAACCAGAATTGATATGGTGATTCGCGATACGCGGCAGCCAAGGGGCGCGTCTTCGGCCTTGCGTGCCGATGGCGCGGGCTGCCTTATGGAGGGGGTTCGAGTACTTCATGGGCTTCATAGGCTGCGTCCTTCCATCGACTCGGGCGTTTGGGAGTGGCCACAAAACGCGGTCCCGACTGGCCACAAACTGGCCACAAACGCCCGTCCAGTGATGGAAGGGACAATACCCGACGGAAACAGTCAATGCTGACAAAACCGCAGGTCAAATACCGAAAAGAGACTTGACGGCCAGAACGGTAAAGCATATCTTTGACCGCTGGAACTTTTTCGGGACCGTGAGGCCGCTGGTTCGAATCCAGTCGTCCCGACCAGGCTCACGAGGAGGTCGCTGGCAGTACGCCGGCGACCTTTTTTGCAAATGCCACAAACGACCCGCTAATCTGTGCCATTCTCCCAAATGAGATTACTGCTTCGAATCCAGTCATCTCGATTATTGAGCAAAGGGAGACCATGGTGGATCATTCACGTGCACCAAGATGCCTTAGCGGAGGAATCGTCTCGAAGGGAGCCGTGTGATGGCTGGGTTCTCCATCATCCTGCTGATGCTTGTCCTCTGGCCGTTCATGCTGGTAGGAATGCTTCTAACCGTCGCGTTCGCCGCCACGGTGGAGTTTGTGACGAGCCCCGCGTTTCCGGTGTTTCTTGCCTCGCTGGTGGTAAGCGGCATCGCACTGATAGATGTCATCCGCATCCTCTGGGGCCACGTGCGCGACAAGACGCTCCGCGAGATGCACCTCAAGGAGTTCGTACGGCCTACAATCCTCTGCCTGGTGGCGTTTCTGCTGTTCGCGGTCGCGTGCATCATGACCGGCTCGATGCTCTACACTTGGTGGCAGTCGATCGAAACCGACGTGAGCACGTGACGATGGTACCGAACACATTGCCCTATACAACGTTTTTTGGGAGTGTGTTCAGATGCAGAGGTAAGCCGATGACGGTCAAGCAGGCGCTGCTGTTGGCGAGCTATGGCACGACCCACGCCGAGGCCCGTGCGCGAGGAATAGGGGCGTTGGCAAGCGAGGCTGCAGCCGCGTTTCCCCGGCGTCGGGTGATGGAGGCCTACATGAGCCCCAAGGTACGCCGCGTGCTGCAAGCTCGTGG
>CACZFB010000131.1 GCA_902780305.1 uncultured Coriobacteriaceae bacterium | reverse complement strand
CTGGCCAGCCCGTGAAAGGCAACACCGACCGTGGGGGATAGCTCCTCCGTGGTTACGCGTTCGTACCTTTTGCGGGCGTTATCGTGTAACATTAGTAATGACACACTGATCGATGCGGAGGTGCGCGATGCGGGAGACGGATGCCTTGGTACGCGTCCAGGAAATTGACTTGGCGCTCATGCGATACAAGCGCACGCTGGATGACATGCCACAAACCAAAAAGCTGCTGGCGATTCGTGCCGCACGCAAGAAGGTTGCCTCGCAGCTGAGCAAGATCGTGGGTCAGCGCAAGGACGTCCAGATGGACTTGGACGAGAACGAGCGCGCGCACACTCGCCTGGAGGAGCTTGTGGGCGAGACCCAACAGAAGTTTGAGTCGGGTGAGGTGGGATACCGCGAGCTCGCGAACCTGGAGTCTCAGCTTACCGTGCTCGCAAAGAAGCTCGAAAAACGTGAGTTCCAGCGCAAAGAGCTGCTTGCCCGTTTGGAAAAGGTACAGCAGGCAGAGAACAACGCCCGTGCCATGGACGCACGTCTGGCCGAGGAGGCTGAGGCCCAGAAGGGCTCGTACAAGGAACAGACCGCGGGCATCGAGCGCGACGTACGCATGCTGGTTCGCGAGCGCGAACAGGTTGTTGCGAGCATATCGGAGGATGTTATAAAGCGTTACAACGCCGCCACGAAGCGTTTTGGTGGCCTTGCCGTGGAAACGCTTACGGGCAACAAGCCCTCCGTGTGTCGCGTCTCCATCCCGCCCAGCTCGTTTGGCGACATCCGCCGAGGACCCGACATTACCGAATGCCCGTATTGCCACAGGCTCCTGGTATGCGACCACATGTTTAGCTCATAACCCGAGGGAATCGTATGGAACAGTCGAAGAAGACGGCCGCGCCCAAGGTCCTGCTTGTGGTGTGTGGGGGGATTGCGGCTTACAAGGCCGTGGAGGTACTGCGAGGATTGCAGCATGCGGATTGTGAGGCGCGCGTGCTCTGCACTGCCGACGCGTTAGAGTTCGTTGGTCGAGCCACTTGGGAGGGCTTGGTGCACCACAAGGTGGCCACCTCGCTCTACGACGACCCTGAGTCTGCCATTCCCCACGTGTGGCTCGCGGGTTGGGCCGACGTCGTGGTGGTGGTACCGGCGACGGCAAACATCATGGCTAAGATGGTCTGCGGATTGGCGGACGACCTCGCCTCCACCACGTTGCTCGCGGTGCCGCAACAGACGCCCATCGTGTTAGCTCCGGCGATGAACACGCACATGTGGCTTGCGCCCGCCACCCGGCACAACGTGGACGTGCTCCGTTCGCGTGGCGTGCGCATGGTTCTTCCCGTAAGCGGGAGGCTTGCCTGCGACGCCGTGGGTGACGGTAAGCTTGCGCCCGTGGACGACATAGTGTCGGGCATCCTCGAGGCTGTGTCGTCCACAAATGCTCCGATGGTTGGCAAGCACGTGCTTATAACCGCGGGCCCGACACATGAGGCCATTGATCCGGTTCGCTATATCGCCAATGCCTCCAGCGGCAAGATGGGTTATGCCTTGGCGCGTGAGGCCGCGCTCCGTGGCGCGCGGGTAACGCTGGTCTCGGGTCCCGTCTCGCTGGATGCGCCAGGAGGCGTCGAGCGCGTGGACGTCGTGAGCGCACAACAAATGTACGATGCGGCGACCAGGGTGTTTATGGATGCTGATGTTGCCATTTGCGCCGCTGCGGTCGCCGACTATACGCCGGCACACCCAGCGGGGCACAAGTTGAAGAAGGACCGCGAGCGTCTGGAAACCATTCAGCTCACGCAGACCAAGGATATTCTTGCCCAGTTGTGTGCGACCAAGGGGCAGGCTGGACGGCGCAGGATTGTGGTGGGATTTGCCGCCGAAACCAACGACCTCGTGACGAATGCGCAGAGCAAGCTCGAGCGCAAGGGATGCGACCTCATCGTTGCCAACGACGTGAGCAGGGCGGACTCCGGATTTGGTTCCGACACCAACCACGTCTCGCTTGTGTGTTGTGATGGATCGCGTGCAAGTGTTGCTGGAGCTGGGCGAGGGGCAGTCATTATGAGCGAAGAGCCGCGTTCCACAGACCTTGCGCTTGGATGCCACCTCTCGGTCGCCCAGGGCTTCCTCGCGATGGGCAAGACGGCGGTCTCTATTGGAGCCACCACATTCGCGTTCTTCACGCGCAATCCCCGAGGCGGCAACGCGAAGCCCATGGACGAGCAGGACGTAACCGATTTGCGAGCGCTCATGAGCGAGCATGGCTTTGGCAGGTTGGTGGCCCATGCCCCCTACACCATGAACCTGTGCTCCAAGAAGCCGGAGGTAATTGACTTCGGACGCAGGGCGATGGCGGAGGACCTGCAGCGTCTGGAGCTGCTGCCCGGCAACTACTACAACTTCCACCCGGGCAGTCATGTGGGGCAGGGTGCAAACACGGGCGTCTCGCTCATCTGTCAGACGCTCGACGAGGTGCTGGCGCCTGATTATTCCACGACGGTGCTGCTGGAGACGATGGCCGGCAAGGGGAGCGAGGTGGGTCGCACGTTCCAGGAGCTCGAGCAAATTATCGAGGGCTGCGCCTACGGTGACAGGCTGGGGGTGTGCCTGGACACGTGTCACGTGTGGGATGGCGGGTACGACGTGCGCGAGAATCTGGACGGTGTGTTGGAGGAGTTCGACCGCGTGCTCGGCCTCGAACGGCTCAAGGCGCTGCACCTTAACGACTCGAAGAATCCGCTTGGGGCGCACAAGGACCGCCACGAAAAGATTGGCAAGGGGCACATTGGCCTTGAGGCCTTTGGGAAAATCGTACGGGACCCGCGCCTCGCCTCCTTCCCAACGAGCTTGACGGCTATCGCGAGGAGATTGCCCTGCTTCGAGCTGCCGCACGTACCGAGGGGGCCTAGGGCATGGGAATTCTCATTGGCGCAGAGGCACTGGGTCACGAGTGGCCAGGAAAACGGGTGCTGCAGGGCCAGACGTTTGGCGTGTACGAAGGCGATCGCATTGGCATCGTGGGGCAAAACGGCGGAGGCAAGTCCACGCTGCTGTCGCTGCTCTCGCAGCGGCTGGAGCCCGACGAGGGCACCATCACCTACCGGGGTGGCATTACGGTTGGCGTGCTGGGGCAGGACGATGCCCTGTGCGACGAGCATACCGTTGGCCACGCCATTGTTGGGGACCGTCCCGCTTACGAGTGGGCTTCCAACCCTCGCATTCGGGACGTGCTGGACGAGCTCGTGGGTGACCTGGACTGGGAGGGCCTTGTTGGCAACCTCTCGGGTGGGCAGCGCCGCCGGGTGGACCTGGCGCGGCTCTTGGTGGGCGACTGGGACGTGCTCATGCTGGACGAGCCTACCAACCACTTGGACCTCCATGCGATTCGATGGCTTGCCGGCCACCTACGCGGTCGCTGGCCGTCCGGAATGGGTGCGCTGTTGCTGGTGACGCACGATCGCTGGTTTTTGGACGAGGTGTGCCTCAGGATGTGGGAGGTGCACGATGGTAGGGTCGAGCCCTTCGAGGGCGGCTACTCCGCGTACGTACAGCAGCGTGTCGAGCGGGAGCGGATTGCGGCCGTTATGGAGGAGCGGCGGCAGAACATGTTGCGCAAGGAGCTCAACTGGCTTGCGCACGGGGCAAAGGCCCGCACCAGCAAGCCCCGCTTTCGGGTGGAGGCAGCCATGGCGCTCGTGGAGAACGACCCGCCGCTGCGCAACCCGCTGGAGCTTCAGCGCATGGCCATGAGCAGGCTTGGCAAGCAGGTGGTGGAACTACATGACGTTTCGGTTCGCTACCCACAACCCGATGGCGGCGCAGGTCGGCCGGTCTTGGAGCGTGTCTCCTGGATTCTGGGGCCTGGCGACCGCGTTGGTATATTGGGCGAGAATGGCGCGGG
>CACZFB010000130.1 GCA_902780305.1 uncultured Coriobacteriaceae bacterium | reverse complement strand
GCGGTGACGGTATTGTTGGCATAGCATCCGGCAACAGAATCGAAATAGCGGGCGTTATATGCCTTGGTGACGGTATTGATTTCATTTTCGAAATACTGGACATCGTCGTCCCGATGAAGGCTTGCGGCAAACCCTCCCATTATCCCGCAATACGCGACATAGTATGGCGTAGAAAGGCAGGCGGGCCATGTGATGCGGTTGGTGTCGCGCGAGTGGATGAGTTCGGGGCTTTCGGGCGGCACACACCAGTCGCCGTAGGTGTCGCGGATGAGGATGCCGTCCTTGAGGTAGTATTTCTTCATGTGGAGTAGCCAGCGTTTCATGGCGTCGTAGTGCTGCTCGACGGGACGGAAGTCGCCAAAACGCCTCCATATCATGTCGGCCACGGTGATGAAGGCTCCCGGCCATGTCATGTTGTCTGTGTAATTGCGCCAATAGGCGGGGGCGACGTCGGGGAGAGAGCCGTTCTCGAACTGGCTGTCTTCGAGGTCTTGCAGCCACTTGGCATAAAGGCGGTGGTTGTCGAAGATGAAGCTTTCGCCGTAGTTGCCCGTGGTGCGGTCGCCGGTCCAGCCCATGCGCTCGTCGCGCTGGGGGCAGTCGGTGGGCATGCTGCGGTAGTTGCCGCGGATGCCCCATGTGGCGTTGCGATAGACGGCGTTGATTATCTCGTTGGAGGTCTCGAAGGAGCCAGTCGTCAGCATTTCGTCGTAGAGGACGAGACCGGTGAAGAAGTCGGGTCGGGGCTGCTGACGCAATCCTGTTATTTCAATATAACGGAAACCGTGATAGACAAACATCGGACACCAAGCCTGGACGGCTCCGTCCGCAATGTAGCGGTCGGTACACTCGGCGCTGCGGAGGTTGTCTATATAGAGGGTGCTGTCGGGATTAAGGGTCTCGGCGTAGCGGAACGTGATGGTGTCACCGGGCTTCATTCCGAACAGGTCTGATGTCAGCACCCCTACCATGTTCTGCCCCATGTCGAGTATCCATTTGTCGCCCTTCTGGAAGAGTGCCACTGGTTGCAAACACGCTTGTACCTTGATATTGGGATTGGGCTGCGGGGTGAGGATCTGCATCGGGTCAGGGCGTTGGTAGTCGGCGGGCAGAGGGCTGCCGGTGACAACGGGATATTCGCGGACAACGCGGTGGCGCGGGTTGTAGATGTCCTCCCGGTACATGTTCTGCCGGTCGTAATCGATGGTGGCTGCATCCCACTGGCTGTCGTCGTAGTCGGGCATTGTCCAGTCTCCGAGGTCGAGGCGGGCGTCGTAGGTTTCGCCATCGAACTCGTTGCTTTTGCGTATGGGGCCACGGTTGGTTATTTTCCACCCCTCGCCGCTGACTATCGTGTCGGCGGTGCCGTCCTTGTAGGTTACCTCCAGCTGCATGAGCAGTTGCGGCAGACCGTAGTGAGCGGCATGATTGATGCCGCACCATTCCAAGTAGTTGTTGTCGTGGCGTACGGTGGTGAACCGCCCGCCTGCGAGCGTGACGCCTACGGCGTTCAGTCCGTCATCGAGGACAAGGTCGGTCACGTCATAGGCGTTGAAATAGATGCGCCTCGTATAGTCCGAGAGGGTGGGTTTCAGCCATTCGGTGGATGCCACCTCTATGTTGTTTATATAGGCACTATACACTCCCAATCCGCTGATGTAGAGGCGCGCTTTGGCGATGTCCTTCTTGAGTCTGAATTCTTTGCGCAGGTAGCGGGCGGCAATGGAGGTGTGGCCGTTGAGGTTGTCGTCCTCATAGTCGCGCCCTATCCAATGCGCGTGCCAGTCATCGGGGGAGAGCAGGCTAATCTCAAACCGCTGCACGTCGCTCTCGGTGGACGCCTGCCTGCCTTTATCCCCGTAGGTGAGGGTGGCGAAGACTTTCCAATAGGCTATGTCGCGGCTGTGCAGCTCTTTGCCCCCGTAGGGGATATAGAGCATGTCGGACGACTCGATAAGGCCTGAGTCCCACAGGTCGCCGATGCCCTTGCGTGCGTTCTCCTCGGTGGAGGACACAACGACGCGGTAGTGAGTCTGGACAACGTTTTTGGCGTTGGACGCATACTGCCAGCTGAAGCGGGGTTGGGCAGTGGCCAAAGGCTG
>CACZFB010000129.1 GCA_902780305.1 uncultured Coriobacteriaceae bacterium | reverse complement strand
CACAGCCACGTACGAAACTGAACACTCCTATCAGGATGAGCACGAGCAGCACAACCAAGACGACAATGCCGACGATAGCAGCTGTAGGACTTTGCTTCGGGCGAATGGCGCTCGTATCGTAAGTGCGGAATTGCTTATCGCCTTTTGCATGCGCCGAGCGTGCGGCTCGATTCGGATGCTGCGAATAGGTGATCTTGTTTCTGGACATGTTTGCCTACCCGTCTTTGGCCTGTTCGCGCATGCCATTACGCGCGTCAAGCCACGATTGTAAGAATATACTTGCAGCTATCATATCGACTT
Source organism: uncultured Coriobacteriaceae bacterium (assembly GCA_902780305.1). Lineage (GTDB taxonomy): Bacteria > Actinomycetota > Coriobacteriia > Coriobacteriales > Atopobiaceae > RUG440. The sequence goes on along the minus strand of CACZFB010000129.1, from coordinate 1,960 downwards.
TGCCCCGCATGGCTTTTTCGCTCAGGCCCTTTTCACGCAAACTACGTTTGGCCTCAGCAGAGCTAAGCCGCTCATCTGCGAATTCTAACGGAATTCCAATATTATTCGCAACGACTTCCGCGAACTCCCGCACCCGTTGCGCCTGGGGTCCTTCTTCACCGGACAGCGTCATCGGCAGCCCGCATAAAAGCAATTCAGGCTCCCAATCCTCGAGAACGATGCGGAACGACCTGCCGTTTGAGCGAACCTCTTCTGCAGCGAGCACGCACACAGGCGAAGCAACACGTTCGTCGGGGTCGCTTATCGCCACCCCTACGCGCTTCTCACCTATGTCGAGCGCCATGATACGCATGAGAAGAGTATAAAGCTAAAGCAGCAATCCTCGGTGACACATTGGTACCGGGTACCGGAGTGTCACCAAGAAAAAAGAGCCTCCCCAACCATATTGAACTGCACCCCAGTTCCTGGACGGGCTAATAAGCGGCCTACGCCGCACTCAGGGACTGATTCCGGAACTCCTCCGGGGTCAGTCCCTTCAGTTTAACCTGCCTCCTCCTCGTGTTCCAGTGGATGACGTAGGCGTCGAGGTCCCTCTTGAACGCATCGAAGCTCGGCCATGTCTGGTTGCGGAAGAACTCGTCCTTCAGGTGGCCGAACACCTGCTCCGTCGCTCCGTTGTCGACGCAGTTGCCCTTCCTGGACATGCTCTGAACGATGCCGGCCTCCTTCAGCCTGTTGCACCACCCGGCCTGCTGGTATTGCCAGCCCATATCGGAATGCAGTATTGGGGCACAACCCTCCGGCTTCTTGGAAAGCAGCTGGTCGAGCAGCTCGTGCTGCTGGGCCATGTTGGGGTGCAGCGACGTCGACCAGGCGACGACCTCCTTGCTCCCGAAGTCGTAGACCGGCGCGAAGTAGGCCTTGCCCCAGGGCTGCTTGAACTCGGTGACGTCGGTGCCCATCTTCTCCCACGGGCCGTCGGCGGCGAAGTCCCGGCCGATGACGTTCTCGAACGTCTCGCCGACCTCGCCCTTGTACGAGTTGTACCTGTGGTAGTCGGTCTCGCGGCGGATCCCGCATCTGATGCCCATCTCGCGCATCATCTTGAGCGCGGTCTTGTCGGCGATGACGGCCCCTTGCTCGGCGCGCAGGCACATGGCTATCTGGCGGTGCCCGCACCCGTTGGCGGTGCGCGAGAATATCTCGGCGGCGGCCTCCCAGAGCTCCGGCCTGGTCGGGGCCTTCGGGTGCGACAGCGCGTAGTAGTAGCTCGACTTGGCAAGTCCGGCGCACTCCAGCAGGTCGGCGAGGGGGTATCGCCCCGAAAGCCCGCTCACGGCCGCGGCTTTCTCGCGGTTCGAGAGCGCTTCTCCGCCTTCAGGGCTATCGATTTTTTTAGGTACGCGTTCTCCGCTTCGAGCTTCTGTATCCGACGTTCTAGCTCCTGCTCGCGCGTTAGCTCTTTAGGCGGGGAGCCGGACCCCCTCGGCCTCCCCTTGGGCTTCGGCTTGAGCGCCTCGGGGCCCTCCTCCCTGTACGCCTTCAGCCATTTCTTGAAGGAGCTTGGCGAGGCTATCCCGAACTTGGCCATGGCCTCGGGCCTCGTCATGCCCTCGTCCACGACCGCCCTGACGGCGGCCAGCTTCGTCTCGAACGAGTAGGTGGTGTGCTTCTTTCCCATCATGGCCAGGACCTCGATGCCAACGGATCTGTATACGTCTAGCCATTTTCTCACGGTTTCACGCGGAATGCCCAGCAGGCTGGCGACAGCCTTGTAGCCCATGCCCTCTTCGAAAAGGGCTGCAGCCCGCCGCCGCGTCGTCTCGTCATAAAGCATTCTTCCATCCATAAAGAAGTCTCCCATTTCTCATGTCCAAGAAATGGGAGACAGTTCAGATGAGCATCATCGGCGGGGCTCGTTTAGTTTGCTGCGTGCGCTACACCTGATAATCAACCGTTG
>CACZFB010000128.1 GCA_902780305.1 uncultured Coriobacteriaceae bacterium | reverse complement strand
CCGGGAGTAGCTACCCGGACCTGGCCGAACTTTCTCAAAATTCCCCCTTGACGCTGCGATGGGCATATGAGGGGGTAACCCCCATTGATATGCCGCTTGGCAATCAATGGGGGTTACCCCCTTCGATGGGTCACCGCCGGCCATCGATTTACGTGGCTTTAGGCTAGTTCGTCCACCTCGGCGAGCCACAGCGTGGCCAGCGCGTCGCTGGGCAGGCACAGGTCGCCGCGTGGGCTTACGCCCACCGAACCCACCTTGGGGCCGTCAGGCAGGCAGCTGCGCTTGAATTGCTGAGAGAAGAACCGCCGGTAGAACGTGCGCAGCCACTTGAGGATGGTGGCGTCGTCGTAGGTGTCGCCAAGCGCTTGGCGTGCGAGCCGGTACACCTTGCGTGGGCGTGCGCCGTTGCGTAGCACCTGATGCAGCACGAAGTCGTGCAGCTCGTAGGGGCCCACCAGGTCCTCGGTCTGCTGTGCGATGGTGCCGTCCTCGTTGGCGGGCAGCAGCTCCGGCGAGACGGGCGTGTTAACCACGTCGCGCAGCACGTGCGCCTCCACGTCGTTGCCGCACGTGTCGGCCACGTAGCCCACCAGATGTCGAATCAGCGTCTTGGGGACGCCGCCGTTCGCGCAGTACATGCTCATGTGGTCGCCGTTGTAGGTCGCCCAGCCAAGCGCCAGCTCGGAAAGGTCGCCCGTGCCCACCACGAGGCCGCCCTCCTGGTTGGCGATGTCCATTATGATTTGCGTGCGCTCGCGTGCCTGGGCGTTCTCGTACGTTACGTCGCGCACCGACTCGTCGTGGCCGATATCGGCAAAGTGCTGGCGCACCGAGGCGGCGATGCTCACCTCGCGCAGCTGTACGCCCAGGGCCTCCGCCAACGTGGTGGCGTTGCCCTTGGTGCGGCTCGTGGTGCCAAAGCCCGGCATGGTAACGGCAATGATGCCGCCGCGGTCGAGGCCGAGCAGGTCGAAGGCGCGTACGGTTACCAGCAGCGCCAGCGTGGAGTCCAGACCCCCCGAGATGCCAATAACGGCCGCCTTGCTGCGCGTGTGCTCCAGCCGCTTGGCAAGGCCGTGGGCCTGGATGGCGAACACCTCCTCGCAGCGGGCGGCACGCTCCGTCTCGTCTGCAGGCACGAACGGGTGTGGGTCGATCGCGCGCGTGAGCTCGGTCTGGTCCAGCCCCACGAAGAACTCGTTGATAAGATACTCGTCCCGCTCGAACGCGTCCATATCGCTAAAGCTCGCGTCACGCTGACGCTCGAAGTCCAGCAGGTCGACGTCTATCTCGGTCGTGGCGATGCCGTCGCCAAACGGCGCGGCCTCCGCCAGCAGCTGCCCGCGCTCGGCAACCATGTTATGCCCCGAGAACACATAGTCGGTGGTGGACTCGCCCCATCCGGCCGCTGCGTATGCGTAGCCGCACCTCAGCCGGGCGCTCTGACCGACTACCAGGGCGCGTTCGTACGCGGCCCGGCCAATCTGCTCGCTCGGGGCACCCAGGCAGGCCACGATGGAGGCGCCGTTGAGGGCGTGCGCCACGGAGGGCTGCTCGGGCGCGCGCAGGTCGTCGCCAAACTCCACGCCCACCGTGAACTCGGGTATGGAGGAGCACGAGAAGAGCTGGTTCACGCCAAAGGGCACCAGTTCGTCGTAGCCGAGGTCCACGTCCAGAATCTGCCGCGTGCCGGGGGCGAAGTGTCGGGACGCCGCGCCAACGCACAGCTTGGGCACCACGCTCAGGACGGTGCCGTGGCACAGCACCACCGCGCAGTCGTACAGCTTGGCACCCACGCGCACGGGAGCGCCCACGATTACCAGAGCGTCCACGTCCTCGCTTGCCTGGGCCAGGCGCGCGATGCCTGCCTGCGCGGCGTCGAGCAGTGCGCCCTGCCAAAACAGGTCGCCGCACGTGCTACCGGTAACGCACAGCTCGGGAAGCACGATGAGCTTCGCTCCGTCCTGCGCCGCACCGTCGATCGCCTCGACGCACGCCTGCACGTTGTGGTCCACGTCGGCAACGCGAATGCGGGGTGTGCGCGCTGCCACCCTAACGAATCCGTCCTGCATGGTTCCTCCTCCCTCCGGCCAGCGCCCTCGTGGCACTCGCCTCTCTACCCGCTCCAGTGTAGCGAATACGTGCCCCGCTGGCACTCGCGCAGGGGGACAAAGGGGACTGTCCCACCGCCATTAAGATAAGATGCCTGAAAGAACGGCCCGCGGATGCCACAGCCGCCCGCGGGCCGTTTGCCACCGTTCGCCAAATTGTCACCCAAATA
>CACZFB010000127.1 GCA_902780305.1 uncultured Coriobacteriaceae bacterium | reverse complement strand
TTTCCCAACCTCGTAAGCCATCTTCGGCACGAGGTGCGCGATGGCGATGACGCGGCAGGCGACTTCGACCGCATGGTATATGGACTTGGCTCGTACTACCCGGCACCCGGCGGACTTGCCGACAACGTGCGCTGGTTGCTGGGAGACGACGTCCCGGTCCGCGTCGTTTCGGGGAAGACCTATTTGTACGAGCGCTTTGAGCGGGGCAGACACGGAATCTTCTCTCAGGAGCTCCCCTACGTTTTGGTAGACGCGCTCAACTGTGCCGAGGGTTGCCTTGAGGGAACCGCACGGTTGCCGCACGAGAGCGATGAGGTTGGCCTTGCCCACATCCAGCAGATACGTGCGGGGAGCAAGAGCACGAGTCCCGACTCTCCCTGGAATCCCGATCTGACGCCCGCACAACGTCTGGAGCGCCTTAATGCCCAGTTCGCAGACTTGGACCCAGCATCGTATGCAGCCGCCTTCGTGGACCAAAGTGATCGGTGCACGGTGCAGGTACCCAACGACGAGGAGCTTGAGGAAGTGTTTGCGACCCTGCACAAGTATGACCGGCAGTCCCGTGAAGTAAACTGCTCCGCCTGCGGATATGAGAGCTGTGCGGAGATGGCAATCGCCATCCACAATGGGTTCAACACCCGTTACAACTGCGTGTTCTTCGAGAAAGAAGAGGCCATTCGGCTTACCCGCATGTCCTACACCGATCAGCTTACGGGCGTGCTCAATCGCAACGCCCTTGAGTCCATGGGCACGGACCTGTATGGCAGGAACCACTCGATTGGCATCGTCGTCGCGGACGTCGACGGCCTCAAGCGAGCAAACGACACGTACGGCCACGCGGCTGGTGACCGCATGATCGTCTCGACAGCGCAAACGCTGGCCAGCCGCTTTGGGTGGGATCGCGTGTTTAGGACGGGGGGCGACGAATTCCTCATAATCCTGCAGGATCACGCGGAGGAAGAGATACGTGACGGCATCACCGAGGTCCGGTCGCACCTCTTGGCGCAGGACATAAGCGTATCCGTCGGCATGACCTACGAGGAGTCGTTTGCCGGAAGGTTCGACCTGCTGGTGAAGCTCGCCGATGCTCGCATGTACGAAAGCAAGGCCCGCTACTACCAAAAGCACGGAAGCATCCGCGGCTAGCGTTCGTGGTATTTGGGGGACAGTCCCTTTTATACCACGGTGGGGCGGTAGATTGCGCAGTTGTTGGGCGTCTCGTACAGGTCCACCTGCGCGACGGGCAGGCCGGCGTCGGTAAGGCGCTCGCAAGCATAGCGGGCAAGGTTCTCGGCAGTGGTCCTAAACGGAAGGACGGTGAGCGTGAAGCCCTCCATCTCCAAGCAGTCCATGGTTTGCTGGCTCAGCGATCCCGCTTCCACCAGGAAGGTGTGGTCGAGCTCCTCGGCAAGGTCGCGCACCATCCTCTTGAACACCCCGAAGTCGAGCACCATGTCGCGCATGGTACCCTCGGTTTGCAGCTGGTCCTGACACACGTGGACCACCATGCGCCATCGATGCCCGTGGAGGTTCTCGCATTTTCCGTAGTAGTCCGTAAGAAAGTGCGCGCTGTCGAAACACGCCTCCGTCTTTAGGCCGTACATGTTCTCCTCCAAAACGTGTTGCTATCGAAACAGGGCGGCGACCTCACCGGCTGTGGTTATGGACCCACAGGCCACGAATGGTTCGTCTTTGAGCAGGGCCACCGCCTGCGCCAGGTCATCGCATGTGGCCTGGGGCCTTAGCCTGTGCGACTCGAACGCCTGCGCGAGCTCGCGTGCCGAGAGTGCCCGAGGAGACGAGGTGCGCGTAACAACCACGCGGGGAAACGCATGGGCCAACAGCTCCACGATGCCGTCGACGTCCTTGTCGGCGAGAACGGCGCAGAGCAAGCAGGGGCGACGCTCGACATCCGGCTCCATGGCACCGACGGCCTCCAAAAAGACCCGCACGGACTGTGGGTTGTGGCAGGCGTCGATGAGTCCGAGCGGATCGTCTCGCACCACGTCGAATCGTCCGGGCGTGGGACACGAGCGCACGGATTCCAGCAGCCGACCCGAGTCGAGCTCGCGACCCAGGTACGACTCGGCTAGGGCAATCGCGCAGGTGATGTTGGCGGCCTGATAGGAGGGCTTCACGGCGCTTACCCCTGTGTAGGTCGCCAGCGGCGTACGAACGTCCAGTCGCAGCGAGGAGCCAAGTTGCGTGGGATGGCTCGCAATCGCGTACGTGGCCTGACCAAGGCCAGCATGCGCCCGAGGCGTCCCCGGATGCGCGATGGCCCCGACGTCATCGCTCTGTGCCCCGCGCACGAGCAGGGGGCGCACGCCTTGCTCGCGTGCGCGCGCGAGGAAGACATCCTCCACCGCATGCGGGGTCGCCGTG
>CACZFB010000126.1 GCA_902780305.1 uncultured Coriobacteriaceae bacterium | reverse complement strand
CCCACGGGCTGACACCGGACAGGGTCAGAAGCGAGACCGCCGAAGGGGCTTCTGCCCCGTTCCCGAACGCCGGGATGAACAGCAGCAACGCTACGAGCACGTCGAGCAAGCCGCAAACCAGCGCGGTGTTCCTTCTGGCACAGGATCTCTTGTCTTCCTCGGCCGCGATAACGATTTCGTCGGGGCCGATGAGCTCGTCTATCGACACGCGGAAGAACCGCGACAGCTCCTTGAACGAGTCGATGCTCGGGTAGCCCCTGCCCGACTCCCACTTGGACACCGCAGTCCTCGACACGAAGATGGCCTCCGCCAGCTCCTCCTGTGTCAGCGACCTCGCCTTTCTCAGCTCCTGCAGCTTCTCGTTGAACTCCATGGTCAACCCTCCATTCTTGATGCGCGCCCCGCATCGGATGCGTTGACGGCGCAGTGGTACAGCATGAACAAAGCGCCCGCGAGCAGGACCGATCCAACGATGTCCGTCGCCCAATGCACGCCGGAGACCAGCCTGCCCGCGACCATGAGCGCCGAGAACGCGACGACGAACAAGGTTGTTGCTTTCCTTAGAGCCGGGCTGCCAGCCCTTCTGTCTATCTGGAACTTCAGCGTCGGCATAACGCTCAGCACCAGCAGCGTCGTCGAGGACGGGTAGGACGCCTCCATCGCCCCGTCTATGGGAACCGGCCTGTAGTTGATCGGAACCGCCTCGAAGAGCAGGTAGAAGAAGATGACCGCGATGTAGTAGACGCCCAAGAGCAGGATGTCCGGGTCCACTTTGAGCAGGCTCCTGCGCCTGACGAGCTGCACGGCCCCCATAGCCGTAAATCCCAGGGAAATGGCGATGGGCACGAGCCCGAGCCAGTCAGTGATCGTGTAGATTCGCATGTGGACGCCCGTCAATCCGTGGAACCAGATGTTGGACGTGGCGAAGCCCACGTTGGTGCCGTTCTGGCCTACGGGTCGCACATCCACGAGCTGGACCAGCACGGTCAAGAGCGCGAAGGCGGCGAGCAATGCCACGCCTGCAACCAGGTTTCTTCTCGTGATGCTGTTCATCGGCGTTCCTTTCCCTCGATGGCTTTGATGCTTCGAAGGTAGCCGCCAGCCTAGGTGTGGAAAAGGGCCGCGCCGTCGCATTGGCGACACGCTCCGTCACGTTGTCTCTGAGCTGGCGTTTTCTGGGCAGACCTGCGGACTGGGCATCCATGGTTCCAGCCCGCAGGTCCTCTTGCTGCTAGGGCGTCGGCGCTATCGCCGCCTCAACCTCACGGCGATGGTATTCAGATGGTCGAGCGCACCGGCTTCGACGGCCGCGCGGTCCCCCGCAGCGTACTCGTTGTCGCAAGCGATCCAATCGGCCCATGCCTCGCGCGTGCAGGCCATCTCGCGCATGTCGAGGATGTCCACACCGTCGGTCTGGGCAATGTTCGTCCGCCACCAGTCCATGTCGTGCATGTAGTCCAGCTGCTCGGGCGTCCAGGACGCGAGCAGGCATGCGGGCAGGTTGTCATGGCAGTCGCGCACCATGCCGGGGATGGCGAGCAGCAGCTCGCCGCCGCGCTTGACGAGCGGCAGCAGGTGCTCGCCCAGGTACTCGGGGTCGCGGCCGAAGTAGTTGTACGAGTCGACGCTCACCACGGAGTCGAAGACGCCGGTCGCGAAGGGCAGAGCGGTGGCGTCCGCCTTGAGCGGCACGACCTGGCGGTTCGTAAGCCCCAGCCCTTCGAAGAAGCGCATGTTGTCGGACGGGTCGCTCCAGAGGTCGGCGGCGTACACGGTGAGGCCGCACTCGCGGGCCAAGAGCGCGCTCGTGAGCCCTGCGCCGCTGCCGAGGTCGAGCACGACGGAGCTGGCCGGGATGTCGCCGTACGCGAGCAGCTCCTCGCAGAGCTTGAGCGGGTTGGGCCCCATGCTGCGCTCGCGCATGACGGATGTCGGGAAGGAATTTGCCTTCGGGAAATTCATGGTAGTGTCCTGTTCTGTGAGAATCCAATGCAATACCGGGATTCGGAACGCATCGAACCAGGGGCAACTTGTGCCCTTCCAGAATGCTGAGTTCTAGCGTTCCTTACAGAACAATGACCAAAAAGACATCCCCTTGGATGGTCCTTCGCGCGGAGCCCCATGCCCCGCACCTTGGCTGTCACATTACCACGTTCACCACGAGATTTGTAGTCTTGAATTGCGCGCCCTTTCGCGGTATTAGGCATTGTCCGCGATTTCCGAAGGGGTGATGCATATGGACGAGACGATGGCGTTTCTCATGCCCAGGGGAGGAGGCGGCACGATGCTGGCCGCGGTCAACGAGCATCTTGCTGTGGCTGGGCTTTCTATCACGAGAGAGGACGCTCTGATGTTAGCGGAGCGGCGGGTCGAATCGCTGGCGGAAACCGAGCGGAT
>CACZFB010000125.1 GCA_902780305.1 uncultured Coriobacteriaceae bacterium | reverse complement strand
GAGCAGCTGGCGCGTGACGTCCTGCAACTCGTCCGCTGGCACCAGAGGATCTTCGAACAACGCGCTCCCACCGCCGCTGAGCAGGAAGAGCACCGTGTCGGTCGCGTTCAGCTCTTGCACCAAATCCAATGCAGCGCGCGTGCCGATGAAAGAGTTCTCGTCAGGCACCGGATGGCCCGCTTCGTAGCATGTGCACCGATCTATCGGCCCCATGACGTGCCCGTACTTGGTGACAACGACACCTTGCTCGATTTGCTCGCCCAAGCACGCAACAGCTGCGGCAGCCATCTGCCAAGCAGCTTTGCCTGCCGCGACCAACAACACGCGCCCAGGAAAGACGCGCCCCTCCAACGCGCGCTGGACAGCAGCGTCGGGCAAAACGGCCGCAATGGCCTCTTCCACGATGCGGTCGGCGTCTGCGCGCAGTGATGTGTTCATCGTACCCTTCGTTTCTTTGGTCGCGCTTGGCGAGTTGACCCTGTTTCAAGCCTTCGGATGAAACGCTTGCACAGTTTTAAAGCAATTCTGCCAAAAAATCGAGGATGTCTGAGGATTTTTCGGGGTGACAATTGTTACCGATGGTAGTGTGCCGATTGTTGGTGTCACGACTTCGTTTGGGAGGCGCGGGCTTCAGCCCGCCCGAGCAAACGGAGCATCGCCTGGAACCGTCATTCTACACCAGCATCACGCAGCCCTCCCAAGCTTCTCCTCGATGGCGGCCATGACGTAGATCCTCGCCTTCTCGACCACGTCGTCGGGTATCGGGCCGGGGTCGCATTCCGACCTGCGGACGCCCTTGAGGGAGGCGGCGTCGATGAAGTTCATCTCCAGCCACTCCTCGTTGACGTCCACGAGGACCGAGCCCACGAGCCGCATCATCGACTCGGCCGACGGGAAGACGCCGACGACCTTCGTCCTGCGCTTTATCTCCTCGTTGGCGCGCTCCTGGACGTTGTTGGTGCGCAGGCGGACGTGGTGCTCGTAGGGGAAGTCGAGGTAGGCCAGCGCATCGGCCTCGGCGTCCTCGAGCAGCTCGCCCGCATGCGGCTTGAGCCCCGCGATGATCCCGGTCGCCTGGCGGTAGGCGGCGCGCACGAGCTGCGGGTCGCGCTCGGCGAACACGGCCTTCATGGCGGCCAGCGCGGTGAGCTTGTCCTCCCTCCTGGAGAACCAGCCCGCCACGTCGCGCTCCAGGTGCACGATGCAGCGCTGCCACGCCGCGCCCTGGAAGACCTCGGCTATCGCCTGCACGAGCCCGTCGTGGGCGTCGGAGACGACGCACCTCACGCCCGACACCCCGCGCCTGCGCAGCCCGAGCAGGAACGCCTTCCACGACACGGCCGACTCGGTGTCGACGGCGCCGAGCCCGACGAACCGGCGCGACCCGTCCTCGCCGCACGCGATGGCGGTGACGACGCCCTTGGACTGCACGTGGCCCTCGTCGCGGCAGCTCAGGTACGTTGCGTCGAGCCACAGGTACGGGAAGGCCATGCCGTCGAAGCGCCGCGCGTTGAGCGCCGCCACCTCCTCGTCGAGGTCGGCCGTCATGCGGGAGACGCGCGAGGGGCTCAGGGACGCGAACTCGAGCGCGTCGGCGGCCTTCTCGATCTTGCGGGTGGAGAGCCCGCGCACGTAGACCTCCTTGACGACGGCGACCATCGCGCGGTCCACGCGCGAGTAGGGCCTTATCAGCTCGTCGGGGAAGTACGTCCCCTCCCGCAGCTTGGGTATGCGCAGCGTGATCTCCCCGACCGGAGTGAGCAGCCCGCGCTCCCGGTAGCCGTTGCGCCGGTTCCCTTCGCCGCACAGCTCGTCGGCCTGCCAGTCCATGATCTGGTTGACCATCGCCTCGAGCTGCCGCCTCCCGAGCTCGACGAGGTCTATCGTGCCGTCCTCCCTGAACGGGAGGTTCTGCATCGCTTCCTTTTCCTGTAAAGTGTCCATGGTGGCCGTTGCCTTTCTCTCGAATCTTACATTCCGCAAAATGTGATTCTAGGCAATGGCCGCTTCCGTCTCAAAGCGGCCCGTGACACCAACGTTCGGCACGCGATCTCGGTAACAATTGTCACCTCGAAAAATCCTCAGATATCCTTGATTTTTTGGCATTTTTACTTGAAAACCGTGCAAAGGTCTTTGAATCACGTTGAATAAGGCCTGTCGAACTTGATTGAGATATCATGACGCATGGACGCCAAGGATCTATGCGTGGACCAACGAACGTTAGCCAAATGAAGGAGACACGGTGAGCCAGGCGATGAGACAAGAAACTGCTGCTACCGCGCAGCTTCGTGACGCTATCGTCGCTTTCGAGCCGTTCAACGAGCAGGAAGCAGCTGATAAGCAGGTCATCTTACAAGCGCTCGACAACAATCCCAATTGTTTCGAGCGCAGCGCGCAAGCTCATATGGCGTGTTCGATCTGGGTTGTCGATCCGACTATGTCGCAGACATTGCTCGTGT
>CACZFB010000124.1 GCA_902780305.1 uncultured Coriobacteriaceae bacterium | reverse complement strand
GATTGACTCCATAAAGAACTGCCTCCCGAGATCTAGTTGTTCGTCCTCGGGAGGCATCGTCCTATGGCGTCACAAGCTCGGCCCACCCAGAAGGGGCAGGTGCGAAGAATGTATTGACATATCGCGGTATTACGATATGATGTGCCCATGGACATGACCGAGACATTCAAGGCGCTATCGAACCCCACGCGGCTCCAGATCCTCATGTGGCTGAAGGACCCCGAGGCCAACTTCCCCGAACAGGGAGGGCACCCCGGCGTGCCGGACGACCTGAAAGGCGGGGTGTGCGTGGGCTCCATCCGCGACAAGGCGGGCATCTCTCAGTCGACCGCCTCGCAGTACCTCGATGTGCTGCAGCGCTGCGGGCTGCTGCTCTCCGAGCGCCACGGCAAGTGGACCTACTTCCGCCGCAACGAGGAGGCCATAGCCGAGCTGGCCCGGTTCGTGGGAGGCGAGCTCTGACACCGCAACCGGACAAATCGGTGAAGCATCTTGGCATGCCATTACGCATCGACATATCACGATATCTAGTCTTAAGGAGGACAGGAAAATGCACTACACGGGACCGGTAATCAGGCCGCCCTACGAGGCGGGGAGCGTCATGCTGGAGGTGACAGTGGGCTGCACGCACGACTCGTGCACCTTCTGCACCTACTACAAGGGCCACCCCTTCCGCCCCGCGCCGCTCGAGCAGGTGCGCGCCGACCTCGCCGAGATCGCGCGCTTTCGCCCCGGCACCGATCATATCTGGGCGGCGGGCGGCGACCCGTTCTCCATGAGCACGCGCAGGCTGCTGGAACTTGCCGACCTCGTCCACGAGTACCTGCCGGGCGCCACCATCTCAACCTACGCGCGCGTCGACAGCATGCGCAACAAGACGGTGGACGACCTGCGGACGCTGCACGACGCGGGCTACACCGACATCATGATCGGCATCGAGTCGGGCGACGATGAGGTGCTTGCGCACGTGAACAAGGGCTACACCGCCGCCGACGTCGTGGAGCAGTGCGGGAAGCTCGACGAGGCAGGGCTGCCCTACAACCGCATATATCGGCGGAGGTGTTCAACCAGATTCGCCCGCAGTTCATGTACCTCACGACCGTCACCATCTTCCCCGACTCCGAGCTCGGCGCCGAGGTTGCGCGGGGCGACTTCGCGCCCATGAGCGAGCTCGAGCGGTTCCGCGAGTTCCGCGCGCTCGTGGCTGCGCTGGAGAACCCCATCGTCGTGGACACGCGCCTGGCCACAAACTCCATCGGCTTCGTCGCCGAGCTGCCGGCCGACCGCGAGGAGTGTCTGGCCGCTCTCGACGAGGCCATCGCCGGCTTCTCGGAGGACGACGAGCGGAGGCTCTCGCGCAGGAGGGCGATGATGCGCACGATCTGACGCGGAAATCTTCTTGCAGTGATTGGTATACTTGAAACCTGCATGATGTACGAGGGGTGAGTCGCGTATGGATCTGATTGAGGTATTCAAGGCACTGTCCAACGAGACGCGCCTCAACATCTTGCTCTGGCTCAAGGATCCTGGAACCAACTTTGGCCCCCAAGGCATCCATTTCTCCGAGCCGATTGACCTCAAGGGCGGCGTCTGCGTGGAGAGTATCAGCGAGAGAGCTGGTATATCCCAATCAACGGCATCAAACTACCTCACCATGATGCGTCGAGCGGGTCTCCTGCTGTCGGAGCGGCATGGCAAGTGGACGTACTATCGCCGGAATGAAGAGGCAATTGCGGAACTTGCTCGGCGAGTTGAGACAGAACTCTGATTGATAGTATGTAATACATTCTACCGTTCAACAAAGAATAACTACCGGTAGTCTTATTAATCGAGAAATATCGAAATATAGTTCTATACTGGCGCCACCTACAACTCAAGGGGAGGGCACCAATGGAACTCACGCATATCTTTGAACCCATCACCATCAACGGACTGACCATCAAAAATCGCATGGTTGTGTCAGCCATGGCCAGCTGCTATTGCAGCGAGGATGGTATGCCTACCGAGAAGTTCATGGCCTATCACGAGCGCAAGGCCCGTGGTGGCTTTGGTGCCATCATCACGGAGGACTTCTGCGTGTGCCCCGAAGCTGGTGCCTTCAAGCGTCTCGGCGGGCTGTGGAACGACGAACAGATGAAGGCATATCGTGCGTTTACCCAGCGCATCCACGATGCTGGCGCGAAGATTATCGTGCAGCTCTATCATGCCGGGCGTCAGACGTCGAGTCGCGTGACGGGCGTACAGTGCGTGGCGCCCTCTGCTATCAAGGATCCCACGGTAGAGGAGACTCCCCATGCGCTGACAGTTGACGAAATCCATGCACTGGAGCAGCGCTTCGTGGACGCTGCCGTCCGCGCCAAGGCCGCAGGCTTTGATGGCGTGGAGATCCATGGCGCCCACGGCTACCTCATCAACCAGTTTGCCTCCCCGTATTCCAACAAGCGTAGCGACGAGTATGGTGGCACTACCGTCAATCGCGCACGCTTTGCGACCGAGGTCATCGAGGCGGTGCGCGCAGCGGTTGGAGCGGACTTCCCCATCATCTACCGCATGAGCTCGGTGGAGTTTGTGCCAGGAGGCCTGCAGCTCGAGGAGACCAAGGTCATTGCCCGCTTGGTAGAAGAGGCAGGCGCCGACCTCATCCACGTCTCGCAGGGCGTCTTTGCCTCGGGTCGTAACATCATCCCGCCTTTCGCGATTCCAGTGGCAGGCTTTGCCGACCATGCAGCAGCCATTAAGCAGGCTGTGAAGGTGCCGGTCATGGCGGTCGGCCGCATCAATGACCCCCTTCTTGCAGACACCATCATCGCTACAGGAAAGGCCGACCTGTGTGCCATGGGTCGTGCGTCGCTGGCCGACCCCGACATGCCCAACAAGGCGCGTGAGGGTCGCCTGTGCGACGTCAATCGCTGCATTGGCTGCCTGCAGGGTTGCGACGGCGAGCTCGAGCAGGGGCTTCCCATCCGCTGCCTGGTCAACCCGCTGACGGGCAAGGAGGATGAGTACGACCTGTCGCCTGTGAGTGAACCGCGTCGCGTGGTTGTCGTAGGCGGCGGTGTGTCGGGCTGCGAGGCGGCGCTCGTAGCGGCGCGGCGTGGCCATACGGTGACGCTGCTCGAGAGCTCCCAGGAGCTTGGTGGCCAGTGGCTGGCGGCTGCCGCTCCGCTCGCCAAGGGTGACTTCACGTCGTTCGTTGCGTGGCAGCAACGACAGCTCGAACAGCTTGGGGTCGAGGTGCTTCTTGGTGTGGAGGCGACTCGTGAGACCATCGATGGGTTGGCCTCAGATGCGGTCATCCTGGCAGTGGGCTCTCGTCCCGCGATGCCTCCCATTCCCGGCCTTCGCGAGTACGGGGTCGTGGCTCAAGACATCCTGCGTGGTCGTGCCGAGTTCGGTACCCGCGTGGTGGTCATAGGTGGTGGTTTGGTAGGCGCCGAGACGGCCGATTTCGTGGCCGAGGGTGGTAGCTCGGACGTAACTATCGTGGAGATGCTCGACCAGATCGTACGTG
>CACZFB010000123.1 GCA_902780305.1 uncultured Coriobacteriaceae bacterium | reverse complement strand
ATCATGACCTCGAATGCGGGCGCACAGTATGCCCGCCGGGCGTAATGTACCAGGCGGCCCGGGCGCACCTCCCGGGGCCCACGCCAGGGCTTCCCACTTGAGCATGCTCCCTACGGTCTGGGAGCCGTCAGAAGCGGCCAGCGCAAGGCTGGCTCACGTGAGCGCCAACGCCGCGCACGCTCAAAGGTGGGGCCCAATTCCTTTAGACCCAGGGACTTGATCTGGGTAATTGTCATGAGTTTTCGCGAGCTTGAGTCTCAAAAAACCGCAGGTCAGATGGGGGTCGATTCACCAAAACCAAGCCTTGGTCACCAACTGGTCACCATTTGGTTACCAAGTTCGGCCACATCTATGCACAAAACAGAGCCGATGATTATCGGTGCGTCCATAGAATCAGCACGACGTGTTCGATTGGGGCATAAGCATTTGTCGGCTTAGAAGTTGGTCACCATGAAAAGTGGTCACCACGCATGGTGACCACTCAGGGCAGTGGCTAAGATGTAGTCGTGGTTGCCATTGTCACACGATTCGTGATACGTCCGTGCCGGCTGTCAGGTGCCACAGTCCAAAGCACATTACACCCGTTGGCCAGAAGTCCTAGATGTCGGCCCCGTTGGACGCAATGACCTTGGCGTAGTACGCGAACGAGTCCTTGCGGCTGCGCGCGAGGGTGCCCGCGCCTCCGTCCTGCTTGTCCACGTACACGAAGCCGTAGCGCTTTCGCATCTCGCCGGAGGAGTTGGACACGATGTCGACGCAGCCCCACCAGGTGTAGCCCATCACGTCCACGCCGTCTTCTATGGCCATCCGCAGCTGCTCCAGGTGGCTCCGCAGGTAGTCGATGCGGTAGTCGTCGTGGATCGAGCCGTCGTCCTCCACGACGTCCGCGGCGCCCAGGCCGTTCTCCACGATCATGAGCGGCACCTGGTAGCGGTCGTACGCCTCGTTCAGGAACCATCGCAGCCCCTTGGGGTCGACGGCCCAGCCCCACGCGCTCTTCTGCAGGTGGGGGTTGTTGACGCCGCCGAAGAGGTTGCCGGTCGCGGGCTCGAGGTCGCGCGCGGAGGCCGCCGCGCTGGAGTAGTAGGAGAAGGATATGAAGTCCACCTTGCCGGCTGCCAGCGTCGCGGCGTCCTCGTCCGAGACGTCGAGCCACACGCCCTCGCCGCGCCAGAAGGCGGGGGCCCAGGCGGGGTAGGCGCCGCGCACCTGCACGTCGCAGCAGTACCAGTTGGCCCGGCGGTTGGCGGCCTGCGCCTCGAGCACGTCGTCGGGGTCGCAGGAGTAGGGGTAGGTCGCGGCGCTCGCCACCATGCAGCCCACCTTGTTGGCGGGGTCTATCTCGTGTGCGAGGGTGACTGCCTTGGCGCTGGCGACGAACTGGTTGTGCAGGGCCTCGTAGCGGCGCTGGGGGACGTCCCAGGCGACCGGCTCGCCCACGGCCAGCGGCACGTCGTCGCCGTCGGGGAGGATGCCCAGGCTCATCACGTTGCCGAAGGCGCCCTCCACCAGGGCGCAGTTGATCTCGTTGAAGGTGAGCCAGTAGCGTACCAGGCCCCGATACTCGGTGAAGAGCGTCTTGCAGTAGCGCACGAAGAGGCCGACGAGGTCGCGGTTGGCCCAGCCACCGCGCCGGGCGAGCGCGTAGGGCAGCTCGTAGTGGCTGATGGTCACCATGGGCTCGATGCCGCGCTCGCGGCAGAGCTCGAACACGCCGCGGTAGAAGTCGAGCCCTGCCCGGCTGGGGGCGGAATCGTCGCCGTTGGGGAAGATGCGCGCCCACTGCACGCTCATGCGGTAGCACTTGAAGCCCATCTCGGCAAATAGCTCGATGTCCTCGCGCCAGTGGTGGTAGAAGTCCACGGCCTCGTGGCTGGGGTACCAGATGTCGTCGCGCACGGTGCTGGTGATGCGGCGCGGCTCGCTCACTGACCCGCCCGTGATCATGTCGGTGACCGATGGGCCCTTGCCGCCCTCGTCCCAGCCGCCCTCGTACTGGTTGGCGGCGGTGGCCCCGCCCCAGAGGAATCCCTCGGGGAAGGTGGTGGTCGCGTCGTTGGCGTTCGGCATGTGAGGACCTCCTCGTCGTCGTGGCTTGCGCAACTCCGACATGCTGTGCGGACGGGGTGCGCCTCGTCTTGGCGTAACCCCAGCCGGCGGACGAGAAGGTCCGGCGGGTCCCGAAAATGTTCCGTCAGACAACAACACTAGCAGCTGTCCGCACGGGTGTCAAAGAGGCCGTGCGGTGTCGTTCTCATGCGAGCGGATGTAGATCGCCGCCCACACGCAAGGACGGGGAAGGGGCGGAGTATCTGCGCCGAACACCAACAAAGCATTGCTCTGCCATTACAACTAGGTGGGGGAGCTGGCACACGCCGTTTCACATGCAGATCCGCTTCGCGGCTCTCGAGCGCGTGAGGTTGACTCACGTGGGCATCAACGCCGCGTTGGCTGAGAGAGCATCAATTGCGGTGCCGACCCTTATGCCCTGATCTGGGTAATGAGCGTTACCCGGCCATGTATTTCATCCGCAGGTAGAGCGGCATTTTTTATGCCTAGTCCAGCAGATTCCCAAAATC
>CACZFB010000122.1 GCA_902780305.1 uncultured Coriobacteriaceae bacterium | reverse complement strand
GCGAGGGCCACCGGCAAACCATCCGAGTGATGACGAGTAACGATGCTCCGTGAGTACCAAATGAGTACCAGCTGATGCGACACGTCGTGCTCTCTGGCGTATGGCGTGGACGCGAGCGCGTTGCAGCGCACGAGAGCGCATCCCATCCACGCCCGCGCTGATTGAGTGGGAGTGACCCACTGAGTAGCACCTCTTAGCTTCTCTTGGCATCGTTTGCTACGATTTGGCACCAGGCACACGCTTGCAGAGCATTAAGCCGATTGCAGACTGCTCCAACGGGGGTGAACGGCGTCGAGAACCGCCTCTATCGTCGACTCGAAATCCGATTCGATTATCGTGACCTTTTCGTTGCACTCAGCGAAGGCGTCGATGCAGCGGCGGTTGTCTTCCCTCAATGCGCCGAGCGTGCAGCCAGAGTCGTCCAGCCTGGTCTCGACGGCACAGGCGTGTTCTCTTATCTCGCCGATATGAGCATTGATGTAAGCGTCTGGCATTGCCAAGCAGACGAACTCGATAGACCTGAGGTATTCTTCCTCGAAATCTCGTCGCCAGTGCGGCGGGACATAGCAGCCCTCGACGACAAGGTTCTGACCGTTCTCGATTGCGGTCTTCACCATCTCGCGCACGATTGGCCAAAGATATTCCGTAAGAGCGTCGTCATCATCAGGCGTGAGGTCGGTGTTTCCGCTGCGAATGAGGCCCATCTTCAAATGGTCGATTGAGAGGTAGGGAACGCCGTACCTTTCGAGCATGCGTTGGGCTAGAAGCGTCTTTCCCACGTGCGATGCTCCGCCGATCAAGATGACCATCACGTTACCTTTCAACGCATCTGCATGCGGTTGCTCGCAACCGCATCTTACATGTTTAGACCCCGAGCGAGGTCAAGGGAATCACATAGGTGTCTGCATCGCGGTCATAGCGGGCATATTCGCCCGCGCCCACGATCACGGCGCTGAATACGGGTTCGGGGTTCCTCGCGGCGGGGTTCGCGGCCACCTTCCGGCGCAGCCGCGCGATGCTCTCGAAGGCCTCGGGTACCTTGTTCTCGCCGAGCTTTATCTCTATGGGCGCCCATCTTCCGTCGCGCAGCTCGACCACCGCGTCCACCTCCAACCCGTCCGAGTCCCGATAGTAGAAGAGCGGCTCGGCAGGAGCGCCTGGCAGGGCGCGTGCGTAGACCCCAAGGTCGTGGATAGCCAGCGATTCGAAGAGCAACCCGAACAGTTGCCCGTCGCCCAGAAGCCTTTCAGGGGTGACCTGCAGGAGGCTCGCGGCGAGCGATGGATCTGCGAAGTAACGCTTGGGCTTCGTCCGCAGCCTGCTCCTGGACCTGATGGGCGCGTCCCAGCCCTTGATCGGCTCGACGACGTAGAGGTCCTCGAGGGCCGATATGTGCGCCGAGGCCCGCTCGGCAGCGATCTTCGGGCTCGAGGAGCTCAATTGCGCGTCGGCGGCTATGGTCGCGAGCTTGGCCGCCGTGCCGATGTTGCGGGCGAGCGAGAGGGCCACGCCCCTGGACTCCCTGCTAATAAGGCCCTTCCTCGGGATGCTCACGCCGAAGAGCGCCTCGAAGTACGAGTCGAGGTACTCGGGCTGCGCCCCCTCGGAAGCCGCCAGTGCAGGCCATCCACCCTTGCAGACGGCGGTCGCGAGAGGTTCGAGTTTCTGCTGCACCAGCTGCGGCTCGAATCTTCTCTCGAAGAGGCCCGCCAGGGAGACCGCACCCGACGACACGCCCGTCTCTTGCAGCGTCATGGTGCTCATACGCAGTTTCGCGATCCTGCCAGCGCCGCTATGGTGCACTTTGTCCTTGTTGGGTTCCGCCGAGCCCGTGAGTATGAAGGAACCCTGGGATGCCGCGTCGGCGTCGACGGCGGCACGGACCTCGTCCCATATGGCGGGCACGTCCTGCCACTCGTCAACCAGGTGCGGTCGCGCCCCGATGAGCGCGGTCGAGGGGTCCGCTTCTGCCGCCGACCTCGGACCGGAGAGCCCGATGCGCGTGACGCTCTCGGCGCGAGCGAGGGACGTCCACGTCTTGCCGCACCACATCGTGCCGGCGACCTCGACGGCACCGAAGAGGCCGAGGAGGCGTTCGAGCTTCGAGTCCACGATCCTGCTAATGTAGCCTTCGGGTTTGAGATTGCCGTAGGGCATGCAGTCCTCCTTTGTTCGCAATACAGAGGATATTATACAGGTATTTCAGAGGATATGTACTAGGTATATCAGAGGGTATTTGACCGTGTGTTCATTTCGAGACTTCGCAGCTCGGAGGGTGGCTCCGAATGATCGGAGCCCATGGGTAAGAGAAATGTGAGAAGAAAAGCGAAAAGAATCAGTCGGCCGAAACCCATGGGGATCGGCTGCGTGCTGATGACCCTCTCGAGCAAGCTACCGGTAAGTCCCGATTAATTCCGAAACTGGAACTCACCTGCTAGTGAAGAAGATGGCGTTTCCGCAGGTAGATCGCAATACTCCCCATGCCTGCCGGACGGGCCGAAATACGGGCTGGAACTCACTCCATCGCGATGGAGCGGCAAAACCGCAGGTCAGAGGCAATACTCCCCATGTCGGGCAAAATACTCCC
>CACZFB010000121.1 GCA_902780305.1 uncultured Coriobacteriaceae bacterium | reverse complement strand
AGCATACCCAGCTATCCCCTGTACATCATCCTTGGCAACGTCACCTTCTCGCTGATGAGCGACTCCACCAGCCAGGGTATGGGATCGATTCTGGGCGCCGCATCGCTGCTTAAGAAGGTTCGCATTCGACGGTGGCTGTTCCCGGTGGAAAAGGTCCTCTTTGCCATGGTCAACTTTTCCATATCGCTCATTGCGGTACTTATCGTCATGCTGGCGGTTGGCGTGCATCCCACCTGGACGGCGCTGCTCCTGCCGCTGTTCCTCGTATATCTGGGTATGTTCTGCATTGGCCTCTCGATGCTCCTTTCGGCGGTATCGGTGTTCTTCCGCGATGTCATGCACATGTGGTCGGTGATTCTTACGGCTTGGACCTACGCCACGCCGCTGTTCTACCCCGCCGAGATCCTGCCTGGCTGGATGATGGCGCTCGAGCGGTTTAACCCCATGTACCACTACGTGGGATACATACGCGAACTCCTGTTATACCAGCGACTTCCCTCGCTCCAGCTCAACATTGCGTGTTTGGCATGCGGCGTCATCATGCTTGTCGTTGGCTTGCTCGTATTCCGCAAGACGGAGCACAAGTTCATTCTGTTTATCTAGGGACTGAGGCATATGGCAGACGCAAAGGCAGAGGAGCGGCACGTGTGGACTCCCGTGGCGAGCCTGGACTACGAGCCTCTGGAAGAAGACGGGTTCGTAAACCTGTGCATCGACATCAAGGGTGACTTTCCCGGAAAACCCCACTACGTGTACAAGTGGAAGAGCAGGTATGGCACCGAGGGTGGCGATACCCGCCGCCAGACGTTTCCCACGTTCTCCTTCATTCCCCCACGCGACGGGCGCTTCTACCTCAGCGCCGATGTGGACGACGAGAACGGCTACACCCAAACGGTCGGGCTGTGGGCCGACATCGGTGAGGTCATCGAGGACAACTTTACCCGGCCGCCCATTCCCGACGAATCCGTTGAGGCGGTGGTGGAGGTTCGCGATGTCTCCATGGTGTTCAACATGGCGTCGGAGCAGTACAACTCCCTTAAGGAATACTTTATTGCCGCGGCACGCCATGAGCTCAACTTCAAGCCGTTCCGTGCGCTCGACCACATTTCCTTTACGGTTCGCAAGGGTGAGGCCTTTGGGCTCGTGGGCACCAATGGATCTGGCAAGTCCACCATGCTCAAGATTATTGCGGGCGTGCTGGAGGCCAGCGAGGGTGCGTGCACGGTGGCCGGTTCCATCGCACCGCTCATTGAGCTGGGCGCCGGTTTCGACATCGACCTGACCGCCAAGGAGAACATCTACCTCAATGGCGCGCTGCTCGGGTATCGCAAGGAGTTCATTGACGAGCACTTCAACGACATCGTTGCCTTTGCGGAACTCGAGGACTTTCTTGACCTCCCCCTCAAGAACTACTCCTCGGGCATGGTCGCCCGTATTGCCTTCGCTATTGCAACGGCCGCGGAACCCGACATCCTCATCGTGGACGAGACGCTCTCGGTGGGCGACTTCCTGTTCCAACAAAAGTGCGAGCGACGCATACAGGACCTCATTGGGTCGGGTAACGTCACGGTGCTTCTGGTGAGCCATAGCATGGACTTGGTGGAGCGCATGTGCGATCGCGTGTGCTGGATCGAGAAGGGCAAGCAGCGCATGCTTGGCCCAACCGACGAGGTGTGCGAGGCATACCGGAACCTGGGGGCATAGCAATGGGCAAACATGTTGACGTCTCGGTAGTCGTTCCCTGCTACAACACCGAGCGCTTCTTGGATCAGGCCCTCACCTCTGCGGAGCAAAACGGGCGCTGCTCGCTGGAGATCATCGTGCTCAACGACGGGTCGACCGATGGGTCACTCGACATCATGCGCGCGCATGCCGCAAAAGATGCGCGCGTGCGCGTGATTGACAAGCAGAACCAGGGCTATGGCGCCACCGTCAACCGTGGATTCGCGGAGGCACAGGGCACGTACGTCGCCATTTTGGAGCCCGACGACTGGGTGCAGCCAAACATGTACGACGACCTGTTCGAGTACGCCTCGAGCTTTGCGGACATCTCGCCCACGCTCCCCGATATCGTGAAGACCCCCTACTGGCGCGTATGGATGCCCACGACGCCTCGCGAGCGGTTGCTGCACTGCTCTTACTACCAGCGCATAGACGTGGACCATCAGCCGTTTACGCTTAGTGAGTGCCCACGCCTGGTGCAGCATCACCCGTCAATCTGGTCGGCGCTCTACCGCACCGAGTTCCTGCGTGATTGCGACATCCGCATGCGCGAGGTTCCCGGAGCCGGTTGGGTCGATAATCCCTTCCTGTTCGAGACCATGTGCCAAGCGCAATCCATCGTGTATTTGGACAAGCCCTACTACTGCTATCGAGAGGACCTTCCGGGGTCTTCCTCTGCCACCCGCGTGCTCAAGCTCTCCTTGGAGCGCTGGCACGACATGGCAGACGTGGTGGACCGCCTGTGTCCCAATGACGAGGGCATACGACACGCGCTTACCGTTATAGGCTTCCGTTATGCGGGAGAGGCAATCGGGAGGGGCGCGCTCGACGACGAAGAGCTGCGCGCCATGCTCGAGGTCTCGCCACAGCTGCGTCGTCTGGCCTTCGAGCTCTCGCACCGTGAGGTTCCCAAGATTTCTGGCATGGGTTACGCGAAGGCACTCATCGACGAGTTTGGGTACTCCATTGGCACGAATGGCGTGGGTTTTGCCCTGGTAAGGACTGGGGTGTATATGGAGCGTCGCAACCGACAGGACAAGCGCTCCGCCGACTACGTGGGATAACGCCCCCTGAACAACCTGCGTCAGCCGATCAATGGGGCAAGACCCATTGATCGGCGAAACAGTTTTGGGCTGTCCTAAGCGTTGAGGCCCTCCTGGATTCGCCCGACATCCGCAAACTCGTACTTGGTGCCACGGCCCATGGCGTACGTCACGGCGCCGCAGGTCACGTTCGCCAGCAACGCCTGGCACCTCGTGAGGCCCTCCAGCACCGCGATGTAGTCCAACGTCCGCGTATACGGGTTGGACCGCTCGCGCCCGTATATCTCGATCAGGAGCTTCTCCTGGTTCTCCTCTTGCTGGTAGTCGACCCTGCTCTGGTCCACATAGATGAGCTTGTCAGCCAGCTCGCTTGCGCAGAACAGCTCTAGGTACGCCTGATCCTCGGTGCACAGATACACGTGGTCGAAGTCCCCCTCACGCACGTAGTCGATCGCCTTCGCAAGCGTCGCCTCGGCGGTGAGGCCGTGCGGCACGAACTTCGACACCTTCTGGGCGTTATAGTCGGTGCCGCGTACGATCACGCCGAGCACCCGCTTGGCATCGGCCGGGAACACCTTGGCAAGCGTTGCCTCAACATGAGCACGCACCGCATCGTTGTACTGGAAGTCGTCACCGTACTGCAGCTCCGCTCTCTTGTTGGAGAAGACGAACTCGGTCATGTAGGGATTGAGGTTGAGGTTGGAGTTCTGGTCCAAGATCACGTGCTGCGAGTTGTAGACCTCCTTGAGGTCGTAGTCGGAGATCTGGTCGAAGAACATGGCCCATACGTCTTCGCCCGAGGTGCCGGCAAACTGGTTGGGGTCGTTGGCGAGGCCCAGGTCGACCACGGGGATGAAGTCCGGACGGATGGCATGAATCATTTGCTTGGTTCCCACCACGTTGGCAATGAGCGCGGTGAGGCCGTTCTCCTTCACGGGCTGCTTGATAAGGTAGAACACCTTGTCGGGGTTGAGCGGCCCGTAGTAGAATTCGCGCTTTATCCAATAGAGGCTCGTCATGACCAGGTAGCTGGAGACGTCGTTGGTAAAGACGTCCTGCACGTCCCACCGAATCTCGGAATGTACGTGCAGGATGCGCAGGTCCTTGAGCTCGGGGTGCGCAGCGAACAGCTCCTCGTCGGAGTCCGCAATCAGCAACTTTTCGTTCGTGGCAAAGAAGAGCGCGGCGGTCGGGTCGGTGAAAGCAATCGTGACAGATGGGTTGTGCTTGCGAATCATCCGCGCCGTGTGGTAACTGTACTCTTCCAGCTCGTCGTACACAAAGAGTTCGAAACGGTCAACGTACGACCAGTCAAGGCCCTCGTCGTCGAGCGAGTATTCCCAGTAGTTGGAGAGGTGCATCTGTACCATTGTGTTGGCCTCTGCATCTTCCCAGTTTACTGGCTTGTTCTTCTGGAAGCCCAGGCAATAGGCAATGCTGTTGTTCTCGTTGTACACCACGACCTTGTGATGGCGGATGTCCTTGTTTCGATGGAAGAAGTCACGCGCAGTAACGAAGACGTCGTCGTCATTGGCAGACGCGTACTTCCTTACCTGCTTGGGTGCCTCACTCGCGGGGTAGACCTTTATCATTGCTTCTCCTTTTCAGGCGAGGTATGCATAGCCTCCCTATTATGACATGCCGAACGTACCCGGGACGTTCAATTGATGGCCAGCGGCAGTCAGCGGTGTCCGTTTGGGGAAAAAGGCGCTCTTGTGGCTTGCACATGCCACAAGAGCGCCTCTTCCAAAACGGACACCGTCTTATCGACCCATGTGTTGTTAGTCTTCCATATAGTCCTTGAGCTTGCCGGACCGGCTGGGATGGCGCAGCTTGACCAAGGTCTTGCTCTCAATCTGGCGGATGCGCTCGCGCGTGACGCCAAACTCGCGGCCGACCTCCTCGAGCGTGCGCGGGTGGCCGTCCTCCAGGCCAAAGCGGAACTTGATTACCTTGCGCTCACGGTCGGCAAGGCCGTCGAGCAAGCTGGGAGTCCTCCTCCTCGCCGATGGGCGTCTCCAGGCTCACGGGCTCCTGGCTGATCTTCTGGATCTCCCGCACGCGCTCGGCGGTCATGCCCATCTCCTCGCCGATCTCCTCCGGGGTCGGGTCGCGCCCGAGGTCCTGCAGGAGCTGGCGCTGCACGCGCACGAGCTTGTTGATGGTCTCGACCATGTGCACCGGGATGCGGATGGTGCGCGCCTGGTCGGCGATGGCGCGGGTGATCGCCTGGCGGATCCACCACGTGGCGTAGGTGGAGAACTTGAAGCCCTTGGTGTAGTCGAACTTCTCCACCGCGCGGATCAGGCCCAGGTTGCCCTCCTGGATGAGGTCCAGGAAGAGCATGCCGCGCCCCACGTAGCGCTTGGCGATCGAGACCACCAGGCGCAGGTTCGCGCTGATCAGGGCCTGCTTGGCCTCCAGGCCCACCTGCTCGATGCGCATGAGGCGGCGCGTCTCGGCGCGGGTGAGCTCGGCCTCTCCCGCCTCGTGGGCCTCCAGGCGCGCGGCGGCCTCGGTGCCGGCCTCGATCTTCATGGCGAGGTCGACCTCCTCGGCGGCGGTGAGCAGGTCCACCTTGCCGATCTCCTTGAGGTACATGCGCACCGGGTCGCC
>CACZFB010000120.1 GCA_902780305.1 uncultured Coriobacteriaceae bacterium | reverse complement strand
CCTATCGAAGGGGGGTAACCCCCATTGATTGCCGCGAGCGGCATATCAATGGGGGTTACCCCCCTTCGATAGGTCAATACCAACCGTCATTCACTTCGAGGGCATCTCCACCAGAGGATTGAGGTAGGTATCTGCCGGCAGCACCTCATATGCGATGCCCGCCTCGTCAAGCACCGCGCAGAACGCCTTGCGATACCGGTCTGAGGAGAAGGTCTGCGAGAAGCTAATGTGGAAGTAGCCTGCGGTTTCGCTCATCAGGATAAAGGCCGAGCCACCGCAGGGGTCGGCGTTAAGATAGCGCACGTCGGTGATTTGGCTCTCGTAACCAGGCGTCTTCAGGCCACCCACATAGTCCACGTAGAAGGTGTCCTGGGGACGTTGCTGCGGCAACGAGAAAATCTTGGTCTTGAGGAAGAAGAAGGGCATCTTCTTGCCAAGATGGGTCATCATGTTAATAGACGACGAAAGCAGCACGGCCATTTCCTCGCCCATCTGCGTCTTCATCACCCCACGCAACTGAGCCGCGAGTTCGGCGGCGGACTTGTTCCGCGCGTCTTCGGGCTTCACCGGCAAAAACACCGCCGCACTGCAGTTCTTAAAGGTCTTGTCGGCATGCAGGAACCTGCGCAGCGAAATGGGCAGCGAATTCATGATGACGCCCTCGTCGGGATGGTGCTCCCGCTCAACGCTCATGGCCGCGAATGCGGAAATCGCCGCTGCCGGCGAGCTTCCGCAAGCCTTGCACCAACCCAGCAGGTCTGCGGTTCGTACCTTCAGCGGCAGGCGATGCATGGTGGGACCCTGGCCGCCCGGCTCGTCCAGCTCGGGCAGGCGGAAGCGCTTCTCGGCATTCGCGAGTTTTTTGAGCTCCTCAACGTCGGCGTCGGTCTTCGTGGCAAAGGCGTCGAACTCCTCTGCCGGGTCGTAGGGCACGGCTTCGGTAATGATGCCATCGCTGGGATACTCCTTGCCATCCTTTTGGCAGAAGTAGTGGTAGAGCGTCGCCTCAATAAGACGGTTCAAGCCAAGCCCGTCGCAAAAGGCGTGATTCATGGCAAAGCGCACCGTGCGTGCCGCATAGGTGACGTCCACCATGTGATAGTTGGTGCCGGCACCTCCCACCGTGCGCGCCTCGTCACAGGCACCCACCACAAACGGCAAGTCGTTGTTGGCGTAGTAGTAGAGTCCCTTCTTGCGCACGAGCGTCTGGCGGTAATACGGCAGACGAACCAGCGCCTTGTCGACGGCAGCCTGCAGCAGGTCGCCACGTACGTCCTCGCTGAGGACGACCTCCACTACGAAACAGCGCAAATCCATCTTTCCATAGCTGAATATAGCCCCGCTCGCGTCCCATTCCTTTGCCGTGAAACTTGACATGTTCCATCCTTCCGTTGCGTTTGCAGTCGAATGCCAGCTGCTAGATTCCTTTGCTCTTAAGCAGGTAGGCCTTAACGTCGAGGTCGTCGTCGTACAGAAAGTCCATGCAATAGACCGGCTTGCCATTTCTCCACTCGGTGTGGAAGTCGTCCACCGAGCCCAAGATGATGCGCGCACTCATGGATGTGTCGCGCCGCTTGTCGATAACATACTCGGCACCGTCGTCAGTAAAGGAGACACGCATCCATTCGGACATGAGCGCTATCTGCATCTGAATCTCTCCGACGCCTGAATAGGCATCCAGAATGCGCTCGGTAAGCATCTCCTCTACCGCCAGGCACAGCTTTGACGCCCGCCGGAGTTCGTAGCCCATGTTATGCGCCAAATGTCGCACAAGCGCCGTTACGGGCTCAATGGCATAGGATGAGTTTTTTACGACAATCTGGAACACGGTGATGCCACCGGCAAGCTCGTCTTCCACCTCGAGCGAGTGCAGACGACCAATCATATGGGTGTAGAGCGTGCGCTGGTCTATCTTGCCGTTCACATTGAGGGGGAAGGCGTCGAACGCGAAGATGTGGGCTGGCACCTTATAGCGCGGGATACGGCGGCGCAGCTCCCCGAGTATGTTCCCCTCATCGAACGCAGCGTCGTCTTGCATGGACACGCAAGCCTCAACGCTCTCGCCAAAAATCGGATGCGGCGCACCCATGACCTTGGCATCGCGCACACCCTCAATGCCAGACAAATGCTCTTCTATCTCGGACGGCGAGATGTTCTCGCCACCGCGAATGATGACGTCCTTCAGGCGTCCAGCCAGATGCAGATACCCGTCGTCATCCAAAAAGCCGATGTCGCCCGTATGGAGCCAACCCTCTTTGTCGATTGCTTGCTCCGATGCGGGCAGGCCCTCGTACCCATTCATAAGACAGGCGCCTCGAGCCTGAACCTCCCCCACCTCACCTGGAGGCAGTGACGCACCGCTTGCGTCTGCTATGCGCAGGGTTACGCCCGACACGACGCGGCCGACCGTCCCAGCCCGGCGTTCCACAAGGTCGGAGGGACGCACCATGGTGAGGGGTGCCCCTTCGCTCTGGCCGTACATGTTAATAAAGGTGGCTTCGGTAAACTGCAGCTCCAAGCGCATCATCTGGACAGGCGTAGACATGCCACCCGCAATCAAACAGGTATGCACGTGCGGCGCGACCGACGAAAAAAAGTCCTTGGCATCGGTAAGGCCCTGGTACACGGCACCTACGGCCGCCATGTCGCTCACCT
>CACZFB010000119.1 GCA_902780305.1 uncultured Coriobacteriaceae bacterium | reverse complement strand
ACGACCTTCTCCAGCTCGGCATTGAGCTCGTCGAGGTCGGCGCCGGTAATGGTGCCCTTGGCAGCCTCGAGCGCGCTGTTGGCGGCCTCGAGCTTGGCAATCTCCACCTCGAGCTCACGCGGGGAGTCCAGGAACTCGTGCAGAGGAGGATCGAGCAGGCGCACGATCACCGGCAGGCCGGCCATGGCCTTGAACATGCCAAGGAAGTCGCCCTTCTGGGCCTCGCCGAGCTTCTTGAGAACCTCAGCCTTGAGCTCCTCGTCCTCGGAAAGGATGAAGTCCTGGATGAGCTGCTTGCGGTCGCCCAGGAACATGTGCTCGGTACGGCACAGGCCGATGCCCACGGCACCGTTGTCGCGGGAGAGCTGCGCGTCCTCGGGGTTGTCGGCGTTGGCGCGAACGCCCATCACGCGACCGCGCTCCTCGTTGAAGCGAACCTCGTCGGCCCACTCGAGGATGGTCTGCAGGTCGCCACCGAGCTCGGGACGGACGAGCTTGGCCTCGCCCAGGTACACGTTGCCCGTGGTACCGTCGATGGAGATGATGTCGCCCTCGTGCAGCACGACGTCGGTGCCAGCGATGGCGCAGGTCTTCTCGGCCGCGTTGATCTGGAGCGCCTCGGCGCCGCACACGCAGGGAGCGCCCATGCCACGGGCGATAACGGCCGCGTGACTGGTCTTGCCACCATGCGAGGTGAGGATGCCCTCAGCGGCAACCATGCCGTGGAGGTCGTCGGGCGTGGTCTCCCAGCGGATGAGGATGCAGGGCTTGCCGGCAGCCGCGAAGGCCTCTGCGTCGGCGGAGCTGAAGACGGCGGCGCCCACGGCGGCACCAGGGCTGGCGTTGAGGCCCTTGGCGAGCACGTCGCGGCCCTTGATGTCGTCGGCGTCGAACTGCGGGTGCAGGAGCTGGTCGAGCTGCTCGGGCGCCACGCGCATGACGGCCTCTTCCTTGGTGATGCGACCCTCCTCGACCATCTGGATGGCAACCTTGAGGGCGGAAAGCGCGGTGCGCTTGCCAACACGGGTCTGCAGCATGTAGAGCTTGCCCTGCTCGATGGTGAACTCGAGGTCCATCATGTCGGCGTAGTGATCCTCGAGGATCTCGAACACGTGGAAGAGCTGCTTGCCGGCCTCCTCCAGACCAGGCTCGGTGGGGAGCTTGGCGATGGGCTCGGTGTTGCGGATGCCTGCCACGACGTCCTCGCCCTGGGCGTTGACCAGGTAGTCGCCGTAGCGCTCGTTGGTGCCGTCGGCGGGGTTGCGGGTAAACGCGACGCCCGTGGCGGAGGTGTTGCCCTTGTTGCCGAAGGCCATTACCTGTACGTTGACCGCGGTGCCCAGGGAGTCGTCAATCTTGTTCTGCTTGCGGTACAGGATGGCGCGCTCGGTGTTCCAGGAGCCGAACACGGCCTGCTCGGCAAGGCGCAGCTGGAGGATGGGGTCATGCGGGAAGACGGCCTTGCCGTCCACGGCGACCTCGGGATACTCGGTGACGTCAACGTTGTCGGCAAAGATCTGCTTGAAGGTGGCCACGAGGTCCTTGAGGTCGTCGGCATCGAGCTCGGTGTCGAGCTTAACGCCCTTCTCGGCCTTCTTGGCGGAAATGGCGTCCTCGAACAGCTGGCCGGAGACGCCCATAACGACGCTGGAGAACATCTGGACAAAACGACGGTAGGAGTCGTAGGCGAAGCGGGGGTTCTCGGTCTGCTTGATGAGGCCCTGGACGGAGTCGTCGTTGAGGCCGAGGTTAAGGACGGTGTCCATCATGCCGGGCATGGAGAACGGAGCGCCGGAGCGCACGGATACCAGCAGCGGGTCATCGGAATCGCCCAGCTTCTTGCCCATGCGGTCCTCGAGGTCCTTGCGGTACTCGTCGATCTCGTCGAGAACACCCTCGGGCCAAACGTTGCCAGCGCTCGAGTACTCAACGCAGGTCTGGCAAGTAATGGTAAAGCCGGCGGGAACCGGAAGGCCCAGGGCCGCCATCTCGGCAAGGTTGGCGCCCTTGCCACCCGTGATCCACTTAGCCTCGTCGACGGTGGCGCCGGCAACCTCACTTACATTCTTGCCGTCCTGGTCGAAACCGAAGCGATACACGTGCTTCTCTGCCATGTACAACTCCTTCGTTGCATTCCTTGGCGCTTGCGCGCCCCAAATATCTAGACTTTACCAAATCGACAGACTCATAGTATCCACGATGTGATGGTTCGCAGCATTTGCGCACAAATGATGTTATTTTGGCGGGCTTTCCACTCCGCTTGCGACCACGATGGTGGTGTCCGTTTGTGAAGAGAGAGGTGCCTTTGCGACACGCGAACGTGTCACAAAGGCACCTCTTCACAAACGGACACAGTCGGCCAGGTATACGCCACGAATGACGCTGCTGTTGGCAATCGAATTCTTACTGCTCTACCAGACGGTCGCGCAGCGCGCCAACCTTGTTGGAGGGCTCGGCACCCGTGAGCGTGGAGAGAACGGTGACCGCGGGCCCCAAAAGGTCGATGGAGGGAATGCCACGGCGCACGAGCTCGTGACGCACATCGCGACGAAGGCGCTCGTCCACGAACGTGTGGAACACGGCCATGGGCCTGCCCTCCTCCTCCTGCTCCTCCAGGAAGTCCGTCACCGTCTCGACGCTCGTTGCGTCGGCAAGACGCGCGATGTCCAGAGC
>CACZFB010000118.1 GCA_902780305.1 uncultured Coriobacteriaceae bacterium | reverse complement strand
GCCTTTGCCAGCGCCTTCGCCTTCTCCACGTCGTATTCCGTGGCCTGCGCGATTACCACGCCCTCGGTGTCGAACCCGGCGCGGCCGGCACGGCCGGCGATCTGGTGAAACTCTCGCGCGTTGAGCCTGCGCTGCCGCCGGCCGTCGTACTTGGCCAGCGCCGTGAGCAGGACCGTGTGGATGGGCACGTTGATGCCCACGCCCAGCGTGTCGGTGCCGCAGATCACCGGCAGCAGCCCTTGCTGGGCGAGCTTCTCCACGAGCAGGCGATAGCGCGGGAGCATGCCGGCGTGGTGGACGCCCACGCCGCACGACAGCAGCCGCTGGAGCGTCTTGCCAAAGGCGGTCGAGAAGCGCGTCCCCTTGCAGGCCTCCTTTATGGCGTCGCGCTGCTCGCGAGACGACACCCCGTAGCTCGCGAGCGCCTGTGCACTCTTGAGGGCGGCGTCCTGGGCGAAGTGTACGATGTACAGCGGCGCGTCTCCGGCGCGCAGCGATAGCTCGACCGTGGCCTCCAGGGGCGTCTCCACGAAGTCGTACGAGAGCGGGACCGGCCGCGGTGCGTCCAGAACCAGGTCCACGTCGGTGTCCGTACGCTCCTGCAGCGAGACGGCGATGCTCGTCACGTCTCCCAGCGTGGCGCTCATGAGCAGGAACTTGGTGTGTGGCAGCGCGAGCAGCGGCACCTGCCACGCCCAGCCGCGGTCGGGGTCGCCGTAGTAGTGGAACTCGTCCATGGCCACCCAGGCCACGCTGGTGTCCTCCCCCTCGCGCAGCGCCTGGTTGGCCAGGATCTCGGCCGTGCAGCAGACGACCGGCGCGCCAGGGTTTATGGCGACGTCGCCGGTGATCATGCCCACGTTTTCCTTGCCAAACACCTCCGCGAGGTCGAAGAACTTCTCGCTTACCAGCGCCTTTATGGGGGCGGTGTAGTACGCCGTGTAGTCCGCGCACAGGGCGATAAAGCACATGCCCAGGGCCACGAGGGACTTGCCCGACCCCGTGGGAGTCCCCAGGATCACGTGGTTGCCCATGGCCAGCGAGAGAAGCGCCTCCTCTTGGTGGTCCCACAGGCTCAGGCCGCGCGACTCGACCCATTCCATAAAGCGCTCGAGCGCCTCCTCGCCCTCGAGGGGCGAATCGCCCGCCTCGAAGTCTGGAGCGAGCGCTCCCAGCGAACCGTGCGCAAAGGCATCTGCTTGCATCTGTAATGGCACCCCCATACAACGTCGTGGCACCATTCTACGACACCCACGCGTGGGCCGCACGCCAATCAATGGGGGTTACCCCCTTTGATGGGCAACGAGCTACGCGCTCTTCATCACCACCGAACGCACGACACCCGCCGCCTTGTCGATGGCGTTGAGGCAGTTCTCCATGCGGTCGAAGATGCGCAGCCAGGTAACGACCTCCTTGCCGCCGTCCTCTTCCGCGAACAGCCGGCGCAGCGCGTTTTGATACACGCGGTCGGCGCCGTCCTCGATGCGACTCACGTTTATGGCGTGGTACATAAGCTGCTCGTCCTTCTTGTAGCGCGGCAGACGGTTTACCACCTCGCGCAGCTCCACGACTGCGCGGTTGGTGAGCTCCGCCATCTCGATGGCCTCCGGACGCATGTATTCCATGCCAAACAGATCCAGACGCATGCAGACCACTTCCATGAGGTCCACCACGTCGTCCATGCGCAGGGCCAAGTCGCTTATGTCCTCTCGCTCGATGGGGGTGATAAACGACGTGTACAGCTGCTTGTGAATCTCGGCCACCAGCTCGTCGGTAGTGGTCTCGTGCACCTTCATGCGCGGGATGCGGGCAATGGAGTCGGGAAACTCCCGCACGATCGCCGCATACTCCTCCGAGGCCTCCACCAGATGGTTGGCCACCTGTTTGAGCATGGTGAAGAAGACGTCTTCCTTCCTTGGCATGGCAATCCTCCTAGTACGTCGCACGCCTTTTGGCGTGTCTGGCATTCTCTGCTAAAAAACGAGCAAGAAGAGCTTGGCGAGCGCAAAACCGATGAGGCCGCATCCGGGGAAGGTGCACACCCAGGTGAACACCATCTCCTTGGCGATGCCCCAGTTGACCGACCTCACGTCCTTGGCTGCCCCAGCGCCCATGATGGCGGCGGTCTTCGCGTGCGTCGTCGAGACGGGCAACCCGGTGAGTGTGGCCACCAAAAGCGACGCCGTGGCGCTGGCGGATGCGGCGAAGCCCTGGTACTTCTCCAGCTTCACCATGCTCGTGCCCACGGTCTTTATTATCTTCTTGCCACCCACCGCGGTGCCGATGGCCATGGCGCCGGCGCACATGACCTGTATCCACAGCGGGAAGCCACCCATGTCGGCAACGCCCATCCCCTCGGCGAGCGCGATGGCCATGCAGGCGGTCGACATAAACTTTTGCCCGTCCTGCGCGCCGTGCATTAGGGCGACGCCGGCCGCACCCAATACCTGAGCCCGGCCAAAGAACTCGTCGGCGGCAACTCGTTTTGCGTTCCTGCACAGGATGGTAATCAGGCGGGAGACGGCCCAGCCCGCGGCGAACCCCAGCACGGTGGAGAGCACCAGGCCATAGATCACCTTTATCCACTCGCTCATGTTAACGCCGCCAAGGTCCCCGTGCACGAACGTCGTGTCCCCTACCATTGCATCGACGTCGTCGACCCCGGCCAGCCGTTCTCAGCCGCACTGTACCAGCGTCTTGCACGGGAGTCCATCGAGACGGTATATGCACGGGGAAAGGTGCCCATCGTGTGCGGTGGCACCGGTCTGTATGTCAAGGCAGCACTCGACAACCTCATCTTCCCAATTGGAGATCAACCTGCTCAGAAGTCCCGTCATTTCCTGTTCTGTCATACCATTCCTCCTGTGAATCCTGTCAATCCAGTTGAGAATTCTAGGCCACTTTTCCTTGCAATGTTTCTTGCAGCATACTCGCCTTGTTTGCTT
>CACZFB010000117.1 GCA_902780305.1 uncultured Coriobacteriaceae bacterium | reverse complement strand
AGGCAAAGGATGACTATGACAGCGAAAAACGCCAACGCGAGATGCGAGCAAATCGCGACTCAGTGCGGGCGTCGTTCAACAAGGCGGCCGACGCTCTCGAGGATCAATGTGCGGCCGGCCTGCGCAAGCTTCTGAACGAGTCAGAAGTCTTCCAGCCGCGTATCGACGCCATCAACAAGCAGCTCGACGGGATACGCGACTTGCGCAGGAGTAAATCTGTCGCTTGCGACAAACTGATTAAGGCAATCAAGAACTGCCAGGAGCTCATCGAAAAGATGCACAGGGCCTTTCCCGCATAAATAGCGTTTCGACCTTATGAAACCGCTTGGCCATGATTGCGTCCGGTACGGAACTTTCTTTTCTGTCTGCATTTCACGAAGGGATGCAGACAGAAAAGACAATGGTGGGACTGGGAATAGCACTAAGGTTGTATACCATAGCGCTTGAACAACTGAAATAGAGTGCCGAGATAGAGTTGTCCACTTGTCTGGATAGATGGCGCGGGCATGATCCCGCTAAACACGTTAATAATCAAGGACCATGCACCTTGACCGAATAGCTCTACTCCAGGACATCTGTCCATCAGGTCTTTCGCATATTGATCGAAATCTGGCGATGCTATTTGACAAATTGCGAGCCGTCCAAGATGGTTGCAAAGTGCGCCCACCGCGTGAAAAACCTGGGTGATATCCGTCTTGAAGCCGGGCTTGTTCATGACGGACGTTACAACTTCAATGCCGTGCTCAACGTACTCGAGCACTGACTTTGCTCCTTCAATATCAGCGATTGTGTCGTGCATCGAAAACTCAACGGAATCCGTAATCTTGGACGCACCCACAAGCTTCATCATCTCGATCTGGGCAGCGTGGTATTCGAGATAACCACGTAACGCATTGTACTCATTGACATCACCAGCACCGTAGAGGGAGATGTCCAACGCATGGGTAAACTCATGGAAAAGAAGCATGTGCCCTGTGCGACCTGGCTTTTGAATGCCCCGCATGACGTGTGTGGCGGTGCGTCTCAGAGGCGCTTTCGGCGATCGCCTCGCCTTACGCGCGAGATGCCTGATGTCGTGCTCCTCGGTATCGAGCTGGCGCTTAGATTGGTGGGGGTGATACGCATGCAGTTGGTGTTTTGCGATTTGAGATTGCGGCTGCCGAGGGAGAGCGGTTGGCCGCAAAAGAGTGGGCCGGGATACTCATGATGAGGGGTATGTTTGGCAGCGTGTAATTCGTTTCATAGGCTTTTTTGGCTTTGGGCTCTGGTTTACTGGCGATGTTCTGGTTGGGGGCTGATCGGTCTTGGTGCGGTTTGTAACCACGGAGTACACCCATATGTATGAGAACAGCTACATCGGGTTGCCGGGTAACAAGTATCGACATCAGCCGAGAAATACTCTGACGGATGTTGGATTGCGTGTTGAGAAGTGGCGCAAGGCGGCGGGGCTTAAGGATGCGGAGGTGGTCAAGAAAGCCAACGAATTGCTTCCAAAAGGCGAGTGGCTCAATATGGATGACTACTGCCTGTTTCTCCGTGGATTAAAAGATCTAACGAGGTCTCAGATAAGGGCCATGGCCAGCGTGTTCGATGTTTCAGTCCAAGTCATGGTTTCCTATTCGCCCGGGCAGGTGCCTAAAGATAGGCGATTCGTCCCGAAAAAATCTGCGGCAATCGTGATGAACGAACCGTCGAGGCGCGCTAAGCAAAAGCGCATGGCGCAAGGCGGCCCGAAAGCGAATACGGTTGTTAAGCCAGTTGCCAAGCCAGCTGCTAAGCCTCGCCCGTATGATGCGGATGAAGCCGCCAGGCTCTTCTCGTCAAAGTTTCGCGGCAAGGTGCGGCGGTTCAAGAACGACTGAAGGTAAGTCGAGCTGTGAATTATCGAATGCGGGCGAATGGTTGGGGGCGGTTCCGCCTCGTTAGCGGTGTTATAGCATTTACAGCTCGCTTCGCGCGGACGAAAAAGGTTTCCATACGAATTTGGAAACGTCATTCGTTTAATGCCGGGGCTAGGTGAGTGTACGACTAACTGTACGGCGTCTGAGAATGACGTGGCCCTGATGCGCCTGCGTTCGATCGATTGAATGTCATGGGATCTAAGATTTGTCGGCAAGGCCACTAATGTTGCTGACGGTGTAAGCAAGGCAATCTCACGTAATGGTGGCCCTGACGTCTATGCGGACGTGAAGTACAAGCAGAGCGTCCGTGTCTACATTTATAACTGTGCGGACGAACGGGTTGACGAGCGTTACGCCGTCTTACTGCAGGTGTTCTCAGACGAAAGACTCTACGGTTCCGAGGAGTAGCTAAGCGATTGATAGGCTCTTCTCGGCGGGAGGCGTTCGAGGGTCGGGCGCGGGCGAAGTCGCGCGTTGTCGGTTGCGTCATATCCTTCGTTCCAATTGCTGCATAATTGTTCGAAGGATATTTCAGCAAATATTTGGAGGTGTGCCATGCCCGCCATCATGCCCGTGTCGACCCTGCGCAGCTACACCGAGGTCCTTGAGGACGTCCGTCCTGGCTCCCCGGTCTTCCTTACTAAGAACGGGCATGGTCGTTACGCGATTCTCGACATGGCCGACTATGATCGGATGGTTGCGGAGCAGGCGTTGTTCTCCGAGCTGCAGCGTGGGCGCATGTCAGGTGAGTCCGAGGGTTGGGTGAAGACCTCCGACGTGAGGGCGCGGTTCTCTGGAAGGACGTCTGATGCCAGCTGAGGTGGTGTGGTCGCCCGTGGCGGTTCCCGACCTCGACCAGTTGCGGATTGCTGGCTGCCGCGCGACTTGAACGACCGTACGTGGCCGAGCGAGGCGGGGCGCTAGGCGTTGAGGCGGTCGACCGAGACCTCGGCGCACCAGTCCTTGGTGTGGCAGTGGGTGCAGGTCACGCGGCGTGTGGTGGGCGTGTGGCGCGCGAAGAACCACTCGGGGCGGCAGAGCGGGCAGAGGTAGGCGGCGTGGGAGCGGTAGGCGCGCACGAGCAGGGCCGCCGTCGCGAGGGCGAGGGGCATGACGATCGCGAAGGGGCGCCAGTCGCCGGTGGTGACCCACCAGACGATGGCGGCGACCTGGACGACGTCGACGGCGATGCCGACGACGAGCATGGTCTTGTAGAAGGGCGCGAGCTCGCTCTTCCACATGCTGGGGCGCTCGGGCGCGGGCTGCGGCGTGTTGGTGGTCGTGGGCGTGGTGACGTTCTGCATGATGGCTTCCATGTCGGGGATGGTCTGTGCGGGGAGCTCGCCGGTGGCGTCGAGCGAGGCGATCATGGTCGCGATGCGCTGGCGGGCGAGCGAGCGCTCCTGGAGCTCTGCGGCGAGGCGGGCGTCCTGTGCCTCGAGGATGTCGCGCAGGACCGTGGTCGAGACGTCGCTCGCGAGGACGGAGCGGATGTCGGCGAGCCTGAGGCCGAGCGACTTCAGGAGAAGGATGCGGCGCAGGCGCGCGGCGTCGGCCTCGGAGTAGAGGCGTCGGCCGCCCTCGGTGTGTGCGGAGGGGGAGAGCAGGCTCTTCTCGTCGTAGTACTGGACGGTGCGAACGGTGACGCCGCATGCCTGGGCGAGCTCGCCGGTGGAGTAGGTCGCGTGCGCGGCCGTGGGGAGCGGCGTGTTGGTGGTCGTGGTGTCCGACATGGAATCACCTCCTTTCGAGGGCATCATGCAACGTCACGTCGCGTGACGAGCAAGGGTTTTCGCGAAATTGGGCGCAGAATTTTTCGTTACGTAGGGTGATTTTAGCGGTGTGGCGCCCGTTCCTCGTAGAATGGTCGCATGGAATTCGTGCCCGAGATCATACTGAGCGACGTTCGCGACCGGCAGGCGTTTCGCGCCTGGCTGGAGGCCAACCATGCATCGGCGCCGGAGTGCTGGCTCGACGTGCGGCGCGGGCGGCCCGTGTACGAGGGCGAGGGCGCGGACGTGTTCTGGTACCTCGACGCCGTGGAGGAGGCCCTGTGCTTCGGCTGGGTCGACAGCGTGCACAAGGAGGTCGACGGGGTGAGGCTGCAGCGCTTCTCTCCGCGAAAGCCCAAGAGCCCGTGGACCGAGCTGAACAAGGAGCGCGTGAGGCGGCTCGAGCGGCTGGGGCTGATGACCGACGCCGGGCGCGCGGTGCTGCCGAAGATGGGGCCGAGGAGCTTCAGGGTGGACGCCGACCTGGAGCGGGCGCTCAAAGATGCGCGGTGCTGGTCAAAGTTTAGGTCGTTTCCGGCGCTGTACCAGCGGGTGCGTGCGTACAACGTGTCGTTCTACAAGACGCGCGACGAAGGCGCGTACGCGCGCGGCGTGGAGAACCTGATCGCGCACACGAAGCGCGGCGAGATGTACGGCGAGTGGAACGACTACGGGCGGCTGCTGGGGGAGTGAGCGGCTGGCGGCCCTCCGGTCCCGGCCCTGCCGCCCCTGGGTCTCCGTGCGCAATTCCACCCTTCCGTGGAAAGATTTCGAATCGCGCGACGCGAAAGTGGCCTTCCGTGGCAAGATTCGTGGTCGCCTTTCCCTGCCCTATCGGTTGGTTATGACATAGAAAGCGACGAAGGGGCACGTCGGGTCTCGAGGTTATGCATGCCTCCAGGGCGCGTTGCGATCGAGTGGCCGGTAAAGCTTGCCACGGGACACTGGTTTTGCGAAGCGAGGACTGAAATCTTTCCACGGGGCCCCGGAATTGCGCGGAATGGGACTTGAGCGCGTCAACGGAAGGACCCGGCCGAGCGGGTGCTCGGCCGGGTCCTTTGCATGCGTCCGCGCGATGCGCGGGGCGAGTGGGGGGAGCGGTTAGAACTCCAGGTTGGTCCCCGTCTCCTTGTCGAAGAGGTGGATGGCGTTGCCAGTGAAGGCGTACTCGACGCGCTCGCCCACGTTGTGGCGGTCGGCGAAGGTGGGGTCGGTCGCGTCCATGGTGTTGACGACGGCGATGACGTCCTGGCCGAGCGACGTCATGTGCAGGTGCACGGAGGAGCCCATCATCTCGGAGACGTCGACGGTGCCCTCGAGGCAGGACGTCTCGCCGGGCGCGAGGGTGATGTGCTCGGGGCGCACGCCCAGGGTGATCTTCTGGGACTTGATGCCGTGGGCCCTGAGGTTGGCCTGCTTCTCCTCGCTGGGCGCGACCTCGAAGCCGCCGAGGCGCACGACGTAGGAGTCGCCCGTGCGGACGAGGTCGGCGTCGAAGAAGTTCATCTGGGGGACGCCGATGAAGCCCGCGACGAAGATGTTGGCGGGGTTGTCGAAGACCTGGTGCGGGGTGCCGATCTGCTGGGCGATGCCGTCCTTCATGATGACGATGCGGTCGCCGAGGGTCATGGCCTCGGTCTGGTCGTGCGTGACGTAGATGAAGGTGGTGTCGATCTTCTGGCGCAGCTTGATGATCTCGGCGCGCATCTGGTTGCGCAGCTTCGCGTCGAGGTTGGAGAGGGGCTCGTCCATGAGGAGCACCTTGGGCTCGCGCACGATGGCGCGGCCGATGGCGACGCGCTGGCGCTGGCCGCCGGAGAGGGCCTTGGGCTTGCGGTCGAGGTACTCGGTGATGCCGAGGGTCTCGGCTGCCTCGCGG
>CACZFB010000116.1 GCA_902780305.1 uncultured Coriobacteriaceae bacterium | reverse complement strand
GTGATATTTCCGCCGCAAGCAGCCGTCTTCGCGAGTTGGTGGATAACCGCAATCGGGTGTTGGGGCGATAACTTTTCTCACGTAAATCGCCGAAGTGGAGGCGAAATAGGCGTGATATTGTGGAGGCCTTATGACGTAGCTAGCAAAGACCTCCATGCGGGTATAGAATACTTATTCGCTGTTCGCAGCAAACATAGATGATGCGGGGTGGAGCAGTCTGGTAGCTCGTCGGGCTCATAACCCGAAGGTCGTTGGTTCAAATCCAGCCCCCGCGACCAAACGTTACAGCAGGTCAGCTAGCTTTTTTCAGGCGGCTGGCCTGCTTTCTTCTCTCGGGACCATGAGCGTCGAGGGGACATCCAGAATGTTTTCTCGATGGCTCCGCGTTTGGGGAACAACGAGGGCGAGGCGTGGAGAGCGTCCCTGGGCACCCGTGTTTACGACAACCCGTGTTCATCCTGCGGCTTCGGGTTCGTGGAAGCTCAACGAGAGCCCGAGACCCGGCGGTGCAGAACGTCGAGCTCAGCGTGGATATCGGCGGCGGTGAAGGGCTCGCCGGCCTCCAGCCTGTAATGCAGCATTGCAACCACCATCGCCGACGCGAGCTTCGCTTGCAGAACTGCGTCGCCAGCTCCGGCCTTCCCGAAATGAGACAGGTACGCGCCCTCGACAATCGAGGCGAGCTCCCCCGAGAAATCGAGGCCCTCGCACTTCACGTCCCAGAGCGCGAGCGCGAGCCTCCGCTTGGCCAGAAGCGACCCGTAGAGCGCGTCCATCGCGCCGAACGGGCTATCAGGCACCACGTCGTAACGCTTGCGAGCCTCCACGAGCGCGGCGATGTCGGCAAAGAAGCCGTCGGCCATCTTGCGCACCAGGTCGTATTTGTCGCGGTAGTGGCTGTAGAAGGTCTTGCGGTTCACCAGGGCCTCGTCGAGTATCGCCTGCACGGTGATCGCATCGAACGGCCGCTCGGCGAGCAGTTTTTCCATCGCGCCTTCGACGGCGCGTTTCGTTTTCACCACGCGCAGGTCCTCGCCCATGAGCCCTCCTCTCCAAATGAACACGAACGGGGCGCCAGCCCCCGTGACAACTTCGTTATGACGTTCACTTATCGGAACAATTATAAACAGTGTGTTTCCTATCTGTACGGCTCATTGGGTTTTATCGGTCGACAAATATGGCTGAGCACAGCTACTTTGGAGACATGGAGAAGCTCCAACGAAAGGAAGGCGTCATGGCGAACGCGAGAATGAGAAACAAGGCGGAGGACTTCGAGCGCATGGGCGTAGACCAAAAGATCGTGGCCTCCTGGGAGGACGGCAAGCGCAACGGCGCGCAGCCAGGATGGATTGAGTGGTGGTACTTTGACGCCGACCTCGACGACGGCACGAAGGTCAACCTGAACTTTGCCACCAACCCCGTAATCGGGAGCCCCGAGGAGGGTTTGCACCCGTTCTTCTACGCCAACGTTCAGTTCCCCGATGGGCACGAGATCAACGATTTCGCGTTCCTCGACGAGGCCGACTGCTCGTTTTCCGAGGAGTGTTGCGACGTGAAGATCGGCCCGCACACGTTCAGGGGGGACCTGGAGACCTATCAGGTGCACGTCGAGGACGTGAAAGGCATCTCGCTGGACCTGGTGCTGAAGAAGACCGCCGCTTCTTGGCGCCCTGGCACTGCCTATGTCGACTTCGGCGAGGACTATGAGAGCTACTTCACGTGGTTGTGCGCCGTGCCGCGCGGCGATGTTTCCGGCACGCTCGTGCGCGACGGGCAGACGCGGCAGGTGCGCGGGCGCGGATATCACGACCACCAGTGGGCCACTGGCCTTTTGCTGAACTTCTGGAACCGGTGGCTTTGGGGCCGTCAGCAATCGGACGGCTACACCATCCTCGTGTTCGACAGCGTGTCCAATGACGCCACGGGCAACGTGCGCTTCCCCTGGTTCTGCGTCCAGGACGCGCAGGGCAACGTCGTGTTCGACAACGTGGAGATGGGCCCGGGCGTCGACATCCGGATGGATGGCGAGTTCGTGCTAGAGCAGACCGGCAAGACCCTGCCGTCCCACATGGTGTACCGCTTCGAGCGCGATGGGGTGAAGGTGCGCTACGAGCTGACCGAGCTTCGCTTCCTCGTGGGCAACGACCAGTACGCCATGGCGCCCGCCGCCATCCAAGCGGCGTTTCGAAGCGTGGGCGCGGCGCCCTCCATCTCGCGCCACGCCGCCATCGGCAAGCTCACGATCGAGCGCCCGGGCGAAGATCCCCTCGTGGTGGAGGGCGAGATGCACTACGAGCTGTCCTCGCAGTATCGGGAATTCATCGTCGACCCGGCAGACCACGTGACCGAACGCGACTCGGCGGCGAAGCTTCCGCTCGTGCCGCAACCCGAGTGGTTCGAAGCGCCCGTTGCCACGACAGGCCCCGCAGCCTCCGATATCGACGAGGGAGGGGAGCCCGACCCGGGCTTGGCCGGCTCGTGGGATTGCGCGTTCGAGGGGCCGATGGGCAAATCGAACATGAAGCTTGTGCTTGAAGTGGACGGCACCACGCTCGGCGGGCACATGGAGATTCTCCGCAAGAAGCAGCCCGTACAATGGGGCATTGTAACAGCGGATGGGTTCGAGGCAACCGCGCTCGTGAAAGTGGCTTTCCGAAAGGCCGAGGCGCGCATCAAGGGCACGCGCGACGGCGATTCGATTAGGGGCACCGTCGAGCTGCCGACGGGTTTGGTGACGTTTGAGGGAACCCGAGGCTAGGGCTTGTCCGATGAAAAGGGACAGGAAAACTGACCAAAGGGGTGCTCGCTCGGATTGTGACGTCCCAGGACACTCGGTGCTGTAGGAGGTCGTCCGCGCATTGCGTCGAGCACGACCTTGCTAGTGATAATCATGTCGTTGCAGATCCCCCTCTTTTCCTCAAGGCTGTAGCTCTCGGGCGAGTACAGACAGAGGTCGGCCCTGAAATATGCTACGTCCTCGGCTTGCTGCAGGGCGGTCCATTTCTCATCGTTCATCATGGTGGTCTTCCTTCCTCGGTCTCGCACCGTTTCCCCTGGTAGTCCTCTCGGGGCGAGGGGACATTCAGGGGACATTCGGCGAAAAACCAGTGTCATCAAGTGTCGTGTGTCGGAACTAGCGTCAACGGAAAACTCAAGGTCAGAGCACCAATGTCAAACTCTTTCATCCAGTGTCAGTCTGGTGTTCCTCACTCATAACCCGGAGATCGTCGGTTCGACAGCCGTGATAGGGTCTCCCCTCTTAAAGGTTTTCGAGCATCAGGAGCGCGAGAAGGCAACGCTATCGTCTGCCACCTTGT
>CACZFB010000115.1 GCA_902780305.1 uncultured Coriobacteriaceae bacterium | reverse complement strand
TACCCGTCTTTAGGCATTAGCACCAGAAAAGGAATCCGAACTCGGAAGTCATGAGCTTCAGCAAGAAGAAACCGTCCAGCATGTCCCTCATGCGGGTGATGTTAACCCGCTATGGATACGTTCGTGTACGTCTTGTGGTACACGGTTTCGAACCCGGAATTGGGAGAATGACCTCATCAACAGGAGGAGGTCGAAATGGAAAACATCTTGACGGCAATGGCGAGGCAGTTCCTGCCGCAGATGGAGCCAGAGGAGAGGGCCGAGGCCCTGAGATCGCTGAAGAGGATGATCGACGAGGAGTTCTTCGCCATGGCGGTGGCGGAGTCGGGCGACGAGACGGCCCGTTACATGGAATGCCCGCGATGCGGCTCCGACCACGTCGTCAAGCGCGGGCTGGACGGCCGAGGCGAGCAGCGTTTCCTGTGCCGCCGCTGCTCGAGGACCTTCACGGCGAGGACCAACCGCGTGTTCGCGACGACGAAGCTCGACCGCGCGACCTGGATGAAGTTCGCCGAATGCCACGTCGACGTGCTGACCCTGCGGGAGTCTGCCGAGAGGTGCGGCGTGAGCCTGAAGACGGCGTTCTTCATGCGCCACCGGATTCTGGAATGCATAGCGCAGAGCATGCCGGCGTTCCGCAGCGCCGCCGGCGACGGCATGGAGATAGACGAGTGCTACCTCCGGGAGAGCTTCAAGGGCAACAGGAAGAACGCCGCGTGCGGGATTCCCAGGAAAGCCCACCACCGGCCCGAGGGCATCGACCACTACGAGCAGATATGCGTGCTGACCGGCATCAACGACGCCGGTGACTTCTTTTTCGAGATGACCGGGCGCGGCGCCATGAGCGGCGAGCAGGCGGCGAGGTTCCTGGAGGGCAAGGTGGCGAGCGGGACCATCGTCGCCACCGACAAGGCGCACGCCTACAGGGAGTCGCTCAGGACGCTCGACGTGCGCAGGCACGAGGCGCACGGCTCGCGCGAGCACGCGATCAACCGCGTCAACGGCCTGCACAGCCGCATCATGAAGTTCATCGACGGCTTCCACGGCGTCGCCACCAGAAGGCTCTGGAACTACCTGGCGTGGTTCAAGTGGATCTGGAGCTTCAGGCGCGGCCGGACCGCCGAGCAGACCGCCGTCCTCGTCGTCAAGCAGGTTGGCGCGAGCCCGTACAAGACGACCTGGCGCAACTACAAGAGGACCCCGTACCCGTTCTACGACTACTGGGTCAAGCAGGCGAAATGGGACTGGCGAGCGCGTGCGGCGCTGCCGCTGGCCATGGGGACCGTATCCAAAGCGGGTTAACATGTCCCACTTAATGGTCTTCTGCCAATTGTTCTGAATGGTAGTATCTTTTAGATACAGTCCCGAAACGATGCCATCTGTTCCGCTATTGTGGCTAATCGAAGGTGCTTTGTTCACCTAGCCTCGGCTCACTCGGCCCGCTCGAACCATAAGCATAGTTGACTTCACTTGCGTTTCCGTACCCCGCAAAGCGAAATAGTGTACACACTTCTGCGCTTTAAAAAAATCTGCACATCGCGACCTGGTCATTTACACACGCGTCGGAAAAGTGTGTACACTAATTCGCTTTGCGGGGTGCGGAAACGCAAGGGGAGCGCCCGGTTTCCCAAAGCAGCAAAGTGTGGTTGCCGTTGATGTCCGCAACGCCCTGGGTGTTGGTGGTGA
This sequence comes from uncultured Coriobacteriaceae bacterium, assembly GCA_902780305.1. GTDB lineage: Bacteria > Actinomycetota > Coriobacteriia > Coriobacteriales > Atopobiaceae > RUG440. Next base: position 1,758 of record CACZFB010000115.1, on the reverse strand, counting down.
ACCTTAACCGACACTTTGGGGAGTCTCCCCAAAGTGTCGGTAATGCAATGATCGAGCCAATCGAAGGGGTGAAAACTAACCCGATCCGATTGCTGTTCGCAGCTCGCATGCTGATCGCAGCTCGCATGCTGGGGCGACCCTATGCATTTCGCGAGGGGGATTACGCGAAGGCGGTCATCGCAACGGTGCCGACCACGATGAGCAAGAGGCCGAGGGAAGTCTTGCGGGATAGCCGCTCGCCTAGGACGAGCCATGCGAACGCGATCGAGGCGACGATCGAGAGCTTGTCGACCTGCACCACCACGCTCACCACCCCCGTTTGCAGCGCGTAGTAGTAGCATAGCCATGACGCCCCGGTCGCCAGGCCGCTCAGTGCGAGGAAGGCGAGCTCGCGGCGCTCGATGCCCCGGACGAGCCCGAGCTTACCCTTCCAAGCGACGATGCCCCACGATGCCGCGAGGACGACGCAGGTGCGGATGGCGGTGCCCAGGCTCGACTCCACACCGTCGATCCCCACCTTTCCCAGGATCGCCGTGAGCGCGGCGAACAGCGCGGCGAGCACGGCGTAGGCGAGCCAGCCGAGGCCGCCGTCCCGCGGGGGGCGTACGTCCTTCCGCTCGATCATCATGAGCGTGCCGACCAGGATGACGGCAATGGCCGCGAGCTTCACCCCGAGGTTTGCCGTCTCGCCGAACAGCGCGATCGCCAGAAGCGACGCAAGCACCGCGCTCGACTTGTCGATAGGCACCACCTTGTTCACGTCGCCCAGCGAAAGCGCCTTGAAGTAGCAGATCCACGACCCACCGGTGGCAAGCCCCGACAAGACGAGGAACAGCCAGGTGCGCGGTTGGATTTCGCCGATGGCGCCGAGCGGCCCGACGCACGCCGCGACGACCCACGCAAGGACGAGCACGACGCAGGTCCGCATGGCCGTCGCTACGTCGGAGTCGGTCGTCTGGACGCCGAGCTTGCCGAGAATCGCCACGAGTCCTGCGAACAGCGCAGAGCCGCATGCCGCAATCACCCACATCAAGCGATGCCGCCTTCCTCCTTCGAACGAAATAATATGCTGCAAGCATTGTAATCATGCGATGGCACCGCAGCCAGTGGAGCTAGTGCGACTGCAAGGTGTCGGGCCGTATCCAAAGTGGGTTAACATGTCCCGCATGAGGGACAGTTGGTACCTCACTAAAATGGGACAATGATGCCGCAAGTTTATGTCATCTGTCAGATTTCGCGAAGGCTACGTCTTGGTGTATGCCCCTAGGTGGCAGAAGAATAGCGAAAGAGCCGAAGGAAGAGTTAGAAAGGCAACGAACGGTGCGTTACGGAATCTTCGACACGCAATACAGATTCGTTTCGTCGTTTGACTCGACCACGGGCACGTATGTGCGCTCGGGCATCATTGACGACAACGGCCTCGATACAGGCGTCGACCCTTTCATGGCCTCTTTTCCGCATCTGATAGACGTTGGAGTGATGGGGCGCTGCGAACACGGCAACTCCGGCCTCTGCCTGAAGGCGGGCATCGGATGCTACCAATCGGGGGCGACAGTCGAGCAACCGAACATGACCGCGGACGACTTCGAGTGGATTGCTCGCCAGTGCCGCCACCGCACGAACCAGCTGGCCCTGGGCGGACGCGGCGATCCGGACCAGCACGAGGAATTCGAACGGCTGCTCCGCATTGCCAGGGAAAACGACCTGGCGCCCAATTTCACGACGAGTGGTTACGGCATGACGGACAAGATCGCCGAG
>CACZFB010000114.1 GCA_902780305.1 uncultured Coriobacteriaceae bacterium | reverse complement strand
AGCCACTTGGTGCGGCTGCTCTGCTTCTGGGCACGGGAGTCCATCTTGATCTCCTTGGTGCTGAGCAGGTGGTTGGAGGTGGTTCCAGGGGCGCCCAGGTTCTTGGGAACCAGCACTACCTGGTATGCCTGCACAGGAATCGAAACGCCAACCGAGCCGGCCTGCTCGCCGTTCTTGGCCCAACCGAGCCAGCCATACTTGGAGATGTGAGCGCGATAGTAGACGTTGTACAGCTTTGCAGCCTGGCCATGGAGGCGAATCCTGATGCACTCCACGTTGTTGGTGAAGTTGCCGGCCGTGTCACCGTTCCAGAACCACTTGCTCCAGCCAATCTTGGACTGATGCACGGAATAGCTGAGCTGGCCGTCGAAGCCGTCGACGCAGTTGACGGTGCCGCTCATGCCCGTGATGGGGATGCTGCGGCCCGTGGTACCAGCGGTGGCTCCGTCACTGACGAATGCGCCAGAGCGACCCTGCAGCAGGACGTGGTAGTTGACGGATGCGGAGCTCCTCGAGAGGAACTTGGGCGACGCGTCGCTGGCCGGACCCACGTTGGGCTCGCCGGCGTCCTTTTCGACAAGCGCAATCTGAATAGACTCCACGCGGCGACCGAAGTCGGCGGAGCCGGCCTCCTCGCCGTTCTTGGCCCAGCCCAGCCAGCCGATGGTCTGGATGTGCAGACGGTAGTAGATGTCGAAGTTCTTCTCGAGGTCGCCATCGAGCCACAACTTGAGGGCCTCAACGCGCAGGCTCTTGCCCTTGGTGCCACCAAGCTCCCAGTTCTTCACGGGGTTCATCCAACCCTTGCGCTGGACGTGGCACTGGTAGTTGACGTTGCCGCTCAAGTCGCCCGCGTCAACGGCGATCCTCACCGACTCCATGCGCAGCGAGGACCCCGTGGTACCCACGGTTACAATCTTACCGCTCTGCACGGCCATGTCGCCCTTGCGCTGGACGTGGGCCTGAGCCTTGATGCCCACGCTCTCAAAAGCGGTGCCACCTTCAGCGGTGGTGAGGCCGTCGGTCTTCTTGACGAGCTTGATCTCGATGGACTCAGCGCGCTGGTCGAAGCCAGAGGTTCCCGCCAGCTCGCCACCGCTCGTCCAGTCCATCCAACCGCGATCCTGGACGTACACGCGATAGCGTACGTCGTACTTGCTGGCAACGTCGCCGGTGAGCTTGATGCGAACGGCCTCGATGCTGTTGCCGGGCTCGCCGAGCTGTGCGCCATCGCTGGCCCAGTCGAGCCAGCCCCGCTGGGCCACGTAAGCGCGATAGGTGATGCCGCCGCTGATCTCCTTGAGGCCAAGGCTCAGCTTAATGGCCTCGATGCCCTGGCCGGCAGACCCGAGAGTGGCCACCTTGTCCAGCGCGACGTCTTTGTTGGACGCCCAGTTGCCGGCAACGAAGGCCTCCGCGTTGAGCGCAACGGTGGCTTCCTTCTCCTCGGCCTTCTTCTCCTCGGCGGTTTGGGTCGTTATGGCCTCGGGCTCGGCGTTCTTGTTCTGGGCGTCGGCCTCCTGCTTGTTGGCTGCCTCGTCCTCGGTCTTGGTCGTATCGGTGGTGTCGGTCGCGTTCTCGGTCTGACCACCCTCAGTGCCGGTGGGGTCGGTCTGGTTGACGTCACCCTCAGGCGTGGACTCGCCCTCGCCCAAAACACCATCGGTCACGGGCGCTTCGGGGTCCACGACGGGATTGGTGGTCGTGTCGTTGTTCTCCCCCGGCGTCTGGTTGACGTCATTCTCGCTCAACACGCCATTCGTGGGCGTTCCGTTGGCATCATCGCTTGCAAAGGCACTCACGGGTGCCAAAGCGGGCGATGCGGCCATGGCGGCTGTCAGAACGAATGCGACCACTCGTTCGGATAGTCTCTTTTCCATACATACTCCTCACAACTGATGACTCGCAACTCGCACATTACACTCAGTATCCGCACACCTTACGCCTTTTTGAACGTTTCGTCCATAGAAATCAGAGACCAACTTCTAAACTTCTAAACCCCAGCGTAAAACTCAAACGCCCTAAGACGCGCGTCCAGATGCGTCGCACACCATGCATGCGCCAGGTGGGCTAAGAACGTGCTCGTCTCCTGCGCCACCTCGCAGGTCGCGAGGGTGTCGAACGTTGAGAGAACAAGCGACCTCACCCACGACACCTGTGCCTCGGTTATGGGCATGGCCCCGGCCACGTCCTTGGCGCAGCTCTGGCACAGCACGCCACCAGAGGCAACCGAGAACCGTGCCATGGACGGCTCGCCACAGGCGACGCAGGCGTCGAGCACCGGCCGCCAGCCGCAATGCGAGAGGACCTTGATGGCGTAAGCCGAAACGAGAAGCGCCTCGTTCTGGGCGTCTTTTGCCTCGCCGACCGCATCGAGGGCACGTGAGAGGATGTGATACAGGAAAGGGTCTTCCATGTCCTCATAGCACGTGAGTCGCGCGACCTCGCACATAGCGGACCCAGCCGCCACGCGGCCCATGTCGTAGGCCAGGTGCCCATGTCTGTTGCGTACCTCGGCCTCCTGCACGATGGGCAGGCCACGCCCGCACGACAGGAGCATGTCGCACTCGCAAAAGAGCTCGGTGCGCGCGGCCAGCCTGCTGCCCGGCTTGCGCGCACCCTTTGCGACGGCTCGCACCTGCGCGCCATTTTGGTCAATCATGGTAAGGATGAGATCCTGCTCCCTGAGCTTGGTCCTGCCCAGGACAATCGTGCCGATGCGCGTGGTCCTGCGTCCCACGTTGCCTACTCCCCCGCGTCGTAGCCAAGCCTGCGGATCTCGTTGGCGTCCTTGCGCCACTTTGGCTGCACGCGAACCGACAGATCCAAATACACGCTACAGCCCAGAAGGCGTTCCAGGTCCTTGCGGGCCTCCGTGCCGATGCGCTTGATCACCGACCCCTTGTGGCCAATCACGATGCCCTTCTGGCCCTCCCGCTCGACGAGGATGGTCGCCTCGACCGACGCGTGCCCGCTTCGCGGATACGTAATTTCGTTGCAGCGCACGCCAATGGAGTGCGGAATCTCCTGGCGCAGAAGCAGGTAGGCCTTCTCGCGGATGAACTCGGCGACCAGGTCCTCGGGGGTGGCATCATGCTGCATGTCCTGGGGAAACCATTGCGGTCCCTCGGGCAGGTGCGCCGCCACCAGATCCACGAAGGCGTCCACGTTGAAACCCTCCTTCGCCGACACCACGATGGCGTCGTCGAAGTCGGCCAGGTCGCGAGCGGCCTTGAGCTGCTCGCCAATCTGCTCCGGGTTCGAGATGTCTGCCTTGGTGAGCACGAGGAGCTTGTACGTGGCCGCACTGGCGTGCACGTGGTTTCCCACCCACAGGTCGCCACGACCCACCGGCATCGTGGCGTCAACCAGCATGGCAACCACGTCCACGTCGCCAAGCTCGCCGAGCGCCGAGCGGTTGAGCTCCTTTCCCAACGCGTCCTTGGGCTTGTGCAGTCCCGGGGTGTCCACGATTACGAGCTGCGCTTCGTAAGTGTTTACCACCGCCCGCAACCGCTTGCGCGTGGTTTGCGCCACGGGGCTCTCGATTGCGATCTTCTGCCCCATGCAGGCGTTGAGCAGCGATGACTTGCCAACGTTGGGACGCCCCACGAGCGCGACGAACCCGCTGCGCAGCGGCTTGCGCTC
>CACZFB010000113.1 GCA_902780305.1 uncultured Coriobacteriaceae bacterium | reverse complement strand
GTTCACCGACGGCGTTATACGTAGACGAAAACGAACCAATTCCGAAGCCGACGAATGGATCGTTTGATATGATGCGGTTTTTGGTGCCGCCAACCTAGGCTCGAATCCTAGTGCCCCAGCTAGAGTATTCACAGGTCAGTCGCGGTGTTGCGGCTGACCTGCTTTCTTCTGTTTTGGGCATTTTCTTGGGCATGCCCAAGAAAACGCAAGCCGACTTTTCTGCCGGGCTACCGAGATACTGAATACTGTCAGTGAAGGTTGGCATCAATTTCACTGGTGTTTGCGCCGATTATCGACAGTGTTTGCGGCAAAGCACGACATAAATACTGTCCTGGTTTGCGCTGCTCGCGGAAAGGCTCTGTTGTCAATCGCTGCGTGCGGGGACGGCGGGGGATGCGCCGGGCGAGCGCGTCTCGACCATTCAGGCGGCAGTCGGACCTCAAGTCGTCTCAGATCGCTCGTGTCTTGTGCGTGGTTTGCGCGTCTGGGTAAGGATCGTCCTCGGAGCCTGTTAGAAAGCCGCCATCCATGACGGCATGGATGGCGTGGTGCGGGTTGGTACTTGCAACGCAATAACGTGTCACATCACAAGGCGCAAACATGGATGCTATTGGGAATGCAAACAACGGTGGGGCCTACGCAAACATCGCGCGCGAATATTCAAGATACCGGGCGGGGACACAAAAAGTACCCTTTTACCCTGATTGATCCACGGTAAAAGGGTAAGGCATCGATATCACTTGGTTGGTCAAAGATGGGTCCTCGGTATGAAGCTGCCTTGAAGAGACTGCATCCCGCCCGAACTACGACACTACCGCACAGACGAGTGGGGGTTAATCCTCCATTGCGAGCCAAACTTTATTGCATCCTCAATGCGTCCAGTCTTCAGCATTCTGTACACGGTCGTACGTGATACGCCCATATACTCGGCGTACTCCTCGGGCGACATACGGCGCGCAAGAGGACGGACGGGGCTATTTGCTGCTGGGTATTCTGTGTCTTTGGGCATACTCTTTCTCCCACCCTCACCAACAATCTCAATCGGCGACAGGTCCGTCGGTACCCGTGATGCATCGACGAACCCCGGTGTATTGGCAAGCTGATATCGCTCACGCATATCGTTCATTCCTTCCTACGTCTTTGCAAGCCGCTGTGCGTATGACCATGGTGCCAAGAAGCCGCTAGGAAAAGTAGCGCGATTTTATTCGCCTCGATGATAATAGGGAGCCCTACAACCAAACGTCCTGGTGACGGAACCGTGGCGACTCGCCGTTTCGTTAACGCCGCCCGGTTCCAGCGGCTCCCCGTCCGCTAGGATGGCATCGCCATTTTTTCCCTGCAGGTAGAACGCCCATCGCCCCATTCGGCGTTCCCAGGGGGAACCCCCATGCCCCGACACCCCACCCGAATCGAAAGACCAAAATCCACGTCCGGCCCCTCGGTGGCACCACCCTGGCACAGGCTGCGCGGGAGGGCAGGCACCCCTAACGCCTCCCCGCTCCGCCGGACGCGCGCGCCCGCGATCGCGCCGCGCCAAGCCCGCACCCATGGCGTCACGCGCCGCACCCGCTTGCCCTCAGGGCGCCACCGAGGGGGTGAAGGGCATCCCCTCACGAGTCCGAGAGGGGACGAACATGAACGAGACAACGACCACCACCAACACGCGCGAGGGTATCGTGACGCTGGGCACCGTGGGCGCCGAGCCCGTGGGCTGGGACGGCTGCGAGGACATGCCCGAGGCGTACGGGCAGGCGTGCATGGGGCTCACCGCCGAGGCGCTCACGCGGGCGGGCATGCTCGTGCTGGGCGTGCTGGGAGACACCGACCTAGTCTACATGGAGGGCGACGAGGTCTGCGTGGGGCTCGTGACCCCGCTGCCCTCGCAGCTCATCGACGTGACCAAGGAGGACGTCGATGAGTCCCTGCCCGACGCTTACGAGGAGCTGCCCACCGCATACCTCACCGCCGCCATGGCCGCCCATGCCATCACGGGCGCCGACTCCGTGCGCTGCGACGCCATCACGTTCTGCATGGACCCATCGCAGTACCGCATGCGGGTCTGCCACGTGCGCGGGGTCTGCCGCATGTAGCCATGCGACCGCGAACTCCGAAGCGCCAGCGCCCGCCACCACGGTGGGCGCCTTTCTTTTGTGGAGCGTTTGTGCAGGTAGATGCGCCGGACGGGGCCGCCGCCACGGCGCGTGCCGAGTCCACGCGTCCGCCCGTCCAGATCTCGCAGGCACCCCTACCGACTCGATTGGACGGGTTTCGGCACACGACCTCCCGGTCGTCCGCGGGGCCGTTCGCACGGGCCCGCGCAAGGGGCCACACGAAGCCCGACACAAATCCCTGCGGCATTGGTGCAGGCTGTCGTGAGGCCTCCCGTGCGCGTCCCTACCACGAAGGCGAGGACCCTCGGCATCCAAGGGTAGATGAGCGCGAGCACGGGACTCGTGACACCTACCCGAGAGGAGACCAAACCATGAAGACCGAGAAGAGCTACAAGGACATGACGCGCGAGGAGCGCAAGGAACTCGCGCAGGCCAAGGCCCAGGCGGCGATCGACCGCATCGGCGACGTGTGGAGCAGCGAGAGCTGGGCCAGGTGGCTCGACACACTCGCCAAGTTCCACGACTACTCCCTCAACAACACCATGCTCATCGCCATGCAGATGCCCGAGGCCACGCGCGTGGCGTCATACCGCAGCTGGCAGCGCGACTTCGACCGCCACGTGCGCAAGGGCGAGCGAGGCATCGAGGTGCTCGTGCCCATGGTCGTCAAGTCCAAGCCGGGAGACGCCGAGGCCCCACGGGACGACGAGGAGACGCCTGAGCGCAGGCGCCTCGTGGGCTTCAAGGTCGGCCACGTGTTCGATGTCTCGCAGACCGAGGGCGAGCCGCTCCCCGCCATCGCCGAGCGCGTCTCCAGCGACGTGGACCGCTACGACGAGGTGATGGACGCCATATGCGCAGTGTCGGCCTACCCCGTGGAGGTGGTGGACGGCCTGCCGCCCGAGACCAACGGCCTGTTCTCCCGCATGGGATACATCGCCATCCGCGCTGGCATGCCGCAGGGCCAGACCGTGAAGACCGCGCTGCACGAGCTTGCGCACAGCGTGCTGCACGACGACCCCGAGGCAGAGCCCGACCGCGCCATGCGCGAGGTGCAGGCGGAGTCAGTGGCCTACGCCGTCTCCGCGGCGCTGGGCCTCGACACCTCGGGCTACAGCTTCGGCTACGTGGCCAGCTGGGCCGTCGGGAAGACCGACGAGGAGATGCGTCGGTGCATGCAGGTCGTCCGCGGCGCGGCCAAGGGCATCATCGACAGGATGGGGATCGTGATGGAGTCGTAGGCCACAGGCTGGCATGGGCGCCGTGCCGGCACGTCCGTCGGCACGGCTGGCCGACCCCCTCGCGGCGGCCGCCGGAAGGGGGCGCAAACGATGCATAAGCACGGTTTTATGCATCGTTTGCGCACCCGTTCGCAAGGCCAGGAACAAGGAACTCAACAGCTCACATCAGGGAGCGTGATGGCGTATGGGAAGGCCACCGAGGAGGTGCCCCATGTGTGGCACGAGGTCCGGATGGGTCAGGATCGACGTCTCCAGGGGCGGCTTCAGCCCGACGCGCGCCCTGGTCGCACGCGCCCTGCTCGGGCCA
>CACZFB010000112.1 GCA_902780305.1 uncultured Coriobacteriaceae bacterium | reverse complement strand
TTTCGCTAGTCTGTCTTCGTCGATCTCATCGATCGCAGTATCCGGTTTTCAAGGTTCGCCGCGCGTCGTCGGTGCGCCGCGCGAGGAGTTACTATACGCCCCCTCCGGGCCGTTTACGGTGTAAATCCGTTCATTCACGGAGTCTACACATTTGACCACCTACCTCGTGTGAGAAAGTGGATGGCTGTGAACGCCAAATGACGCACCCCCAACGGCCGCTGCGATGCCGTTGGGGGTGCACCCATCTAAGTCGTACATATACTGGCCGTGAGGCCACCCATCATGCGGCGTCGGGCAGCTGCTGGCCGGCGGGCTCTGGTTGCGCGGGCGCCTCGTCCTGGGCGTCTGGAGCCTCGCTGACCGCAGTTGCCTCGGGCGATGCGGGCGCCTCCTCCTCAGGCTGCTCCGTGGACTCCGGCTGCGAGTCCGCCACGGTGCCGGAGGGGACAGAAGGATCGGCCGTGGACTCCGAGCGCACATCGGGCTCCTCGGCTGCCGCCGCCTCGGGGTTTTCCGGAGGCGCAGGATCGGCCGCAGGCTGACTCTGCGTCGTTGCCGACGGGGTTCCGCCCTGCGACTTTCCACCGCCCGCAAGCGCCGTGGAGTCCGGCACGGTGGACTCCACAGCCGTGTTTGAGCCGACGATCTTGTACGCCTCCGACGTCGCGTCCTTGCTTGGATCGAGGGGCGAGGTAAAGTCCTCGTCGAAGCCAAAGAGAATGGAGCCGTTGGGCATGTTGGTACGGCTTGGATCGAGCGCGAGCGCGTGCATGTAGTTGAGGAACGTGCACACGAACTGGGCCGAGGGTGCCAAGGCGGCCGCAGGTATGTTTACATTGCCCCCCTCTCGGCCTTCCAGCAAAAACGTCCTCTCGAACTCGAGCGAGGAACCGTAGTACTTGTTGCCCGCGGCATCTGTTGGCGAGATGCCGTATATCACCTGGTCAAGCGTCTCCCCCTTATTCATGCGCTCCAGAATGCTGTTGAGCCCCATGCGAATCTTGTCGCTCGAGATGCTGGTAACGCCCCCCGTTTGGCTGATGGACGAGTCACCCGCCTGCCTTGCCGCGAGCTCTCCCAAATACAGCACGGCAAGGTATCCGCTCACATATTGGGAGACCGATGGGTCTATGGACTCGCCGTTCGCGGTGGCATCCGGTGACGATGCCTCGAGCAGGAAGTACGCAACCTTGTCGCTTGGAATTCTGGTGAGGTAATTCTGCACGATCGCCTCCGGGGTATACGCCGCATAGGACTGCGACGCGCCTGCAAGAAGCTCGAAATACGAGCGCCTATACTGATACGTGTTCTCGACCGCCGACGCAGTCCCCTCGATAAACCATACGGGATAGTGCGTGTTCTTGTAGCGTGCAATCGCCTCTTCGTCGGGGGTCATGAGCTCAGTTATGGCGTGCTCGGGAGTGGTGGTGCCCGCCATGCCCGTGCGGTTGTAGTCATCCATAAACGCATGGAACATCTCGTGAACCAAGGTGTTTTGGAACGTCTCGAATTCCTTGCCGTCTTTGAGGATGACCAGTTTGCCGGATTTGTCCTCACCCGTAATGGACTCGAGGTCCACTCCAAGCATATAGCCGTAGTGCACGGTTCCGTTGGACACGTAATGCCTGCCCCTCACATAGGCAAGGGCCGATTCGGCGGACTCGTGATTGACGTCACCGTCTTTGTCTCCATACTCGTAATAGATGTACAGGCCGATTTCGCGACCGATCTTTCCCTCTTCGAACCCCTGCTTGAATGCCGGGAACTTCTCCAGGAGCAGATTGACCGCCTGGGGCTGGAGCTTGTTGATGATGAGGTCGATGACCCACTCGAGGTCCGACGTGCTCAGCTCGTCCTTTGCCGTCTGCGAGCAGTAGATGTCTACAAGGCTGACGCTCTTCTTGCCGTTTTGCTTCCTCTTGGCGGGGGTGGACTCCGCAGGCACCTGCCCCGTGTTTCCGGGATCGACCTGCGCCGATTCCTCGTCCTCGACATCTCTGCTGGCCTGCTCTTCCTCGTTGGTGTTGCCGCGCGCAAAGAGCCCGCGCAACGATGCGGGAATGATGTAGGTAATGCCGGTTGACGCATCGTAGACCGATATGATCTCCTGGCCGCCGAACAACTGGGTAAGGGAGTCGGACAACTCAACCGTGTAGCCGTCCGTCGATTCTGCCACCGCGTACCCATCGGGAAGGTAGAACGCCAGTGCTGGAAGGTACGTTTGACCCTCTTCCGCGGTAGTGGCGAGCTCCATATTTGAGCCTACCCACATAACGGGAATGTCCCAGGACTCGCCCCCTGCCGACGACACCTTGGCCGTGTCATCCAACGCGCTGCCGACCTGTGGCGCCGCCACGTCGTCAATCACGAGCCGCGAGACTTGCCGATCAGCATCTGCCGCTCCGCCTTGGCTGTTTATGCGCACGGTTTCCTGCGCGAACGCCAGCGATGGCAGACACGTCGTCGTCGCCAGCACAACACTGAGGAATATGAAGAGTAGCTTCCTCGTGGTCTGCTTTATCATGGAAACATCCTTTGACACGTGTGCATTTCGTTGCCCATAGTTTACCAGTTAGGCATTTCTCCTAGCACATTGGTTCCATTTATAGCCTTTGCTGATGTACACTAATTCGCAAGTTTTTTCATCCGCCTTTTTGGAAAGGACACCCATCATGAAGCAATCCTACGTACGCCTCGCCGTTGCTGCTGGTCTTGCCGCTGCCTTGGGTCTGGCCGGCTGCTCCTTTAGCGCCAGCACCGAGACCACCACGAGCACGAGTGATGGCGAGACGACCACCACGACGACCACCAAGACCGAGAACGGCCAGACGACCACCGAGACTACCGAGACCACGACCAATAGCACGGATACCGCCAAATAGTGCGCTCGTACTTTTGCAGCGTCACCCAAGTTCTATTAGAGAGGAAGTAGATCATGAAGTTCTCATCTGCGCGCTTTGCCGTTACGGCTGGGCTCGTGGCTTCGCTCGCCCTTGCCGGCTGCTCGTTTAGCTCCAAGTCCGAGACCACCACGAGCACGAGTGACGGTCAGACCACCACGACCACGACAACCACCACCGAGAACGGCGAGACCAAGACCGAGACCACCAAGACCGAAGAGTCGAAGTCCGACGCGAACGCCAGCAGCCAGGACCTCTCACAGCTCAAGGAGTATGGCATCGCCGCAATTGGCGCTCGTTACGTGCTGCCCGATGGCTTTACGTTTACCGAGGCCAACACCGATATCGACCTGAGCGCCAAGTCGGTCGCCTTCCAGTTCGCCGACAATGACAATTGCAGCGGCTTCCTCCGCTTTATTCCCGTTGAGCAGGAAACCGATGTGTGGAGCGACAGCTTCCTGAGCGATGTTGAAAAGCAGGCTCAGCAAGACGTCGAGGGTGCTGGCGGCACGGTGAAGAACGTTACCCGTGGCGAGCAAGACCGCGGCGACAAGAAGTTCCCCACTCTCACCTTCGAAGTCGAGAAGGACGGCACGACCGTATACATGGCGTTCCTGTACTTTAGCGTAGACGATGAGGGTACCCACGCCATCGGCCAGCTTGGTGTAACCGGCGACTCGCAGGAAAAGATCGATGCCATGTTCAAGGGCTTCGAGATCGGTTAACATACCCAGCATATAAGAATAAAGGGAAGTGGCCCCGCCAATCGTGTAGATTGGCGGGGCCACTTCCTGTCCGCGCCGCCCCCGCGGCGCGACACGAAAAAATGCCCGTCGTTGGTCAGCGACGTCCTGCTCTCCCACGGGCTTACCCCGCAGTACCATCGGCGCTCGGGGGCTTAACTTCCGGGTTCGGG
>CACZFB010000111.1 GCA_902780305.1 uncultured Coriobacteriaceae bacterium | reverse complement strand
GAAAATGGAATGTATCAAGTATTTGAAGAGAAGCGTGTATTACATGCGCTTCTGTTCATGCTTGAAGAGATATGCAAAGAGACAAAACCATCAAAGGCAAGGTTGGCACATTTTAAAGGGCATTATCTAGAGAGCAAGATAGAGGATCTATTTCGAAGATTCTTTGGCAATAACGCAGTAATAGTGGATGTGCTACGGTTTTACGTAGCAAGTCAAAACCGCGAAAGCGAGTTCAGTCCCACAAAGAGAGTCACAGCTCGTGATACAAGTCGGGTTCGTGAGCCACCATCCAGAGTTTCAAGTCGTCAAGGATGGGAATGAGGCTGCGTCCGGCATCGGTAAGCGAATAGTCAACGCGCACTGGCATGGTATCCTGAATCTCGCGCGCCACGAGCCCGCTCTCCTCGAGTTCGCGCAACGAGTTCGCTAGCATCGTAGGACTTATCCCGGTCACCAGGCGCTTAATGTCGCTATAGCGCAGCGTTTCATTGTAGTGGAGCGTGCATAGCACCTTGATCTTCCATTTGCCGCCGATATGACGAAACATCGCATCCGCAGGGCAGGGATCGAGACACGGGCAATCTTTGACTATGTTGAGCCGCAAATCCATTTCCATTGTGTTCCTCCCCGCCGCCGCAAAGAGTCCGCCTAAGTGCTTCAATGGCTAATTTGTTACAGATAATATATCGAATACATCATCGGTATTGCAAGGGAAACCGCGTTCGAGGTAAGCAGGCGCTCGAATCAAAAGGATCGTTTTGTTCTCGACCGACAACATGCGCACGGGCGAGCACCCATGCCAGACGGTTATTGCGCAGCGAGGGTGAAGGTCAGCTTCACGGGATTGTTGTCGCTGTAGGCGAACCCGGCATTGATGTTCTCGGCGGTGGCGGTCACGTTGTCAGACACGATAAAGCCATCCACGGCCACGCGGTAAGTGAAGCCCTCTTCATAGGGGATGTCGCCCCCCCGGCAGGTTGCAACGTCCTCGATGTTGCCGGCCCGCACGACCGAGAAGCCGCTTGGCAGTTCCGATTCGTCCAGAGTCGAGACCCAAGGCGGCACCTGCTGTTGCGATTCGTACATTTCCAGACTACCGCACAGCGCGTGGTTCCAGCCCATTACAGTTCTAATCGGCCTTAATCGGATTTCGTTTGATGCTCCGCCCCGAAGGGGCTAGCATCGGATGCAGCCCCGAGGGGCCGCCGACCGGCCGCCCCGCATGGCCGTCTGCCCCTGCCCGCCCGAGGGCCCGGGGGGTGTTGCCAGCGGGAGCGGTCGCCATCTTGTAGCACTGCTAGGAACCTGCCGGACGATTGTCACGGCCATGTAATGTGGGTGTCGCAGCGGGATGGCCCCGGCCGGCCTACCGATTGGAGGATACCACATGGGCAGGACCAGGAGCATCATCGCCAAACCCGAGGCGGTAGTGGGGCTCGACGTGGGGAAGTTCTCGCACTGGGCCTACGGCATCGGCGCGGCCGGCGAGGTGACCGCCGACTTCCCGGTGGAGAACAGGGAGGGCGCGCTCGACTCCTTCTTCGCCTCCGTCGAGCCCGGCACCCTGGTCGTCGTCGACCAGGTCCGCGACATCGGGGCGCTCGCCATATCGCGGGCAAGGCTCGCCGGGCTCGACGTCGCGTACCTGCCCGGCCTCGCCGAGCACAACGCGGCGAAGCTGTTCGCCGGCGACGCCAAGACCGATGCCCGCGACGCCGAGGTGATCGCCAAGACGGCGCTGGGCATACCCGACGCGCTCAGGCCCGTCCCGGGCGGCTCCGAGCTCGTCTCGGCGACTCCACCCACGACAAGAACCGGCTCCGCGCGATCCTGCTCGAGAGCTGCCCGGAGTTCGAGTCGCTGGTGGACCTCTCGGACGAGCGGCAGGTCAACCTGCTCGCGAAGGTCGGGGGCCCGTGGCAGATAGCCGACGCCGACCCGAGGGCCGTGGGCGCCCTCACGAGGGGCGCGCGGCGCGGCGCCATCGACGCGCTCGTCGCGTCTGTTGCCACATTACCTGATCGAACGCGAAGCAGATTACATCGAGCAACGGAAATTGTCGCATCTCTCGTATGAATGGGCGACTTGCTCGATTCCCATAAAGGGAGAAACGTACATCGACTACCTGAATTGCCTGGACAACACGGATTCGATGCATTTTGTTGAAGAGCGCGAAGATGAAAGCGACGTGCTTGTACTACGCCTGCCCTCCTGGTGGCAAGGCACCGAAGAAGAAGAGGCCGGGTGTTTTGACTCGCTTGTCGAGATAGCGCTCATGCAGCTCATCGACATCCATCTGATGCACGTCAAGACATGTTCCGGGAGATACGGAATTCCACATCAGGAAGCGTCTTGGGGGATATCGGCGCTCTGGTTATCGTATTGCAACCGCTTCAGCGGAGCTCGGATTGCGTTCTGCAAAGGCTGCGGACGCCCGATATTCGTCACCGGAGAACGCGGCACGCCACGCGAATACTGCGGTGAGAAGTGCCGGTCCTGGGCAAGGAGACATCCGGGGGAAGTTCGGGGCCTCAGGACGTCGCTCAAGAAGCGCTAAGGGGATGGGCAATCGACCGTTAGATCTTCGATAACAGGGGGGCAACTTGGCTAAGCTGTACGGAAAAGGCACGATAGTAGAGCTTATCGCAGGAAAGAAATACAAGATAACGTTCTCATACGGAAAGGACCCCGACACCGGTGCGTATCGCCGCCATGTAGAACGTTTCCTTGGAACCAAACGACAAGCGGAATTACGCGTCGAGGAGCTGAGAGTCCGCTACGAACGCATTGACGAGCTTAGAAAGCTCGGACTGGACTTCGAAGAGCTCGAATCGTATGGCCTGGACGTCGACATCATAAATAAGCATGGGCATGTCAGATCGAGAGGTCGTTCAAAACCTTGCTCAACGCAAGGAGGAAAGAGCGCACTCGATAACATTCGGCGATTACATCGAACAGTACATGCGCGCGCGGGAGACAATGGGCTGGATCCTCAACAAGATCGCCTTCGGCGCCGACGCCAACCGCACGGCCGTCGACGGCATCAACTCGGTGGATATCCCCGTGCTCATTATCCACGGCGATGCCGATGACACGGTCCTCTACGACGGTGCGAGCATCATCGCCCAGCAGGACGCCATCACCAATCCCAACGTGCAGTACTTCACGTTCTCAGAGGAGTGGCGCAACGGGCATAACACGTACTTCTACGATGCGGATGCCAACGCCTACTTCGGCCAGAAGTCGGACGAGTTCGCCGCCATCATCGACGAGTACGACACCGAGATCCCCGATGATGTGCTGGCCGCGTTCCAGGCCGACTACGACATCAAGCGCGCCAACGTGGCCAATCCCGAGCTCATCGACATGCTCGACAGCTTCTTCAGCGTGGCTATCGGCCGTTAGCGAGGATGGCCTCCGAGCCGCCCTGGACGAACGCATCGATGAGACAGCGGGCCTCGGCCCATGCCTCGTCGTCTCTCGTGCTCTGCGACGCCATGAAGCAGCCATATGTGTGGAACTTGACCAGCTCGCGTGCGGCGGAGCTTGAATGGCCCGCGGCTACGAGTTTGGCGTAGGTGGGATGGGTCTCGAGCGTTGCCTCGTCGGCAAGCAGCAGCTCGATGAAGCGCGGCTCGCGCACGACCCCGGCGTACGGGCCTGCGTTGCGCATCAACTCGCAGAACGGGCGCTTGCCGTCTGAGCCGTCATGCTTGCAGAGGCCAGGTTGCGCGAGCTGAGTGAAGATGCGTCCGGAGAAGTCCCTGACCATGTCCTCGTACACCTGCGCGATATTGGGATAGTGTTTGTAGAGCGTGTTGCGGCTTACCTGGGCCGTGCGCGCGAGCTCGCTCATTCCGATTTGATCGAGCTGTTTGCTGCGCAGCAGCTCCACGAGCGCCTCCTTGATGTCGCGCCGTGCGCGCAATGAGCGTGCGTATTGCGGCATTGCATCCTCCTTTCGATGCGGCGTCTGCTGACATCCTGTACCAGAGAGGACAGATTGTCCATATTTGTGCACGACAGATTCCACTGCTCTCTTTACGATTAAAGCGCTAAACCACCGAGCTGAGGCGGCATCATGCGCGTGCTGCACTACTTCTTCTACGAGGGCTACGAGACGCTCGACATCATGGGTCCCATCGAGATGCTGGGCACGCTCAATGAGAACGGCGAGTACTTCGACGTCCATTACGTCTCTGTCGAGGGAGGCCCTATCAAGAGCTTCCAGAACTTCGAGATCATGACCGAGGCGCTGGCCGATGTGCCTGCGCCGGACATCATCGTCATCCCGGGCGGTCGCGCATCCGAGGAGGTCGCCCAGTCCGCGGGCTTCATGGAGGCGCTCACCCCGGCTCTCGAGCATGCTGAGTTCGTGCTGACCATCTGCACTGGTTCGCTCATGGTCGCCCGATCGGGCCTCATCGACGGCCTGCCTTCGACCACGAACAAGTTCGTGTTCGACTGGGTTGTGGGCGATTATCCGGCGGTCGACTGGCAGCGCAGCGCCCGTTGGGTGCATGCCGGCAAGTTCTACATGTCCTCCGGCGTCTCGGCGGGCACCGACATGGCCCTGGCGTTCGTCGCCGACCAGTACGGCGAGGATCGCGCCGAGTATCTTGTGCAGATGACCGAGTACATCTGGAGCAAGGATCCTGCCGACGACCCCTTCGCCAAGGAGTAGGGGAGCAACAAACCCGAATCGCATGCGGGCGGTCCACTCGGGCCGCCCGCTGTCGTGTGCCGTCCCGTTGCTGCGCTATACTCGATGCAACACGAAATCGCACCCTTAGGGAGCGCGCCGGGCTACCTGAAGGCGCGGGAGAAGCTCAACCCCGAGGCGCTGCTGTGCCTGGCGCAGCACCACGCCGCCAACGTGTACGCCGACGGCGACTACGAGACGTACAAAGGCATGCTGGTCGTCGCGTTCGACGGCAAGCCCACCATCCACAAGGTGAGGTAGACAACATGAGCGCCGACCCCCGTCATGGGGATCGGCGCTCTTTTTTCCGCCACAACCGCCTCCACCTGTTCCCGAGCGAGCGGGCTGGCACCGGCAAGCACGCCATCGCATATAAAAGGCGGCCCGCAATGGGACCGCCTTCAACCCGCGCCTCGTCGACGCCTATGCCGACGAATCCATCGACGCCGTCACCACCCCGTAATGGCGTCAACGAGCTTCTTCTGGCTCGCGTCGCTCATCGTCGTCTGCAGAACCTCGATGCGCCGCACGATCTCGGCGACGGCATCGGCCTCGTCGCGTTTCGGAAGCGGCTTCCTGCACGCCACCTCGCGCAGCGCGAGATACTCCTCGAAACGCTCGCGAGGGATGAGCACGCGGCCCTTGCCGACCTTCATCGAGGGGACGCTGCCGTCCTCGATGTCGCGGTACACGGTCGCCCTCGACCCGTAGCCCATCTTGACCAGATCGGACGGCGTGTAGAAACGCCTCACATCATCAACCATACCCTCGGACATATGAAAACACCAACCCATCCGGCACGTTCCGTCCCGGAACCTGCCTGGTATAGAGTTGGCGTTCACTCTGTCTTGTATGTCACGCGCACGACATACCGTCGTGCGGCGGGTATCTCCGAGGGTTTATCTCACGCATCTCGTCGGTGAAGCATGGCTCACGGTCCAT
>CACZFB010000110.1 GCA_902780305.1 uncultured Coriobacteriaceae bacterium | reverse complement strand
GAATCACGGAAACCTGGGTAAAGGAGGGTTCCAAAGCGGTCTGCACCGGATTCGCCGTAACCACCCATTCGGAATCGAGGAACCCAACGTTAAATCCGTCGCGAAGGTCGACATCCGAGGAAAGGCAGGCAAAGGGCACGGACAATCTCTCAGGTGCCGCAACGCTCAAGGGTAGCGAGGCATTAATCCTCTCCGAGGAAGCCGCGAAGAAAACGTCATCACCGTCAGCAACAGCCTGGTCGAGATAGGAAGCGAAATCCCTACGCACTGCCACATCGGGCTGCACGATTGGAGAACACGAGACGCACCCAATCAACGGGTGAACCGCGGAAAGGGCATCCCCTAAGACTCCAAGGCCATTGACGCATGACAGTACCGCCAACACGCAAACGAGAGCGGAATACAGCCGATATACCGATCGACTGACAAGCATCACGGCACCACCCGCAACCAGGGAAAGCGAAAGCACGAAAGGATACGTAAAGAATAGCCAGTGCTGGGTTGTGAAGTCCTGCGTTCGCCAAAAGACCAACATGGCGAGAAGAGCCCCAACGCAAAGGCAAACGGGGATTGAGAGGCACTCGATAGCGCGAACAGCAGCCCGCTCGCTCCCCCTCGTCTTGCGCCAGAGCAGGAAGACGGACGTCACAAAGGACAGCAGGCCGAGGACTATCCAAATCCAACCATAGTGGAGCACCACGTCAGACAACCTATCACCCAAGGAACCAATGACGGCGTATCCTTGATAGGCCTCCGAATAGTTTCCAAGCAGGGCGTGAAGGAAAAATGGCCTGAAGAAAGTCACCAAAGGCACCAGCGCAGACGCTGCAACGAGCAGGAGCGTGCGGGCGACTCGTCCAAACTCCACCATCCTCTCGTCCCGCGGAGTTTTCACAAGGTGCAGCCCCCAACGCAGGAGCGCCGACACGACCAGCGCGATGACACCGTAGATCAGCCATCTCCTCATAACCATAACGGTAACCAGGGACAGCCCCAGCACGATCGGCTTCCAAATACTGCGAACAAGGCGCCGATCATGGGTCGAAACAATGGTGCAGAGATAGAGAAGTCCCGCGACTTCGTCGAGGTAGCCAACAAATGCCGGGCGCAACAAAATGGGACACAGCAGACAGACAACGAAGGAAACGATCGCGGCAACGCTGAACCTGGTGGGCTCAGCCTCGTCCCCCATTCCGGACCGAACGTAACCAACGCCGGCAAGCGAGAGAACCGCAGCCGCGGGAACGGCGATCAAAACGATCTCAGAGAGAACAGTTCCCTTCCATGACGGGAAAAAACGCACTGGAAGAGACATGACCCAGCATTGCATGTCGCCATAATCGGAAGCATTCGCACTGTTTAGGGCGTCGAGAACAGTCCCCATGGGCACAACCGAAAGGTGCTCGTTGAACTGAAGGGTCTTATACCAGTAGGTGAACCAATCCCAAATCGGAATGAAGTCATACTGCAGAAGATACCATACGGAAAAGAGTGAAAACGCCACCCCGAGGCCTATCATCGCCCCCTTCGCCCACATCCGAAGCCCACGCCACGCCTCGTGCGCAGGAGTGCGCCAAAGAAGCGCAAGGCACAGCAGGTAGTACCCAGTCAATCCAACTACGCTAAGTGCAATGCTCCTTGTCGGCCTGAAAGCACCAAGCAACACCAGCGTCGCAAGAACAAGAAGACAGGTGCCAGCAACCATGGGCCGCCGACGAACACAGTCCGCAACCTTATTCTTCAACTCAAAAATAAAATGACGCACGCAACAGCACCTTTCGAAACAATTGCAGATTGTCGATTGCACATGCGGCCTGCACACATCACGAAAAACCATACAACGCCGCCCACGCACAAGATTGTCAGGACCGCGGCAGTAAGTGCCCAGTCAAAAGGGGCTCTTCTTTTTCTCCACGTTAGCACGACAAACCAAACGATGCGCGCAGAATGATGGAGCCGTCTGCGGCTAATGGCTTCATTCCAAACCAAATTGAGGGAACTTCCCTCCACGAATGGCTAGCGCCTAAGAGGCCCTGCACGTCCAGGAGCGACATCATGACCATGACCCTCGCCATGGGAGAACACCACAGAATCCCTCGATGCTCTGCGCTGCGAGAAGTCTGAAGAAGCTCACCTAGAGGTAAATGCAACGTGCCCTCACCTCAAAGAGCGGGGAGGAAGAGAGCCGCCATGGCAACGCTTGCCAGAGAAGCCAAATGGAGCGAGAGCGTGCCGTCTCTACGATGGGCCACCCGACGCGAATTGTTGACCAGCCCCAGCGGATCCACCACGAAGCGGCCCTTCGGCGCCTCGGCCGCAGCCTCGTCGCCCGCGCGCACGCACGCCCGCTCCTTGGCCATGCCGGCGCCAACGATCCGCGGCACGATCTGCATGAACAGGACCACGCCGATCACGCCGAAGATTAACATGACCCCATACCCGACCGAGACGAGCGCCTCCGCGTCGCCGACCGAGACCGTGGACCCGGCGGCCTCCGCGATGGTCGCGACCGCCGCCTTCGACGACGAGAACGCGAGCGTGATGATTAGCGCCCCGCTCATCACGCCGGAGAGCGCGGCGACGAACTCCTGGTTGTTTGGCCGAGAAGAGCGACCCACGAGGTAGCACCCAATCGTGGTCAGCACGCCGACCACGATCACGACGAGGCTCACCAGCGCGTAGCGCTTGAAGTTGACGCGCAGGTCCTTGAAGAAGCTCGGTCCCGCGATCAGGCCGACCGACCCGACGAGCAGCACGAGGCCCGTGGTTGCGATGACCTTGATCGCAGCCGACGGGACGTCGACCTCCTCGCCGGCGACGACCTGTGAGATGCCCTGCCCGATGTCGGTGCCGTAGACCACGCCGGAGGCGATCGGGACGAGAAACACGCCGGCCGTGCCCAGGCCGACGCCCGCAATGCGCACGCGGCCCACCGGGTAGCCAAGGCACACGATCAGAGATGCCGAATAGACGAGAAGCGCGATGCCCGTGATCGAGATTGCCCCACCAAAGACGCTCATCGGCACCCCCTACCTCCGCGCATGCGGCGGTTCCAGACGTCAGTTGCTATGAGAGCCTAGCTACATAGTAGCCGTCATGAACCGCAAGCGACCCAGACGAGGGCCAGGCGTTGAGCGAGTCGCGCTCTGCCTCGGCGGCATCCATCTGCTCCCGCGTAGGAATCGTGACGTCAAACCCATAGGCCTGCATCGCCTCGATGGTCTTGCCCGGGCCATAGTCGTTCGACACCTCAAAGTATGAGTAGCCAATGACCTCACCCTCCGTAAGATCATCCGTCTCACGCGTGTTGAGCCCCCCCACCAGGCAAAGCGCGTCGCCCGGTCGTGCGCCATGAGCCATGGCCTGATAGTAGATCTGAGTCATCGTCTCATGATCCTTGTCCATGGTACGAACATCGGTGTAGAGCAGACGGGTTTGCTGCTGCGCCTGGAAGACAACAGCAGCAAGCGCGACGGCTGCCACGGCCAGCGCCGTCAGGGCGCCCTCGTGACGCGCGGCCAGGACCCCAGCAACCAGATCTAGCTCGAAGGCACCGAGAAACGCAAGGGCGAGCACAAATGCAAACTGGCTGCGAATCACGACATCGCCGGCCGTAACGACCTCAAGCACGAACGGCGACGCCAGGATGCCCAACATGACGAGGGCGGCAAACCCCATATGGTCATGGCCGCGTCTGAACATGGAGATCAAAACGCCAAGAAGAGCGGCGGCCTCCACCGCAAAGGTTACGCCGTAATGAATGCCGTCGCCAAAGGCGGAGTGTTTTATGTAGGTGAGAATCTGCCTCAGGTTCTCAAGCACGCCCCTCTTGCCCCACATGAACTGATCGCTGAGGTAGGAGCTATCAGCCGACACGCCCGAGGCGAACACGACGACCTTGCCT
>CACZFB010000109.1 GCA_902780305.1 uncultured Coriobacteriaceae bacterium | reverse complement strand
GAGCTGAGGCGTCCCGTGTTGACGACCTTGCGCACGTTGCCCCACTTGGTAACGATGTCGAACTCCACCATGCTCGCCCGGCCGGCGTTTGCCAGTACGCGCTCGCGGTCCTGAGGACGAATCGCCCCGGCAAAGGTGTCGCCAATGAACGAGACGAGGTCGTCCATGTCGTCGCACTCAAACAGCTCGATCATCTCGTCGTTCGCAAACAGGATCTCGCCGTTGTCCGGCCGGTGTGCCACGATGCCGCCCGGCAGGCTCTCCACGACGTCACGCGGCGTGAAGCCTGCCTGCGAGCGGTACTGCATCTGCATCGTTGGGTCGTATCGGCGGCACTCGGACTTGCCCGAGAGCTTTGCCGCATACAGCGCGGCATCCGCCATGGTGTAGGCCATGCGCAGGCTAGACGTTTGCTGAGGTACCAGCACATAGCCGGCCGAGAGCGAAAGCGAGCATTGCGCGTTTCTGTTGCTGCGGCTCAGGTCTATGTTGAGCAGGCTCTTGAGGTATTCTCCCATAAGCCAGGACTCGTCGCCGGGCACCAGCGCCACAAACTCGTCGCCTCCGTTTCGGCCTACGATGGAGCCAGTGGGAAACGCCTCCTCAACGCAACGTGCGATCGTGCGCAGTCCCGCATCGCCCGTCTCGTGCCCATGGAGGTCGTTTACCGTCTTGAAGTCGTCCACGTCCATGAGCGCCAGGGCGTAAGGCTCGCCCTCGTGGGCCTTGAGGTAGGCGCTTACGGTCGCGTCCACGCCGCGGCGGTTGGGCAGGCCGGTGAGCTCGTCGGTGGTGCCCATCTGCTCGAGCGCGTCCATCAGGCGCTTGTTCACGATGCGCGCGCTCACAAACGAGGCAATGGATTGCAGCAGGCGAATGGAGTCCAGGTCCTCCTCCAGTATGTAGTTGTCGGCGCCCAGGTAGCCCAGGAGCGTGCTGCCGCTGTAGAACGGCACTGCCAGCAGATGCGTGATGCCCTGCCGCGAAAGCTGCCAGTACATGCGCTCGTCACGATCGCGCAGCTCCTCCACGTTGGGGATGACGACGACGGGGCTCTGCTCGAGCAGCTCCTCCCAGGTGTCGAACTCGGAGTTGTCCAGGTGCTGCAGCGTGTCGATTTGCGGCTCGACGCCCTCGGCGCACCACTCGAAGGTATTGCTGGACGTGTGCTCGCCCCGCTCAAACACATACAGGCGCTCGGGGTGGATAACGTGGCTCATCTCCTCCAGCAGGGAATTCATGGCCACGTCGTAGTCGGTCTCGGCGTTGAGCGCGTTCGATATGCGAATGATGAGCTCGGAGGTGTCCAGGCCCACACGTAGCTCCTCGCGCGCATGGCGCTCGTCGTCGGCGAGGGTAAAGGCGTACACGCAGCAGCCCTCCATGAGCGAGGGGGCGATGTTAAAGCTCAGCCAGTGGCCCGTCTCGGGACTGAACACGATGTCGTGCAGGCTCTTGCCCAACACGGCCGCCTGGTAGCAGTAGGGGAACCACATGCGGCTGGCGTCGTGGGCCACATCCAAGAACGACTTACCAATGATCTCGTCCAGCTGGAAGCCGCCCCAGTCGCAGTACAGGTTGTTGGCGTACACGTACTCGGCGTCCACCACCTCGTTGCCCGCATCGTTGAGCACCACGCGAAATACGGCGTAGCCCACCGGCACGTCGCCGTATATGCCCAGGCCCGAACCCAGCATGGTGGGCGCCGCCGAGACCATAAACGCGTTGGTGTCGCGCGTCGAGGCTAGGTAGCGCACGTAGAACTGGTATCCGGAGCCATAGTCCATGCGGCCAAACGTGCGCTCCCACGCGTGGGAGTGGCGTGAGCGGTCCGCCGCCACATAGAACTCGAGGTCCAAGGTGCCAGCGGGCAGCGGCATGGTCTCCAGGTTGGAGTAGGGCTGTGTGAGGATGCCCAAGCTCTCCAAAAACTCGATGTACGAGTCGTTGGAACGGAGGATGCGCCACGTGCCACCACGTTCCTCGAGCACGGCAATGGGAAACTCCGACAAGGGCACCCAGTCGGAGTTGGCCTCCTCACGGCCCTCGAGGTCGGTGAAGCTTACCAAGCTCACCTCGTTCCAGTAACGTGCCTCCTCAAAGGATTCGCGTCCCATGGCGTCTTTGCCCTCGTGGTGCGAGATGACGGTTTGGATGTCGTCGGGCTTGGCATAGAAGTACCCTTGGAGCATGTCGCAGCCGATGCCAGCCAAAAACTCGGCCTGCTCGCGCGTCTCGACGCCCTCCGTGAGGGTGCCTACGCCAAGCTTTGCCGCCGCCTGTACGACGCCGGCAAGGATAACGTGGGACCGTTCCACCTGAGCGCTGCGCAAGAAGCCCATGTCGAGCTTGATGAGGTCGAAGTCGAACTCCTGCAGCGTGTTGAGCGACGAGTAGCCGCTGCCAAAGTCGTCCATCCACACCTCGAAGCCCGCCTCGTGCATGGCGTCTATCTGGCTGCGGAGAAACGCGGGGTCGGAGGAGGCCACCGATTCGGTGAGTTCTATGCGAATCAGGCTGTGCGGCAGGCCCGCGTCGTCTGCCCGGCGGGCAATCTCGTCGGCAAGGTCCAGCTGCACGAGGTCTCGTAGCGAGAAGTTGATCGAGACCGGTACGATGGGCACACCGTGCTGCTGCTTGGCGTGCATGTCGGCAATCACGCAGTCCACGATGTGCAGGTCGAGCTTGTACAGCTCGCCCGCCTCCTCAAGGTCGGGAATAAACTGGTCGGGCATGAGCGGCCCGTATGTAGGATCTATCCAACGGGCGAGGGCCTCCTCGTTGCAGATGTCGCCGGTGGACGAGCGTACCACGGCTTGGTAGTGGGGCCGAATCCAACCCTGCTCGATGGCTTGGTCCAGGCTTTCCAGCACATGCAATCGCAGGTGTGCTGCAGTCCTCATCTCGTCGGTGAACCAGGTGATGTGCGACTGCCAGGTCTTGCGATCCAGGTCGCAAGCTGCCTTCGCGTGGTCGAAGCCCGCCGTAACGATGTCGTCTGCGGGGTCGCAGACGTAGGCGCCCGCGCGTATGGGAGGTACGTGGGGGAAGTCCAGGGCCGCATAGTCGGCGAACACCGCCTGCACGCGCTGCTCGATGCCCTGTTCGGTCGAATATGCATAAAAATGATCCTCCGCAAAGCGGGAGGATGCCTCGCTGCCAAAGTGCGTGCGCAGCACGTTGGCAAACGCTCGCAGCAGCCTGTCGCCCGTGTCGCGACCGTGGCGTGCGTTGAAGCTCTTCATGCCCATGATGTCGAGGGCCAGCACCACTGGACGCTCGCCACGGAAGAACATCGCCTCCGCGCCCATGCGCGCAAGGTGATGAAAACGCGTCATGCTTGGCAGACCGGTGAGCCAATCCATGGTGGCCTCGGGCGTCACCTGCGCAATCAGTGCATGGAGTACCGGACGGCCAAACCTACTGTCAATAACGAGCTTTCCGTACTCCGAGATGGTAATCGAGCGCCCGGTTTTGGTTCGCATGCGATAGTACACGTGGTCGTATCCGCTATGGTTGCCAACCTGGCCAAATATGCTGTCCTCCGCCGCCTCGAGGTCGTGCTCGTGCACGAGGTTCCTAAACGATCCTCGCGTATACTCGAGCAGCTCGTCTGCGGAGGCGCACTCGAGCATGTCGAGCACGTACTGGTTGGCGTGAATCAGCTCCTCGTTGCCATCCGCGAAGCGCGCGATGACGCCACCGGGTGCGTCGTCGGTGTCCACCACGAGCCGGTCCTCAAAGTACGTGCCATACGGACTTTGCATCGAGCATCAGCGCCTTTCGGAGGGATTCTCTCCTGTATTACCAATAACTGTATAAGCGTAACGCAAAGTGACACTAATGACGTGGGAAAACGCCGTTTGCCTGCACTTTGGCGGGTGAACGTTGCGTTGCTTGCACGCGTGCGCCACAAGCCCTGCCGCGACGGGTGGTACGACTGTCCCCTTCGTCCAGGGGAGTGTCCCCCGCGTACCACCGCGTCGCAAGCGAGGCGAGCACGACGTGGTTGCGACGTCTGTGCCATTCGTCCGTGCATCCCGGTGGGTACTCGTCTACACTGGAGTGCATGGATCAACGAGGGGTGGCAACGTGGATAAGAAGCCAAAGCGAAAGCGCGAAAAAGGGGAAGAGAAGAAGAAGCGAAAGGGCTTGGGCGAGGTCCTCAAGTGGCGGGGACTGCTTGCCGAGGAGCCGCGCCACGTTCGGTACACGGCGCTGGGCTTCTTGGCCATCGTCTCGGCGACGCTTACGTTTATGCAGCTGGGCTTTTTGGGCGTGGGTGCGGAGGGAAGCTACCTGTGCTACGTCTCCACGTTGCTCTTTCCCATAGTGATCACGTCCCTCATGCTTGGCAGGTACTGGGGCGTGCTTATGGGCTTCTTCTCGGGTGGCGTTCTGTTGATCCACGCAAACGTCCAGCCGCTCGACATCTTTGAACAATACTTTATTGGCCCACTCAACTCCATTGGCATCTATACGTTTACGGGACTGGTGGTGAGCGTTTGCCTCGCACTCGCGCTGCACAACAACGTGCGCGGCCTGCGAGCGGCCGTGTATCTGCTCATCACCTGCCTTGCCATCTCGTGCGTGTATTCCATATGCTACATCGTTAACCTTCTGGTGGCCACGGCCGAGCGCCTTATGGAGATGTATCCAACGGCCACGGACCAGGATTCGGTGTCCATACCCTACGACAGCCTCAAGGCGCTTGCGAGTACGGGCGACCCCGCGCTGCAGCTCATTCTTAACTTTGCCATCATGTTTGGCATGTGCCTTTTGGCGGGTGTGCTGGTACAGGAGTACAAGAAGATAAACGTGCACCCGCGCCTGAGTCAGGTTTTCCGCATACGGTTGTTCATGGTTCTGCTTTGCGCCTTCTTGGTGACGTCGGCCGTGTCGTTTGTGGTGACCACCGAGCAGTCCAAGCAGAGCGCGCACGAGCACATGGATGCCGAGACAGCCACGCTGGTAAACAGGATCGAGACGCGGGACGACAAGAGCGAGGTCCTCGATGGCCTGAAGGAGGACTACGAGATTGAGGAGTCCGACCTGTTGGGGTTGCGCGACTCGTTCTCCCAGCAAAGGATTCTGGATGGCTATTCCCTGGAGGACGACGGAACGGTTCTGGTTACCAGTGATGGCAAGGTGATGCTCAGCAATAACCCAGCGTTCGAGGTGGGCGAGACGCTTGAAAAGCTGTATGGGCCTGACTGGGAGACCATGTTTAACAGCATGGCGCATGAGGGCAAGATGCTGTCGATGCTGTATGGCAAAGTGGATCCGCAGTCCGAGGAAGATGACGACCTGATTTATATGAGCACAACCGAGATCGGTTACGCCTGTGCGCGGCAGACAAACGGGAGCTACGCCATGATGATGCTGCCGTCGTACACGGTGTTCGTTGCCCGTTCCGCCACCATGCTGTGGATGTCGCTTTCCGCGCTCGTGCTGTTGCTGGTCATGTATCTTATCGCCTCGCGACTGCTCACGCTGATCGTGGTCAACGAGATAGACGAGACTAACGAGTCGCTGGCAAAGATAACCGACGGCGACCTCAGCGAGCGCGTGGAGGTGGCGGCAACCGACGAGTTCGCATCGCTCTCGGAGGGCATCAACACCACGGTCGAGGCCCTCAAGGGCTGGATCGGGGAGGCGGAGCGGCGCATGGAGCACGAGCTCTCCACCGCCAAGGCCATCCAGGAGAGCGCGCTGCCGCGCACCTTCCCGCCCTTCCCCCAGATCGACGCGTTCGACATCTACGCCTCGATGAACGCCGCCAAGGAGGTGGGCGGCGACTTCTACGACGTCTTCGAGATAGACGACCACACCGTGGGCTTCCTCATCGCCGACGTCAGCGGCAAGGGCGTGCCCGCCTCGCTGTTCATGATGGCGGCGAAGACCGAGA
>CACZFB010000108.1 GCA_902780305.1 uncultured Coriobacteriaceae bacterium | reverse complement strand
AAGCTGCTACCGGATGGCGAACGACATCCGCCTGCTGCAGCACGACCGGCAGATTGACGAACCCTTTGAAGAAAACCAGATCGGTTCCTCCGCCATGGCTTACAAGCGGAACCCGATGCGCTGCGAACGCGTATGCTCCCTGGCCCGGTACCTGATGGCGGATGCGATGAACGCGCCGCTGACCGCATCCGTCCAGTGGATGGAGCGGACGCTGGACGACAGCGCCAACCGCCGGATTTCCCTGCCGGAAGCCTTCCTATGCGCGGACGCGATCCTGCGCCTGATCCGGAACATCGCCGGCGGCCTGCGGGTGAACGAGAAGGTCATCGACAAGACCCTGCGGGAATATATGCCTTTCCTGGCGACTGAAAACCTGATGATGGAAGCGGTGAAGCGGGGCGGCAACCGCCAGCAGCTGCATGAGATCATCCGGAAGTGCTCCATGGCCGCAACGGAGAAGATGAAGGCCGAAAGGTGCTTTCTCTCCATTGCCGACCAACTGTTGGGCAAGGAGAATCACAAGTTCCAGTACAAGGTTGTGGAGAGGGGCGGCAAGGCTGCGAAGTTCTACTCCAGCATAGACTGGCTCACGCGTGCCGACATGGCGGCGACGAGCGTAAACGTCACTTCGGCCACATACGACCTTGCAGATTACGAGATCGAGGGCAACTTCCGGCTCTACTGCACCGACGTATCGCTGCTGCTCGCCATGCGCGACTTCTCGCTCAAGCAGGCCATAGCTGAGGGGACCCTTGTGGGCAATACCAAGGGCGGCCTTTACGAGAGCTTCGTCGCCGACGCCCTGCTCAAGTCGGGCCACGCGCTGCACTTCTACCGCAACGAGTCTACCAAGCGCGAAGTGGACTTCCTCATCCAGGCAGGGGGGAGCGTGGTGCCCGTGGAGGTGAAGGCCGGCAGGGCGGCGGCAAACTCGCTCAAGGCCCTCATGCGAGCCGGCCGGGAGATCGGCCTTGCGTACAAGGTCGCCGATGCCAACGTGGGCGTAAGCGATGACGGCGTGGTTACCGTTCCCCACTACATGGCGATGTACCTGTAAGGATACGGGCCACTCACGACATGTTCGTCGGGACCCTCGGCAAGGTTGCTTCCCACTGCGGTAGGCGCAAGGCTCACAAGGAATGACGCGTCCTCCTCCGGGGACAACTGCGCAAGGCGGATTTGCCGCATCGCGAGGGGGTGGGACCTCGTCATACCCATGACACATACGCCCCCGTGACACATAGCGCCTCCCCGTGACACGCGTTGTGAGCATATGCTGCTCAGAGGCTCCGGGTCAAGCTCGCCCAGGCCCATCAGCCATGCGGCCGTGTTGTGGGAGACAGCGCATGCGAGCGGGTCCCGCGAATGCGCAAGCGCTGCAGGTTCGAGCGAGAGCCGGGTGACCCATACCGTCTCCTCGCGCATCGAAGGGGCACCCGATGTCCGATACACAGCGCGGCCCACGCGCTCGAGGTGCCCGTTCGCGGCGAGACACGAGAGCTCCATTCTTTCCATCCCCGCAGACAGCGCCCGCGCGGATGTGACGAGCCCTACCATCCCGCGAAGGTTCGAACTCTCGCAGAGGAACGAAGCGCGTTTTCACGTCATCGAACGTAAAAGTTCGTTCGAACCTGGTGTCTCCCACGTAGTCCAACCAGTCCACCACGACGTCTATACGATTGTCCGAGACGATAATCTCATCGACGAAGTACCCGAGGACGGGGCGTTGACACACACCGCCACACATAAGCTGGGTGGCGACGGTCGCGGTGGCCTCGACCAAGAACGGGTTGCCATTCTCAAGAACAGACCCGGTCATGGAGATGGGGGCGGAGGCGACGTATCCCGCATGGATGGCCAGAATGGCCATCCATGCAACCGCAGGAAATGCGGGTGGACTAGATGCAGAAGCCCCCATTTACGGGGCAACCCCAGACCGTTCGAAGACACTGTGCCATGGAGGTGCCACGCAACGTCCTCCCGCCGATTCGACACGAGACCGCGTCACCATTGGTTCCCCCCTTTTTATAATTTCGAATACCGCCAACCGCAGGTCCTACCTGAGCAATCGCTCGGATCGAAGGGCAAGGGAGGGATGGGGAAGTGAAACCACTGTCCAAGTCATTGATCAAGCTGTTGCACGCCGTAACAACGGTCGCCTTTGCGGTCACGCTCGCGGCGTGTGGCAACCAGGGAGCATCCGCATCGTCCGGGGTATCGTTGGGCGGCACGGTGGATGCGACGTCGGCGTCGTTCACCCAAAAGGAGGTGCCGGTCTTCAGGGAGAGCCTCACGGACGAGAAACTCACCCTCCGCTTTTACGAGAAGACGCCCAACGTCGCCTACATCAGCCTGAAGGACTACTACGAACTCATGCTGCCGCAGGGTTCGATGGACGTCGAGCGCAAAGACGACGGCACGTTTCTCCTGACGAGCCATACGGGTGTCGATTCGAGCAAGAACATGGGCAAGGGCCTGGGTGGCACGGCGGTCGTCGATCCCGCGAAGGGCACCCTTACGAGTCCCGACC
The DNA here is from genome assembly GCA_902780305.1 of uncultured Coriobacteriaceae bacterium. Taxonomy (GTDB): domain Bacteria; phylum Actinomycetota; class Coriobacteriia; order Coriobacteriales; family Atopobiaceae; genus RUG440. The sequence goes on along the minus strand of CACZFB010000108.1, from coordinate 1,471 downwards.
TGCCCGCGTTCACCAACATGATGACCATTTCGCAGGGGGGCATGGACAACGTGTATCTGGACGGGATGCCGTTCGTGCGGGTTTCTCACGTGGAGTACGACAAGGAGGCCCAGCCCATAACGCTTGACTTCACGAAATACGGGATAGCGATGTATGCCGACGACAAGGACGTCTACCTTCCTTTCCAGACGGTCTCGTCCATTTATTCCGATCTCGGCTATCACTACGCCTCGTACAACGGCGAGAAGGTCTACGTCAACAGCGACAACGTCTACGACGGCATGAATGTCCGCGACCCCGATTTCTCGAAGCCCATCCTGAGTGCCACCATGCGTCCGGATGACATGGCGGCTTTCTCATATGCCCACCTGCGCTTTTGTATCGACTACCTCGACGGGGTGCCATCGCGCGTGGCCGACAAGCTGGGCAAGCACGACATCGACGCCACGTTGGATGCCATGGGGGAGCAGGGCAAGGCCATAAAGTCGGGCCTTGTCTCCACCAACCTCTATGAAGCCATTATGGCCAGCGAAGACCTCGGCTTTGTGATTGGCGACGGGGGACATACGTCGCTCTCGTACACGAGGTCCACGTCAATACAAGCGAACGCAGATGATCCTACGTACCAAGGACTCATGAGCATCATTGAAGATGTCAACAATCCCCTTGGCGTCTTCTATAGCTCGAATGCGAGCAGCGTGGAGGCTATGCGTGTGCTCTATAACGAACGCATGGCCACCCGCGACAAGGCCTACGGCGACGAGACATACATCAAGAAGGGCGACACCGCTGTCATCGTCTTCGACGTTTTCGCGGCGAGCGATCGGGTCTGGAAGGACTACTTTGCGGGCAAGGGAGAGCGTCCCAACACAACGGATCCTATTCCAGCAGGTGACTACAGGGGCTTGCGTGACACCGTGGCCATCGTAACCGAGGGTCTCGCGCGCGCGAAGGAGGACCCCGAGGTGAAGAACGTTGTCATCGACATCTCCAACAACGGCGGTGGCTCGCTCGACGTACTCGAATACATAGCCAGCATCATTGCGGGCCAGAAATACTTCGCGTGGCAGAACACGCTCACGGGACAGATAGAGAAGGAGTACTTCGACGTGGACCGCAACCTCGACGGCGCCTTCGACGAGAAGGACGATGCCGTTGACTATAGCGATCTGAACTTTGCCGTGCTCACGAGCAAGGGATCCTTCTCGTGCGGGAATCTCCTTCCGTCGGTCTTGAAGGACGCGGGAGTTTTCGTGATCGGCGAACGCTCTGGTGGTGGAAGCTGCGCCGTGCAGAAGTGCGTGACTGCCGACGGTGTAGCATGGAATGTTTCCACGTGGCGCGGGAAGCTTGTCGATGCCGCGGGGAACGAGATCGACGACGGCGTGCCCGTGGACGTTGACCTGCTCGAGCGTACGGGTTCGAAGAAGACGGAGTCCGGGCTCCCCGACTACAGCGGCTTCTACGACCT
>CACZFB010000107.1 GCA_902780305.1 uncultured Coriobacteriaceae bacterium | reverse complement strand
ATTTGGCGAACGGTGGCAAATGGCCCGCGGGCGGCTGTGGCATCCGCGGGCCGTTCTTTCAGGCATCTTATCTTAATGGCGGTGGGGTTACCCCCTTTGATAGGCAGACACATTCTGGCAGCCTGTGAGTAACGTCCGACGGGCCCACCTCGGAGTTCGTGCCCTTAGGGTTGGGATTGCTCGAGCATCTCCTCTGGAGCTGCGGCGGAATTGCTTGCGAGGTCGAACAGCGCACCAATGCGCTCGGGGGCGTCGGTGCGCACGCAGAGCCAAAAGGTCGCGTGTGCCTCGGGGTCGGTAATGGGTATGGCGCGACGCGACTCGTGCCGGCTGGTGTTCTCGGGCGCATTGGTGGTAAAGGTGAGCAGGCTTGACGTGCGCATCTGTTGCAGGAATATGGTGCGATCGGGCTGGATGACGAACTGGGCGTGTGGCAGCATGCGCGTGTGCACGTCGTGCCAGAAGCCAATACCGCCATAGACGAGGAAGGCCTGGCCGTCGAGCTCGGCAAAGCGGAGCGCCTCTTTGTCTCGCAGCTCGTGGCCGCGCGGAACGTTGGCATAGAGGTCCTCACGCATCAGGACGCAGGACCGAATGGTGGGCAACGTGGGCCTCGTTGTCGTTATTGCGAGGTCGCAGGTTCCGTTGAGCAGCCTGGACGTTGCCTCATGTGCCGACACGACGTCGGGCTCCACGATTGCGGTGGGACACTGCTCCAGGGCCATGGAGCTCAACCGCCAGGTGGGAGCGGGTGCGACGCTCGCCACGCGAATCGTGCGGTCTCGTTTGGCGAGGGCGGCAAAGGCGTCGCGCAGGCGGTGCTCCTCGGCCAATATGAGCTCGGCATGCTCGAGCGCAACGCTCCCGGCAGTGTTGACCTCCAACGAATTGCGCGTTCGGTTGAAGAGTGGCAAGCCGAGGTCGTCCTCGAGTCGACGCATCGAGCGCGACAGCGCCGACTGGGAGATGTGGAGCCGCTTTGCCGCCTCGCTGAGCGTTCCCGTGCGCGCGATCATGCTGAGCTGGCGAAGTTGCTCGAGTTCCATGGTCATCCCTTCGGTGGGCGTCTGACGCAATCCGAATCTGGTTCCTAGCAGTGTGCTACATATCCGCTACGTGGCTCGCGGCCATTGTGCTCGTGGAAGCGACAGATCTCACTATGCGCAAGACGCAATCTGGAACGCGCTTTTGGCAAGGTACTTTCATAACGGGTTAGACAATAATAGTGCTAAGGAGAAGACGCCGAGAGGCACATGAGAGGGGAGACGCAACATGGCGAAGACGTGGATTATTACAGGGTGCAGTGAGGGCGGCATTGGCGAGGGAATTGCGCGGGCAGTGCTCGAGCATGGGGACAACGCGGTGGTCACGGCTCGCACGGCGCAAAAGGTTCAGGGCATCGTGGACGACTATCCTGCAACGTCTCTTGGCATCGCGCTTGACGTATCCAACCAGGAGAGCATCGACGCCTGCTACGACGCTGCCATCGAGCGCTTTGGCCAGGTGGACGTTCTGGTAAACAATGCGGGTTACTGCTATCGCTCCTCCGTCGAGGAAGCTGATCCGGCCGGAGTCCAGGCCATGTTCGATGCCAACTTCTTTGGTATGGTCGCCATGATCAAGAAGGTGCTTCCCGCTATGCGATCGCGCAAGAACGGCGCCATCGTTAACGTGAGCTCCATCGGTGCGGTGCGAACAGGTGCTGCTAGTGGCTATTACGCCGCCACCAAGGCTGCCGTGGAGCTCATGACCGAGGGTCTTGTCGCCGAGGTGGCACCCTTGGGCATCAAGGCCATGATTGTTGAGCCGGGCGCCTTCCGCACGCACTTCTACGACACGTCGCTCAAGGGGTCCAAGAACACCGTGGGCGACTATGCCCAGACGGCGCATCTGCGGTCCGTGGAGCAAAACGTCAATGCCCGTCAGCAGCCCGGTGACCCCCTCAAGGCTGGCTATCCCATAATCAAGGCCATTGAGGCAGACGATACCCCGCTGCGCCTGTATCTGGGATCGGACGCGCTCAAGGCCGTGCGTGGTGCCCTCAACGCCCGCTTGGAGGAGTTGGAGAAGTGGGCGGACGTGAGTGTTACCACCGACTTCGACGCATAGTTACCTGCTGGTCCCAACGTTACCTGGAACGGTAATTATTCAATGGGGTCGCCCCTTGTTACTTTTCACGGGCTGGCAACAAGCCGCGTAAATCGATAGCGGGTAGTGACTTATCAATGGGGGTAACCCCCTTTGATAGGCCGACACATTCTGGCCAGCCCATGAACAGTAACCGCCCCTTTTGTCGGCTGGCATTGGGCGTCTTGAAGTCCGGTGCGGCATACCAGCCGCTCGATCCCAGCTATCCACCCGAGCGCTTGCAGTAGATGGACCTCTGGCCTGCGCTTACTACGGGTGCGGCCGTCTGCATCGTACCTGAGGAGCTCCGTCTCAACCTGTCCGAGCGAGATTCTGGGGTTGGAGCGGGTCAGCGTAACGGACAGCTTCTTCGACTTGGGAGGAAGTACCATCACCGCTGCGCATATCGTGATGTTTGCCATGACCAGAGGTTATCCCATAGTCTACAAGGACATCTTCGCACATCCTTCTGCAAGGGAACTGGCCAGGGTGGTTGCGGGAGACACCGAGGAAAGACGGTACACCGATGTGGAGGACTACGACTATACGGCAATCAACAAGCTGATTACCGAAAACCTGTCGCTTGTCGCTTGCAGGAACAAGGAGGGGGAGAATCTGGTTCAGGTGGAAGCGGACTGCAGGTTTACGACCAACGCCCTGTTCCGCTTGGGCTTCAGGTGGCCTATTATTGATGACGCGTACTTGGAAAAGGCAATCTGGGCACTGGACACCCTGGGCTTCTTTTCGGATGGAATCTGATACGCTTCTATGGGTTGAGGAGAAGGGGAGACTCACATGAGAATTCGTAACAAGATGGCTTCCGTTGTCTGGAAGGTCGTGCTGCTCGCATTTGGGACCTATGGCTTGCTCGATGGCGCGGGGATTCTTGCAGGCGCCTACACACCAGCCTTCCCCCACATGTTTACCAACGTATCCAACCTGTTCGCATGGGCATACTTCCTTATCGCCACCATTTGGCTCGTACGCAACCGTGAGGATGAGGAGGCGGTCACCTTCGCGCCACAGGTTAAGTACACGGCTACCATCTCGCTGCTCGTTACCATGCTCATTGCCCATTTTTTGCTCTTTGATGCCATGTTCAAGGACGGTCAGCTCGTGTGGCACCTCGTATTTCTGCACTATGTGGTCCCCATAATGACGCTCTTGGACTGGGCACTGTTCGACGAAAAGGGCAAGATGCCAGTTTGGGGTCCGCTCGCGTGGATGTCGCTGGTGGTTGTCTACCTCGCTGTCGTGATGATTGGAGCTGGGCCGCTTGGCCTGAACTTGGGTGGCGGCACCACCGCAGACGTAACCCGTTACCCCTACACCTTCCTCGATCCCGCGCTCTCTGGCGTTGGTGGCGTCGTCGCCTTCTGCGGCGTGATGCTGGTGGCCTTCGTCGCGCTGGGATATGTGCTGTTTGGCCTTGACCGGCTCCTCGCCAGGCTTGACAGAAGGTAAGCCGTGGCGTTTGACGACCGCGGCTGCTACTTGCCCAGCCGAGCCAGCCAGCGGCGGTGCGAGACGGTGCGCTTGGCTATAACGGATCGCGGCTCGTCGGGGAAGGCAACGATGTTGGGTGCACCGGCTTTCCATAGCTTGATTACGTCCTCGGCATCCTCGATGAGGTTTTCGATGTCCACAAGACCATACAGACGCATGGGGAGTACGAACACGGGGATGTGCAGCTTGCCTTCCGCAGCGGCACGCTTGGCGTCGAACTCGAGGTGTGGGCACAAAAGCGCCACGTCAACCTCGTCCTGTCGTTCGCGATTTACGTTCGACACGAAGGCGGCATCGCTCCCGTAGAGGTTGGCGAAGGGAATGAACTCCAAAAAGACCTCGTCACCCAGGTTCTTCTCCTCGATCTGCTTGTTAAGAT
>CACZFB010000106.1 GCA_902780305.1 uncultured Coriobacteriaceae bacterium | reverse complement strand
AACGGCAGAAAAAACGATGATGTTGCAAAAGAAGCCGCTCCGCAGAAAACACAGGAAAGCTCAAAAACTGCCGCCGGGGACAGAACTGAAAACACCAGCTGTTCCTTCCTTGAATCCGTAGCTTATGTTTTAATGTATCTTCCTCTTTCTCTCTATTACTTCCTTGGCTAAAGCCACATAGGCTCTGGAGCCGCTGCTCTTGATGTCGGCAGCTATGCTGCCAATCACCATCTCGACGACATCGCTCGTGCTGTCGTCCTCAAAGGGAGTCAGGCTGAAGTCAGTCAGCTGATCATCCTCACTTATGGGATTCACGACATACACATCGCCAGAGACCTGACCTTGGTTGATCTTGTACAGGTCGATCTTTCCATTGGTGTTTCGAGGCAGCGAATCCGACAACAGCACCCTGGCGGGAATGCAGTCCTCCGACAATGTCTTGTCCTCAATGAACACCAGACGGAGGGCCTTGAGGATAACGTCCTTGGAATCGCCCGTTCCGTCCAAGGTCTGCACGCACAGCATGGGAATGGTGTCATGCTGAATCTTATAGTACACGGGCACGATGGCGCAGGCGTTAATGTCCTCCAAGCGATTGAATTCCGTCTCTACCCTACCGGACTCGAACTTTCTTCCGTCATCGCGCATGAAGAAGCGGTTGGCCCTGCCCAAATAGGTAATCCGTCCGTCCGGGTCCATGCGCACCAGATCGTTGGTGCACACGTAGGCCTCCCCGTCGATCATATCGACTTTGATGACCTCCTTGCCGTCCAGTTGCCATGCGGCCATGGACGGGGCGGTGAGGTAGAGCACTCCTTCGCCGCCTTTGTCGCCAGGCGTAAAGAACTCGCCGCTCTGCTCGTCATAGAGCTTAATGACCATCCCCGGCAGTGCGTAGCCTATGGTCTCGTCGTCGAGGTCTGGCGTGGACAGGGCGCACGCGCCTCCCAGCTCCGACAGGCCGTAGCCATTAAGGATTACCACATCCTTGCCGCCGTGGGCCTCGATGAACTCGCTGTAGCGCCTCTTCTCCGCTGCCGAAACCGCCGTACCGCCGAGCGCCACGAACTTGAGGCTAGAAAAGTCGAAGTCGGTATCCTCGGGCATCTTCATCCAGCGGTCGAACATGTAGCTGGCGCTAAACAGGAACGAAATACGATTCGCCGAGATAACCTTGTGGAACCAAGGATTAATGAAGCCCAGCGGCACGGTGACCAATGTCGCACCCATCGAGAACGGCAGGTGAACCTGATTGATGATGCCGTAGGAGTTGCTGAGGTCGAGCAGCGTTGCGGTAACCAGGTGGTCGAAGGGAAGGGACAGGTGCTTGAGGTTCATAAAGCTTACGTCAACCGCATTCAGCGCGCTGTCCGACATCGGCACGGGCTTTCCAGTTCCGCTTGTGGTGCCGGTGGTGTGCATGATGAGAGCGTTCTCGTCCATTTCCTTCTGGGCGTAATGTATTGGGTAGTTGCCATAACGCATCAGCAGCGTCTCCATGCAGATTGGCCAATAGAGCGCCTTTATGGAGACGTTCTTGACCTCCTGGGCTGCCGTCATCACCGGCATGGAGGTGGCGCCTCCCATAAGCACGTGCATGACGATTACGTTGCGCAGTCCCAGTTCCTTCCGCTTGTTTACGAGCTCGCCGATGAGGTCTGGCTGGGCCAGGTCGTCAGTGATGATGAAGTCCGTAAGCTTCTCCTGGCGAATGGTCGCCTCGATCCGCTCGAAGTTAAAAGCCGACCAAGTTGCCACCAAGGATGTCTGCGCGCCAACCATGTTGAGGCCATAGAACGCGAAGGTGACCTCTGCGCACGTGGAACCCAGTACACCCACGCGCGCATTCTGCGCCTCGGTCATGTGCAGGGCGCTAAAGACCGAAGCGTAACGCTCCCATTCCCGGAACATGCGTTTATACGTATACTTTCTATTTCCGTCAATGACGGCCACCTTGTCCAAGTCGCCGTCATTCAGGCTGCATACTTCCCGAATGTATTTCCATGCCTTCTGATCTTGCTTTACCTCGCGCTTGGCAGCCGTCGCATCATAGATGCTTACATAGTCCATTGGCTTCTCTCACTTTCACTCGTCAACAAAAAAAGCATTCCGACTCTTGAAGTACTGCAACGCATGCAGTTGCGTCACGCGGCTTTATGCAGCACGGGAAAAGGAGATCTCCAGTTCCGAGATCGGTGAACTGGTGATCAAACGCGTCCACGGACTCGCGGACCATCGCAAGCACCTCCTTCGGGTTTGCCTCGCGGATGTTGAGCGCCTCTACCATTCGGTCGTTGCCAAAGAGCTCGTTGTTGGCATTGGTGGCCTCCGGCACGCCGTCGGTATAGACGAAGATCTTGTCTCCCTTGCCAAATCGCAGCTCATAGTCCCGATAAAACATGCCGTCCATACCGCCAAGAACCAGACCATGCTTGTCCTTGAACAGCTCGAACTTGCCTGTGCGATTGCGATAGATCGCCGGGAACTCATGCCCGGCGCTCGAGCAGTTCATCTTTCCGGTGGATAGCTCCAAAATGCCAATCCAAACCGTAACGAACATGTCCATCTTGTTTTGAGCACAAAGCGAATCGTTGGCTCTTGTCAAAACCTCAGAGGCGCTAATTCCAAGCATCGCATAGTTCTGGATAATCGTCTTGGAAATCATCATAAAGAGCGCCGCAGGAACGCCTTTGCCACTCACGTCTGCGATTACCACCCCAAGATGGTCATCATCAATCATAAAGAAGTCGTAGAAGTCGCCACCGACTTCCTTTGCGGGATCCATGCTGGCATACAGGTCGAACTCCTCCCTGTTTGGGAACGCGGGGAAGATCGACGGAAGCATACTCGCCTGAATCTCGGTTGCCATGTTGAGCTCGGTCTGCGTGGCCGCCAGCTTGCTGTTCTTGTCATTGAATATGATGCAGTACATAATGATGAGCGACATGAGGACCATGCCGTACTGAGACCCGTTGCCGAACGTGCCCATACCCAAGGCGTAATTAACAAGCGGCAGGAAAATGAACGTAAGGGCAGCCGCCTTTTGGTTGCGCGGGCTATCGCTCTTCACAATCAGAATGGTCGTTACAGCAGAAACCGCTATCAGGTAGATGTCCTCTGCCACAGAGGCACCCGTGGCCTGATATGCTCCGGTGTCGTCCACGAAAAACGTGGCCGGGAAGAAGATGTTGGACAGCAGCACGATGCTTTCGATAGCCAGCAGGATGGGAACGCCCTTCTCTGCCAACTCCGCAAGCTTGCCATTGAATCCAAGCGTCTCCCGAACATACCGATAGAATAAGAAAATCATCGCGAGGTCAATAAGCTTGCTTATAAGGGCGAACGCAAAGGTCAATTTGGCAAATTCCGGTACGCCCATAAAAAAATACATGACCGCATTGGCCGCGAAGCCACCACTCACCAAAACGACAAGGGTTCGGAAGGCGCGTGTGCCGTCCCCCTTCTGCTTCATGCACCCAAAAAACAGCGCAGCACAAACAAGCGCCCCCATGATGTCTATGCCAAAGTCGTACAGGTACGGTTGCATTCTCGCGTAGATCTGCGGGTTCATGTAGCCCACATAGCTCAGTACGATGAGCATCACGGCAATCGCGATGGTAAAGACCAGTCCGATCAGCACCGCATTTTCTTTGATTTTTTTTAGCATAGGCCCTACTTTCCAATGCGAGTTTTACGCTCGGGTCCAGTTGATTCTATCAAATGGATCGTCTGTCCCAATGACTATTCCCGCAACGGTTTTGAATGCGTTATGCACAGGGGAAAGAGGTACGACACGTAGAACATCTGGATAAAGGTGGAAATTATGGTGCTGGGTGCCCCGGGAATCCAGCTTTTGAGCAGGGACGCGAAGATCATGCTGACGACGTAAAAGCCAAGAAGGCCAGCCACGACCCGCGTCATCCTCGTCATCATGGGCACGTCTGTCGAGAAGTTGACGTAACGCTTCTCCAAGACCCAGCCAACGAGGAAGCCGACGCACCAACCAACCCCCTTATAGGTGTCGTTTGCCATCTTTGCGCCGTCAACCAGCAGGTTTCCCGCCGCGTCATAGTTGGTCGGATAGGACTTGATGGCAGCGAACACGGCCACGGCGATGGAGATGCCGATGCCAACGCACATCACCAGTATGTCTTTTTCTGGATGCGCATCGACCCAAGCCATCAGCTTGGCGGTCAGCCACATTACGAGCAGCCCGACTCCCATCCCTACCAGCACGTCCTGCGGAGTGTGGACGCCAAGGAAATTGCGGCTAAAGGCGATAAGAACCATGATGACGGCCAATAAGACGCGCAGCGTTTTGGAGAGCTCCTTGCGTATAACACCCCCTCCGTAGAGTGATGCGGCGTTCATACTGTGCCCACTCGGAAAGGAGTATCCGGTCGCCAGTGCCTTGGCCTCGGCGTCTGGAATGATGCGCGGGTCTCGAATCCAGGGCCTATAGACACAAGCGGTCACCTTAAGGAGCCCGTTTGCCACCCTGTTGCCACTCCAGCCCATGAGGAGATATTTGCCGAACTCCTTGTTGACGCACCAGTAGATGAGCGCCGTGATGGCCAACACTGTTGTCATCTCGCCGATGAAGCTCATCTTCGACATAAAGCTAACCAGGCACGCCCCGATTCCGTCTCTGAATTCCTGCAGCGTTAAAAGAATGTCGATGTCCATGTGTTCCCCCTAACCGGTGACAAAGCATCAATATCCTGATGTTCATGGCTTGAACAGCTCGTGTCGGGCCAGTACGATGTGGCGCAGCTCCGGCAGGCGCGCCTTGTCCAAGGCAGGTGTCCCGTCCAGGCGATAGGCAATGCCTAAATCGTCGTACTTGTGTCTGCCCATTGTGTGGTAGGCAAGCAGCTCGAGGCCAACCACATTGGGCCACTTTGCCATGAGTTTGCCAAGGCTTGCGAGCTCCTCTGGATCATCGGTTATGCCGGGCACCACCACATGCCGCACGACCATGGGAATCCCTCGCCGCGCGAGTTCGTCCGCACATGCCCAGGCGTCCGTCGCAGACCATTCGCACAGCCAATCGTAGGCCTGCGGATTGGCATGCTTGATGTCGAGAAGTACCAGGTCGGTGTGGTCAAGCAGTGCCGAGCAGCGTTCGCGCTCGAACAAGGCCCCCGAGGTGTCCAGGCAGGTGTGGATGCGCCCGTACGGCGCCTCGTGTGCCGTGCGAAAGAGCTCAGACACAAAATCCGTCTGTACAAGCGGCTCACCGCCACTCACGGTTATGCCGCCCGCACGATAATAGGGACGGTTGCGCTCAAAGCGCTCCAGTACCCGCGAGACCGACACGACCTCCCCTCCCGCCAAATCCCACGTGTCGGGGTTATGACAGTAGGCACAGCGCATGGGACAGCCTTGGAGAAACACGACCAGCCGCGTTCCCGGTCCGTCCACGGTGCCGAACGTCTCTATGGAATGCACGCGTCCCTGCATGGCACGACTACCGATGACGTTAGAGCGACTCGTGGAAGGTCCTGCTTATCACATCGTCCTGCTGCGCCCTGGTGAGGCTGTTGAACTTGACGGCGTAGCCCGAGACCCTAATGGTGAGTTGCGGGTACTTCTCGGGATGCTCCTGCGCGTCAAGCAGCGTCTCCTTGGTAAACACGTTTACGTTGAGGTGGTGCCCGCCCTGCTCGACGTAGCCGTCAAGGAGGCCAACCAGGTTGTCCACCTGCTCCTGCGGGATGTTTGAGGTCTGCATGTCGCTCCTTCCCAGTGGCGCTATGCGCCAAAGTCCTCGTTGTAGGCGGGTTCGTTGGGTGCACACGTGGCACAGGGAATCTCGTTCTCGAAGTAAATCTGCACGTCCTTGCCCAGAGCGTCGGGCACGATGGAGAACGTGTTGGAGATACCGTCCTGTGCATCCTTAAACGGCAGCTTGGCGACGCTGGCCAGCGATGCCACCGCACCGTGCGTGTCGCGCTGGTGCATAGGGTTGGCACCGGGCGCGAATGGCACGCCGGCCGAGCGGCCGTCCGGCGTGGCACCCGTGGCCCGTCCGTACACTACGTTGGACGTGATGGTGAGGATGGAGGTAGTAGGAACGGCATTGCGATACGTGTCGGTCTCGCGCACGTACTTCATAAAGCGCTCAACAACATAGTGGGCAATTTGGTCCACGCGGTCGTCGTCGTTGCCGTACTTGGGGTAGTCGCCCTCAACAATGAAGTCGGTTATGAGGCCCGTCTCGTCTCGCACGACGACCTTTACCTTGGCATATTGAATTGCCGAGAGGCTGTCGGCGACCACGGAGAGGCCAGCGATGCCCGTAGCGAACCACCTCTTAACGTGCTCGTCGTGCAGCGCCATCTGCAGTCGCTCGTAGCAGTACTTGTCATGCATGTAGTGGATGATGTTGAGCGCGTTCACGTACACGCCGGCCAACCACATCATCATGTCTTCGTACTTTTGCATAACGTCGTCGTAGTCGAGCACAGCACCGGACACGGGCTGGTGGCGCGGACCAATCTGCTCGCCGGTCTTCTCGTCGCGTCCGCCGTTGAGGGCGTACAGCAGGCATTTTGCCAGGTTTGCGCGGGCACCAAAGAACTGCATCTCCTTGCCAATGCGCATGGAGCTCACGCAGCAGGCGATGGCGTAGTCGTCGCCATGGTACACGCGCATGAGGTCGTCGTTCTCGTACTGGATGGAACTTGAGTAGATGGAGATGCGCGCGCAGTACTGCTTGAACGCCTTGGGTAGACGCTTGGACCACAGCACCGTGAGGTTAGGCTCGGGAGAGGTGCCCATGGTTTCCAGCGTGTGCAAGTAGCGGAAGCTGGTCTTGGTGACCATGGAGCGCCCGTCCACGCCCATGCCGCCAATGGACTCGGTCACCCACTGCGGATCGCCCGAGAAAAGCTCGTTGTACTCCGGGGTGCGGGCGAACTTGATCATGCGCAACTTCATGACCAAGTGGTCAATAATCTCCTGCGCGTCCCGCTCGTCCAGAATGCCGCGCGCCAAGTCGCGCTCCGCGTAGATGTCGAGGAAGGTGGAGTTGCGTCCAATGGACATGGCCGCGCCATTCTGCTCCTTCACCGCAGCCAAGTAGCCAAGGTAGAGCCACTGCACGGCCTCCTGGAAGGTGGCCGCCGGACGTCCAATGTCGAAGCCGTAGATCTCGCCGAGGCGCTTGAGTTCGCGCAGGGCACGAGCCTGCTCGGCGAGCTCCTCGCGATGGCGGATCACGAGCTCGGTCATGTGCTTTTGAGTGCCGTCCTTCTCAGCCTCCTTTTGCGCGATCAGACGGTCCACGCCATAGAGCGCCACACGGCGGTAGTCTCCGATTATGCGACCGCGACCGTAGGCGTCGGGCAGTCCGGTAATGATGTGGCTGTGGCGGCATGCGCGCATCTCGGGCGTGTACACGTCAAACACGCCTGCGTTGTGCGTCTTGCGGCGGTTGGTGTAGAAGTCCACTATCTCGGGGTCCACCTCGTAGCCATGGCTTTTGCACGCCGCGACCGCCATACGAATGCCACCGTCAACCATGAGGGCACGCTTGAGGGGCTTGTCGGTTTGCAGGCCCACGATCTTCTCCAGATCGCGGTCGATGTATCCCGCCGCGTGACTGGTAATGGTGGACACCACCTTGGTGTCCATGTCTATAACGCCACCGTTTTCTCGTTCTTGGTCAAAGAGCTCGAGCACCTTGTACCACAGGGCCACGGTGGCCGGCGTGGGGTCGGAAAGAAACGACTCGTCTCCGTCGTAGGGCGTGTAGTTGCGTTGAATGAAGTCGCGCACGTCAATCTCGTGCTGCCAGCTTCCGGGGACAAACCCCTCCCAGGCCTGCTGCATGGACATGGCTCCCTTTGCGAGTGGGTACATGTGGTATCGTTTCCATGATATGCCTGTGCGTGCGTCGTTTCGCAGCGCACTCGGCGAACGCGCACCGGAGAATGCAAGAAGAGCACGGGCCGCCTCCAAACATCGAGCCAGCTAGAGATCGAGGATGTAGCGCACGTCGCACGAGAAGTGCGCAGCATCGCCAAAACGCTCGTCTATGCGAAGGAGCTGTAAGCTCGCCGGCAGACTTCGCGATATGGGTTCATCCGTTGACGCCAAAGATGCCTCAAGATGGACGTGCAATAACGGATAATGGGAACCAAAGGTGTACATCGAAGGAAGTCACATATGCAACACACAAAGCGCTCGTCGTCCATTAATCGCATGATTGCCATGGCACTCGTTCCCATCGTCTGCCTTACGCTTTGTACCTGCGCACAGAATCCTGAACGCAATGGCTCTACAGCAAACGGCTCGCCCGTCGAGGACTTCGTGGCCTCCATCTTCTACTACGACTACGACGACGTGTACATCAGCTCGGTGCGCAACGCCCTGACTGCCGACCTTGCCTCAAAACGCATCACCTATCAGGAGTACGACGCGGACCATGACCAGATTGCACAGAACACTCAGATAGACAAGGCCATTGAAGATGGCACGTCCATTCTAGTCGTAAACATCGTTAACAGCGGCAGCGCCGAACGCGCTGACTCAATCTGCCAGAAGGCCGCTTCCGCGAACATTCCCCTTGTCTTCTTCAACCGCCCCATTGAGGAGGAGGGCTATGAGGGCGTCATTCTTGACTACTACGACAACGTTGCCTTCGTGGGTACCGACTCGGCCGAGGCGGGACACCTCCAGGGCAAGATGATTGGCGAATACCTTACGGAACACTATGACGAGGTCGACTTAAACGGCGACGGCCACATCTCCTACGCGATGTTCAAGGGCGAGGCGGCCAATGCAGAGGCCATCTACCGGACCAAATACTCCGTCGAGGATGCCAACGCCATCCTTAAGAGCGCGGGATACCCCGAGCTCGTCTACTTCGACCCCACGAGCGTCGACAAGTTCCAGCTAGACCTCACCGGCTCGTGGACAAGGGACTCCGTCATGAGCTACATGGCGACAAATCTCGTACACTACAACGAGGAAAACGGCAACATGATCGAGCTCGTGATCGCCAACAGCGATGCGATGGCCGAGGGAGCCATCGACGCCCTGCAGACCTTTGGCTACAACCTCGGTACCCCCGACAGCACGACCATCCCCGTCTTCGGTGTCGATGCGACCGACGCCGGACGCGAGCTCATAGCAAAAGGGATCATGACGGGAACCATCGCGCAGGATGCCCAAGCCATGGCTGACTGCATCACCAAGATGGTCGAGAATGCCAAGAACGGCAAGGACCTTCTTGAAGGCATGGACTCCTACCCACACGACACCGAGTACGGACGCAAGCGCATGATCGTACTGCCCTACTCCATCTACTCTCCGCAGGAAAACGCAACCCAAGGCAACTCAACGAACACATGAGTTCCATGTGGCGCACATGCGTTTTGGGTAGGCCGTCCGTCACTCCTTGACTTGGGGACCATCCCCGTTCAGCGCACGCTCCTCGTTTTGTGCACGCTTCTTTGCCAATCCCCACCGCAGCGATAGCCGTGCTCCAAACTCCTGCAGGACCTCGTTGATAACGGCCCCCATCATGAGGAAGTAGCAACTGAAGTACAGCCAGAACATCACGAGCGTGAGCGTGGTAAGGCTGCCGTAGGCGGAGAAGCCGTTGAAGCGACCCACATATATGGAAAGCGCATTCGATAGCAGCATGACGGCAAAAACCGCAAAGAGGGCGCCTGGGAACTGCGCTACAAAGCGGAGCCTTCGTCGAGGCAGAATCTTGTAGAGGACCGAGAGCAACAGTACCCCGATGATCATGGTGTAGATAACGTCGATGGCATCCGAGAACCCGGAAAGGGACATGCCCTGGGGCCGGTGACGGATAAGGAAGACCTTGAGGGGACGCCATCCAATAAAGCTAGCGGCAAGTGCCACCGCGACCGCAAAGATCAAAAAGGTGCAGAAAATTGACCAGAATCGCACGACCACCCAGTTCCGAGCACCCTCGGTCGTACAAATGGTGTCAAGCCCCTGCGTCATGGCATGCATGACCTTGGAGATGGTCCACAGCATCGTGACAATGGTAATGGGCACAAGCCGAGCGGAGGCAGAGTAGACCTCCTGAAGCAGCCCATGCAAGGTGGTCAGCAGGTAGTCGGGAAACACGTTGTCGATGGCATAGAGGATGGACTCCTGGCTGATGGGGGCGACCTTAATGAGCTGGAGGAAGAGGATGATCATGGGAAACACCGTCATAAGGATGTAGAAGGCAATTTGGGCAGAGTATGCGCCAACGCGGTCCGCAGACGACTTTTTGAGGACACGCATAGCGAACCTCACGGGCAAAAGGCCCAAGACCTTGGCCAATACACCCCGAGCTCTCTCAATCGCCCCCTGTGACACCGGACACTCCCCACTTCTAGCACAG
>CACZFB010000105.1 GCA_902780305.1 uncultured Coriobacteriaceae bacterium | reverse complement strand
CGACTGCGAGGTGAGGGGCAGGGGGCCGCTTGGCCTGTGCCGCATGGCGCCCTACGACGTCGCGGGGTAGAGAGAGGTGCGGTGTTTGCCCGTGCTATAATTCGTAAGTTAATCAAGAATCCAAGGCGTTAGGTTGATAGAGTGATTTTCTCCAGCACGGTATTCCTCTTTGCGTTTCTCCCGCTGGTTCTTTTCTTTTATTTCCTACTGCCCTGGCGCCCGGCAAAAAACGGCGTTTTGCTGCTCGCCAGCTTCCTCTTTTATTCATGGGGAGAGCCGGTCTACGTGCTCCTCATGGTCGCCTCCATTCTCGCCAACTGGGTTTTTGGTCTTCTGCTGGGCGAGAAGGGGCGCGATCGGCGCAAGTTGCTCCTGTCCATTGCGATAGTGTTCAACTGTCTGGTCATCGCGTTCTTCAAGTACGAGGGTTTTTTGGCGGCGAACATCAACGCCCTGGTGGGGAGTCAGCTTGTACCTGATCTCCACCTGCCACTGCCGATCGGCATCAGCTTCTACACGCTTCAGGCAA
The DNA here is from genome assembly GCA_902780305.1 of uncultured Coriobacteriaceae bacterium. Taxonomy (GTDB): domain Bacteria; phylum Actinomycetota; class Coriobacteriia; order Coriobacteriales; family Atopobiaceae; genus RUG440. The sequence goes on along the minus strand of CACZFB010000105.1, from coordinate 3,679 downwards.
TCTCGTACGTCATCGATGTGTATCGCTGCGAGGTAGAGCCACAGCGCAATCCCTTTTACCTGGGCATGTATATCGCATGCTTCCCCCAGCTGATCGCAGGGCCGATCGTTCGCTATCAGACTATTCAGGACCAGGTGGTTGACCGCAAGGAGACGCTCGATGACTTTGCGAGCGGTATGCGGCTCTTTGTGATCGGACTGGCGAAAAAGGTGCTGTTGGCCAACAATGCCGCGCTCCTGGCGACGAAGATGCTCGATATGGGCGGCGCTCAGATTGGAGCGATGGGGGCATGGGCGGGACTGGTCGCCTACACCTTTCAGATCTTTTTCGACTTCTCGGGCTATTCCGACATGGCCATTGGCCTCGGTCGCATGATGGGCTTCCGGTATCTGCGGAACTTCAACTACCCCTACATCTCACGATCCATCACGGAGTTTTGGCGGCGCTGGCACATCAGCCTGTCGACGTTTTTCCGCGATTACGTCTACATTCCCCTTGGCGGAAGTCGCTGCTCGACGCCGCGCTGGGTGCTCAACATAGCCATAGTGTGGCTGGTGACGGGCTTTTGGCATGGCGCGGCCTGGAACTACGTGGGCTGGGGCGTCTACTACGGCGTCCTACTTATCTGCGAGAAGCTGGTTTGGGGAAAGGCGCTCAATCGAGCCCCGAAGCTGCTTCGGCATCTCTATACCATTGCTATCTTTGTATTTGGATGGTCCTTCTTCTGGATAGTTGATCCCCGCCAGCTTGTTGAGTACTGGAAGGCCCTGGCCGGAGCGTTTGGCGTGACGGGCACATCTACCGTCTGGGAACTCACCGCATGGCACTACTGGCCATTATTTGTCGCGTGCATTGTTGCCTCGACGCCTGTCATTCCGTGGATGAAGTTCAGGGTGACGGCTTGGGCCGAGGGCAGAGATGCGGGTTCTTTTGCGCAAGACGGTCTCGTCAATGCTAGGCATATTGGTGCCGACGAGCTCTGCGTGTTTGAGGCGGACTGTTGCGATTCAGGCAAGCGTGCCGCCTTCCTGGCCCTCGGGGTTCTGATTGACGTCGCCCTGGTTGCGTTGCTCCTACTAAGCTGCGCCTCGATCGTGTCGGGATCGTTCAATCCCTTTATCTACTTCCAATTCTGAGGTGAACCATGGGCAAACGCTCGAATGCATCCCTGCATAACGTTCTCTTTGCCACCTGTATGCTGCTCGTGCTTGTGGCTCCGATGGCCTTGTGGGCGACCCAGGACGTCGCGGGCCTTCGGCTGCCCTCGTGGCTTACCGCCGAGGACGCCACGTACCTCTCGGGCAGTGAGGAGTCCGCAGACGTCCTCGAGCACACGAGTCTCGGCGGATATCGCAGGGGCGAGTTCCAGCATGCCGTCGAGGTGGGAATAGGAAACCATATCCCCCTCAAGGCGACTGCTCTTCTCGGCAACGCGGCGTTCCAACGGACGGCGATAGAGGTGGCGAACATCCCCTTCGGTTGGTCCTGCTATCCCACGTTCTATGGAAGCAACAACCTCTACGTTCCGGAACGCGATGCCTTGGTGGGCGTGCCCGCCAAGGCCACGCCCGAGGCGACGGACGGTTGGACGAGCTTCGCGCGGGCGTGCGCCGACTTCGCGAGCCGTCATCCTGACAAGCGCTTCGTGATGTATCTCGTGCAAGGAGATGCCTCAGCGGTGGCCAATCCGTCGGTTGCGCTGGTGTCGGACGCGCTCGACTCGCGGACTCCCGTTCGCATCTTCGAGGACGCCGCGGCGAACGTGGAAAACCTGACCGTCCTGTCCGTCGACTACGATTCGGCCGAGGACTATTGCCATGACTACTTTCGTAGCGATGGGCACTGGAATGCTATCGGAGCGATGCGCGCGTACTCTGAGATCGCAGAGGTGCTGGGTCTCTCCCCGATAAATGAGCTCCGGCTGCGTCATGTGAGCCGGACGGGCCAGCTAGAGGATGGCGACGACGGCTATCGTTTCATCGGCGCCGCCTCGCGCACGGGTCTGCTCCCGCTGAGCGAGGACGCCTTCGATTTGGACGTGGACTACTCGCAGGTCCGCGTGACAAAAAGCGATGGCACCGTCGGGGACGGAAACGACCACGAGGCATTTGCGAGTTACCCTGACGAACACAAGGCCTACGTGTTCCATTCGCACTACTATGACAACCTGACCGATTGCACCACGACGTCGAACGGCGAGCGACGGGCGCTGCTCATTGGCGACTCCTTCAAGGGTGCGATCCAACGTCCCATCATGTCCCAGTACCAGCAGGTGAAGGTATCGTCTGACCTGCACCATGACATAGTTCCGCAGGGTCGGCTCGAGGAGCTCGTTGCCGGGTCGGACGCAGACGATGTCATCATGGTTGGCTTGCCCTCCGACTACCTGACCTTGTGGCAGCAGGCCCCTCATTACTTCAATTAGTGCTCGGGGTAAGCAGTCGAGACGCGAGGCATCTGTCGCCCCCGCCTTTTTGGCTGCTAGAATTTGTCTCGGAAAGAGAGTGGTTTGGAGGGAGAGGAATGTTGCGTGGTTTAGGTAGGTATGCGAAGGCGTATGTCATCTGCGCGGGGGTTTTCAGCCTCCTTATGGTGCTCGTCTCCATCGTCCCAAAGGACGTCATTCGACGACAGGTGGAAGAATCGGCTGCCATTCTCTTGGAAGAGGGCGACTATCCTGCCGCATGGCCGACCATGCACGAGTCTCCCGAGCCTCTAGATTCGTTTACGACGTCCCTGTCGCTCAACATTGCCATGCATGTGACGGGCAATCCGCTGAGCGGTGCAATTTTGTGCCCCTTCTACCGAGTGTCCGATCAGTCGATGGCCGACGCCCTGAATGATGGCCTGGACCAGGAGGCTCAAATCCCTTATTTTCGCTACTGGCATGGTTATCTCCCCATCATGGTTCCACTCCTTGTTCTGTTCGACATCACTCAGATCCGTAAGGTCTTTCTCCTTGTCTCGATGCTGTTGTCAGTGTCAGTTGCCGTGCTGATTGGACGCAAGTCGCATCTTCGAGCCGCTTTGGCATGGGGTGCGGCCTTGCTCTTTTCCAATATCTGGATCGTGGCAGAATCGACGGCACAGTTCTTTTGCTTCCTCGTCGCCCTCGTAGCCACGCTTTACGTTGTCAACAGGAGTACAGATGACGAGCCATTGGGAGAGGATGTATCCGGGGTGTTTTTCTTTGTGGTCGGGGCCATTACGGTCTTCGTCGACTTCCTCGACACCCCTGTCGTTTCGCTCGGATTGCCTCTTGCTACATATGTTGTGCTCAGAAAGCGTAGCGTTATGAAGACGCCTCTTGCCCAGACGCTCAGATGTCTCTCGGTGTTGGCCCTATCCTGGTTCGCCGGATATGCTCTGCTTTGGTCAACCAAATGGGTCATCTGTCTTATGGTTCTTGGTGGCTCTGCAGCGGGAGACCTGTGGTTCACGTTTGGCTTGCACACTTCCGGCAAAACGCTTGATGGGGAGACGGCGGGCAGGATTGAGGTAGTCCGTCGCAATGTGGCCTGGATGTTCCCCGGTTGGATGGTCACGTGCGCGAAGGTGCTTGGTATTCTTTGGGCTGCCGTCACGTGCTTCTTCCGGAAGCGCGCATGGTTTAGGCTTTGCGCGCCGCTTGCAGCTATAGCCCTGATCCCGATTCTGTGGTATTTCGCCTTGCCCAACC
>CACZFB010000104.1 GCA_902780305.1 uncultured Coriobacteriaceae bacterium | reverse complement strand
CGCAGCGCCTTCGTCACGTCGCGCACACCGACGCGCTTACCGGGTTGCTCAATCGCGGGTCGTTCGACCACGTCCTGGACACGCAGCTTTCCAACTCGGCACTCGTTATCGTGGACGTCGACCTCTTCAAGCAGGTCAACGACACGTATGGGCACGCCATGGGCGACGCGGTGCTCAAGAAGGTGGGCGGTGCGCTCATGCGCTGGTTTAGGAGCACCGACTACGTGTGCCGCATTGGCGGGGATGAGTTTGCCGTCGTGCTCACGCAGATGACGTGGACGATTCGCGGCGTGGTGGAGGACAAGCTCAATGCTATCCGCGACGAGCTCGGGAGTATGGCAGACGGTCTGCCGCCCGTAACGATCTCGGTAGGGGTCGCGTTCAGCGAGAGCGTGGAGGATGCCGACGCCCTGTATCGTGCGGCAGACGAGGCCGTGTACACGGCCAAGCATAGGGGACGCAACCAGGTGGTGTTCTACGAGGCCGAGTGAGAGGCGGGTGGGCGCTAGCCCATCTTGTGCGCATGTGACCATTGCATTTCCAAACAGCGTTATTCTTGCGGCTCCGGCGTACGTGCAGGCGTTGCTTGGCTAATCTTATAGTTTGCCATTCAAGTAAAAGGAGAGGGGGATGGCATGAACCAGCAAGCGCCAAGCGACTTGACCCTAATCGAGCCTACGCTCACAAAGTATGCCGACGTGCCGGGCAGCCTCATAGCGATTCTGCAGGCAACCCAGGACGTGTACGGCTACTTGCCGATGGACGTGATGGAGCACATCGCGCAAAGAACCAACACGCCCATAGCGACCATCGTGGGTGTGGCCACGTTCTATGCCCAGTTTAGGCTCGAGCCCGTGGGCAAGTACCTCATCATGCTGTGCCAGGGCACCGCATGCCACGTAAACGGATCCGAGCTCATTTCCAGCGCCATCACCGACGAGCTGGGCATTGAGGACGGGCAGACCACAGAGGACGGCCTGTTCTCGCTCAAGCACGTGGCGTGCCTTGGGTGCTGCTCGCTCTCTCCCGTAATGATGATCAACGGCAAGACCTACGGCAGCCTCACGCCCGACAAGGCGCGCAAGGTTCTGCGCGGCCTCGCCGAGCAGGATGCGAAGGAGGGTGAGCAGGCATGAGGATCGTGAGCCCATCGTGGACGTGTACGACGACGAGGGCGCGCTGCATCGTCTGGTGAGAGTGCAGGCTAAGGACGCGAAGGCCATCCACCAGGCGGCGACCACCGGCGACCTGTCACTCGTGGACAAGCTGCTCATCACGCCCGAGGACGATGAGTTCCTCCAGCAGCAGACACGCGTCGCGCTGCGCCACTGCGGCGTGATCGACCCCGAGAGCATCGACGACTACCTTGCCCACGACGGGTACCAGGCAATCGCCAAGATTCTCTCTGACGGCATGTCGCAGGAGGACGTGATCCAGCAGATCGACATCGCCGGATTGCGCGGTCGTGGTGGCGCGGGCTTCTCTACGGCGTTCAAGTGGCGCGCGGCGCGCGACGCGAAGGGCGACCGCAAGTACCTCATCTGCAACGCGGACGAGGGCGACCCCGGCGCCTTTATGGACCGCGCCGTAATCGAGGGCGACCCGCACAGCCTCATCGAGGGCATGCTCATCGGCGCATACAGCATTGGCGCCAGCGAGGCCATCGTATATGTGCGCGCCGAGTACCCGCTGGCCATCGTGCGCCTTACCAAGGCGATCGAGGACGCCACCGCGCGTGGCTACCTGGGCGAGCACATTTGCGGCAGCGACTTCTCGTGCACGCTGCGCATAAAGGCGGGTGCCGGCGCCTTCGTGTGTGGTGAGGAGACCGCGCTCATCGAGTCGCTCGAGGGCAAGCGCGGCATGCCGCGCCTCAAGCCGCCGTTCCCCGCGCAGGCGGGTTATTGGCTCAAGCCCTCCAACATCAACAATGTGGAGACGTACGCCAATGTGGCGTGGATCATCAACCACGGCGGCGAGGCGTTTGCGGCCATGGGCACCAAGGACTCCAAGGGAACCAAGGTGTTCGCGCTCTCCGGCAAGATTGCCCGCGGCGGCCTGGTCGAGGTCCCCATGGGCACGACGCTGCGACAGGTGATCTTTAACATTGGCGGCGGCATCCGCGACGGCAAGGAGTTCAAGGCGGTGCAGCTGGGCGGCCCCTCGGGCGGCTGCGTGCCCGCAAGCAAGCTGGACACCGTAATCGACTACAACGAGCTGGCGGCAACCGGCGCCATCATGGGCTCCGGCGGCATGGTGGTTATGGACGAGACCACCTGCATGGTGAGCATGGCGCGCTTCTTCCTGGACTTCACCGCCAAGGAGAGCTGCGGCAAGTGCGTCCACTGCCGTCTGGGCACCAAGCGCATGCTGGAGATCCTGGATCGTCTGGTGCAGGGCCAGGGCGCTGACGGCGACATCCAGAAGCTCGAGGAGCTGTGCTACGCCATCAAGGACGGCGCGCTGTGCGGCCTGGGACAGACGGCACCCAACCCGGTGCTCACCACCATCCGCTACTTCCGCGACGAGCTCGAGGCGCACATCACCGACAAGCGCTGCCCGGCGGGGGAGTGCCGCGAGCTGATTACCTACACCATCGACGAGGACGCCTGCCGCGGGTGCACCGCCTGCGCACGCCAGTGCCCCGTCCAGGCCATCTCGGGCGCGCCGAAGCAGCCGCACAGGATAGACCCGGCCGCCTGCATAAAGTGCGGCAACTGCAAGACCGCATGCCGCTTCAATGCGGTGCTGGTGTCCTAGGAAAGGAGAGGTCGCAGTGTCCATTACCTATACCATAGACGGCGTGGAAGTCTCGGCTGAGCCTAACGACACCATACTGTCCTCCGCCGCGAAGGCGGGAATCGAGATCCCCACGCTCTGCTTCGACAAGCGCACGGCCATCTATGGCGCGTGCGGCGTGTGCCTGGTCGAGGTAGAGGGCGTGCCCAAACTGCTGCGCGCCTGCTCCGCGAAGCCGCAGGAGGGCTATGTGGTGAGCACCAAGACGGAGCGTGTGGAGCGTGCGCGCAAGACCGCGCTCGAGCTGCTCCTCTCGGACCATACTGGCGACTGCCGCGGGCCCTGCAAGCTCAACTGCCCGGCCATGACCGACTGCCAAAAGTACATTGGCGAGATCCGAGAGGGTCGCTACAAGGACGCCGTGTCCACCATCTATGAGGCGTTCCCGTTCCCGGCCTCCATCGGTCGCGTGTGCCCGCATCCCTGCGAGGACGCCTGCCGTCGCCAGATGGTGGAGGAGCCCATCTCCATCGCCTTCCTCAAGGCCTTCGCGGCCGACAAGGTGGAGGCGGACGGTGACCCCTACGTCGTGCAGTGCGAGCCCAGCACCGGCAAGCACGTGGCCATCGTGGGCGGCGGACCGGCCGGCCTCACCGCGGCGTACTTCCTGCGCCGCTATGGCCACGACGTTACGATCTACGACAAGCAGCCCAAGATGGGTGGCATGCTGCGCTATGGCATACCGGAGTATCGCCTGCCCAAGGACGTGCTCGACCGCGAGATCGCCATCATCCAGAATGCCGGCGCCAAGATGGTTAACGACGTGCGCCTGGGCGAGGAGCTCGACTTCGACGAGCTGCGCGCCAACAACGACGCCGTCCTTTTGGCCATCGGCGCGTGGAAGTCGTACAACATGCGCGTCCCGGGCGAGGACCTGGAAGGCGTCATTGGCGGCATCGAGTTCCTGGAGCGTCTGGGACTCGGCGAGCGCCCCGTGCTGGGCGAGCGCGTGGCCGTGTGCGGTGGCGGCAACACCGCCATGGACTGCTGCCGCACCGCCGTGCGTCTGGGCGCCAAGGAGGTCTACGTGGTGTATCGGCGCACACGTGCCGAGATGCCCGCAGCCGACGTGGAGATCGAGGAGGCCATCGAGGAGGGCGTCACCTTTAAGTTCCTCACCAACCCCATCGAGTTCTATGGCGAGAACGGACGCCTTGCCGGCATGCGGCTCCAGGTTATGGAGCTGGGCGAGCCGGATGCCTCCGGCCGCCGCCGCCCGGTGCCCGTGGAGGGTGCCACCGAGGACATCGCCATCGACAACGTGCTGATGGCCATCGGCCAGGGTGCCAACTGCGAGGGCGTGGCGGACGAGTTGCTTACCCAGCGTGGCACCATCGCGTGCGACGAGCTCACCTTCCGCACGGCCATGGACAACGTGTTTGCCGCCGGCGACGTTACCAACCGCGGCGCGGGCATTGCCATCCAGGCCATCGCGGAGGCGCAGAAGGCCGCCCTGTGCATCAACAACTACCTGGAGGGCGACGAGGTGCGCGCGCACGTGCCGTACTTCGTGGAGCAGGAGCTCGGTCCCGAGGACTTCGAGGATCGTCCCAAGCAGAAGCGCGAGCAGATGCCGGGCCTCTCGCCTGAGGAGCGCCGGAACAACTTCGAGCCCATCTACTTTGGGTTTACCGAGGAGCAGGCGCATCGCGAGGCCTCGCGTTGCCTGGAGTGCGGCTGCCACGACTACTACGACTGCCGACTGATCCGCTTCGCCAACCAGTTTGAGGTGGCGCCTGAGCGCTTTGCGGGCGAGATGCACCATCGCGAGCACATGGACGTGGCGCGTGAGGTCATCGTTCACGACCCCAACAAGTGCGTGCTGTGCGGTCTGTGCTACCGCATGTGCGACCAGGAGGTTGGCAAGACCTACCTCGGCCTGTACAACCGCGGGTTCTCGACCGTGGTCAACCCCATGGTGCCCGAGGAGGCGCGCACGTTCTGCGCGAGCTGCCTCAAGTGCGTCGAGGCATGTCCCACCGGCGCCATGCGCAGCGTTCCCGCCGTCAGCAGGTGCACCTGCATCGTGTAACGCATTGGCCCGTGCCAGCACATAAAAGGGGCAACCCCCATTGATTGCCACAAGGGCATATCAATGGGGGTTGCCCCTTTTGGTATAGGCGTTATCGCAGCGTTTCGGTGAGCGTGTACGACACCAGCGTGTAGCGCCAGCCGTCTTGCGTTTGGTTGGCCCACACGACCGCGTAGCCGCGGCGGTTGGGGCCATTTACGCCCAGCAACCTGTTGAGCTGCGTCTCCGTCATGCCGTATTGGCTCCCATCGCCAATCTTGTAGCGCGTTTGTGCGGCGGGGTAGTAGTAGGCGTCAAAGTAGATCTTGAGCGTTCCCTTGCGGTACCCTTCGATGCGTGTGGCCACTGCCGGCCCATAGAGCGCAAAGCCGTTGGTGATCTGGGTGTACACGTAGCCGTCGTAATACTGGAACCATTGGCTGTGCCGATTGAGGTCCTCCCAGTCCGCCACAGTGGTGCCACACAGGCGGTCGAGCAGCGCGTCGAGCTTGCTCGCCTCTACGCGCACGTTCCACTTGCCGCGCCTGGTGTCCTCCACCTTCCCGCCATTTTGGGCATGGTTGGTAAACGCGAAGTTGGCAAGGTCCTGGGTGGAGGCGAACAGGCTCACGAACTCCTTGTCGTACAAGCCCTCGCACACGCCGGACTCCGAGAAGTTGGAGAGAA
>CACZFB010000103.1 GCA_902780305.1 uncultured Coriobacteriaceae bacterium | reverse complement strand
ACGAGCTCGGTCGCGGCCACGCCGAGAACCACGTCGGACAGGTCGACCAGCGGCGACGCGAACGAGCCGCGCGTTATCGACACGATGGTCGCGCCGCTCTGCCGCGCCACGCGCGCGCAGCGCAGGACGTCCTCGGTCATGCCCGAGTAGCTCACGACGATCGCGAGGTCGCCCGAGCGCAGGTTGCTCGCCGAGAGGAGCTGCGAGTGCAGGTCGTGGCTCATCTGGCAGTCGATGTCGAGCCTCATGAGCTTCAGCTGCAGGTCGTGCGCCACGAGCAGCGACGCGCCCATGCCGAACAGGGCGATCCGCCGCGCGCTGCCGATGAGCTCGACCGCGCGGTCGACGGCCTCGACCTCCAGCCCGTCGCGCGTGAGCTCCAGCGTCGACACGTTGCGCGACGTCACCTTGTCGATCACGTCCTGCGTGGAGTCGCCGGTCATGACGCCGTCGGAGACCACGGCACGGCTCTTCTCGGCAATCGCGCGGTCGTACCCGAGGCTCCGCTGGAAGTCCGGGTAGCCGGAGAACCCCAGCTTGCGCACGAGGCGCACCACCGTCGACGGCGACGTGTAGGTCAACTCCGCCAGGCGGTGCGTTGAGACGCCCACCGCGTCGTCCGGGTGAGCCAGCAGGTACTCGATGATGTCCAGCTCGGAGGCACTCGCCAGCGGGCGGTACTCCTCCAGATGAACGCGGAACCCTCTCATTGTGCCGGCCTCCCCTCGACGCGCCCGGACCGGGGCCGCAGCCCCGACTGACGGACCAATGCTACGTCGTTGTCATCCCTATTGATTTTGTTGACAGCATCGTTTCACGACGTGGAACGCTATCACCACAGCCGCTACCGTCCACCGCCCGCAACGGACCGTTCACAGTCAGGTAATGACCGCAGCCAGCGCGTAACATGTCAGCAAACAGTCAGCCGCGGGCGACCTTCTCGCGCACAAGGCCGAACAGCTGCGGCTGCTTCATCACGCCGCCGCCCAGCACGATGCACTGCGGCGAGTAGCACATGATGTACGTGACCAGGCCCTCGGCCAGGTACTCGCTCTCGAGCTCCCACACGCGCTGAACGTCGGCCAGCTCGCGGCCGGGCTTGCCCCAGCGGCGCTCGATGTTGCCGGTGCCCACGGTGAGGTAGACCATCACGTCGAGCCCCTTGGCGGAGCCAAAGGTGACCTCGCCCAGGCAGGCGGCGTTCACGTCGGTGTCGTAGCCCACCGGCACGCCCAGCCCGCGCGCCAAGACGGGTGATTCCGCGGCCCGTCAGCTTGACGTGCACGCATCGGCTGCTTGCCCGGGAACCCCGCCGAGAAGGGTGCTCGTGCCATCTTTTGGCGCGGATTCGTCCAAGAACAGGCGCTCGGGGAATGCGAATGCATACAGGTAGAGGGGCATCGCGAGATAGAGCGGGATAAGGTAGCGCATGTTGCTCACAGGACCCAGGAAGAACGTGAGTAGGAACGCAAGTGATAGCAGGTAAATGAACGTGCGGTTCCATTTGCGGGGGTTACGTGCGATGAGCGAGCACATGCAGAAGAGGAGAATCCAAAGAGGCGTGGCGAGCGAGAAGAGCACACGTGCCAGCGGAATGGCTTCGAGCGTCTCGAACGTCGCAAGCCCGTAGAGGAAGTCATGGTAGGCAGGCAGCTTACTCGAGAGCTCCACGTAATAGGCCGCGTTTGGGTCTGGGAAGTTGTCGACCTCGAGGTAGTCTCGCTGGGCGTAGCAATCAACCGGTGGCGCACCCAGGTACCAGTAGGGCAGGTTGAGCGAGAGCGCTGCGTAGAGGTAACCGTTGGGGTGCCTCATGCCGATGTTTGCCCAGAGCCGGATGAAGTCGGCAAGGGAGACCTTCTCGGCGGTGAAGAGGTCCTTGGTGGGGTCGGCGAAACGAGGGTTGTACTTCTCTGCTGCCGCATCGGCGTCAAAGTAGACGTTGATGTTGGCGATGTCGTCGTCTGAGAGGGTGTCGCGCTCGTTGGCCAGCACGCGCGAGATCTGGTTGATGGGAAGCGGGAGCAGCTCTCGCATGGAACCCTCATGGATTCCCATCGCACGGTAGACGGGGCCGCTTATTACGAACGCCATGGCGACGGGAATCGCAAGGGCCACGACAACGGTGCGTCGACCCGGAAAAGCCGCGAGAGCAAGTGCCGCGACGACGGCAAGGGCATAGACGAAGTTGTTCCTGAAGAGGCAACACGCGAGTGCGAGGACTGAGATCGAGACGAGCGTGGGGACGTGCGCGGACTGGGATTGACGGGAGACGAACCTGCAAAGCTGAATGAGCAGCACGATAAAGAAGGCCGCAAAGAAGTTGTCCTTGGTGGGGCAAATGGCCATGACGCTCGTGAGCGGGCAGGCAAAGAAGGCGACGGACGCCACGAGGAGCCAGCGCGGCGCCCTGCGCTCGTGAAGGAACCCGATGAGCACGGCGAGTGAGGCAGAAAGAATAACCGTCTGCAATAGCTCATAGATGGTGATGCCTCGAAGCCCGAGAAAGCCCTCCGCGTTCAGGCAGAGGCCGACGATCCAGGTGTGGATGGGCGGGTGGTGGCTGGAGTAGATGCCGGAGAGTGCCCAAGCGGCCTGGGCGGGCATGTCGTACGAGAAGACACCTGGCCAGAATGCGAGGAGCGTGGGAATCCAGGAGGCAAATATGACGGCCCAAGCAATGGCGAAGACCGTGCGTGCCGAGACGTGCCGCGAGGAGCCTGCGGGCCTTTCGTCCGCGCGCCTCTCGACGAAGGCCCATGCAAGCGCGGTGGCGTTCGCGCTGAAGACCGTGATGCCGAAGACGGCAACAATGGAGCGAATGATTGCCAGGGGCGTTACGATCATCTCGTGAAGCGTGTTGTCAACATAGACCGCATGGCCGGCCACGATGCCTATTGCAAAGAAGGCCCCAAAGACGAGGGCAACTCGGTCGAGAAAACGATTCTTTTCGAGCGTTGCTGTGCCATTGGCACGCTGATGGAGCCAAGCAATTGCGACAGCGATCGCAAAAAAGACGATTGCGCATACGACTTGCGTGGCGATGGAGTAGTCGCGGGTGAAAACCCGCGTACAGCCGACCGAGAAGCAGAGGGCGGCCGGGACGGACGAGAGGATCTTGTTGACATGGATCTTCATAATTGAAAAGAAATATAACAGAAGAATCTTGCCTTGGCGGGGAGGGCCCCGGTCGCGACCGATGGCCTCTGTATACCCGCCTTGTTCACGCATGCGCTCTTTCGCAGCACGGCTGATGAGCAAGACATTGGAGGCTGGTCATGTGATCTACCTCCCGTTTTCCACTCTCCCACCTGCCCCTGCGGGACAATTCCTCTTTAAACTTCCGCCACGTTTTTTGATGCCTGCGGTCCCATCCGCATTTGTACCGATGGCAAGCGTAGTTGGAACCGAGCCTCAACCCATTACGGCATCCGTTGTCGTACACCCAATCCGTGGTGCCGCGACCACCACGCAGAACGCCATAGACCTCTTCGAGGTCATGAAGTCGCGCAAGGGCCGAAGGACCACCGTCATCGCATCGCAGCTCGAACCCAACAAGTGACGCCCGAGGAAAGGAGCGAGCTCATGGCCGACTCGATCCTGAGTCGCATAGCCACCGCCGCGCGATACGTCGACCTCAAGGGGCCCAACATGGGGGAGCACTTCGCAAGATGAGGGAAAAGACGTAGCGGTACCGTCGACGCTTACAGACGGTACCATTCTTAGCCTATTCACGGTACCAACCCAAACGATTGCTCAAACCGCGAGGGGCTACTCAGCAGCAATGCTATCCTTCCTCGATAAACATGCACAATCTATGACAAGTTACTTGGTGCGGCGTAATCCGGCCTCCTCGATCTTGGCAGCAGCATCATTAATCTCGTTCTGCAAAACAACCACGTATTCCTTGCATACCTCTTTGTACATTCCTACGGAATAATCAGGTGTATCCAAATACGAAATCGAGACGTCCCCTTCAATGAGGTCTTCGAGAAGAGTCGCGAACATTTGTCTCAACCCCTCTGTCCCACTTGCGCTACCAAGCGGCAATTCCGCCTTCACCGCGTCGCCCTCAAGCAAACGGAAAACATCATTTTCATCGTCATTCTTAGTTACGGTCATGTGATAGTTCTTCAATTTGCACCTGCCTCATAAATATTCTTTCTATCGTAAAATGCCTCAAAACCACCCTCGAGAGTGTTCATGCTGCACTCAGACCAATCCAAAACCGACTCAGAATTATCGACATCAACTAGTTTGTTTCGAAAAGGGTTTCCTACATAGGTCAAATAGCCCGCATTTGTATGGGTCCTGTAGATCGAAACAAATGGCAACGTGCGCACAGCAAGATTGGCATTATGCGTTGCAACTATCACGGTCTTGCGAGCCTGGGCAAGCCCTTCGATTAGTGGACGAATTACGGTATCGACATACGAATTACTCATCCCAAGCTCGGGCTCATCAAGAAGGAACCCGGCGCCATTTACCGCGTGCGGCTGAGCTTCCGGCAGGACCAGTCCCTCTATGGCGGCGCCGCACGTTACGGGCA
>CACZFB010000102.1 GCA_902780305.1 uncultured Coriobacteriaceae bacterium | reverse complement strand
AACGGCTATCAGAAGATGCGCATCGTCTGCCTCGACTGTGATGCGGAGACCGAAGCGTTCGACTCACTCGGACCCGAAGATGCACCGAAAGTCCAGCGCGAGTTCTATGTCACCTCGAAGAAGGCGCCGTTCCTTTGGGAGGGCAAATACTGGACCGCCGAGCGCATCAGGAACCTTCTCGTGGCCTCTATCGAGACAGGCAACCCAATTAGGTGGTGTTAGCAATGGAGAAAGATTTGCTTGACGAATACCGCGAGGTTCTTCCGGACGCTTGCCTGACCTTAGTTCCAAGCATGTCATGGGGCGATAGGGACACGCTAAACAGGCAGACGGGTTTCAACAGACATCTGCTGGAATCCTCTGGGGAATGCGGGTGCTTCCACTGCGGGCGAAGGTTTCCCACGAGCTTGGTTTCGAGCTGGATGGTCGAGCCAGGTGAGGACGACACGGGACGTTGCCCCTACTGCAATGAAGACACGCTAATCGTCGGAACCGAGAAGTTCCCGCTTTCCACGGCGTTGCTCACGACCCTATACGTGGATTGGTTTGAAACGGAATACAAGGAGAGGAAGAAGCTCGCCACCGATATTCCCAAGTTCAAGAGCTATCTCGACTACCTGAGCAAGGGCGTACCGTTTCGCTGGAAGACCCCCGCTACGCGGAGGCAACTTGCGGAGATAGGGATCTGGTCGGTTGGCGACCCTGGCGATGGTCGATATGACTGCGAAGGAGCCGAGGAGCCCGGGATTTACACCGACGCCTCTCTCGGAGGGGTGTGGCACCTACGTGCATGGGATGAGGAGGTCGACGACGGGCTTACGGAGGAAGAAATCGAGCAGCTGGATGACGAGGCCTACTGGAATAGGGTGGACGTCGTCGAGCATTACGAGCTCGTTCGCGACGGTGAGGTGATTCACTTCTCACCATGGAGCGGCGATGAGCAGTCCTTGATTGAATCCCTTTACGAGGAACACGGCGATAAGTTGCTGGCGACCTTTAAGGATCCTGACTTTTCGAGGCTCGAGGTTTTTGTCGAGGACGGCACCGATTTGGGAGTATAGGAAGTTTGTACGTCGGATTAGAGAGGCGAGAGCTTCGATGACTGCGGTTTAGCTGAACCACAAGCAGATTGACCTGCTGCGAATGCTCGATCTGTCCGAGTGGTTGGTTACTGACATGGAGAGGCTTTCGGAGGTTGGCGAAGGAAACCGGCTGTGCCGCGAGCTCGAACCACTTCGTTAAGCATTAGATCAAAACCAGATATGGGCCGCCTGGCAGTCTTGCTGGGCGGCCTTTCGCTCTCAGAAGCTGAATAGCAATTTGGCCAGACCCATCTCGTCGTAGAGCAGGAAGCGCCCGAGGAAGGCGGCCACGATCATTACCGTTGGCAAGATAATGCCAGGACCTTCGTTTGAGCGCTCCTTTCTCGTCTGAGAAACGAGTGTAAGCAGCCCATATCCAAGCAGCGCGCCGATTATGTTCATGAGAAGGTCGTCAACGTCAGTGACGCGGCTGTTGAGCAGCTGGCTGACTTCGATGGCCACCGATGTCGCTACGGCCATCAAGGCCATGCGCAATGCATCGGGGCGAGTCCCGGAGACCATCGGAACGAGCAGCCCTAAGGGAACGAAGAGAAGGACGTTGAGCACATGCCCTTCGATGTCCCCGAGGAAACCGGTAAAGGGCACGAGGCTCAGCTGATGTGGGTTGAAGTCCATACCGAACCTCATGGCGTCGTGCAGTGTCCCTGCGCCGGTGAAGTGAAATAGAGCGAAGAGGTACGCGGAGAAGACAGCCGCAAGGGCTACAGACGACGCGCCAGAGCTCCGGTTCCTGCGTCTGAGCCTTCCGTATGCCAGAAACGCAATGAAGGCGGGAATCGCTGTGCAGGCGAGCTCGCAGACGTAGATCGCGAGGTATTCCATCGCGCTATCTCCTGGAATCAATCGCAAGCGCCACGGCAAACACGATGGGCCACGCCGCCAGCGCCGCGACCTCTATGCAGATGAACGCGGTGGTCCTCATCTCCGGTGCCAGAGCGACGAGAGCACAAACCGCTGCGACAATCACCGCCAAGGCGATGACAGCTATCACCCTTGCCCGCCTTGCCATGGATGCTTCCGTCGCACCCGATTGCATGCACTTCGCTTTATATAGCTGGGCCGCAACGATGAGCACCACGCCGAATCCGACCCCAAGGGCAGCCACGACGGGCACGATTCTCCGTACCTCAACGTTCTCCACTGAGGATGGGCCGAGCAGAAGTGCGAGCAGCCCGATGGAGGCCACCACAAGCCAGACTCCCGCTGCGAGGATTGCGGCGTATCTCGTAGCCGTGCCATGCCGCAAGGATTCTTCCTCAACTGGCAGGTCTGGTGAAGCCATCTCTGCAGCGCTGTTCTCGTGGCTGTCGTTTGCGGCCTCCTCATTGGGTATCGAGACGTCGGACTCGGCTTCATGCTCCGATTCGGCTCTCCCCACGAGCTCGTCGAGCGAGCACCCGAGCAAGTCGCACAGCGCGACGAGCTTATCGAGCTCCGGGGTCGCTTTGCCGGACTCCCACTTGCCTATTGTCTGGCGGCTCACGCCGAGCCTGGACGCCACGTCCTCCTGCGTGAGGTTCGAGGCGCGCCTGCGTTCCGAGATGTTGTCCCTCAAATCCATTTGAAGCCTTGCCTGTCTGTCGTATCGTCTAACGGCTATTGGGTCATTATCCCAGCACCTCCGAAGCCCCGTCTACCAACCAGCAGGTAGCTTTTAAGCTCCTTATGACGCGCCTGCTGGTTGCATTCCGCAGGTAAACGGCATGTCATTAGCTTAGCCTCGTATGCCCTTTGCGGTTAGAGGCCAAGGAGATCAAGCACGCTAACATCGGGCCTCACGGTCGAGATTGCTGCTTCGAGCGATGCACCGTCCGCCATCCGTTGCGCAATCGCCGCTTTGTCGGCTTCACTGAGCGAGGGCCTCTCGGTTTCTTTCGACTTGTCGGATGCTTCAGCCAGTATGTTGCCAATAGTGTTTGCGGCCGCACGATCGTTCTGGGCAATGAAGTGCGCGTAGATATCCATGGTGAGGCTCGCCGAAGAGTGTCCAAGCCGCTGCTGCACCGTCTTGATATCGGCGCCGGAGCCGATGAGCAGCGTTGCCTGCGTGTGCCTGAGCTCGTGCAGGTTGTAGCCGATGTACGCCCCCTTGCGCCAGCGTTTCCGCCCCGTCGAGTCCGTGTAGCGCACCGCGGGCCCGAACTCGCCCAGGCCGTGGTCGGCGAAGTACTGGCGGCGCCAGCGGTTGAACGTGTTGGGATCCATGTACTTGTAAAGAGAGTTGGTGCAAACGGGCGTCTCCTCGTCCTGGTCGAGCCCCGCGATCTCCATCGCGCGGGCCTGCTTCTCCTTCCACTCTGCAAGGAACGTCACGGTGCCATCGTCGAGGCCGAGCCAGCGGTGCGACTTCTCACTCTTAGGGTCTCTGATCTTGTGGTCGGCCGCGTACTGCTGGCCCACGTAGATGCGCTTGCGCTCGAAGTCGACGTTGCGCCACACGAGCCCGAGGATCTCGCCTCGGCGCATGCCGGTCGCGAGGGCAATCCAGACCGCCACGGTGCTGCCCGTCTGCTCCTCGGTCCTAAGCGCGATCGCCAGCTCGAGCGCCTGCTCGTCGGAGAGCGCCTTGCGCTCCTTGGGCTTCGGCCTCGGGGCCTTCACGTAGCCGCACGGGTTCGCGTCCACGAGCTCGTTCGCGACGGCCTCGTCCATGACGAGGGAGAGCGTGGCGTTCAGCTTGTGGAGCGTGCTCTTCGTGGCCTTCTTCGATGAGAGCAGCTTGTCGTACTCGTCCGATATCATCTTGAGGGTGAGGTTCTCCAAAAGCGTGGTTCCCCACAGCTCCTCGATCTTGCGTACCTGGAGCTCGTCGTCCTTGAGCGTGAGCGGGGAGTACCTGCCGGTGTTGACACGTTTCTGGTACCATGCGCGCGCGTACCGCCCGACGGTCAGCTCCTCGGGGTTCTTGACGCCGCATTCGAGCTCGATGCGGTACTCCTCGAGAGCGCGTCGCGCCTCGGCCTTGGTTCCGTAGACGGTCTTCTTGGGGGATCTGATGTAGCGCCCTGTCTTGGGATCGCGGCCGAGGTGGTGCCTGATGCGGTACACCTTGCCCTTGACGACTTCTTCGATCTCGCCTGAGCCGATGATCTTCATAGCCTATTCTCCTTTGCATCTATGGTCCGGCTCCGGCTGATGTGGAAGATGCCGGACCGCCTACCATTACCGGGTGAAAGCTGGGATAATGTTGGAAGCAACCTTCACCGCTACGACCGCCCGGAGTGTTTGTGGAAGTGGTCCCCGGAACGGCTGATTCCGAGGGTATCACACAAACACTGCGAGGGGGGAACCGAAAACGCCGATTTTGACGAATCGGGGGGAAATCGGGGGGAAAGACAGAGAGCACGTCCCGAAAGAGCCGAGGGAACGAGATAGCAAATTCGGCGTTTATCTGGGATTACGGTTTTAGAAACGGGAGAAACGAGGCGTCCCGATACGAAAGACACGTGCTCATAACCCGGAGGTCGTAGGTTCAAATCCTGCCCCCGCGACCATAAGAATGATGAGGTCGGAGACGCTGTTCTCCGGCCTTTTTTCTTTCTAGACTC
>CACZFB010000101.1 GCA_902780305.1 uncultured Coriobacteriaceae bacterium | reverse complement strand
AGAAGTATCAGCGCGTCGTCGTCGATCTCTGCCTGCAAGACGGCATGGCCAAGCCCCTTGAGCCTGGCGTCTGATTCCGCGTAGTTAGTGGCTTGTTCTGCTCGCTGCTTCGCGCGGCGCTCGGAGATGGCCGTTGGCTCTGGCTCGGGCCTTCCCTTGATGCCGTTTGCGCGGTCGCGGGTGGCCATGACCCGGCACGATTCGCTGCAGTAGAGCTTCGTGTTGCGCTTCCGTTCGAAGAACCTACCGCAACGCAGGCATATGCCGAGCGAGCCCGGACCGTCCTCCTGGTCAATCTTCTCCGCGAAGCGGGTCCACAGCGCGGACAGAAGGGTGTTGCTTGACGTGTAAGGGTGCATGTCCCGGTCGAGTTTGCGTGTCTCGTCTGACATCATGAGGTCGAATGCTGCGGTCACGTATGACGTGACGTCGCGCTCAATGACCATGCGGCCTTCCTGTGTGCGTCCGTAAAGGTGCATCTGCTCGACAGCGACAGCCCCTTTCGCGTTCATGAAGTGATAGGTGTTGGCGGGCGCGTTTCCCAGCTTCCCGTAGTAACTAAGGAGCTGTTCGTCTGCCGCCTTGTAGAGCGTCTTGAACCTAGCTTTCTTATCCCCGGCAGGCAGGCCGTGGGCCGATGCGAGATCCGTCTTCCCAACGAGCCACGAGAGGAGCAGGGCGTGCCTGCGCAGGTCGTCAAGCGCTTCGGCCATGATGCTGAGGGGCGTGCACATGTAGTTGCGGTGCTCGGACCCGTCGGGCATTTCGAGAGAATCGCCGCTCTCGTCCGATATGTTCGCGATGCCCCACACGTCGATTGCCTCGCGGGTCTTTGCAACGGTAGTCTTCGTCGGGCTCTCGTCGCCGAACATGGCGCATATCGCGGGGACGTCGTCGTAGGTGACCGGCTCGGGATCCGTGACGAAGAAGTCCTCCGTGAAATCGGTGTCATCGTCCTCGCCGCGGACGAGCTCGTACGCCAGCATGAAGTCGGGTAGCATGCGCGCGTTCACGAGGGCAACGTAGGGGTCGCCCTCTACAGACCTCTCGTTGCGCAGCTGCTTGCGATGCGCGTCGATGTAGTGAATGACGCAAATGCCCTTGTTGCCCTGCTTCGCCAGCGCGATCCCCGTGTATTGCTCTTCCATCGTAGCCTTCCAAAAATTATCGGTAGAAACACCTTTACCAGTAACTTGCACAAGTCTATCATGCTGCTCGTGCAAAGACAAGCACAAATAATCGGCAATTAAGATTTAGCCGAAACCGAATGGAAGGAGGTTCGAATGGTGCGCGAGATGATACCGGTGCGCTCGATGCATGTGAGGGAGTCGCTGAAGCTGAGGAAGGTGGATGTGGCGCGTGAGGCGAACATGCAGCCCGGCGTGCTCACGTGGATCGAGACCGGCCGCTACATCCCCTACGACTCGCAGATCGAGAAGATCGCGAACGTCTACCGCCGCCACGGCTGGAAGGGTACGACGGACGAGCTGCTCGAGGAGGTGGCCTGTACTACTTCGGACCGAACGAATGAGGTGATATAGATGAACGACAGGACGGTAATGGCCGAACAGCCAAATGAGAATGGCAAGCGAAAGCCCACGCACAAGCGCGACGTGTTCCACGCATGGATGCTTGAGGGGCAGTACTTCTCACGCCCGTGGGACATGCCGAAGCTCAAGGCGGTGGATGCGCACCCGACGGCGCTGGTGCCGTTCTCCGTGGCCATGCACGAGAGGTGGCATGACTACGGCTGCTTCGTGCACTTCTTCGAAGACGACTTCCGCTTCGAGCGCGTGTGGAACGAGCCGCGAAAGTACCTTCCCAAGCTCTCCAAGTTCGAGGGCGTCATCATGCCGGACCTCTCCACGTGCATCGACTTCCCCAGGCCGCTCAAGATGTGGAACGCCTACCGAAACCAGCTTCTGGGCGCGTGGTTCCAGCGGCAGGGGCTCGTGACGCTTCCCAACGCCCGGCACCAGCCGGGATGCGACTGGCTCATCGAGGGGTTGCCGCAGCGCAGCGTCATTGCCATCTGCGGACGCGCGCTCACCAAGGACGTGACCGAGCGACGGCGCTTCGTGCGCGACGTGAGGACGACTGTGGACGCTCTGGAGCCCACGGCAATCGTCTACTACGGCAGCGACCTCTACGGGGTGATGGACTACCCGCGAAGCCTGGGCATCCCCGTGTGGGTGTACCCGGGAGCAAACCGCGGGGCGTTGGACGGAGGCAAGAGTGGGCAGCGGGAGTAGCGGGTACGGCATCGGCGGAGGTGGAGGCGGCGGAAACCCGCGAAGCGATCCCCCGTCTGGGGCCGCCGACGGTGGGTTCAAGGGCGGCACCGACTCCTGGCAATCCGTCGGAGACAACCTGAGCGATTTGAAGGATAATTACGATTACCGAGACGGATACTTCGGAGACCCTAGCGCGCCGAAGAAGCCTCGCATTCGCCACATCGAGGGCGACGATCCGGTCTCCACTGCGCGGGACTTTTACGACCGTGCTACGCAAGGAGGCATCGAAGAGCCGCTGCCGAACGGCAAGGGCGTGAAGACCACCATGTCTGACGGTACGGTGATCACGATGCGCGAAGTCAGCTCAAGCGACGGGTCGCCCGCCGTGGACATCAATATTTCGCGCAGCAGCGGCAGCGACGGCATAAAGGGCCAGAAGATCCACTTCGTTCAGGAGGAGGGTGAGTAGCGATGGCATTTACGGACACAAGGCTTTCGGGAAGCGAGAAGTCGCTCCTCGCCGGCATGGTCGGGAAGACGCTCGAAGAGCTCGTCCACGACGAGTACACCGTCAACCACACGACGTACATGAGCGCATGGCTTGCCATTGACGGAAATGTGTACGACGTCCATTGCGAGGTAGAGCCTCTTGACTACTTCGGAGACGTTGACGATGTCGCCGTCGTGAGCATTCGCACGGCGGAACGAGATGACGTGCGGTCGCACCTTGTGGGGCGTCGTCTCGTAACGGATAGGATTGCTAGGAAGATAACCGACGTCAAGCTCATCGAAGACACGCAGGAAATGCTCGAGGGAGACGAGGTCGAGCACACCTTCTCTTTCACCTCCGCAATCATCTTCGAGCTCGACGGGACAAAGCTTATGTTCGAGTTCGGACCATGGTTCTCCGAGGATATTGGCATAGAACGTGGGCCGCAAGCTGATAAGAAACTCCCGGCAGCGATAGAAGCCATTCCAGAAGAGGATAGGAAATGGTATCGCGTGAGCAGGGAAATCGTGAGCCTTCAATGCTGGAGCAAAGGCCGTGGGTAACGACGCGCGCCATATACGAACGTCTCTTGGTGACGTGGGCCTGTTTCTAGATGGCGAGTCATGCGTGACCAATACTGTGATCAGAGGCGGCGGGTTCCTCCGGCCGTGACACTGCTTTTTTCATGCCAGGAAGCGTGAGACCAAATCCCGTACCTGTACGCTTTCTTGTTCATCGTCAACCGTGAGACAATGCGGTTGGCGATTTCTATGTATGGGGGTGCACTATGTGCGATTCAGCAGACGAGAGAAGGATGACGGCCGAGGAGTACTTCTCTGCTGAGGACTACGAGTGGCTTGTCAGGGTGGCCGAATACTACCGAGACGACCCCGACCGGCTCGTGTTCGCCGACGACGGCGACTGCGCTGAGGTGTGCAGCATCTACGCCGCAAGGATCGTGGACGGCGATTGGCGCTGGTTCCTCGACATGCTGCAGAACGAGAGCGACGATGTCGCGCGCTATGCCGATGAGCCGGACTACGGCCGCTGCCTCGTGCTCTCCCTTCGCTTCTGCATCGACGTGCAGGAGAACGTCCACGCCATGCGTTGGCTCGGCTTCCTACACCAGATAGGACGCTTCGTCGAGCACGACGCCCACGAGGCGGCAAGGCTCTACAAGATGGCGGAGATGAAGGGCGACTGCCAGAGCATGATCAACCTCGGCTACCTCTACGGCTACGGTCATCTGGGCGAGCCCGACTACGAGGCTTCCTTCAAGCAGTTCGTCAAGGTGATGGCGCTCGGAAACTACCCCGAAGCCATCTACAAGGTGGGAGACGCCTATGCGCGGGCGCAGGTGGTGGAGATGGACCTGCGCACCGCCTACAAGCTTTATAAGAAGTGCTACGACAACTGCGGCGACCTTGTCGGCATCAAGGCACAGGCGGCCTTTCGCCTGGCCGAGCTGGTCGTCGACCCCGCAAACGAGGAGTGGGACATCCCGTACGACCCGGTGATGGCGCTGCACTACTATCAGGTCGCGGAGGTCGGCATCCGGGTTCAGCTCGCGGATGATGCCCCATGGTACGCCGAGCGTCTGCAGCAGGCTATCTCTGGACAGGACAGGGCGCGTGCGCTGATGGACGAGATGGGTGTCGACCTCGCAAAGAGGAGCCGGATGTACCTGGCGTAGCCTATTCGCTCGGCTCAAATCAAACCCCCTCCCGCTTTAATTCGAGAGAAGTGGGGGCGTTCGCAAAGAACTGCCAGGAGCATGTCACCGAATGCGCACCCGTGTTCGAGTCCGGAGCTCACAGTGCTCATCTCGAAACGGATTGCCGATGCCATATCGTGAACGCGCAAAGAGCATGCGTGAACTGACACAGCTCGTCGTAAAATTCAAGAAAGGAAGTCCAGCGACGCGACCCCCCCCGGTTCGGGCGGGCCTCAACCCACCCGAACCGGGACCTACGCATGCGTACCTACGACAAGCCGTACCAGCCCGTGCCCTCGTCGTTCCAGCCGAGCGACACCAGACAGTCACGCTCATAGGCGCTGGCCGTGAAATGGTGGCTGTTCGAGGAGGCGTAGGGGTTATAGAGGCGGTAGATCGCCACGCTTTCGGCTTCGTCTGAATACCAGCCCGTGCCCTCGTCGTTCCAACCCAGGCTTAGGAGGCAGTCGCGCTCGAACGCGCTCATCGTGTAGTGGTGCTCGCCGGCATACGGGTTGTAGAGTCGGTAAACCGGAATGCCGGACTCAGGAGCCGTCCAAGCCTCGCCCTCGTAAGTCCATCCCGCGGCAACAACTGCGTCGCGCTCGTA
>CACZFB010000100.1:1254-6345 GCA_902780305.1 uncultured Coriobacteriaceae bacterium | reverse complement strand
TCTGCAACGTAAAGCCGAGGGCGAAGGGCTGAGGGCATGCTACAATAGCCGTGGTATTTCGACAGACGGCAAAATTGTGTCGGTGAGAGGAGCTAGACGCATGGCAACGTTCTTTGAGGGAGAGTCCCATACCTTTAGTGAGTACCTACTCGTTCCTGGCTATTCTTCAACGCAAAACGTCCCTCAAAACGTAACGCTCAAGGCGCCGCTCGTGCGCTACGCTCGTGGCGAGCAGAGCGCCATCACGCTCAACATTCCCATGACCTCGGCCATCATGCAGTCCGTCTCGGGCCCGCGTCTCGCGGTGGCGCTTGCCCAGCAGGGCGGCATCTCGTTCATTTATGGCTCCCAGACGCCCGAGGACGAGGCAAGCATGATCCGCGAGGTCAAGGCCTCGAAGGCCGGCTTTGTGGTCTCGGCTGCAAACCTCACACCCAACATGACGCTGGGCGAGGTGATGGAGCTCAAGGAGAAGACCGGCTACTCCACCATGCCGGTAACGGACGACGGAACCAGCCACGGCACGCTCTTGGGCATCGTGACGAGCCGCGACTGGCGTCCCAGCCGCGATCCCTTGGACAAACTCGTTGCCGACTTTATGACGCCGCGTGAGCGGCTTGTGGTGGCCGACGACGATGCCACCCTGAGCGAGTGCAACGACATCATTTGGGAGCACAAGCTCAACGCGCTGCCCATCGTGGATGCCAACAACCACCTGGTCTCCATCGTGTTCCGCAAGGACTACGACTCGCACAAGTCCAATCCGCTGGAGCTGCTCGACGAGCACAAGCGCTACCTGGTTGGCGCGGGCATCAACACGCGCGACTTCGCCGAGCGCGTGCCGCTGCTGGTGGAGGCCGGTGCCGACGTGCTGTGCATCGACTCGTCGGAGGGCTACTCCGAGTGGCAGAAGCTCACCATCGACTGGATTCGCGAGCACTACGGCAACGACGTAAAGGTTGGCGCCGGCAACGTGGTGGACGGCGAGGGGTTCCGCTACCTTGCC
Source organism: uncultured Coriobacteriaceae bacterium (assembly GCA_902780305.1). GTDB lineage: Bacteria > Actinomycetota > Coriobacteriia > Coriobacteriales > Atopobiaceae > RUG440. Next base: position 5,339 of record CACZFB010000100.1, on the reverse strand, counting down.
GATTGCGGCGCGGACTTCGTAAAGGTGGGCATCGGCGGCGGCTCCATCTGCATTACGCGCGAGCAGAAGGGCATCGGCCGCGGACAGGCTTCTGCCCTCATCGACGTGTGCGCGGAGCGCGACCGCTACTTCGAGGAGACGGGCATCTATGTTCCCGTGTGCTCCGACGGTGGCATCGTGTACGACTATCACATGACGCTTGCTTTGGCCATGGGCGCCGACTTCCTCATGCTGGGTCGTTACTTCGCCCGCTTCGACGAGAGTCCCACGCGCCGTCTTAACGTGAACGGGAACTACGTAAAGGAGTACTGGGGCGAGGGTTCGGCCCGTGCGCGCAACTGGCAGCGCTACGACCTGGGCGGCAAGAAGGGCCTCACGTTCGTGGAGGGCGTGGACTCCTACGTGCCCTACGCGGGATCGCTCAAGGACGGCGTCGAGGGGTCGCTCAACAAGGTGCGGCACACCATGTGCAACTGTGGCGCGCTCGACCTGGACGAGCTGCGCGAGAAGGCCAAGATCACGCTCGTCTCGGCAACGTCTTTGGTAGAGGGTGGCGCCCACGACGTTATCCTGAAGGACAGCACTGAGTCCAACTTCCGATAGACGCAAGGCAGTTTCGCCTATCAAAGGGGGTAACCCCCATTGATTGCCACAAGCGGCACATCAATGGGGGTTACCCCCTTTGATAGGCGGATTACCTTAGGCCATCTGGGCCTGGACGGAGGTGATGGCCACCACGCCCACGATGTCCTCTGCGGAGCATCCGCGCGACAGGTCGTTGACCGGTGCGGCGATTCCCTGCAGGATGGGGCCGTAGGCCTCTGCCTTGGCAAAGCGCTGCACGAGCTTGTAGCCGATGTTTCCGGCGCCGAGGTCGGGGAACACCAGGATGTTGGCGGAGCCGGCAACGGTGGATCCGGGTGCCTTGAGCTCGCCCACGCTCGCCACGATGGCGGCGTCAAGCTGTAGATCGCCGTCGAGGGCGAGATCGGGGTTCTTCTCCTTTGCCAGGCGCGTGGCCTCCTGGACCTTTTGCGCGATGTCGCCGCCGGCGGAGCCCATGGTGGAGTAGGAGAGCATGGCCACCTTGGGGGTGGATCCGATGAGCTGCTGCCAGGTGACGGCGCTGCCAAGGGCGATTTCCGAGAGCTGGTCGGCATCGGGGGCAATGTTGAGGCCGCAGTCGGCAAACAGGAGCGTGCCCTCTTCGCCGTACTCGGTGGCCGGGGTGCACATGATGAAGAACGAGCTCACCAGCTTGGTGCCGGGAGCGGTCTTCAGGATTTGCAGCGCGGGGCGCAGGGTGTTGGCGGTTGAGTGGCATGCGCCGCTTACCAGGCCGTCGGCGTCGCCCATCTTTACCATCATGGTGCCAAAGTACGTGGCGTCATCCATCTGGGCCATGGCCTGCTCGAGCGTCACGCCCTTCTTCTTGCGGAGCTCGGCGAATGCCTGCGCATACTCGTCGTGCTTGGGTGCGGTCTTGGGGTCGAGCACCGTGGCACCCGGCACGTCTATGGAAGCGGGGTCACCCAGAATAACGAGCTTCGCGAGTCCCTCGTCAATAATCTGGCGCGCAGCCTCGATGGTACGCGGATCCTCGCCCTCGGGCAATACGATGGTGCGCACGTCCGCACGTGCCTTCTCCTTCATGGTGTTAAGGAAGTCGCTCATGCCAATCCTTTCGCTTGGTTGTCGTGTGAAGAGACACTCCTTATATTATAGGGCACGTGATAGAATAGATGCGAATTGGATGCTGAGAACCGAGGTTGCGATGAGCGTTGCATTTGGTTTGCCCACCAACTTCGCGCCCGCTGCATACGATGCCATCGTTGTGGGTGCCGGCTTTGCTGGGGCGGTGTGCGCCCGTTGCCTCGCAGAGGGCGCCAACATGCGTGTGGCCGTGCTCGAGCGAAGGCCGCATGTGGGGGGTAACGCGTACGACTTTACGAATGAGGACGACGTGCTCGTGCACGCGTATGGGCCGCACATCTACCATACCTCCGACGAGCGCGTGCACCAGTTCCTCAGCAGGTTTACCAGCTTCACCCCCTATGTGCATCAGGCGCTTATAAGCGTGGACGGGCGGCTTATGCCCGTGCCGTTTAACCACCGGTCCCTGTGCATTGCCTTCGGGCGGGACGAGGGGGAGCGCCTGTATGGCAAGCTCGTTGCGACGTTTGGCGAGCGAAAGCGCGTCTCGGTAAGCAGGCTGCTGCACACCGAGGACCCCGACATGGAGCGAATCGGCCGCTATGTGTACGAGGACCTCTTCTCTCGCTACGCATCGAAGCAGTGGGGCATGGACGCGAATCAAATAGACAAGGAGTACCTGGGACGCGTGGCCGTGGTCGTGGGGGACGAGGAGAGCTATTATCCCGACGACAAGTATCAGGGCCTTCCGTCCCATGGCTACCACACCCTGTTTGCCCATATGCTCGACCACGACCTGATTTCGGTTTTCCTGGAGGTTGACGCATGTGATTTGGTGCGCGTGGCCGACGAGCGCCTGCTGGTGTGCGGAAGCCCGTACGGGGGAGAGGTGGTGTACACGGGGGCGCTTGACGAGCTGTTTGGCGCCGATTTGGGGACGCTTGCGTATCGGTCGCTTCGCATTGAGTTCCAAACGCTCGACGTGGACCGCTACCAACCCGTGGGCGTGGTGAGCTATGCCGGTTCTGAGCCGTACACGCGCGTGACCGAGTACAAGTGTCTTACGGGACAGGGGACGCCGGGCAGGACGACCATCGCCCGTGAGTTTCCCCAGCCCTATGAGCCCAATGGGGGCCAGGTACCCTACTACGCCATGAGTGACGGCGAGAGCGCGCAGCGGTACCAGCGTTACTTGGAACGTGTTATGAACGTGCTCAACCTCCACGTGGTGGGCAGGCTGGCAGAATACCGCTACTATAACATGGACGGCGTTGTGAGCGCGGCGCTGGCACTTTCGGATTCGATCATGGAGCACCGGTAGAAGTCATGGACAAAACAATCACCTTTGGCATCCCCTGCTACAACTCTTCGGAATACATGGACCACTGTATCTCCTCGATCGTGGAGGGGAGTGGGTGTGCCGCAGACGTGCAGGTGGTAATCGTGGACGATGGCTCCACCAAGGACGACACGCTGGAGCGAGCGCAGTCCTGGCACGAGCGCTATCCGAACATCGTGGACGTGGTACACCAGGAGAACGGCGGTCATGGCCGGGCCGTTATGAGCGCCATCGAACATGCCACGGGCACCTACTTTAAGGTTGTGGACTCCGACGACTGGGTGGACGAGGAGGCCTTGCTCACGCTGCTCGACAGCCTGCGCGCCTTCGTGGCATACCAGACGCGCGTTGACCTCGTGGTTACCAACTACGTGTTCGAGCACGTCGAGGACGGCAAGCAGCGTACCGTGGAGTATAGCTTCGCGCTTCCCAAGGGAAAGATTTGTGGCTGGAACCAGGTTGGCCACTTCAACATGACGCAGTACATGCTCATGCACTCCCTGTGCTACCGTACCGACGTGCTGCGGGAGTGCGGCCTAGACCTGCCCGCGCACACGTTCTATGTGGACAACATCTATGCGTACGTGCCGCTCCCGCACTGCAAGACGCTCTATTACCTGGACGTGGACCTCTATCGCTACTTTATTGGCCGAGAGGACCAGTCGGTTAACCTGGAGGTGCAGATTGGCCGAGTGGACCAGCAGCTCGCGGTCTCGCGCATTATGATGCGTGCGTACCACCTGTACGACGACGTGTCCTCCAAGCGTCTGCGTAGCTACATGATTGGGCATCTTACGCTTATGATGTCGGTGTGCTCGGTAATCTCCAAGATGTCCACCGCGCCCGATGCGCGCAAGAACCTCGACGACCTGTGGCATGAGTTTATGCGCTACGACATCCGCATGTACAACCGCGCCCGCCACGGCATCGTGGGAACCTTTACCAACTTCCGCGGCCCGGTAGGGGAGCGCGTTACCATTGCCATCTACCATGGCGCGCAGAAGCTCATGAAGTTCAACTAGGAGAAGCCTCTTGTGGAGGTTGGCAACGGGGGACACACCTCGAAGAGGTGTGTCCCCCGTTGCCAACCTCC
>CACZFB010000100.1:0-1243 GCA_902780305.1 uncultured Coriobacteriaceae bacterium | reverse complement strand
AGTCGCCCGTGAGGTCGCTCACAAAGGCGTGAGCGCGGCCCTGAATAGCGTATGCGCCCGCCTTGTCCATGGGCTCGCCGCTTGCCACGTATGCCGCGATCTCGTCGTCGGTGAGGGGACGAAAGGTGACGGCAGTGGTGTCCACGAAGGAGCGCTCGAGCGGGTCTTTCTGAGCGTCCTGCGTGATGATGCACACGCCCGTGGAGACGTGATGTGTGGCACCCGAGAGCAGCCGGAGCATGCGCCGCGCGTCCGCCTCGTCGCGAGGCTTTCCCAGCACGTCGTCGTCCAGCCAAACGATGGTGTCGGCTGCAAGTAGTGCCTGGTGTGGCTCGTGCAGGCCGTAGCGGCCATACGACGCACGCGCCTTGCCCACAGCAAGGCGCTCGACGAGCACTGTGGGACGCTCGCCATCCAGCTGTGTCTCGTCGATGTCGGCCGGTCGTATTGCCAAACTCAAGCCTGCCTGCTCGAGCAGCTCTCTGCGACGCGGGGAAGCGGATGCCAGAATCATGTGAGCCTCTTTCGCGGACGTCGAATCACTCCTCGACACAACAAAAGAGCGGGGGTCGCACGACCCCCGCCACGGTACGCTTTGCGTCGGCAAGCTAGTTACTCGGCCTCGATGGCGGTAACGGGGCAGTTGTCGATGGCCTCCTGGACGTCGTCCTCGAAGTCGGCCGCGTCGTCTACGATGACCTCGGCAACGCCGTCGTCGTTGATGGCGAACACGTCAGCGCAGGTGGACTCGCACAGACCGCAACCGATGCAATCCTCGTTAACGGTAACCTTCATGTTGGTTCCTCTCACTCGTGTAGGGCTTGTGCCCTACCCCCCTAAACCCATGTGGGCTCCTTTAGACGGGCGTTTCCCGTCCCTACCCTTATTTTGTACACCCTCGCAACGTTTTGCGCCACCCCCTTTTTTAGCGAATGGCCCAACGGGCTGCCTTATGGTTGCCCATTACGGCGGTGTCCGTTTGGGAAGAACCTTAGCGGTTTATCGCCCGGGTGGGAGGCAGCTGCGACGACGGGGGCGCGGCGCTCGCAGGGCCGCCGCGCCCCCGTCGTCGGGCGATAGACCGTCTGCACTAAGCCGCTATGGGGAAGTCATCGCCCGGATCTCCCCGTCGGAGGCGCCCCGGCGGGCGGGCGGGCCCACGACCTCGGCATTCGCGCGCGCCCGACGCCCTGGGCGCGCGGCCTTGCGGCATGCTTGCGCGCGGCCCGCGTGCAGGCCGTTC
>CACZFB010000099.1 GCA_902780305.1 uncultured Coriobacteriaceae bacterium | reverse complement strand
TCGCAGATTATGCTGCTCGTTGATGCTGTCCAGTCGAGCAGGTTTCTCTCTGATGGGGCCTCCAACGCGCTCGTAAAATCAGTGCGCCAGCTCGCGTCGGCCGAGGAGCGGAAAGCCCTTAACAAGCAGGTGCACGTACACGGGCGTCCCAAGAGGCAGGACCAGTCGGACTTCGTGGCTGTCGACCTGCTGCAGGATGCGATCGCCCGCAAGAGCAAGGTGTCGTTCCGCTACTACAAGTACGGCGCCGGCAAGGAGCGCGTCGCCCGCAAAGGAGGAGCGGCGCACGTGGTCACGCCGGTGAATCTGACGTACTCCGACGGCAACTACTACCTGGTCGCCTACAGCGCCGCCGACGGCGAGATCCGCAACTACCGCGTGGACCGCATGGGACAGATCGCGGTGACCGGCGAACCGGTGGACCGCAACGAGGTCATCGCGCGCTACGACCCCGACGAGGCGGCCAGGACCGCCTTCGGAATGTACGACGGCGAGCGCGTCGTTGCGACTATCGAAGTTGACGCCGATCTGATGAACGTGGTCGTCGACCGTTTCGGGCGAGATGTGGACGCCATGCCTTCGGATGATGGAAAAACCGCCACTGTGACTGTCCCCGTGCGCGAGAGCCCCGTCTTCTACGGCTGGCTCGCCACGCTCGGCGACGGTGCCGAGGTCGTGCGTCCCAAGGCGCTTCGCGACGGTTACGCCGACTGGCTCAGGGAGACACTGGGCAGATACAAGTAGCCGTAATTACAGCTCATGGAGATACCACTCCACTTCAACGTGGCAGGTGACCTCAATCGGCTCTGGTTCGAAGAGGGGTACAAGGCCGCTTTCGTCGTCGTAGCACCCTTTCCTCCGGCAGAATTCGACGTATCCGCCGTCTCCGCTGATATGGTAAACAGCGCCAAGCCTGCAGCCTGCTGCACTAGCATAAAGCTCGGCACGGTGGCGCGCCTGCTTTACCGCGGGCTCGACTAAGGTGTCCCTGACTCCCTCGCGGTCCTTGAGGTCGAATCCGATATTGAGCTCGACATTGGATTGCGAGAGAGCCCGCCATAGCTTCTCGACGTTTTCTATGTTCCCGTCGAAGGCGAGCTCGAGGCCGCTCTTTGCCGCGTACTCATATCCTTTGAATAGCTGATTCCTTCTGAAAAGCGCTTCGGTAAAGATCTCGTATTTCTTGTCGGAAACTTTTTCATACAAGGCCTCGTAACACGGATAGATTTCGAGGGGCTCCCCTTTGTGATCATCCCCAGAAATCTCACAGCTCTCCAGAGCCTTGCGCACGCGATTAACGGCCGCCCGGTAATCGGATATGCACTCTTCTTTCGTTTCGTGTTCGCCCCTGTACTCGATGGAGACTTTCACGATATCGGGGTCGCAATAGGTTTCGGCAGTCGCCCCTATCGTGATGGTGTCGCCCTTCTTGGTGTGAACAATCGTATCCCTCATTCACTAGCCTCCCTTGACCCAATTGATCCGGCAACGCAAACGATACGCTCAAACACTTTCTCGCGTGTCCAGCATGTGGTACACCCGGCCTTCTTTGTGTCTGGGACAATTACGACGTCATGGTGGGCGGAAAGGACGGCGGCAACATGTGCGGATGCTACAACGTGGCCATATCGACCAGCATCAATGAAGGGCTGCTCTTCTCGGGCGTGATCCAGGATGAGCAATAACGACGCATCGACGTCGAGCATCGGCGTTTCCGACTACAAAGAGCTCATCAGCAGGCTGCGCAAAGTCTGGCCGGAAAACAGCAACGGCTACATAATCCGAGAACTCCAGATAGACTGTATGTTCGGAGATCTTCCATCGAGTCCCAGCTATACATACACATGCATCGGCAGCGGCCGAAAGTCCTTTTTATCCGTCGGGAAGAACGGCCGCATTTGGCATCATGGAAGCAAGGCCGCCAAAGGCGATTCTGACGCGTTTGCGCTCGACCTCGACAGTGCGGCCATAATAAGAAGACTCTGCTTCGTGTTCATGCACCCAGGCATGTACGGAGGGCTTTTCGGCCTCTGGGATCTCGTAACGTACGTCAGGGGCATGTTCGGCGTGCTTCACGCCGAACATGCTGGAGACGCTGCGCGAATTCTTGTCGACGAGGCGGAATCGGGAGTGCTCGCGTCATGCAGCGAAGAGTGCCTTGGAAAGATCCTTGCCGAAAAGCTGGATGGCGAGTTGGGGAGATACGAATCCATGGGCTGCTGGAGATCGGAGTTCAGGAGAGCCTTGCTGTTCAACCATCCTGAGATTGCTGTCGCGTACATCGCCCATATGGGCCCGAGAAACCTGTACGCATTCGAGCGTCTCCTCGATTGCAACTGGCGTTGTTAACTGCGAGCGATGAGCCAAAAGAGGATCGAGAGACTGGCTCGCGATGTCGATGGCAAAGGGGCCTGAAGACGTTTTGGAAGAATGACGAGGGGATGATCCTGATGGAATCTGGTCATCCAACGACCGCGTGAAGGAGGTTTTCTCGGATGGCAGAGGGAAGAGTCGTGTACATAACCGAAGTCCCGAAAGCAAACGAAGTCAGACTGTTCGAAAACGAACCCGACGTAATGAAGGCGCAGCAGGTCGCTGACTTGCTTGGAGTCGCGCCGACTACCATCAGGAGGGAGATCTTCCGAGGAAGCCTAGAGGCCATCCACGTAGGGAGAAGCGTGCGAATAACGAAAACCGCTTTGCTGAAATACGTCGAGGAACAGAATCAGTAAAGCGGTTTGGGTAAAAGCGGCCATCGTAGGATCGCGCGGACGATTGCATCAGGCAGCTGCGGTTTCGCTTCTGACAGCTGCGCGCTCAAGGTAGCCCATGAGCGCCTTGCGGTTCACGCGGATGGTCTTGGTGCCCAGCTTCACGGCCGGGATCTCGCCCTGGTGGATGAGCTTGTAGATGGACGTGAGCGAGATCTGAAGGTAGAGCTGCACCGTCCGCACGTCCAGCCACACGTCCGAGCCGTCGCCCGGCATGTTGAGGAGCTCCATCCGCTGGGCGTCGCCGGGGCCCGTGGGCAGGTAGACGCCCGCCTCGTCGGTCATCGTCGTTAGCTGCTGTTGCTGCATCTGCACTTGCTTGATGTGGTACGGATATGACATAAAGTCCTCCTTCGCCTCGTCGTCCCGCTCTTTGCGGGCCGCTGGCGCGGGATGCGCCGGGGTCGCCCTGTTGCGCAAGGATGCAAGCGGAAACCCGGAGGGCCCGAGTTCCGCCTCGCGGAAGTTTTCCGCGCCTTGCGCTGCAGGGCGTTTCGGCGACGATGCGCGACTAGGCCCGCATGGGAGGCGAGGCGAAGGGACTGCGTCAGATTCCGAGCAAGTCGAGCACGCTCACGTCTGGCCTAACGGCTGAAATGGCCGCTTCCAGCGACGAGCCGTCTGCCATCCGCTGCGCGATTGCCGCTCTGTCGGCATCGCTTAGCGTTGGCTTTGCGGGCTCCTCCGGTTTCTCTGATGCTTCGGCCAGGATGCCTCCTATCGTGTTCGCGGCGACGCGGTCATTCTGGGCGATGAAGTGCGCGTAGATGTCCATGGTGAGGCTCGCCGACGAGTGCCCCAGCCGCTGCTGGACCGTCTTGATGTCCGCGCCGGATCCGATGAGCAGCGTGGCCTGCGTGTGCCTGAGCTCGTGAAGGTTGTAGCCGATGTAGGCGCCCTTGCGCCAGCGCTTCCTGCCGGTCGAGTCCGTGTAGCGCACTGACGGCCCGAACTCGCCGAGCCCGTGGTTCGCGAAGTACTGCCTTCGCCAGCGGTTGAACGTGTTGGGGTCCATGAACTTGAAGAGCGTGTTGGTGCACACGGGCGTCTTCTCGTCCTGCTCGAGCCCCGCAACCTCCATCGCCCGTGCCTGCTTCTGCTTCCACTCGGCGAGGAAGGCTATGGTGCCGTCGTCGAGACCCAGCCAGCGGTGCGACTTTTCGCTCTTGGGGTCTCTGATCTTGTGGTCAGCGGCGTACTGCTGGCCCACGTAGATGCGCTTTCGCTCGAAGTCGACGTTGCGCCACACGAGCCCGAGGATCTCGCCCCGGCGCATGCCTGTCGCGAGCGCTATCCAGACCGCCACAGTGTTGCCCGTCTGTTCCTCAGTGCGAAGCGCTATCGCCAGGTCGAGCGCCTGCTCGTCTGAGAGGGCCTTGCGCTCCTTTGGCTTGGGCCTCGGCGCCTTCACGTGCTCGCATGGGTTGGCCTCGACGAGCTCGTTGGCAACCGCCTCGTCCATGACGAGCGAGAGCGTAGCGTTGATCTTGTGGACGGCGCTTTTCGTCGCCCTCTTGGACGCGAGCAGCTTGTCGTATGCGTCCGAGATCTTCTTGAGCGTGAGGTCCTCCAGCAGCGTGGTGCCCCAGATGTCCTCGATCTTGCGCACCTGCAGCTCGTCGTCCTTGAGGGTGAGTGGCGAGTACCTGCCCGTGTTCTTGCGGCGCTCGTACCACGCGCGGGCATAGTTGCCAACGGTAAGCTCCTCGGGGTTCTTCACGCCGCATTCGAGCTCGATGCGGTACTCCTCGAGCGCCCGGCGCGCGTCCGCCTTCGTGCCGTAGACCGTCTTCTTGGGGGATCTGATGTAGCGCCCCGTCTTGGGGTCGCGGCCGAGGTGGTGCCGGATGCGGTACACCTTGCCCTTGGTGACTTCTTCGATTTCACCGGAACCGATGATCTTCATAGCCTATTCTCCTTTGCATCTATGGTCCGGCGTCGGCTAAGTGGAAGATGCCGGACCGCCTACCATTCCCGGGTGAAAGCTGGGATAATGTTGGAAGCAACCTTCACCGCGGTGCCATCCGGAGTGTTTGTGGAAGTGTCCCCCGGAACGGCTGTTTCCGAGGGTATCACACAAACACTGCGAGGGGGGAATCGAAAACCCCGATTTCGAGGAATCGGGGGGAAATCGGGGGGAAAGCTAGAGAGCACATCCCGAGAGAGCTGATTGAACGAGATAGCAAAAATGGCTTCTACCTGGGACGACGGTTTGACAGACGGAAATGGCGAGACGTCCCGATACTGGAAACGCGGACTCATAACCCGGAGGTCGTAGGTTCAAATCCTGCCCCCGCGACCATAAGAATGATGAGGTCGGAGACGCTGTTCTCCGGCCTTTTTTCTTTCTAGACTC
>CACZFB010000098.1 GCA_902780305.1 uncultured Coriobacteriaceae bacterium | reverse complement strand
GATCCGCGCTGCCGTGGAAAACCGATCTGCTGCAGGAGATCATCTCCCGCGTGGTGAAGGTGTGTTCCGCGGCGAATATCCCCGTAACGGCGAAATTCCGCGTCGGCATCGACCATGAGCATGAGACGTTCCTTCAGGCCGGTCATATCGCGCAGGAGGAGGGGTGCGCCGCCGTGACCCTGCACGCCCGCACCACCGCCGAATATTATGGCGGGCATTCCGATTGGACGCGCATCGCCGAGCTGAAGCAGGAGCTGGATATTCCGGTGTTCGGCAATGGCGACATCTGGGGTGCGGACGACGCGTTGGCCATGATCGCGGAGACGGGCTGCGACGGCGTGGCCATTGGCCGCGGATGCCAGGGGCGCCCGTGGCTGTTCGCCGATATCCGGAACGCGTTCGAGGGTTCCGCCGAGCGTATCGATCCGACGTTGGGCGAGGTGTGCGGCAAGCGGTAGGTCTGTGTCGGCGAACGTGATACCATACAGCTGCAAGAAGCATTACGAAGGAGGTCACAACATGGCCAAACCCATAGTCGCGGTCGTGGGCCGGCCCAACGTGGGCAAGTCCACGCTGGTAAACCGACTGGCCGAGCAGCGCGAGGCCATCGTGCACGAGTCGAGGGGCGTGACGCGCGACCGCTCGTATCATACGACCGACTGGAACGGGCGCGAGTTCGTGCTTGTGGACACCGGCGGCATCGAGTCGGCCAAGTCCAAGGACACGTTTGCGCCACGCATACGCGAACAGGCGCTCATCGCGTGCCAGGAGGCGGACGCCATCGTGTTCGTGGTAGACGGAACCGTGGGACTCACCGACGAGGACGAGGAGGTCGCCCGTGTGGTGAGGCGCTCCAAGAAGCCGGTGTTTTTGGTGGTGAACAAGATAGATGACCCCGGTCGGGAGCTGAGCACGTGGGACTTCTACACGCTGGGCGTGGGCGAGCCCCGGCCGCTCTCGGCAAGCCATGGCCATGGGACGGGCGACCTGCTCGACGACGTGGTTGCGGCATTGCCTCCCGAGGTGGAGGACGAGCTTGTGGAGGAGGACGACACGCTCAACGTGGCCATCATCGGCCGGCCGAACGTGGGAAAGTCCTCGCTCACCAATCGTCTGGTCGGTCACGACCGCTCCATCGTGAGCGACGTGGCCGGGACCACGCGCGATGCGGTGGACGTGGTGGTAGAGCGTGGTGACCAGCGTTTCCGGCTGGTGGATACGGCGGGCATGCGCAAGAAGTCCCAGGTGCACGAGGACGTGGAGTACTACAGCATGGTGCGTGGACTCATGGCCATGGATCGCGCGGAAGTGTGTCTGCTGGTGGTGGACTCCACCGTGGGCGTCACCGAGCAGGACCAGAAGCTGGCCACCATGGCCATAGAGCGCGGATGCGCCCTGGTAATCTGCCTCAACAAGTGGGACCTGATGGACACCGAGCAAAAGCGCGAGAACGTCGTTGCCTCATTCGAGCGTCGACTGGGGTTTGCGAGCTGGATTCCGCTGGTGCGCATATCGGCCCTTACCGGGCGTTCGTGCGACCGCGCCTTGGAAGTGGCCAGGCAGGCCGCTAAGGCGCGAGCGAGCCGCGTGCAAACGTCCAAACTCAACAACATTATGGACGAGATACGGCAGTCGGGGCACACGGTGGTGCACAAGGCAAGGCGCCTCAAGGTGAGCTATGCCACGCAGGCCAACACCTGCCCGCCCACCTTTACGCTCTTTTGCAACGCTCCCGACCTGGTGGATGACAACTACGAGCGGTTTATAGAGAATCGCCTGCGCGAACGCCTGGAACTCGTGGGTACGCCCATCAGGCTCAAGTTTAGGAGGAAGGACTAGCATGGACCCGTTGATTCTGGCGACCATCGTTGGAGTCGTCGTATGCTACTTTGTGTGTGGTATCCCCTTTGGTCTTATCATTGCGGCGCGTATGGCTGGCATTGACGTGCGCGAGGCGGGATCGGGCAACATTGGCATGACCAATGTGGCACGCGAGGCCGGCGGCAAGGCCGCGGCACTCACCTTCTTGTGCGACGTGGGCAAGGGCACACTGTGCATGATTCTGGGAAAGCTTGCGATCGCGCACGTCTGCTTTGGCGGCGACGCGAGCATGCTTGCCATAACCGGCCCGTTTGCCTGGGTGGTCACCACGCTCTTTGCGGCGTGCGTGTTTGGGCACGTGTTCAGCCCCTACCTCCACTTCCATGGTGGCAAGGGCATTGCAGTCGGTCTTGGCGCGTCACTGGGACTGTACTGGCCCATAGGTCTTAGCATGCTGGGCCTCTTCCTGGTGCTTGCCATACCCACGCACTACATCTCGCTCGGCTCCATTGCCGCGGCAGCCAGTCTCCCCATATTTGGCCTGGTGTTTGGCATACGTGGCGTGGCGCTCGTGCCGGTGGTGCTGGTGGCCATCGTGGTCATATGGTCGCATCGAGAGAACATCGGCCGTCTTTTGCGTGGCGAGGAGCATGGGTTTACGGTAAAGAGCGACAAGAAGAAGGATAAGGAATAACATGGGCGGCTTTAGGGAAAGGGTGGCTCGCAAGGTTGCCGTCATTGGCTCCGGCTCATGGGGAACCGCGGCGACGGGGCTCGTTGGTGTGCACGCCGACGAGGTAGTGCTGTGGTCGTTCGAGCCCGTGGTGGCAGACGGCATAAACGAGACGCGTCACAATCCGCATCAGCTCACGAGCTATGAGGTCATGCCCTGCGTTCGGGCCACCACCTCGCTTGCGGAGGCGGTGGGTGGTGCCGATGCCATCCTGCTGGTGGTGCCCTCGGCACATCTGCGTCGCATATGCGAGCAACTCTCGCCATACGTGGATTCCACCACGCCCGTACTCGTGCTCACCAAGGGCGTTGAGCGAGACACCGGTTGTCTCATGGTGGACGTGGTGGAGCAGACCCTGGGCGGCGCGAGCCGTATTGCGGCGCTCAGTGGCCCCAACCATGCCGAGGAAATAAGCGAGGGCACGATTTCGGCTGCCGTGGTAGCGGCAGAAGACCCGGAGGTGGCACGCTACTTCCAGCAGTTGGTGGTGAGTACTGCCTTCAGGACGTACGTGAGCGAGGACGTGCGTGGCGTGGAGGTGTGCGCCGCGGTAAAGAACGTAATCGCCCTTGCCTGTGGTATTGCGTCGGCCTTGGGTGCGGGCGACAACACCCTCGCCGCCCTCATGACCCGGGGCCTGGCCGAGATGACGCGCGTGGCCGTTGCTATGGGTGCCGACCCGCTCACCTGCATGGGTCTGGCCGGTATGGGTGACCTGGTGGTAACGTGCACCTCGCACCACTCGCGAAACCGCACGTTTGGCGAGGCATTTGCGTCGGGCGAGACGTTGGAGGCATACCAAGCGCGCACTGGCATGATCGTGGAGGGCGCGGAGGCTGCCAGAAGCGTCCTGCAGCTGGCGCGTGCCCGCGACGTGGAGGTGCCCATAACGTTGGCCGTACATCAGATCCTGTATGAAGGACGTCCCCTTGCGGACGCGGTGGACATGCTGCTGGGGCGCTCGCCCCGCGACGAGTTTTATGGCGTGGCGCCTGGCGCACGTTCGGGCGAGGACCACGCGGAATAGGAGCTTGCAGTGCTTGAGGACGTTAGAATCGCACCATCCATCCTTTCGGCCGACCTTCTGGACCTGGCGGGGGAGTTGCGCAGCGTAGCGAGCGCGGACTACATACACTTCGACGTGATGGACGGGCACTACGTGCCAAACCTCTCCTTTGGCCCACCGCTGCTCAAGGCGGTAAAGCGGGGGAGCGACCTGCCGGTCGACGTACACCTTATGGTGACCAATCCCGACGAGGTGTACGACGACTACCTCAAGGCTGGGGCAGACCTGCTCACCTTCCATCTGGAGACGGCCAAGCACCCCCGTCGCATCGTGGACGCTATTCACGCGAGCGGGCGGCTGGCGGGCGTCTCCATAAACCCGGGCACGGCCGTCAGCTCCCTCGACGCGCTCGTGGAGTGCGTCGACATGGTGCTCGTGATGTCGGTGAACCCGGGATTCTCGGGACAGGCGTTTATCGAGCAGACCTATGGGCAGCTTAGTGCGCTCAACGAGCTGTGCGTGCGTCATCGCGTCAATCCGTTGGTCGAGGTGGACGGTGGCATATCCGCGCAGAATGCCGACCGCGTGGTTGCGGCGGGCGCACGCGTGTTGGTGGGCGGCAACGCGGTGTTTGGCGCTCGGGATCGCGCCTGCGCCATAGACGAGATGCGTCAGGCGGGACGTCGTGGACTTGCCAACTGGGCGTGATGTCATGCACGAACGGGTGTATTTGGACTTTGCGGCCTCTGCGCCCATGCGCGTGGAGGCACGTGATGTCGAGCTCGCCTACGAGGCGTCGGACTTCGCCGGCGCAAACCCCAACTCGCTGCATAGCGCTGGCAGGGAGGCGGCCCGTGCGCTCGATGGCGCTCGACGCGACGTTGCACGATGCGTCGGAGGCGGTTTTCGCCCTTCTGAGGTCGTCTTCACGTCGGGTGGTACCGAGAACAACAACCTGGCCCTGCTGGGCATGGCCGAGGGGGCGCGTGGTCGCAACAGACAGCGTACGCGTGTGCTTATATCGGCCATCGAGCACGACTCGGGTCTGGATATTGCGCCTCGGTTGAGGGAGCGGGGGTTCGAGGTTGATCTTCTGCGTCCGGAACGGGATGGCCATGTGAGTCCAGCCACGCTGGAGCAGGCGCTGGAAAGTCACGTTGGCTTGGTAAGCGTGATGTTGGCCAACAACGAGACGGGCGTGATACAACCCGTTGAGGAGCTTGGTAGGCTCGCGCATGCGGCGGGTGCGCTGTTCTACACCGATGCGGCGCAGGGGTTTTGCAAGATACGCGCGAACCTGGAGACGTGCGACGCCGTTGGCGTGGTTGGCCACAAGATTGGCGCCCCGGTGGGGACGGGTGCGCTCCTCGTGCGAGGACGATCGCCCCTGCGCCCCCAGACGTTTGGCGGTGGACAGGAGCGTGGTCTGCGTCCGGGCACCCAGGACGTGCGTGGGGCGTTGGCGTTCGCGGCGGCGGCGTCGGCGTGTGCCAAGACCCTAGATCACTGTCGGGCTGAGGTGTCGTGCAACGCCATGCGGCTGTACGAGCTTGTGTGCGCTGACGGGACGGGCATCCATCCC
>CACZFB010000097.1 GCA_902780305.1 uncultured Coriobacteriaceae bacterium | reverse complement strand
GCGCTGCGAGGTTATGATGGACTCTGCGTCATCGTCAAGCTCCGTCTCGCAGGCAGCGATGTCCCCCTCGATGTGCTCGAGCGTATCTGTCGAAAGCCCGAGCTTGGTCTGTACCTTCTCGTCGCGCTCGAAGAGCTTTATGGCGTACCAGCGCTGCTCCTCCTCAGGCCGATCGTGAACCGTGACCTCCTCGATGTGCGCGATCGCATGTTCCACGCTGCCAACGAAGCGATGTTGAGGAATGGGCTTGACACCCGAGCGCGCCAGCGCCACGGCCTCCTCGGCAGCCTCCTTTATGCCAGTACCCTTGAGCGCCGAGATGGCCACGACCTTGCAATCGAGCGCCTTGGAGAGCGCCGCAAGGTCTACCACGTCGCCGTTCTTCTCGAGCACGTCCATCATGTTTACGGCCACGAGCACAGGAATGCCCAGCTCGACAAGTTGCGTGGTGAGGTAGAGGTTTCGCTCAAGGTTGGTGCCGTCCACGATGTTGAGGATGGCATCGGGCCGCTGGTCGGTTAGGTAGTCTCGAGCGACGACCTCCTCCAGCGTATAGGGCGAGAGCGAGTAGATGCCCGGAAGGTCAGCAATCGTCACGTCTGCATGACCCTTGAGCTTGCCATGCTTTTCCTCTACGGTAACGCCCGGCCAGTTGCCCACATATTGGTTCGACCCAGTGAGCGCGTTGAAGAGTGTTGTCTTGCCACAGTTGGGATTGCCTGCGAGGGCAATGGTAATTTCTGCCATGCTAGGCCACCTCCTCTACTTCAATCATCTGGGCATCGGCCTTGCGCACCGAGAGCTCATAGCCACGCACGGTGACCTCCATGGGGTCGCCCAGCGGCGCCACGCGCACCACCTCGATGGCCTGGCCCTTGGTGATGCCCATGTCCATGATGCGTCTCTTTACCGGTCCAGAGCCCGTGAGCTTGACCACGCGCACGGTTTGACCGACCTTGGCATCCTTGAGTGTCATACGGATCCTCCCTGTTTGCTACACAAAGATCTTGCTTGCCATTTGCTTGCTGATGGCCACGCGCGTGTCGCGAATGGCGCAGATAACGTTGCCCCCGTTCTGGTTGATCACCGTAACGGGCGTGCCCACCACGAATCCGAGGTTCTCCAAGAACTGCCTGGTCTCGGGCTTGCCGCCGATGCGGGTGATGATGCTGCTTTGACCCGCCTGCAAGAGCGTGAGGGGCATGTGATGCCTTCCTTCCTAAGTTAGTGTTCGTTAACATCTATAAGTTAGCCATTGTCAACCATAAAGTCAACTCTGGTTTACACATGGGCATTACCGTCTGTGTGTGAAGCGCTTACCCAAGGCCGCCAGGCTTGGTCTTCGTGGCGGCCCTCTTGCTGTATGGCGCAACTCTGTCAACGACGGGTCGTAAGGATCTTCTGCCGATGCGCGCGGCGCATTCAACAAGAAATGCCCACGACGTCAAGCGCGTGGGCAATTTCATGATGATTCTTGGTCTTGTGATAGTGCCCCATGCTGCTGCGCGTAGCGGCAGCGCCGAGGAGCGGAGTCGCTACGCCTTGGCGCGCTTCTCCCAGGGTCGCGCGTTCACGCGCCAGCGCAGGTAGGCCAGGCAGCTCCCCGCCACGCCCACCAACACGATGCCCGCGATGATGGGCGCCGCATACGAGCCCGTGACGTCGTAGGCAAGACCGGCGGCCGTCACGCCCAGAGCGGAGGCGACACTGGTGACCAGCGAAATCGTGGAGTATGCCTCCGCATACTGCTTGTCGCCAAAGATGTAGCGCGTAAGCAGCGAGATGCCCAGCGAGCCTATGGAGAAGCTCGTGCCATAGAGGAAACCCGAGACCAGTAGCGCCGTCTGGCCACCAAAGTTGAGCAGGATGAGCAGCAGGCCCACGAACGTGGTCACCAGCGAGCAGACGCAGGCACGGAAGGCTCCGATGCGGTCGGCGATGGCGCCGAGGGAGAACTTGCTCACGACGTTGCCCACCATGGAGGCCGAGAGCAGCAGCGCTCCCACCTGCGCGCTGTAACCGTAGTCCTGCGCAAGGGAGGCCGACCTGCGGGGCCGTGCCCTCATCACACCGCCACAGGGTTTCGGCCGCGTGCTGCGGCAATGGGCGGGGCCAGCGCGCACGGCGCTCGAGCGCAACGTCGCGTGCACCTACGGCCTGCCGCTCAACGCCAAGCACCTCGTGCTGGCCCGAGCGGGCGTCATGCTCACATATGCCGGGCTGATAAGCGGACCCGGCAACGGGGAGCTATGCTTTTGTCCCCTGTCACCGCAGGTGGAGGCCGTGCACAAGGTGCTCTGGCGCAAGGTGATGCCCACTAAGCCCATGCAGGCCCTCATCGACGAGCTCATCGCGCTGTGTAGCTATCAGAATTTATGATTTACGTACCCCGCCGCCAGTCAATGGGGGTAACCCCCATTGACTGGCTGGTCATCCTCTTGGTTACGAGTCGAAGAACTGACGCCCATCTTCGGTTGTCAGGCGTTCCGTCTTCGGATACTCAAACGTTTCGTCCCTCTGGGAGTTTTTTGCGAGGTAGTCCGCAAATCTCGACGCATACCATTTGGCCATGCCAAGGTTATGCATAAGGTAGTTGCCACAGTTCTCTGGCGTGGCACCGGGCACGGTTTGCGCATCGCCCACCGAGCGAAATGCTCTCAGAAGCAGATCGCAAATCTCTCGCGGATGACGATCTCCCTTAAGGATAAGATAAAAGCCTGTAAGGCATCCCATAGGCCCCCAGTAGACGACCTCGTCCTTCCATTCGGGGTCATTGCGCAAAAACGTCGCAATAAGATGCTCCAACGAGTGCATTGCAGCGACGTCGATGGCGGGTTCGACGTTAGGCCTTGTTACCCTGACGTCATACGTCGTCACCGTGCCGTTGCCAACCGTGTCCACTCGGCTGGTAAAAATGCCAGGAACAATGGCTGTGTGGTCAACGGAAAAGCTCGGTATTAGGTCCATGAGCGGCTCCCTTTTGCAACGTCCGAATTGTGAGGAGTCCCATTTTAATAGACGGTACGGACTTGACGAAAGTCCTTTGGCATTATCCTCGCCACAATTGACGTATACTGTTTTTGATAATCAAGACCATACGGAGATTGCATATGAATCGAAGAGATGCGGGAAAAGAGCGTCTAGGCTCCAAGCTTCTTGCGCTCTTTTGGACCATCTTTACCATTAGCGCAACGGCAAACAGCGGTTATGCAATTCTTGCGGTTATGCAGGACGAGTTCGTAAAAAAGCGGGCATGGTTCAGCGAGAACCAGATGGCCGACAACATAGCCATCGTGCAGAGCACACCCGGTGCCATGGCGGTAAACGCCTCGATGGTCGTGGGCTATCAGGTGGCGGGGCTCCTGGGATCACTTGTGGCCGTCTTGGGCTGCATCCTACCGCCCATAGTCGTTATGATTGTCGTAACGTGCTTCTATGAGGCGATCGTCGGGAACGAGCTCGTTCGCCTGTTCATGCGTGGCATGCAGCTTGGCGTGGTGGGCATGCTACTCAATGTGGTCGTCTCGCTGTTCGTAAACGTCACGAAAGACGGCCTTGCTTACCCAGTTGTGCTTATGGCGCTCGCGTTCACCTACGTGCATTTTTTGGGATGGCCCATCCCCTATTTGGCAATCGGCTGCGCCATGGCCGGCATCGCAAAGACGCTTCTTGTGTCGAAGGGGGTGAGACGCCGATGACCCTGCTCATTGGCATTGTGCTCGCCTTTATGCGCGTGAGCGTCATCGCCTTTGGCGGTGCCTACGCCGCAATCCCCTTGGTGGAAAACGAGGCAGTTGCGGTGCAGGGCTGGATGACCTACGAGCAGTTTGCCGACCTCGTGGCGCTCGACGAAATCACGCCAGGGCCAATCATTATCAATAGCGCCACCTTCGTAGGCATGCGCGTCGCGGGTATCCCCGGTGCCATCGCGGCCACTCTGGGTTCAATTCTTATCCCCTGCACGCTGGTAATGCTGCTGTATAGGCTATACAGTCGGTTTAAGGGTTCGGCGATGATGGATAACGTGATGGTGTCCCTCAAGTGCATGGCCATAGCCCTCATTGCGTCAACGCTCGTCCGACTTGCCGCAGCCGCCTTCATGCCCGATGGCAACCTGCCCAGCATCACACGTGGCTGCTACACCATCGTGGTTATGGGTACGGCGTTCTTCCTCATCCATAATCGGCAGATAAGCCCGCTGCCGGTCATGTTGGGTTGTGGATTGGTGAATCTGGTAGCGTGCTCGTTGCTGCCACTTATGGCGTAGTAACTGAACGCATTGGCCGCCGAGGTAAGACACTCTCGACGGCCAATGTGCTCAACCTGGTCACGCCCTCAAGGACGCTACCTGCTCATTTTGGCAATGTTGGCATTCGTGTCGATGGCATAGGTCATCTGGGTACCATCTGGCCCCTTGGTAGTGACCTCCCAGTACCATAAGCCGTCATCGTGCTGGGCTTCCTTCATGCTCAGTATCTCACCCAGCCCACTCTTCCACACTATCGTCTTTGCTTGTTCTTCGGTAAGGCGGTCGGAATCCTTTGCTTGGGCTTCTCCACCGGCGTTGTCGTTCCGTTCTGCTGCCTGCTCGTTCGAAGAACTCGGCGCCGCTGCCTGCTGTCCACAGCCCACGGCGCCGAGCGCTAGAATTCCCGCAAGCGCACAAATGGCGATGCGATTCCTCATATACGTGAAGGTGAGGTTACGAGACCTCGCCCGTCTCGTGGTCGTATGTGGTTTCGACTTCGCCGTTGTCGCCGAGCATCATCTCTTTGCTGCCTTCGGTTGCGGAGGCGGAGTACACATGGCCATCCGTCGCATCAACGTTGCACGAGAAATGCGACTCGCCACAGTCGAACTCAACCTTGTAGTAGATGGTACCGCCGCCCTCGATGGGGCCACTCACATTGGGGTTGGTCGCCATGGCCCTGGAACCGCCAGCATCCGCATACTCTGCGGCAATCTGGTATGCATCGTCGGCGGTGTACTTTACACCCATGCCGCCGTCGCTGCTGCCGCCGTTGTTGCTGCTACCGCTGTTGCTATTGCTGTTGCCGCTGTTGCTGTTGTTGTTGCTATTGCTGCTGGAGTTCTGCTTGTTGCCATTCTGGCTCTGCTTGTTGTCGTTGCTGTTCTGGTCCTTGTTGTCGTCATCCTTGTTCTCGTCAGCCGCAGCATCCTTCACGGCATGCACGATGGCAGACACGTCCTCGTCGTCGAGCGTGACTTCCTCACCGCCAAGGCCCTGATAGGTCACGCCGAAGTCCTTGCCACCGTCAGACCAGGTAATAACCGTGGCAG
>CACZFB010000096.1 GCA_902780305.1 uncultured Coriobacteriaceae bacterium | reverse complement strand
TGCTTTCTACATCCAGGATGTGGATTGCAATCAAGTCCGAGAAATAATCCTGCACGCTGATGTCATGGTACTCGTGATATCTCTGGATACTGTCCAATAAATAGGACAACTCGCCCTCGCACTCGATGGTCCTGCTGCCGTAAAAATCAATCTCATCGGACAGAACCCTGCCGGAATACAGCCAGTCATCGTCCTGATAAAGAGACAGCACTGAGTACATCTTTTTAAGGTCATCCTTCTTCGGATGTGTTGGCGGGATCGTAAATTTCATCCAGAAATATTCTGTACATTACAAACACCCCCTCCGAAATGAAAATGTGATGCTGCTCGCTCCAGTCACTGACACGTTATTGTCAAAAGGATGAAGGACCAGCCCCGGCACCACCTGAGTACCAGCATCCAGCTCATACACCCTAGAGTCATGGAATAACTGGCAGGCTACAGGTACAGTAACTGTTGGGCAGACAGGCATGCGCAGGTTCTCAACTGTTCCGAAGACTGTTGAAGTGGACCCTGAGAAAGTCTCCACATGTAGCGTATGCTCATACCGATATGGCTCTGCATCGATCATTATGGTAAACTGACCAGCTATGCCGAGCCTTTGCGGATCAGAAATACTTGCCCTGCCAACATAGTAATGGCCGGGATCCTCATCAAAAGTGACGTGGACAACCCGGCCATGGTATTTATTGAAGATATGAAGACAGGTCTCTACCCATCTCTCTTTATTAGTTCTTGCTGCAAGCTGCAGCTTCAATTCACGGTTGCCATAAGAAATATCCCCCGTCAAGACTTCGGAGAGATCTAGTCTTCCGCTTCTACCAGGGATTTCCAAAAGGACGGTATTAGGTTCCGGCATCCCGATGACATCACTGTTTGTGATCACCGCGCCCCAGTCCCGGAGGGTGTGTTCATCACCGATCATCGCACCGGTAAATATGCTGTTCATCGATTCCCCTGTTGGCAGGATTTCGGATCTCAATCGCAAGAGTTTTGCGGAAGTCCTCATGGAAGTTAGCCGCGAAAAGCAACTGATTCTCACCTTTACATTGAGCGAGTTTTCAGAGGAAATCAGCAGCGTATTTAAGGAAGATCTTATTTCGTCTACCACGCGCTTGGCGGACAAGAAGGCTAAGTCAGGGGTGAAGAATCATGGCTAAAGATCGTGTCAGCATTGCTTCAAAATACAACGACGGGCTAGTTAAGGAATTAGACAAAAGTCGTTATCTGGGCCTGGGAAAGCCCACAACACGAGATGAACTCTATATGTACGCGCTTGCTATCGGCGTAGAAAGCGGTAATGCCCCGAAAGCGGTCAAAGGAAACATTGGATTCGCAAACACTCGATCGATTCCGCATGAATACATGTCGGAGATCACTTCTCTTTTGGCAGACCGCCTCATTCAGGGTGACGAATATGATGAGATTGCTAACGTTGAGCGTGCTATCGAGCTGGCAGATCAGTACGCGAATCTAGGTTTTGAAATAATCGAGAGCGATTATGCGTCTGCTCCGACTGAAGATGATGAATCAGTTATTTGGGATAAATTGGCATCGCTGGACGAGAAGTATCAAGAGCTGTTTGAGTAGCGTTTGACCTTTCTGTGGGAGGGGGACGCTTTGTCATTTTCGGGTTCGGTTTGAACCCGAAAATGACTGCCCTTCGGATATACAACCCGAAGGGCTACACAGCATCACGGTTACATAAAACAGTGCGATAAACAGGGAAAATGCGCTAATTGAGGCTGCACCTAAAGCGTCAATAGGCTGCCTCGATGGGGGAATTCGGGGGGAATGGTGCTAGCATCAGCTGCTCACAGCAGCTTCTTCAGATGGCGAGCGACGGTGCGCAGCGCAGACAGAATAGGCGTCTCGTCGCCCTTCCTCAGCGCGAGTCCGTACTCGACTCTCACCGACGGCTCCACGAGGGGCCGGTATGCGATACGGTCCGAGAAGAAGCCCGACATGCTCGCCGTGACCACCGTGCAGCCAAGCCCAGCAGCGACAAGGCCGAGCAGGGCCATGTAGCTTTCTGCCTCCTGGGAGACGTCGAGGTCGACGTCGCTCTGCGCGGCGAGCCTCGCCAGGAACAGATTGATGGGCTCGCTGCTGGCGCCCTCGTATCCCAGAAAGGGGATGCCCAACAGGTCGGCTGCTGGAATCTCGTCCTTTTCGGCAAGCGTGTGGTCTATCGGTAGCGCCACGACGGCCTCGTCCTCGAGGAACGGGATGAACTCGACCCATGACGGGAGGCGCTCGTAGCGCGTGACGATGCAGGCGTCGTCATCCTCCTTTGCGACGGCGGCGAGGCCTGCCTTGCTGTGCTCGACGAGTATCAGGTCTATTTCCGGGTATTCCGCGCGGAAGAGCTTCACGAAGTCAGGGAGCACAGAGGGGACTGTGGCAGATTCGTAGCCGAGGTGCACGACTCCCGCTTCTCCTGCGGCGATCCTGCGGGCGGTGTCGGCGGCCTGCTCGGACCGCGCCAAGAGCTTCCGGGCATCTGCCAGCAAAGACGCACCGGCGGGCGTGAGGGACACCGAGCGCGTCGTGCGGTCGAACAGCTTGAAGCCCAGGTCGTTTTCGAGCTTCCTGATCTGGTAGCTCAGCGGCTGCTCGGCGATGTGAAGTCTCCGTGCTGCCTTTCCGAAGTGAAGCTCTTCTGCCACCGCGACGAAGTACTCGAGCTGTCTGAGCTCCATGGCTCCTCCTTTTTATCAAAATCCAAGTGAGAATTATACAACTATAAGTGGAAATCTTTTGATAATCCTGTCGTACATTCGGAGCAAGGACAAGTGCGCCCCAAGGAAGCGAGGTGAACTCATGAAGCTGTTCGTCAACGGGGACCAGGAGCTCGCGACATTTGATCTTGCGGTCGATGCTGCAACGGGCATGTGCAACCCGAGGGTAGACGCGCTCGGGTATCGCATCGAGGGCCCAGCCGCGATGGCGGCGCTCGTCAAGGACGAGGCGACGGGGGGCCTGAGGTGCAAGCTCGAACTGCCAGGCATAACGCAGGCAGCCATCGTCATCGAGAAGGACGACGTGAAGAAGCTCAAGGCCCTCATGAACAAGGACGCGATCAAGTTCATGGTCAAGGCGCTCATGTAGCGCCTGGCTATCGGGAAAGGAGGAACGGGCATGGACGAGAAGACCTGCAAGATCGTCAACGAGGACGGCGGCACGATGATCGAGCTTAAGAACGTCCGGGTCGAGAACGGGAGGCTCACCGTGACCGGTGCGCTCATGGGCGCATGGGACACCGACATGTACATGGACGTGGAGAGCATCAAGAACGCCGTGGGGCTCGTGGACATACCGGCTGTCGCGAAGTACATAGCCGACAACGTGCTGGGAATCACCGTCACGAAGACGGAAGCATAGACCGAAACCAACGAACAGGAGGACAGACATGGCAGATTACGACGTCATCATCATCGGCGGCAACACGCCCGCGCTGGTCACGGCCAGCTACCTCGCGAAAGACGCGGGGCTGAAGGTCGCCATCCTGGAGCGCAGCAAGTGGATCGGCGGCACGGCCATGACCGTCGAGATGAAGCCCGGCTACAAGTTCAGCCCCGCTGCCACCGGCGAGTTCTACGTGCATCCGAAGGTCAACCACGACCTCGAGCTCACCACCAAGTTCGGCCTGACCGAGATCGGCTGCAACCCGACGCTCACCACGACGTTCGGCGACGGCAACTACCTGCGCATCTTCCCGAACCCCGCCGACACCGCGCAGGAGTTCGCGCGCTTCAGCCAGCACGACGCCGAGGCGTTCGGCGAGTTCATGAAGAACTGGGGTGCCGTGGGCATGATGTTCGGCCTGGAGCAGATGAACGAGGCCCCGAAGATGTCGCAGTTCATCAGCGCCATGAGCTCGAGCCCCGACATGGAGCGCATGTGCCGCGACATGCTGTTCGGCACGCCGCGCGACATCCTGGACAACTACTTCGAGAACGACTACGTGAAGGCGAGCTTCCTCACGCTCATGGAGGGCTCCACCGCCGGCCCGTCCGATGCGCCGTTCTTCTTCTGCCTGGGCCGCATGCTGCACCCGTGGGGCTTCATCAAGGGCGGCCTGAAGGAAGTCTCCCGCTCGCTGGAGGAGTGCGCGCTCAGCTACGGCGTCGAGATCATCCGCGAAGCCGAGGTCAAGAAGATCCTCGTCAAGAACGGCGAGGCGTACGGCGTGCAGACCGCCGACGGGCAGCAGTACACCGCTGCCGTTGCCGTCATCAGCGAGATCGAGTGGCCGCACACGTTCAACAACTTCCTAGAGCCCGACGAGTTCGAGGCGTTGCCGGCCAGCCTCAAGCGCGGCCTGGACGAGATCAAGTACGAGTGCGGCGGCGTCACCCTCAACGTCGCGCTCGACGCACTGCCCGACTTCGGCTTCCCCGAGGAGTGCTACGGCGGATTCTTCGGCATGACCGAGCCCGGTTTCCAGTACGCCGAGGAGGCTTTCGCCGAGTACAAGTGCGGTCGTTTGCCCAAGAACATGCTGTCGATGAGCTACATCCCGACTTACTACGAGGAGCCCGGCACGTTCGCGCCGGAGGGCCACCACGTGCTGACCGGCTACGCGTTCCCCGTCAAGGGCACGCTTTACGGCCGCGAGTGGGACGCCGAGGCGAAGGCCGAGCTCATCGAGAACTGGATCGACACGCTCGACCGCTTCGCGCCCGGTCTGAAGGGCCATGTGCTGTACGCTGACGGCTACACGCCCAAGGAGCTCGACGAGCACTTCGTCATGACCAACGGCGACCTCGGCCACGGAACGCTGCGCTGGTACAGCGAGTTCAACTGGCGCCCCATCCCCGGCTACGCGAACTACCGCACGCCCATCAAGAGCCTCTACATGGGCGGCCAGAGCGTCCACCCGCTCTCGGGCGTGGGCGGAGTCGCCGGCTTCAACGTGGCGCGCGCGATCATCGCCGACAAGGGCGTCAAAGCCGCCGAGACCTCCGACGCCGAGCAGTTCAAGGACCGCTGGTAATCGACGGTGCGTTAAGCCTTCATCAGGATTAAGGCTAGGACGATAGGTTGAAAACGAGCGCCGGCATGGGTGAGCAAGACCTGTGCCGGCCTTTTCATGAAGGTTGCTAAGGGGATTTTGATGGCAAGGGTGGTAAAGCTCGAAAGAGCCGGGTCGGCGGGCATCCTCGCCGGAGCCTCCTGCGCGTTCGGGGTGTTTGACGGTGTCCACAGGGGGCACCAGTTCCTCATCGGATGCGCGAAGATGGATGCCATGGAGAGGGGCGTCCCGAGTGCGGTCCTGACGTTCTCGGTCGACCCGGACGAGCTGTTCGCCCCCGACAGGCTCGTGAAGCTAATGTCGAACGAGGAGCGCATTGTAACTCTGGCGGCAACGGGCGTCGACATCGTGGCGGTGCTTCCCTTCGATTGCGCGTTCGCAGCGCTCTCGCCGATCGAGTTCCTCGAGTCGACCTTCGGCGAGAAACCGCCTGCATCGATGCACGTGGGGGAAGGCTTCCGGTTCGGCTCTAGGGGATCGGGGGACGCCCGGCTCCTCGCCGAATGGGGCAAGCAGTTCGGGATGTACGTCTCCGTCCACGAGCTCCTCGACATGTACGGAGCCCCCGTCTCGTCGTCGCGCATAAGGAAGCTCCTCGCCGAAGGGCGCTCACGCGAAGCCGAGAGGCTTCTCGGACACGATACTCAAGAAGCTGCATGTCAAGGAAAAGCTGGGGCGAAACCAGGCCTATTGGCTCGAAAATGACGGTCTTCGTGTAAGTAACCCGAAGGGCAGCAACTTTTCTGGCAGACACAAACACGGCTTATCAACAGGGAAAACGCATTCGCGGGAGCTTCTTGGGGCACTCTTTTGATTGCCTCAGATGGGGGAATTCGGGGGGAACGGTGCTCACATCAGCCCGAAATCGGCCGATTTCGGGGATGCGCGGTGAATCCCTCCGCGCTGGCATTGTGCGATACCTGCGGAGGGATTCTCTTGGCGAAAGCCGTCTATCCGACGGCCCGCCTTCGCATCATCATCCGGATGAGCTCGAACCCACCCGACATGATCGACTCGTCGCTGCCGAAGCGGTCCATGACGCGCTCGGCTTCTGCATCGGTGATGTCGCGATCCTCGCCGGTTTCCGGGTCGAACCCCACGCAGACCATGTCGCCGAAAACGATCGAGTAGAGCTCGCCCTCCTCGACCACGTGCGCGTAGTCCATCTGGGAGAGGTACCCCATCTCGGTCATCCGCTTCGTCGCGTAGATCGCCCGGTTCGCCGTATCAAGGGAGGCGCCGAGCAATCCTTCCTCGTTGACGTACACGGCCGGAGCATCTTCGAAGATGTAGCTCGCAGGCTCTATAAGCCCTCCGACGCAGGCCTGCAGCCCGTGCAGGAAGCTGCCATCGCAATCCGCCTCAATCGCCTTGCGGTACGGGCGTCCGCCCACGGGCACGACCATTACTTCGAGTGTTCTCGCATTTTCCATTTCGACCTCCTTGGATCCGGGCCCGCCCTTTGCGGGCCTCTCGGTGCGTGCGATGACGGGGTTCCGGTTGGGTGCAAGGGGGAAAGCGAAAACCGGCAGGCTCGAG
The DNA here is from genome assembly GCA_902780305.1 of uncultured Coriobacteriaceae bacterium. Lineage (GTDB taxonomy): Bacteria > Actinomycetota > Coriobacteriia > Coriobacteriales > Atopobiaceae > RUG440. The sequence continues at coordinate 2,859 of CACZFB010000096.1, read as the reverse complement.
TTCCGCGAAGCGGAAGTTTTTCGCGCCTTGCGGCCAGCCGGGTTCGCGTCGAAGATACGCTGCAGCCGAGGCTTGCGGTCGGGCCGAATCCAAGAAGGCGACGGGGTTGTTCGAGAACGCGTTTTCGTTGTCCATGGTGCGGGACTCCTGAACCTGCCGCTCGGGTCTAGCATCCAAGCCGACAGACGGACCAGCACGGAACGAGGTGATCCGCATGGGCGTTGAAAGGCAAAACAGGGGCGCTTACAGCGACAATGACTACTTCCGCATGGGCGCGATGATTGCCGTGGGCGAGCTGTATGATATGGCGGCTTTCAGGGGGATTCTATGCGATGAGGGCGAGGTGAGGTTGTACCTGGAGAGCTTCGGCGTGCGTGGCATGGACGACGTCGACGCGCTGGGCATCAAGGGGCCCTATCGGCACGATTTCGAGCGACTCTACCTGGGAAGGACGGAGGATTAGTCGATCATCGCCCCGCCGTAGAACTCGTCGAACGTCGGGTTGCGCCAGGCGCGCATCGAGTGCGAGACCATGATTGTGCCGTACTTGGAGTCGCATTCCCGCTTGAAGACGCGCTGCCAGTCGCTGTGCGCGCGGCACTCCTCGGGCATCTCGAAGTCGGAAACGTTACGGCAGAAGCGGTAGTCTCTCTTGATTCTCTGCCATTCGGCGGGGGCGATCATCTTGCTGGCCATGTCGGCCTCCTCTCCGGCGCGGGCCCGGAGGGCCGAACCCGCGCCTTCCGTAGACGTTTACTTGCGCGGCTTGATGCGGGCCATGGAGCCGTGGACGTAGTTGTTGGAGTTCCAGCTGAAGTCGCCGTCATGGTCCATCCATGCGACGTACGGCAGGTCCGGGTAGGTGACGTCGGTCTTGCCGTCCTCGGTTTCCACCCACACCGAGATGCGGTTGAACTCGGGCTGCCCGAAGCCCACGACCGGGTAGGCCTTCCAGTCGTCGTAGTGCGAGAACATCCAGACCTCGTCGCCGATCTGAAGCTCGCCCACGGGCACCTCGACGGAGTCCAGAAACTCGCCGAGGCGCTCGCCCTCGGGCATCGAGCGGTCGAAGTCGCGGAGCATCTCGTCGAAGTCGTACTCCTGCTGCTCGGAGAAGCCGTCGTAGAGGCCGACGCGGTCGACGATCTTCCAGCCCTCGATGACGTAGATGCCGTTGTCGCCGGGGTCCATGCGCTCGTCGGTGGTGTACGGCCCGATGCCGACGCAGTTGGTGCCGCCGAAGAAGTTGCCGAGGACCTGGCACATGCGGGCCCAGCCGTAGTCGTCCTTGGACGGATCGCGGTATCCCTTGAGCTCGCAGTAGCGAAGGAGCGGCTCCACGGTGTCCCTTCCGCCGTTCCAGTGGATGTAGAGCCCGACCTTGCGCTCCGGCGTGGTGATGACCGCCCTGTTTCCCATGATGCTGACCTCCTTATGTTTCTGCCCGCCCTTTGCGGGCCCGTTGACGCGGAAGGCGCCGGGGTTCCCGGGGAGTGCAAGGAGGCAAGCGGAAACCCGGAGGGCACGAGTTTCCGATAACGGTGATGGGGATGAAACGGAAAGTTTTCCGCGCCTTGTGCACCGCGGGGTTCCCGGCAAGGATTCGCGGTTCGGGATGCGCGGGCGGGGAACAGGAGGTCGATGGAGATGGGCGGTTGCCAGGACGGGCATGATAGGTTGGGCTATCATCGGGAGGATTGGAATAGAAGGCGGAAAGGGGCTTCCATGGCATCGAGCAGCACGCAGAAGCTCAAGGTTTTGCACCTGATGGACATACTGAGGACGGAGACCGACCCGGACCATGGCCTCACCATGCCGCAGATTGTCGAACGGTTGGCGGCGAGGGGCATCGACGCCGAGCGCAAGGGGCTCTACCGCGACATAGAGACGCTTCGCGAGTTCGGCATGGACATACGTCAGCTCAAGCGACAGCCCGTGCAGTACGCGCTGGCCGAGCGGGACTTCGAACTGTCTCAGCTGATGCTGCTCGTCGACGCAGTGCAGTCGAGCAGGTTCCTCTCCGACGGCGCGTCGAACGCTCTGGTGAAGTCGGTTAGGCAGCTGGCCTCAACCGAGGAGAGGAAGGCGCTCAACAAGCAGGTCCACGTGCACGGCCGCCCCAAGAGGCAAGACCGGTCAGACTTCGTGGCAGTCGACCTGCTGCAGGACGCCATGGCCCGCAAGAGCAAGGTGTCATTCCGTTACTACAAATATGGTGCCGGCAAGGAGCGTGTCGCTCGCAGGGGAGGTGCGGCGCACGTGGTGACACCGGTGAACCTAACGTACTCCGACGGCAACTACTACCTGGTTGCCTATAGCGCATCGGACGAGGAGATCCGCAATTACCGCGTGGACCGCATGGGGCAGATCGTGGTCACAGGCGAACACGTGGACCGAAACGAGGTGATTGCGCGCTACGATCCGGACGAGGCTGCGAGGACGGCCTTCGGCATGTATGACGGCGAGCGGATTGTCGCGACGATCAAAGTAGACGCCGACCTAATGAACGTCGTCGTAGATCGTTTCGGCCGTGATGTTAATGCCGCTCCGACCGATGGCGGGGCATCGGCAATCGTAACCGTCCCCATGCGCGAGAGCCCCGTTTTCTACGGCTGGCTTGCCACGCTTGGAGATGGCGCAGAAGTACTGAAACCAAAAGCACTGCGCGACGGCTATGCCGATTGGCTCGGGGGGATTCTTTGCAAGTACGAGAAGCGCTGAAAACCTGGATTGGCAGACGGCACAAATCCGATGCAAAAGATTGAGTGGGAATAACTGACAAAACCCGCAAAGCCTTGAAAACACTGGGTTTTTGAAGCGGAAACGGGGCATTTGATAGCAAATTGATAGCAGATACCA
>CACZFB010000095.1 GCA_902780305.1 uncultured Coriobacteriaceae bacterium | reverse complement strand
TAATCTCCAGAGCGGTAGCCAAATTTCCACTATTCACTTTTCCCTTTTCACTTACGAGCTGCCACGCCGTCCACATATCGCGCTCGCTACCGCCCTTTGATGCACGGAACTCGCCGTCACGTGCCACCACCTCGTAAGGACCCGCCATCTTGTAGTCCTGCAGATTGGACTGAGCGAAGACGGGGGAAATGATAAATGATAAATAAGAAATGATAAATAATAATCTGCGCATAGGATAAAAGGGTTATAGTTAGGGCTATCGTTTGATGAAATGTAAAGCAGCTCCCCCGCTGGGCTGGAGTGTTACGTTGATGTTTTTTCCTGCCTTGATGGTGACAGTCTTGACGCTGACCTTCGTTCTAGTATTCATTGTCGGGTCATCGTTATATATCGTGACGGTGTATCGTTTGCCGTCTCCGAGGAAGTTGGTGGGTATAGTGATAGTGCGCGCCTTGGTATTTGTTATTGCTGCCACATACCATTCCTCTCCGCTGCGACGGGCAACGACGATGTGTGAACCAGGCGCACCATTGAGGACACGGGTCTCGTCCCAAGCCATCGCCGTTTATTTTGTGATTCTTATCCAGTCGATATCCAGCCAGCCGCGGCTCGCCTTGCGTTCACAACACTCGGCCACAAAACCGAACTTGGCACCAATCCACTTGCCTTCACGCATCTTGAAAGGATCGCTGGCAGATGTGAAATGTTTGCCGTCCTGGCTATAAGAAAAGTTCACGATACCGTCCTTTACGGTGAGGCCAACCTCACCCGCGAGCAAGCCCTCCAGGGGCTTGCCCGCAACCTCGTGGCGCCATCCCCTACGCAGCGGCGAGTCCTGGTCACCCGTGGCAAAGGAAGCGAGGTCCTGACGCGTGGCAATCAGGGGTGCGGCGACGCCACATCGGTCGGCGAGAACGCGAAGCAGCGAGTACATGAGGTCTACGACGCTGTCGAGGTTCGCGTTGGCGTGTGGTTTGTGCCGAACTCTGGGATAGAGCATGGGGTCCAGTGAGACACCGCGCGAGACAGCGGCCACGATGTCGTTGGCGTCACGGGTAGAAATGCTGTCCAGACCGCGAATCCTCCGCAGACGATCCGTCGTCTTTGGCGCGCGCCGGCACACCTCAACGACAATCTCGTCCTTCATCACCCATTTTTTGGGCAGGTCACGCCTCGACGCCGTCTCCTCACGCCAGGCGCACACCTCCCGTGCAACAGAGAGCTGCCTTCGGGTGAGTGACCCCGACCGCTTGAGGTGCAGAAATGCATTTTGCACATCGCGCCGCTCGAGCACCGAGTCCACAATGAGCTCGAGCTCGGGATCCATCCAGGCGAGTCGATTCTTGCGCACGAGCGCGTCCATCATGCGGTCGTAGATTCGCGGCAGGTACGTCACGTCGTCCTCCGCATATTGCAGCTGCTCCGCATCGAGCGGACGCTTGGACCAGTCGGTGAGACCGTCCGCCTTGTTGAGGTGCACGCCCTCATAAGCCTGCACGAGCGCTCCGTAACCCATCTGCATGCGATGACCCAGGAAGGATGCCGCAAGCTGCGTATCGAACAGGGGTCTGGGCACGCAGTCCATGTGGTCCAGAATGACCTCCAGGTCCTGATCGCAGGCATGGAACACCTTGGTGATTGCAGGGTCCAGGAAGAGCTCCCTAAGCGGCGACAGGTCCTCGATGCCGAGCGTGTCTATTGCGGCCACCTCATCGTGGGTAGCCACCTGAATCAGGCAGAGTTTGGGATGATAGGTTCTCTCACGCAAAAACTCTGTGTCCACTGCCAGCACTCGCGCGCCGCGTACGCGCGCGCAAAACTCGCTGAGTTCGTCGTACGAAGAAAGGAACATGTGTATCCAATTCGTTTGTGGCCTCGCCCGGTAACGGCTACCATGGTAACGGAAGTATCGACACGAGTGGCTTGAGGTGTGGAGGTTGCAATGCGCGTCCTCATAATACATAACGCGCGATCCGGCTTTGGCTCGGACGCCATCTTCGAGTTCGAGCGTGCCCTCGTCCGCGAGGGCGACGAGTGCGTCCTGCGCATACTGAGCTTGGACGACGGCGATTGGGAGGCGAGCGTCCTTGTCGATGCCGAGGAATTCGACCTCGTGGTACTTTCGGGCGGAGATGGGACGGTGGCGTCACTGTTGTACCAGCTTCGCGGACGCAACGTTCTTACCTGCGTGTTTCCGTCGGGTACTGCCAACCTCTTCTTTGCCAACCTGGGCAATGCCGCAGATCCCTACGCCCTTGCGCGTGCCTGTCGGGTCGGCAGGTCGGCCACCACGGATCTGGTGGAGATCGAGTGGGCGGACCATGATGGCACACCGTGCCGAAAGGGCTTCTCGCTTATGGCAGGAATCGGCTTCGACGCGCAGATTATGCAGGCCGCCATTCCTGCTAAGCGGGCCATGGGACAGGCGGCCTACTTTGCCGCAGCCATTGCGAATCCCAAGCCAAAGATTCACGACTTCACCATTACGGTGGACGGCACCACTTACGAGCGAAGGGGCATCAGCTGCATCGTGGCCAACAATGCCATGATTCAGGGCGACATCGAGCTCGTTCCCGGGTGCAGCATGACCGATGGCCTGCTCGACGTCCTCGTTGTGGAGGCAGACTACACTGCACAACTCGTGCGCCCGCTCTTCGTGGGTCTGGTGGATCACGAGGGAAAACGCATAGATCGACCGCGCCTGGAGACCTTTAGGGGAAAAGTCGTCACGGTGGAAACCGAGGAGCCAGCGCAGATGGAGATTGACGGCGACCCCGTTGCCCAAAGCATCACGCGCTACCGTGCAAGCATCCTCCCCAACTCCAACCGGCTCATCGTTGACTCGCTCTCACGCTACGCCAGGGACGAGGAGACGGCACCCCTGTTTGGGGATACCGAGGAGATGGCATTTCCCCGCTAGCCGATTGGGCCAACGCGAAAGGAAGGGACCTTGACTACACCATCTTTGGATGCGTATTCCCACGATCGGCGGACGCGCATGCGCCTGTTGGCGCTGGCGGCTGGCATTCTTGCGTGTTGCTTCGCCCTATGCGCCTGGCGTGGGGAGTTCCTGTACCTTACCAACGACGATGCCAGTGTCCAGTCGGCCATGGCGGGCGCCCTAGAAGGTGGTCCGCTGCCACTCAATCTGGTATCGCGCATTGTTTCCACCGCAATCGTCGCACCGCTGTATGCCGCCATTCCAACCGTGCAGTGGTGGCATGTGTACAGCGTTACGCTGCTGGGCGTGGGCGCCCTGCTCATCACCTACGCAATTCTGCTCCTGTGCTCGAAGGACAGGTTCGGGGTGGTCGTCGGTGCCCTGCTCGCTGCGTTGCTGGACCTTGCGCTCGTCGCATTCCCCCTCTGTAGGGTGTCGTTTACCACCGTTCCCGCCGTTTTGGGTGCCGGAGCAATGGCCTGGTACTTTGCCTCGCCCTACAGGGAGACCCTGCGGGTGCGCATTGCGTGCGTGGTGTTGTTCGTGCTCGCCATAAGCCACAGGCAGGCCAGCGGGCTCGTGCCGCTGGGATTCTTTGTGCTGGTCGTCCTGCATGCTACTCTGGCACGCTATGGCGTCTCGGTGCATTCCCTGCTCAAGGCATTGCCGTTTTTGGCCGCGCTTGGCTGCGTCGCCGCCGTCATGGTGTTTGGCGGCCGCGCGCTCAATGCCAACGTAAACTCCCCCGAGTTCCAGCGGTTTAACAGCGCTCGCATTCGCTATATGGACTATCCTCACGACTCGTACGAGGAGAACCCCGCGCTCTACCAGGAGGTGGGCTGGGACGAGACCCTCTATAGGCTTGTGGACGACTGGTGCTTTATGGACAGTCGCGTCAACGCCCAGACGCTCTCCCAGCTCAGCAAGAACAGCACGGCGACCGCGGTGGAGCGGCCTTCAGTCTCGGGCGTGCAAGAGGCTCTTAACGGCATCCAAGACAATGCCGATCAGGCAAAGGCATGCCTGGCAGTATGGGTGGTCGTCACCCTGGTGACGCTCGTCGCGCTCGTCGTTTTCCACGACGGCCTTGGCGCGGTAACGCTTTTGCTGGGGGGCTTGGCCACCGTTGGCCTGATTGCGTACCAGTTCGCGCAGGGACGCATCCTGTATCGTTCTCTGTTCGTGATTCTTATGCCATCAGCAGTCCTGGGGGCCCTGCTGCTCTGCAACTTGCTCAGAACAGACCGGCAGAAACGCCTGAGGAGTACGGCCGTGCTGGTGCTTTGCGCGCTCCTTCTGCCCCTCTCCTACCTCAGCCTACGAAACACGTTTGACGACGGCGAGGCAAACGCCCTCATGGAGTCCTCGCGAATCGAGGAGTGCATCAACCAATACGCCATCGCCCATAAGCCCACCGTATTCGTGCGACACATGGGGGTGGCCAGCTGCACCGACCCCGGTGCCCTGTACCCGTATGATAAGCCCACCAACGTGTTTCCCTGGGGCGGTTCCCAGTTTGGGTCCAACAGCTTTATGGCCAAGCTCAACAAGAACGGGCTGGAGAATCTCGACGGTTCGATCTTTAGGGACAAGGGGGCGCTGTTCGTGTGCAGCACAAACCTCGATGAGCTGGACCAGACCGATCCTGAGGCGTACGAGGACAATCTGCTCATGCGTACGCTGCGATGGCAGCGTGATCGCTACGGGGCCACAGGCGTGCGCAAGGTGGACGACATCTGCGATGGCGCTTACGTGTATCGCTTCGAATTCTCGTAAGCGACAACGGACGCGTCTCCTGCATTTCCATCCGAACATACGTAATGTTGATATACTGTTTTGCACAAGCAACGGCTATTGTGAGGCGACTATGTACTCTTTTCACGGCAAGGTGAGGTATAGCGAGTGCGACGAGCATGGAAACATCACCATCCCTGCGCTCATCAACTACCTGCAGGACTGCTCTACGTTCCACACCGAGAGCCTCGGGCATGGCGTGTCGTTCCTGGCGGAGCATCACTTTGCCTGGTTCATCATGGCATGGCAGATTTCGATTGAGCGCCTCCCCCGCTATTGCGAGCACATTACCGTAAGCACCTGGTGCTATGGGCTGAGTGCGACCAGCGCAAAGCGCAACTTTACCATCGTGGGCGAGGACGGCAGCACCTTGGTGAGCGCGGATTCGCTCTGGGTAACCGTGGACACGAACACAGGCCTGCCGATTCGCGTTCCCAAGGGTGAGGACGTATACCTCACCGACGACGAGCCGCTGCACATGCCGCGCACGCAGCGCAAGCTCAAGCTCACGGGTGAGGGCAAGCGTCACGACCCCATCGTCGTCACCGAGCAGCACCTGGACTCCAACCACCACGTTAACAACGCGCAATACATAACCATGGCAGACCGCATCATTCGAGTGTTGGATCCGAACTTTAACCTCGGCACCATACTCGTGCAATACCGCCACCCGGCTCAGCTGGGAGACACGCTCTATCCCGTCCTCTACGACGAGGGCACGAGCTACGCGGTGGACCTGTGCGACGAGGACGGTTCACGGTACTGTGCCGTGCGGATGCTGGCTCCGCGGGACTAGCTCCGACGTTTCGTGGTACGCGGGGGACTGTCCCCGCGTACCACTATTCGGTCCAAGGTAACGAAGGGTGCCGAACGCAAAGCACTCTTTGCGTT
>CACZFB010000094.1 GCA_902780305.1 uncultured Coriobacteriaceae bacterium | reverse complement strand
TCTCGGTCTTCGCCGCCATCATGAACAGCGAGGCGGGCACGCCCTTGCCGCTGACGTCGGCGATGAGGAAGCCCACGGTGTGGTCGTCTATCTCGAAGAAGTCGTAGAAGTCGCCGCCCACCTCCTTGGCGGCGTTCATCGAGGCGTAGATGTCGAACGTCTCGATTTCGGGGAAGGGCGGGAAGGTGCGCGGCAGCGCGCTCTCCTGGATGGCCTTGGCGGTGGAGAGCTCGTGTTCCATGCGATTCTCGGCCTCGTTGATCCAGCCCTTGAGAGCCGAGACCGTGGTGTTGATGCCCTCCGAGAGCGAGTCGAACTCAATGGTCTCGTGCTCGTTGATGCGCTGGTCCAGGTCGCCATCGGTTATGAGCGCCAGGGTGTCGTTGGTGCGCGAGAACCCATCCACCACCACGCGATTGAGCAGGATGGTGGCGAGCGAAAACACGGAGGCAAAGATGAGTAGGAAGATAAAGGCATTGAGCAGGATCGTTACCGTGCGATTCGCATAGATCTCGTCCGCCGGAATCTGTACGAATACGCTGTATTCGCCCACGCGCGCGGCCTTGAGGTACGCCACCCCAAAGCCCTCATCCTCCTGAACGGGCAGCACCTCGCCAGAGAACACCATCCGGAACGCTTCCTCCTTATCCTCCTCCTCAATGCCAAACAGCGTCTCGAACGTCTCGCCGATGTATTCCTGGTCGTTGGCCGAGATGACCTTGTCCCCCCTAAAAATGAGGACTACGCCGTCCTTGCCTACGGAGTAGGAGCTTGCCAGATTCTCCACCGAGGCAGCAGACAGCGCCTGCTGGAACTCCTCGCCAGGGATTGACACCTGGATAAAGCCCTCGTCATCAGTACGGGGAGTGCCCGCAAATACGCGAACCTGACCCGTCGCGCCGTCAAACGAAACCGAATCGCGTGGTCCCTCCACAATGTGGTCCACATCACCCGAGATCAGGTCAAGGTACTTCTTTGTTTCTTCGTTGTCGGCGAAGTTGTATCCCAAGGACGCTTCGCCGTCGACTTCGGCCTCGGCGACAACGGTTCCCGACTCGTCGCACACGGCGATCGACGAAAGGACAAGCGCCTCGCGTATTTGCCTGAGGAAGTCGCCGTCGTCGTAGGAACGCTCAGGATTGTTGTGCAGAATCCGGGCGACCGACTGGGCCTTGTCCAATATGAGCCGTTCCTCGTTGGACTTAATGGCTTCCTCGCGGGTAAGGTGCTCGTTCAGCTGTGCGCTGAGGTAATCCACTTGGCTCGTAAGCTGTGCGTCGGCATCGCGGTCGGCGCGGATGGTCTCGATGCAATAGCTCACGGAGTTGGAGATGAGGAAGGCGGCAGTCACCACCAGCAGCAGCCATCGCTGAAACACCCTACGCAGCGCTCGGTTGTCCTCGTCTGCCTCGCCCTTGCAAATAAGCCAATCGGTAAAGCTCATGCCTGCGGCAAAGGCCACGCTGTTTATTGCGGTCGAGGCGATTATTGAGGGCACGCTCAACAGCTGTGAAGCCGTGAGGATTGGATCGGAGAACATCTCCGGCATGGTTAGACCCGAGAAGAAGATCATAAGGAACGAAAACACGAGGTTGAGCACGAGTGTTGTTACGACCTCAAACGCCCAAAAACACATCCCCGTACGCAGCCGGGACTTTCCCCATTGCTCATGCTTCGCAATCACGCGCTTTACGCCGTACGCCGCAAACCAGAACGCGAGCGAGCCAATCAGGATGTACATGATGGCGGAGATCGGATGCGCCAGCGCCTTCTCGTAGTAGTCGATGGGCATAAGGGACGCATGGATCCAGAGCGCGACGCCCACCGCAACGGAATAACTCAGGTGAACGGGCAGCCTGTAGTACAGGGCACCAACGGCCAGGGGGGCAAAGATAAACAGGCCGTGGAAGTATAGGTCCATGTTGTCGGAGAAGAACGGGAAGAAGGCGAGCTGCGTTGCGAGCAACGAGATGCACACCAACAGCACAAGCCCCATGCCAAACAGGTAGACGCTGTTCGTTGGCTTAGCAACCTCCCACGAAGGCCCGATGCCCGCGGTCGTTGAGCGCTTTCTTTTCTTCATGGCGCTAGAAGGTGAGGTATTTGCCAAAAAGCAGGCAGGCGACTATGCCAATGCCCACCACTATGGCACCAATAACAAGACCGAGGACCAGCGAGCTCTTGCGGCCCTCCTCGATGGCATCTTCCGACGGCAGGTCGGGATTGAACTCCGGTTCTCCTGGCATGCGCTTGCGCTCCTTGCTCTGGTCCATAAAACTACCTCCGACAACATGCGCGCGATTCTAGGCGACGCGCGTACCGTTTACGTCGAAGCTAAACTTCTTGGTACGGCAAACGCCGATGAGCGTGTCGCCCACCACCGTGCCCACGAGTACGTACTTTACCTTGCCAAAGGGAAACGGCATCTTTACGCTCCCCTCAAAGGTCACCTCGTCGTCATCCAAGGCGCCCTGCAGGTTGGCCGTCTTCTTGCCGACGGAAAGCGTCGCGTTGCACACGTCTCCCTCGGTTGCCAGCACGAGGTCGCCGCGCTTCTTGCCGAGCGGGGTCTTCGCGCTTACCTCGTATGTTCCATCTAGCATATGTCGCCTCCAAGCGTCAAAAGATATACTGAGCCATAATACAACAAGCACGCCAGCCATGCTGCGAAAAGCAACACATGCATGGTGGTTTCCACGGCCACCCGCCTATCAAAGGGGGTTACCCCTTTGATAGGCCGGCACGTGCTGTCCAGCCCGCAAAAACCACCCCACGCACACAAATATGGCATATTCCCCTGCACACACGTGCGCGAGCGGCCATAGTGTGGTATTACTGTGTCGCTTATTTGGCAATCGGTTCTTCTCCGATGCCCAGAAAGGAAACGCATGCACAGCAAACGATCGAACGGGGCCATTCCCTTTAGCATGGGCATGGTTCTGGTTACCATGGGTGTGGTGTACGGTGACATCGGCACCTCCCCCATGTACACCCTACGCGCCATCATGCATGGCAACGGCGGACTGCAAACCATGGACACCGACGTCATTATTGGTGCGCTCTCCCTCATCATTTGGACCATGACGCTGATTACCACCGTAAAGTACGTGCTGGTGGCCATGAAGGCGGACAACCACAACGAGGGCGGCATCTTTGCGCTGTATAGCCTGGTCCGCCACTGTGGTGCGTGGCTCATCGCACCTGCCATGGTTGGCGGTGCGGCCCTTCTTGCCGACGGCATCCTCACCCCCGCCGTAACAGTGACGACCGCAATCGAGGGTCTTCGCTCCATCGAGGTGGTGCACGGCATCATCGGAGACAACCAGGGCATCGTGGTGCTCATTACCATTGCGATCATTAGCGCGCTGTTCTTCGCACAACGGGCTGGCACGAGCTCCATCGGCAAGGCCTTCGGCCCCATCATGTGCCTGTGGTTCGGCTTCCTGGGCGTCGTGGGCCTCACGCACATTGGCCTCGACCTCAACGTGCTGCGCGCGTTTAATCCCGTGCGCGGCGCGACGTTCCTCTTCGACGGAAACCTCAACCAAGCCGGCCTCATGGTACTGGGCAACGTGTTTCTGTGTACCACCGGTGCCGAGGCGCTCTACTCCGACATGGGACACGTGGGCAAGTCCAACATCTACGTGAGCTGGCCCGTGGTAAAGGCCTGCCTCATCCTCAACTACCTGGGACAGGGCGCCTGGATCTTGTCGGTGCGCAACAACCCCGCCCTCATCGACATGGGACCGGCCATGAACCCCTTCTTCGAGATGCTCCAGCCGGGTGGCATGCGCGTGTTCGCCGTCGTGCTCTCCACGCTGGCCGCCATCATCGCCAGCCAGGCGCTTATTACCGGCAGCTACTCCATCGTGAGCGAGGCCATCCGCCTCGACCTCATGCCGCACATGAAGATCGAGTACCCGTCCGAGACCAAGGGGCAGATCTACATTCCGCTGATCAACACCATCCTTTGGATTGGCTGTATTGGCGTGGTGCTGTTCTTCCGCAGCTCAGAGCGCATGGAATCGGCCTACGGCCTTGCCATTACCGTTACCATGCTGATGACCACCATGCTGCTTACCGCCTTCATTTCGCGCGTGCAAAAGAGGACCGCACTCGCCATTCCGTTCGCGCTGTTCTTTGGGGCCATCGAGCTGTTCTTCTTCTTCTCGAGCCTTACCAAGTTCATGCACGGCGGCTACGTTACCGTGCTGCTTGCCCTCGCCATCTTCGTGGTCATGTTTATTTGGCACCGCGGTACTCAGGTGGAGGTGTCGCAGCGCGTCAACCTGCCCGCAGCCCACTACATTGGCCAGCTGCGCGAACTCACGCATACCGAGGACATCCCCTTCCTGGCCGACAACCTCGTGTTTCTTACCAACGACCCCTCCTCCGACGAGCTGGACCGCGACATCCTGTACTCCATCCTGGACAAGCACCCCAAGCGCGCCAAGGCGTATTGGTTCCTCAACGTCTCGGTAACCGACGAGCCGTACACCCACGAGTTCTGGGTAAACGATTACGGCACCGACTTTATGTTTAAGGTGCAGCTGCGACTGGGGTTCCGCGTGAACCAGCGCGTCAACGAGTACCTGTACCAGGTTGTTGAAACCATGGTGGACCAGGGCAGGCTGCCGGCGCAGGACCACCGCTTCTCCATTTACGACAACACCGGGCACGTGGGCGACTTTAGGTTCTGCCTGGTGCGCAAGGTGCCCTCGGCCTCCAACGACATCTCGCGCCTCGACCTGGCGGTTATCCAGGCTAAGTACTTTATCCGTGGCTTCTGCGGTTCGCCCGACCACTGGTACGGCCTGCAGAACTCCAGCGTAATCTTCGAGTACGTGCCACTGTTCCTGGCCACCAAGCGCCAGCATCGCCTGACCTACGTCGATCCGCCCCGCTCGTAGTGAGAAAAGGGGCCAAACCCCTTTTCTCAGTTCTCCTCGGGCTAGGCCTCCTCGATGCGGCAGACGTGGCGCTTGGACTTGCGGTCGTAGGTGACGCCCACGAGCAGGATCGGCCCGCCCCATCCGCGCAGGACGGCCGGGTAGTCGCGCCGTCGCACCTGGGCGATGGCGGCCTCGGGCGCGCGGTCCCACTTGAGCTCGACCAGAAGCGCCGGCGACGGGTCGCCGCGCTTGGGGAGGTAGACGACGTCTGCGAGGCCCCGGCCGGAGGGGAGCTCCTCGATCGTGGCGTAGTGGTCTGCCGCCGCGATGTAGGCCGACTTCACCACCGCCCGAAGCGCCTGCTCGTCGTTGTAGAACACCGGGGCGCAGCCGTCGTCGTGGGCGCGCGCGACGCCTGTGGCCACCGCGTCCTCGTCGAGGTCCCACGTGGCGCGCAGCAGCGCGTCGCTCTCCCGCACGATGCGCGCGACCTCCGCATGGCGGCTCTGCGCCACGGCCTGGCGCAGCTCGGCGCGCACCTCCTCGTTGGGCACGCGGGCTGTCCCCGTCGCCGCGTCGTAGCAGAGGTAGCCCAGGTGGCACAGCAGCGTGAGCGCGTCGTCGCGGTTGGCGACGTCGTGGATGCTGTTCTCGAAGGAGCGGGTCTCCACGCGCACGGCCGCGCCGCCGAGGGCCTGCACTATCGACTGCTGCAGCCCGTCGAAGTCCAGGTCGACGTAGGTGCGCAGGGAGGCGAACGCCTCCGAGCTCGTCCAGTAGGGCCCGACCCGCCGGCGCTTGCAGGCGCGCATCACC
>CACZFB010000093.1 GCA_902780305.1 uncultured Coriobacteriaceae bacterium | reverse complement strand
TTGAGCAGAATCCTTTTGTACTTGAACTCAGACACCGTGACCCCCATTCATAAACAGACTAAGTCTATCAGAATCAACCAGAGCGTGGTAGACACGGCAGCCAATCAAAAGGGGTAACCCCCATTGATTGGTCGTTTGCGACCTATCAATGGGGGTTACCCCTTTTGATTGGCATATGGCAGCGTGCTACTCGCCAAACTGGAAACGCACGAAGGAAACGACCTTAACGTCGTCGTCCACGCTCTTGGAGACCTTCTCGGCGAGCTGGCCAACGGTCATGTCGGGATCCTTGATGAAGTCCTGCTCGGTGAGGACGCTCTCGGCGTAGAACTTCTTCAGGCGACCCTGGATGATGTTGTCCCAGAACTTCTCGGGACGACCGGACTCTGCCGCCTGGGCACGATAGATCTCCTTCTCGTGCTCGACCACGTCGGCAGGCACGTCCTCGCGGGTGGCGCCAGCGGGAGCGGAGGCAACGACCTGCATGGCCACGTCGTGCGCGAACGCCTTGAACTCCTCGTTCTGGAAGGTCTCGGGCTTGTTGAAGGCAAACTGCACGAGGGCGCCAAGCTTGCCGTTGTGGTGGATGTAGGCGACCAGGCCGCCCTCCTCGACCGCGACGCGCTCGAAGCGCTGGACCTTCATGTTCTCGCCGATGACGTGGATCATCTCCTTGAGCTCGTCGTCAACGGTGTTGCCGTTCATCTCGCAGGCGAGCAGGCCCTCGACGTCGGCGGGCGAGAGGTTGGTAACGACCTCGGCGAGGTCGGTGGCGAAGCCGGTGAACTTCGCGTTGCTGCCAACGAAGTCGGTCTCGCAGGTGAGCTCGAGCAGGGTACCGGCCTTGCCGTCCTCGGTGACGAACGCGGCGATGGTGCCCTCGTTGGTGTCGCGGCCAGCGCGCTTAACGGCCTTGGCCAGACCCATCGTGCGGAGCACGTCGACGGCCTTCTCGAGGTCGCCCTCGGCCTCGACGAGCGCTTTCTTGCACTCCATCATGGGCGAGTCGGTCATGACACGCAGTTCCTTAACCATAGCCGCAGTAATCTTAGCCATGAATATAGCCTCCCTTAAACGTATGAGATTACGTACTTACTGTTTGTTGCGATTGCCTACCTACTCGGCAGGGGTCTCGATGGCAGGGGTAACCTCGCCGGACTCCATCTCCTCGGCCGAGATCTGCTCCTTGCCAGATCCAGCGAGAACGGCGTCGGCAACCAGCTCGCACATGAGTGCGACCGAGCGGATGGCGTCGTCGTTTGCGGGGATGCCGTACTCGATGACGTCGGGATCCGAGTTGGTGTCCAGAAGGCCGATTACGGGAATGTGCAGACGATTGGCCTCCTTGACCGCAATCTCCTCGCGCTTGGTGTCCACCACGAAGATGGCCTGGGGAAGCGTCTTCATCTCGCGCACGCCGCCAAGGTTGCGCTGAAGCTTCTCGAGCTCCTTGGTGAGCACGGCCTGCTCCTTCTTGCCGCGCTCGGCCATGCGACCGTCCTCGACCATGGTCTCGAGCTCCTCCATGCGATCGATGCGGGAGCGCATGGTAACGAAGTTGGTGAGCATGCCGCCAAGCCAGCGCTGGTTGATATAGGGCATGCCAGCACGCTCGGCCTGGGTCTGGATGGGCTCCTGAGCCTGCTTCTTGGTGCCCACGAACAGCACCGTGCCGCCCTTTGCGGCGGTCTCGCGCAGTACGGTGTACGCACGGTCGGCGTTGATGATGGTTTGCTTGAGGTCCAGAATGTAGATGCCGTTGCGCTCACCAAAGATGTACGGACGCATCTTTGGGTTCCAGCGACGCGTCTGGTGACCGTAGTGGCACCCGGCGTCGAGCAGCGTCTGGATGTTGATCTTTACCGCCATGACAAAACCTCCTGTGGTTGTCCCTCCGCGTGATGTCATTCCCCCCAATCCACCAATCGCCCAGCCCGGGCGACCGGCACCACGGACGAGGAGTCGTCACGCGTGTGTGATATGACGTGCGGACGCACGACAAGAAGGTATACTATCACAGTGCAGCTTGCGCGGGCAAGCCCGTGGCCCACATCGCCAAGACGCCACGTCGCACACATACACACGCCAAGCCGCGACGCAATGCTTCGCGGCATGCAGGAGGAGGCGGGAGCAGCTATGCCCACCACACGTACCGTTTCGCTCGTCCTTGCCACGGCGCTCGCCATGGCGCCACTTGCCGCATGCGCACAGCCGCAGGCGTCGTCCACGCCGGAGCAGGCCGAGGCCGAGGCCAAGCCCGACGCGCTGGCCGAGGCGTGGGTCGTGAGCGCCGCGGACCTCAATGGCCAGGACGCGCTGGCGGCTCAGGACCGCGCGCTGTTCGAGTCGGCCAGCAATACCTATGCCCCACGCACCTTCGTCCCCTACCTGCTGTTGGCCACACGGGGCGACAAGGACATGGACCGCGCCTATTTATGCACGACGAAGGCAGATGCTACGGACACCGACTCGTGGGCGATCGTCACCGTGCACGCGCCCGCCCAAAAAGACCCCAGCATCACGCTTATGAAGAAGCTTGACCTCTCCAGGCTGGAGCTGCTTTCCCGCGTGTTGCAGGACCTGGCTCTGGGAGACTGGAGCCTGGTCGACCCCCACGACGCGACCTGCATAACCGAGGGTGACGTGGGCGCCGTTGCTGCGAGCGAAGCCGAGCAGGACCCCGCGATTGCCCATCACGCCGTCGCGGCACTCGCCTCCCACGACACGCCGTCGCCCCAGACCCTCTACCTTACCTGGGCAACGTCCAGCCAGAAGGGCACCGCCTCCAAGGCCTGGTGCGTCCGCATAGTCGGCCACGATCTTTCGTCCGGCAAGTCGACCGTGGTGGAGACCAGGACGCTCGACCTGCTCGCCTACCTCAGCGAATAACCCCGTCAAAAAAGGGCGACCGCCACCTGCGTGCGGTGTGCTGGGACTTGCTTATCCGCGCGGATGCGCCTGCTGTGTTGCGGCCTTAAGCCGCTCGATCGAGAGGTGCGTGTAGATCTGCGTGGTGGCAAGGCTCTCGTGCCCCAGCAGCTCCTGGACGGTCTTGAGGTCCGCGCCACCGCCAAGCATCTCGGTGGCAAACGTGTGCCGCATGGCATGCGGGGTCACGTCTGCGCCCAGCCCCGCCAGCATGGCCAGGCGCTCGAAACGCGCACGCAGCGTATCGGCGGTCATGTCGTTGCCACGCGATGACACAAACAGCGTCTTTGGCGTGCCCGCCGCCTTGCGTCTTGCCGCGAGCTCCGGCCTGGCCTCTTGCAGATAGGTCCCAATCGAAGACAGCGCCCGGTCGTACACGGGCACGATTCGCTCCTTGGACCCCTTACCAAACAGGCGCACCTGTCCTTGTTCGAAGTCGACGTCTGCCGGAACGAGGCGTGCCGCCTCCGAGATGCGCGCACCCGTGGCGTACAGCAGCTCAATCATGGCGCGGTCGCGCATACCCTCCGCACATCCCTGCTCGCAGACGTCCAGAAGCCGCCCCACGTCCTCGTCACACATGGTCGTGGGCAGGGTCTTTGCCATCTTGCGGCCGGGAAGCTCCGCCGCATAGTTCGCGCTTACCTCTCCTTCGCGCTCCAGCCAGGCAAAGAAGGTGCGCAGGGCGCTCATGCGCCGGTTGATGGTCTTCTCGGCGTATCCCGAGGACACTAGGTAGGCCACATAGCCCCTCAGCCTTCGGTGCGTGACGTCTATGGCGGCACATCCCTCCCGCGCGCACCAATCGAGGTACGTGCCGAGGTCCGTACCGTACGCCCGAACCGTATGCGCAGAGAGACGGCGCACGTTGGTCAGGTATTCCAGGAACCGCCGCACGAGGTCCTCTGCCCGGCTCGCATCGCGTAGCCGCTCGTATGCCGCCACGCTAGACGCCCCCCTCGCCATTGGGGACGGGAGCAAGGAAGAGCTCGGGTCGGGCGCGAAGATATGCGTCCAAGTCTGCAGTCGCGCGGGCGACGTATGCCTGGTAGCGGTCGCGCTTCTTGAGGCGCGGCCCCTCGAGGGGCGGGACGAGCCCAAAGTTTACATGCATGGGCTGATAGGGTTGAGTGTCCTTGTTGGTGGCGTAAGCAACCAACGACCCCAAGGCCCCCGTCTTGGGCAGGCACACGGTCTGGTAGCCACCCAGCTCGGCCGCCGTGTTTGCCGCCGCAAGCAGCCCCGATGCGATTGCCTCCACGTAACCCTCGGTGCCCGTGATCTGGCCGGCGAGCCTTACCGTGGTTCCGGGAACGGCAAAGGTGGAGTCGAGCACGCGCGGCGCGTCCACGAACGTGTTGCGGTGCATGACCCCATAGCGAAGGAAGTCCGCCTCCCCAAGTCCCGGAATCATCCGAAACACCCGCTTTTGCTCCCCCCACGTGAGGTTCGTTTGGAAGCCGACGAGGTTGTACGCCGTTCGCTGCGCGTTCTCCGAGCGCAGCTGCACCACCGCCCAGGGCCGGCGCTGCGTGCGCGGGTCCGTTATGCCAACGGGCTTCATTGTGCCGAACCGCAGGGTGTCGACTCCCTTGCGCGCCAGCTCCTCAACCGGCTGGCAGGCGTTAAAGAGATCCTTGGTCTCGAAGTCACGTGCTATCACGCGACCGGCATCGACAAGCTCCTGCCAGAATGTCTGGTACTCCTCCTTGTTCATCGGGCAGTTGAGATAGTCTCCCGCACCGTCCTCCTCGTAGCGCGACTGCGCAAAGGCAATCGAGCGGTCGATGCTGTGCGCGTCGACCACGGGCGCAGCCGCGTCGAAGAACGAGAGCCGATCGCCGCCCACAAGCTCCATAAGCGCGTTGGCTAGAGTTGGTGAGCACAAGGGACCAGCCGCAATCACCGTCGGCCCGTCGGGTATGGCACATACCTCCTCCCTGCGCAGCGAAATGAGCGGATGTTGCTCCACCGCTCGTGTCACCAGGCTGGAGAACTCCGCGCGGTCGACGGCCAGCGCACCTCCCGCCGGTACCGCACACCGCATGGCCATGGGCAGCAAGCGCGAACCCATGCGTCGCAGCTCCTCCTTGAGCAACCCGGCCGCACTGTCGGGACGGGTGGACTTGAGCGAGTTGGAGCAGACGAGCTCGGCAAGGCCGTCGGTGTGGTGAGCTGGTGCTGCCCCTCCCGGACGTTGCTCGTATAGGACCACGGCAATCCCCCTGTCGGCAAGCGAGAGCGCGCACTCGCACCCCGCAAGTCCGCCACCGACCACCGATACCGTCTTCGCCATCAAACCACCGTCCTCCCACGTCCGTCGAACCCATCATACGCATTTGTCACACGGCGTCAAAGTGGACCTGTGAGAATAGGGGCCAAACCCCTTTTCTCACTTTGCACGCAAAAGTGAGAAAAGGGGTTTGGCCCCTATTCTCACTCCTGGGCATACTCCTGGTACGCACGGGCAGTAAGAGAGTAGCGACCGTCGGGCAGGCGCTCCACGATGCCTTGCGCCTCGTAGTCCGTTAGCGTGCGCAACAGCGTGAGCACCGTCTTTCCCAGACGCGGAGCAAGCTCCTCGGGCCGCATGGGATTTGCGGTCAGGGCCGAGATCACCTCGCCAACGTCACGCTTTTGCCGCGGCGCGATTACCCGCAGCACCCCGTAGTCCAGCGAGAGCCGCGCCTCCAGGTCCGGCTCGCTGGTAATGGGCAGCGCTCCGTCACGTATGAGCCGGTTCGTGCCCTGGGAGGTTGGTGAGAATACCGACCCCGGTGCCGCATATATGGTGCGGCCCATCTCCAAGGCGGCATCGACGGTTCCCATCGTGCCCGACCGCTCCCCCGCCTCGGCGACCAGCAGCACCGGAGACAGCGCTGCAATAATCACGTTTCGCTTGGGAAACGTGTACTTTGGCTCAATGGACACGATGGCACCGCCATGCTTGACCGCATTCCTGAAGACGTCCTCCGACGAGGCCGGATAGATGCGGTCCGCGCCGTTTCCGCACACGATCACGGTCTTTCCGCCAGCGTCGAGCGCCGCCTTGCTCGCGGCGTAGTCGCAGCCCATGGCACCTCCCGACACCACGGTAATGCCGCACTCCCCCGCGATCCTTCCGGCCATCTGCGCGACCGCGACGCCATAGGGCGTCGCCTTGCGGGCGCCGATCACCGACACCATGGGTTCCTGCAGGACGTCTGGGTCGCCCAGCACATAGAGCACCTCGGCACGCACCCCCTCCTCTTCGCGTAGCGCACGAGGATATCGCTCGTCTTCGGTCCTCAGCTCGTACCTTTGCGTCATTGCACTCACCTCACAACGTGGCGCGACTCCTATACGCGCACGCCTCCATAACATGGTCCTTGCCCACCCGCTCCACCTCGTCTATGTTGGCTATGGTTCTGGCCACCTGGGCGATCCGCACGATGCTGCGCCCGCCCAGCCCCAGTCGGCGGGCAGTTGACTCGAGCGTCGCCTTCGCGGCGTCATCCAGTCCCAGCTCGGGCACCCCCATGGATTGGCGCGGTATGGAGCCCCCGTGGCGCTCGCACCACCACGAGCCATACTCGCGCGCGCAAATCACCTGCTCGGCCATCTCCTTGGAGCCGATACCCCGCTCCCCCGCAATGATGCGTGCCGACGATGGCCTGGCAACGTCCACGCGCACGTCTATGCGGTCCATAAGCGGTCCGCCGATTCTGGACTGGTACGTTTGGATGCGGGTGGCGCTGCACGTGCACTCGTGGTCCGGGTCGCCCAAGTATCCGCAGGGGCATGGGTTGGCGGCGCCGACGAGCATAAAGTCGCTGGGAAAGGTGTAGGTTCCGTCAACGCGCACGATGTGAACCTCTCGGTCCTCCATGGGCTGCCTGAGTGCCTGCAGGGCACTTGGCGAGAACTCGGGCAGCTCGTCCAGGAACAGCACGCCGCAATGGGCCAACGAGATCTCCCCGGGCCGCACGGGACGACCGCCTCCCACAAGCCCTCCCTGCGAGATGGCATGATGCGGTGCCCGAAACGGGCGAACGCCCCGCTGCAACCCAAAGAGCTCCTGCCCGGCGACCGAATGCACGAGCAGCGCCTCGGCACGCTCTGCCTCGGTAAGCGGGGGAAGGATCGAGGGCATGCGCTTTGCCATCATGGACTTTCCCGACCCGGGAGGCCCGACCATCAACATGCCGTGCCTGCCCGCAGCCGAGATAACAAAGGCACGCTTGGCGAGCTCCTGGTCTATGACGTCCGAGAAGTCCAGGCGAGCCGACGCGTCATCAAGGCAGGCGTCGTATGCCACAGTGCTCGGCGAGGCCATGCGCAGGTTGGCGATGCCCTGCCTGAGCTGCCCCAACGTCTCCACGACGTAGGTGCCCACGTTGGGAGGGGCAATCGAGCCCGTTGGCCCCACGAAGTTGAGGCCCTGGTCCTGGGCCAGCATGGCGTAGGCCACCAGACCCCGAACCGAGCTCACCTCTCCCCGCAACCCCAGCTCTCCCACGAACAAGCAATCGTCGAGGTCTTTGGTGGGTATCTGGCCCGTACAGGCCAGAATCGCGATTGCGATGGGCAGGTCGAATCCCGTGCCCGTCTTGCGCACCTCGGACGGTGCGAGGTTAACGGTCACGCTCGCCCTGGGATTCTCGAAACCGCATGACCTCATCGCGCACCGAACCCGATGCCGCGCCTCCAGCACGGTGGAGTCGGGCATGCCCACGATGGTGATGCCCGGGAGACCCTGCGACATGCTGACCTCCACGGTAACCGGCTCGGCCACGACACCGCGCAGCACCGCGGTCCTCGTGGCAAACATAGTACGAGCCATGGCTAGCGATCCCACGAATACGCCGCGAACAAATGGCGGAGAAGCACATCCTGCTCCCCCACGAGCTTTACGGCAATGACGTCGAACCTCACCGAGGCGAGCTCCGACTGCTCCGCATAGCACATGAGGGCAAGCTTCTCGTAACGGGCGCGCTTGCGACTGTTCACGGCCACTTCGGGCGCCAGCTCGGGATTGTCCAGATGACCGCACGTTCGGGTCTTCACCTCGACGAGGACCAGTTCGTCTCCGTCGCGTGCGACGATGTCTGCCTCCCCAAAGACGCATCGCCAGTTGCGATGCATCAGCTCGTACCCACGGGCCTCCAGGTAGCTGGCCGCAAGGTCCTCTCCATACAGTCCGATCTCCTTGGCACTACACGCATCTATGGGCTTTTCCAGGGAGGAGTCCACGCACCTCAGCTGGACGTCCACCATACCGTCGGAAATCGGTTCCATCCCCGATAGCCCCTGCACTGCAACCATAGCAACTCCCTCCTCGCGGATCTGGGAGCCATAGCTTGGCAAACGCAGTGCGCAGCAATTGCACACCCAGCGCGCAGCAATTGCCCAGGTCGTTCCCGCTTTGGACTCGTTATCTGTTACCCGAGCCGCTCACGCAGTGTTTACCGTTTTGTTCTATATATCTACACTTAAACTTTCAACATCAAAACAGGCGTGGTGTCTCCACAAAGTTGCCACAAAAGCTCACGCGATGGATCTCACTCAGCCCAAAGGCACGAATCGCCGCCACGTGCTCGGCGGAAGCGTATCCCTTGCATGCGGCAAGATGGTACTGAGGATAGACGGCGTCGTAGTCGACCATGAGGGCGTCACGCGTCACCTTGGCCACGATGGACGCCGCGGCGATGCACGCGATGGTCGCGTCTCCCTTAACCACGGTCTTCTCCCTGGGATGCACGTGCACGGGGTTTCCGTCGATAAGGACGCAATCCGGATCCACGTCTGCGTTTTCGATTGCCTCCTTCATGGCCTTGCGCAACGCCGCGGCCATGCCCATCGAATCGATTTGCGGCGCAGTTACGTGCGCGATGCCCATCGCGATGGCAACCTCCTCGATCTGTGCGGCAAGCTGCTCCCTTCTTTCGGGCGTCAGCTGCTTCGAGTCGTTTATGCCCCATACCACCGGACTTGCGGGCAAGGCGACCGCCGCAACCGTGAGCGGGCCGGCGACCGCCCCCCTGCCCACCTCGTCGACACCCACCACGACACCCATGCCGCCAAGCTCCTGCTGCGTCTGGTACATGTGTAGCACGCGGTCACGCTCTGCCTGCTCCCGGTCCAGCCTCCGGTGTGCCCGGGCAAGAGCATCACGAACCTGCTTGCGCGCATCGTCGGCATATCGCCGCTCGAGCTCTGGCAACTCCTCTTTGCTCGCGCTCGCGATGAGCGCCGCTATCTCCTTGGCACGCATGTAGCCCGCATCTGGCATGAGTCCTCCCCAGTGGCAAAGCCTGCGGGCGGGAGCTCTTGCCCGCCCAAAGTGGTTACCTAAGCAATTGGCGGTGCGGGGATGGAATCCCCACACCGCCAACAAGTACACGCTAACGCAACGCAGCCTACATGCGCTTCTCGCGGAGGCGAGCAGCCTTGCCCACGCGATCGCGCAGGAAGTAGAGCTTGGCACGGCGAACCTGACCGTGACGAACGACCTCAAGCTTTGCGATCTTGGGGCTGTGCAGGGGGAAGGTACGCTCGACGCCAACGCCAAAGCTGAGCTTACGCACCGTAAAGGTCTCGCGGGAACCGGCGCCACTCATGCGAATAACGTCGCCCTGGAAAACCTGCTCGCGCTCGCGCTCGCCCTCGCGAATGCGATAGTGCACGCGCACGTTGTCGCCCACGATTACCTTGGGAATGTCATCCCTAACCTGAGCCTTCTCGATTTCGGCAATGTAGTCAACTGCCATGTCTACCTCTTCTCTAGAGGTGCCGCCGCTTTGCGAATACGACACATAGGTTTACACACAAGGAAGCATTATACTAAGCGGCCAACAAAACCGCAAGTCTTACCACTGCACGAGTTCACGG
The DNA here is from genome assembly GCA_902780305.1 of uncultured Coriobacteriaceae bacterium. GTDB lineage: Bacteria > Actinomycetota > Coriobacteriia > Coriobacteriales > Atopobiaceae > RUG440. The sequence continues at coordinate 1,924 of CACZFB010000093.1, read as the reverse complement.
GTCGGCCACAACCAAAACCACGAAAAACGATGGTCAGCGAGGGCCTATCAATGGGGTTACCCCCTTTGATAGGTCGGCACATTCTGTACGCCCGTGTGTCTACACGCAAAAGCCCACCACAACTCCGGCCGGCACCTCCGGCGAACCGATGGACTCGGGATAGCCGGAATCGCGCACCTGGTAGAAGTAGCCCTTGCTTCCGGTGTCGCCCATTCCCTCCCAGTCAAAGGGATACGGGGACCGGTACCACCAAGGCATCGCACCCGTACTCTTGGCCAAGGAAAGAAAGCCATTGGGGTCGCTGGTGTCGCTCACCTCCGCCTGGGCAAACACCTCGTACTGCGAGCCTTCCAAGCCAAGCAGCCCGTCAACGTCCTGCATTCCGCGCTTTTGCTGGTACTCCTGCACGTCCCAGTGAATCTCGCCGCATACCTCGCTGGCCGAGAAGACCCAGAGCTCGTCCGATGTCGCCGTCACGCTGTCGGCGCTGTCGGTGAGGCCAACGTTGTTGGTGAGCTTGTTCACGGGAACGAGCGCCTTTGCCAAGTCGTCGTCGAGCATGGCCTTCGCGTCCTTTGCCAGCCAGGCGCGCAGGTCGCTCTGCTCCCAGCCGCCCTCGATGCCGCCACCCTCGTTCATGGGACGCTTGTCCCAGGCGCCCACGGTAATAAACGTGAGTCCGGCCTTGCCACTGCCATCCGCACGCTCGTCGTGCCGAATACCGGCAAGCCGCACGTCCAGCGCGCGCGTGTCGTTGAGGACGATCTGCTTGGTTTCCTGCGTGAGCGACCCGTCGTCAGCCACCAGCTTGTAATGCTGTGCCAGCTCGCGCGCGGCGTCGTCGTCCGACTCCGCGCCAAGCTGGGCGGAAATCCTGGAAAGCTCGTCCCACGTGTAGTCGCCAAGGTTCTTTGGCTCGATGGTGGCCGGCTTCTCCGGCACGGTCTCCTTCGGCTTCTGTTCGGTCGCAGGCTCTTGCGCACCGGGCGCAGCGCAGGCCGACAGTACCAACGCAAGAGCACAAAGCAACAGGAAAGCGCGTCTACCCATACCTTCGATCCTTTCGAGCGCGTCCACTCGGCATGCGGGAGACTCCCGGCACGCCGCAGCATAAAAAAGGGGCAGACCCACTGAGGTCTGCCCCACGATTGTATAACAAGGTCGTGCGCTTGTCCCTACTTAGGCAAGCTTGGCAGCGCCACCATTGCTCTTGATCTTGGCCTGAGCAGCCGCAAGACGTGCGATGGGCACGCGGAACGGCGAGCAGGACACGTAGTCGAGGCCGAGGTCGTAGTAGGTCTGGATGGAGTCGGGGTCGCCGCCGGTCTCGCCGCAAACGCCGCACATGATGGCGGGGTTGGTGGCCTTGCCGCCCTTGACGCCCATCTCGACGAGGCGGGCTACGCCGCGGTCGACGGTCGCGAACGGGTTGAGCTTGATGAGCTTCTCCTCGAGGTAGGTGTCCATGAAGGAGGACTCAACGTCGTCGCGCGAGAAGCCGAGGCAGGTCTGCGTGAGGTCGTTGGTGCCGAAGGAGAAGAAGTCAGCGTACTTGGCAATGTGGTCGGCGGTGATGGCAGCGCGCGGCAGCTCGATCATGGTGCCGATGGGGATCTCCAGCTTGATGCCATACTCCTCCGAGACGGCCTTGATGTCGTCCTCGCACATCCAGCGGAGGTGCTTGAGCTCCTCGGAGAAGGCCACGAGCGGAATCATGATCTCGGGCTTGGCGTCGACACCCTCCTTGATGAGCTCGGCAGCAGCGGCGCAGATGGCGCGGAACTGCATGTGGTTGAGCTCGGGATACAGGAAGCCCAGGCGGCAGCCACGGGTGCCGAGCATGGGGTTGGCCTCCTGGAAGGAGTCGATGCGCTTGAGCAGCTCGCGCTTGGTGGCAACGGCCTTCTCCAGCTCGGCATTGAGC
>CACZFB010000092.1 GCA_902780305.1 uncultured Coriobacteriaceae bacterium | reverse complement strand
GATTGCGGAGGAGGACCTTTCTCGTTGAGTTACCTTCTCGTGCGCTCTGAGATGATGAAACGGGGACGGTGCTTCGACTCCATGTACGTCTTTCCCACGTATTCGCCGATGATTCCCAGGCTGATCATTTGTACGCCGCCGACAAAGCAGACGATGCACGTGGTGCTTGCCCACCCCGAGACTGCGTGTCCCGTCGCAAACGAGATGAGCGCCCATATTACTCCCAGGAAGCTTGCAATCGAGACTATAAGACCGAGGATTGTGACGGCGCGAATTGGCTTGATGGAGAGGCTGGTGATTCCGTCGAAGGCGAGTGCGAGCATTTTCGAGAGCGGATAGTGGGACTCGCCGGCCATTCTCTCGTGGCGCTCGTAGGATACCTCGGTTGACGGGAAGCCCACCAGTGGGAACAGGCCACGCAGGAATAGGTTGACTTCCTCGAAGGAGGAAAGCGCGTCGAGCACCCTCTTCGACGCAAGGCGATAGTCGGCATGGTTGAAGACGACCTCGGCGCCCATCATAGCCAGTACCTTGTAGTAGGACTCCGCAGTGAAGCGTTTGAAGAAGCTGTCCGTCTCACGCGAGCTTCTCACGCCGTATACCACGTCGAAACCTTCAAGATGGCGTCTCACCATCTCGCGCATTGCCGAGATGTCGTCCTGCCCGTCGCAGTCCGAGGAAATCGCGATATCAGCAAACTCTCGGGCTTCCATTAACCCCGCGATGACCGCATTTTGGTGCCCCCGGTTCCGGCTCTGTTTGATGCCGCAAAAATGTGGGTCCTGACTGGCAAGGGCGTTAATCACGGTCCAGGTGGAGTCCCTGCTGCCGTCGTCGACGTACAGAATCCGGCTTTCGTCCGATACGAGGCCCTCCGAGACCATGAGGTTGAGTTCTTTCAAGAAGAGCGGTGCGGTAATCGGGAGCACTGCCTCTTCGTTGTAGGCGGGGATCACCACGCAGAGTACGGGGTTGTCCTTCATAGAGATTTCCAATCATAAGGGAGATGCTTGCTGAGTACATGTGTTTCCGTATCCCATGATAGTTAAGTTGTCGTGGGGAGATTGGAAAGGAACATGCCACGTGAGAAGGCTCTTTGAGAAAATTCTGAAGTTCTGTGTGGTCGGCATGATTGCAACGGCAATCGATTACGTCCTGCTCATGGTGCTCTCCCAGCTACGGAACGTCGATGCCGTTGTCTCGCAGGAATATCGTTTACGGCTTATCTCGTTTTCAACTACCTTGCATCGATAAGGACTATCTTCAATCGGCGAGATGACATCTCGCGTGTGCGTGTGTTCTCCGTGTTCGTCATGCTATCAATTGCTGGCCTCGGTATGCATGCCAAGGGCGACTACGATATTGCCCGAGCGTCTCCAATTTTAGGGACGTGGAAGGAAACAGGGAATCAGACAGTCGAGGTAGCATGCGACCAGAAGTGTAATCAAGACAAGAGACATCAATAGACAGGGATCGATGAGACATCCTATCGCGCTATCAGTTCGGTTGGGCTGCAGGCGTCGGGAGAAGTGGTTAAGCCCGCAGGCCAGAATTAGCGCATAGGCAGGCATGCATCCGAAGATGTAGCGGCCTTGGGCTTGGAAATCTGTAGCGTATGTGTACCACATGGAAAGTGCAATTGTGATCGTGCAGGCGCATGTGAGCCCCCATAGCATTTCAGCGGGAATCATGCGCTGCGCTTGTTCGTGATGGCTGCTTCGCCAACCAGAGAGGCAGCCCGTTATACCTATAACCACGGCTATCGTGTATATAGCGTAAACCCATAGCGGCGCAGGCACATCCATGTATCCCGTTTCGCAGAGGAAGCTGATAGCGGTGCTGACAAACCATCCGCGACTCACGAACGTCTCCCACGGCGTCCAACCCTTGGCGCGTGGGGAAAGTACGGCAGACTTGTACGCGTCAATGGAATAGCGCTCCATGAACTCTCTGCGCATGCGCATTCCGAAGATGTCTCCCTGATAAAGAATGGCGCTGCGAATAAAATGCCAGCCGGCCAGCAGGAAGACAATGATGGCGACCAACATCAGCCCCCGAATGATTCGTGCCCATGAGCAGTTTCTCCGGCGTGCATGTATGACGAAGACTATGGGGGAGAGCAATACGAAACCGTATGAGTTGTAATAACTTAACAGGGCCAAAACCATGCCGACGGACATGAGAGCTAGTATTTTAGGAGACCAAGCGGTAGACGGCCCATTGATGCCGGAAATGCCGTCGTCTAGGCAGCCCAGGGCCCAGGCGTACACCATCATTATCACTGAGAGCAGGGCCATGGCATCGTTGTTGACGTAGGAGCCAACAAAAATCACCTGCGGGGTGCAGCCAACCGCGATGCCGCACAGCAAACCCGCTCTTTGGCTGCCCGTCACCTTCTCACCTAATTTGCAGGCCACAAAGGCCGCGCCTGCAACACTGAGCGCACTCACCAAACGCGCCGCTACCAGCAAGCCATGATCGCCGGCACCAAGGACAGATGCCACGCGCATAAAGAAGGCCGATATAATTGCTGGCAGGTACGGCATAAACGCGTAGGAGAAACCCCAGTTCTCAATACGAACCTCTGGCTCCCATCCAAAGGGAAGTTGCCCATGACGAAAAATGAATTGCGGCAGCAAATAACGCGCGGCTTCATCTGGGCATTGCGACATTTGAATGCGTGTCGCAGTGAGGCAGCAAATCGTCAGCACCGCGACAGCGAATAACAGATAAATCGCGTTACCATATCGAACCCGATGCTTACCATATTGGAATGACAAGAAATTTATCATATGTGCCTCCACCGTGGCACGTGGTTGAAATAATAATGATTCACGCACGCCCTCGGCCCCGCACCATAGCTTTGCAATTGACGGGATGCAATCTACGGCAGTTCCTGCGTGCATTAGTTATAAATTGTAGTCGATTATTGCGTCTTTCTTGTTAGTGCACTCGAGACCACCTTGCGCACACTTTCGGTTAAAGTGTTTTCTCTTCTCGTGCTACTGCACTGCAGAATTACGCCCTTGAGGTCATTTTGCGCTGCACATCCTGCGCGCGAGGCCGGCTTGCACGCCCGCAACGCTTGGCGGTGTCGCGCCGCCACTTGTCAGCCGACGGAATGAGGGATACCGATGGCGGGATACATGCCCTTCTTGGTGGGCTAATGTGACTAGCTGGGTGCTATCATGGCGTTTACTGACCTTTACTTGCGTTTTTGTCGTGCGGCAGGCTCATTGGAGGTTTTTGATGCGCTTTCAGTCCCGCCTTGGCTCCCGGCCTCTTCTTGAAAGGTTCGGCGTCGCTGTCCTGACCTTCTCGCTCGTTGGCTCCCTGGCGATTCCCAGCCCCGCGCTTGCCGTCGCTTCATCTTCCCAGGCGCCTGTGGTCGAATCGCCGACAACGGCCGCCTCGGACGCCATCGAGTTCGTCTACATCGAGAACTCCCTGGTTGCCACGGGTGCGACGGAGAACGTCGCCGTAGGTCTGCGCGAGGGCGTGGTGGCCGAGGGTGCTTCCGTCACGTCCGCGCTCCTGACGCTCGTCGAGACCGAGACCGGTGTGACCACGTCGATCGATGCGACCAAGATCGCTGGTAGCTCCCTGCTCTTTGCCTGCGCGCCCGCTGCGGGCACCTACGAGGTGCGCTCGCTCGAGGCCACGCTGGACGATGCCGGCGCGCAGTCTCGCCTGTCCGTAGACCTCTCCGCGACCGACGCGTCGACCCGCACGTTCCAGGTGAGCGACGACGCCGTCGCCGTCGCGGTCCCGGACGCTGAGGTCGACGTGCGTGACCCGTCCCAGTATGCGCCGACGACGCCCACTGGCCAGGCCGCGCGTGCGGAGGCCGCGCAGTCCGCCGCCGAGAAGAGCGCGGCCACGGCGGGCGGTGCTTCGGGTACGGACGGCGACGCGTCGCTCTCGGTCATGGGGGCCTCCGCCGACGGCGAACTCGCCGGGTCTGCGACCACGCTCGACGCGAGTGACCCGGACGCGGTCGCGGCCGGGGTCGAGACCCTTCTTGCCCAGGCGAACCTGGGCGCGGACGCCCTTGACGAGCAGGCCGACATCAACGGCGACGGGCTGTTCACGATCGCGCTCGACCCCGGTCACGGCGGCAACGACTCTGGTGCCGTGGGCGTCGACGGTGCGCACGAGTCCGACCTCAACTGGACCATTGCAAACTATTGCAAGGAGGAGCTCGAGAAGTACGGCGTTCCCGTGCACCTCACGCGCGGTTGGGGCGACAACCCCAGTCTTGATCAGCGCGTTGCCAATGCTGCGGCTGTGGGCGCTGACGTGTTGGTCAGCATCCACCTGAACGCGACCACGGGCGGGAGCTCCGGCGGCGCGTCGGGCTGCATGGTGCTCGTGCCGAGCGACCAGTCGTTCAACAACCGCGTGTTCGGCGAGGGCGTGGCGCTCGGAAACGCCATCAACGACCAGCTGGCGGCCCTGGGCATCAACAACCGCGGCCTAATGTTCCGCACGATCGACCATGACCCCGACTGGGACTATCCCACCGGCGAGGAGGCTGACTACTACGGCATCATCCGCCACGCCCGCTACCGCAACATGCTGGGCGTGATCGTCGAGCACTGCTACCTCGATAACACGGGTGACTACTACTCGTTCCTCAACACCGACGACAAGCTGCGCGCGCTGGGCGTGGCCGACGCGACGGGCATCGCCCGCGCCTACGGACTCTCGCAGGAGCGACAGTACGCGGCCGTCTATAACTTCGCGCAGTACATGGCCCTCAACTCCGACCTTCCGCAGTATTTCGCCAACGACCCGGCGGGCGCCTTCAGGCACTTCCTCGAGCACGGCATGAGCGAGGGCCGGCGCGCGAGCGACGACTTTGACGTGCGCTTCTACAAGGATCGATACGGTGACCTTCAGAATGCCTTTGGTGGCAACCTCGCGCTGTACTTCCGTCACTACATGACTTATGGCGTGGGGGAGGGTCGTCAGCCCACGGCAGAGTTAACTGCCGAGAAGAGCGGCATGCGTCGCCTCTACAACCCTAACTCCGGCGAGCACTTCTACACCGCGTCGGCCTTTGAGAAGGTCGAGCTCGTCAAGGTGGGGTGGAACTACGAGGGCATAGGGTGGCTTGGGCCCAACTCGTCGAAGACGCCGGTGTATCGCCTGTACAACTCCTGTGCTGGCGACCACCACTTCACTATGAGCGCCCATGAGCGCGACTTGCTCAAGCGCGTGGGCTGGATCGACGAGGGTGTGGGCTGGTACTCCGACGACGCCCAGACGACGCCCCTCTACCGTCAGTACAACCCCTATGCGTCCTCCGGCACGCATAACTTCACTGCGAGCAAGTCAGAGAACGACTATCTGGTTTCGATCGGCTGGAGGGCCGAGGGCATCGGCTGGTACGGCCTGGCGAGGTAACGCTGGCAACAGACAGCGGCCGGGACTCGACTGCGCGGCTCCCGCGCATCCGAGGAGGTGGGAGCATGAGCAGGGCCCCCAACAGGAGGAACCGTGCCTTGCTGGCCGCTGCCGCGCTTGCGGTGGTGCTCGCCGCCTTGGCAATCGTCTGGGGTTTTGCGGGCGGCTGCTGGCAGGACGGCACGCTCTTCTCGGCGGGAGGCCCTGCGGGAGGCGCGGCCGCGTCTGCGGGCGGCACCGGCTCTGGCGCTGGTGGCTCCGGCCAGGACGGCGCACCTGCGACCGGCAAGGGCGGCGGCACCTTCTCGGCTGACGCCGCCACGCACGAGGCGGCCAGGCGCCTGATGGACGTCGATGCCAGGTACGTGGCCGACACCGTGCTCCTGCGCTTCGCGCCCGGGACCGACGCCGCACAGGCGACCGAGCTCGTCGCGGCCACGCCCACGCTCGCGCCGCACGAGGTCACGTCCGATGAGCTCGAGCGCGGCCTCTCCAAGGTCGGCCTCGCCGCCGGTGCCACGGTGGAGGACGCCGTGGTCGCGCTCTCGGCAAACCCTGCCGTCGCCATCGTCCAGCCCAACTACCTCTACGAGGTCGCAAACGAGTCGACGCTTGCGGGCGACCTCGGCCTCGACGTCGCCGCGGAGGTCTCCGCCGCGCGCGCTGCCGCGTCCGGGGCGACGTCTG
>CACZFB010000091.1 GCA_902780305.1 uncultured Coriobacteriaceae bacterium | reverse complement strand
ATATTCAATAAGGTATCGCACCTGTCGCAGAGCAATATCGATAAAATCGGCGTTTCCTCCCTTGTGACCCGCACCACCAACGACGTGCGCCAGATCCACGATATCGTGCTGAACACCCTGAAATCGCTGATCCCGATCCCGATCATGCTGGTGGGCGGCATCGTGATGGCCTACTCCACCAGCCCCGAGATCCTCGGCACCGCCATGAGCGTGGTGCCCATGCTGCTGCCCGTGGATCCGGTGGGCATGTATCTGCATGCCACCGCGGGGAATCTTTCGCTGCTGCTGTTGGGGTTGGGGTAGGCCATGTCGTATAGAGTGCGCACACAGGCCTTTACTGGGCCGTTCGACCTGCTACTTGCCCTGGTGAGCCGCCAGAAGGTTGCCATCGGGGCCATCTCCATCGCCGAGGTTGCCGACCAGTACTTGGAGGAGGTCCGGCGCATGGGCGAGATGGACCTCGACGTGGCGAGCGACTTTGTGCTCGTGGCGTCCACGCTGCTGGACATAAAGGCGGCGTCGCTGGTTCCCAGCGAGCCGGTTCGCCGGCCTATGGAGGACCTGGAGGATGACGACCTCGCCAACCTCAGTCCCGACGAGGCGCGCGAGGTTCTGGTGGAGCGGCTCGTGGCATACAAGCAGTTTAGGAATGCAGGTGCCTCGTTGGGAAGCCGCATGGAGGCCGAGTCGCTCATGCACCCGCGCACCGCTGGACCCGATCCCGAGTTCGCTGGGCTGGTGCCCGACTTCCTCGAGGGCATTAGCCTGCGCAGCCTTGCGGTTATCTGCGCCGACCTTACCGCCCGGCGCGAGCGCTTCCTGCTCGATGCCGAGCACGTGGCGCCACGTCGGCCGCCCATCGTGCTTGCGGTCGCCGCCGTCGACCGCATTACGCGAGCACGGGGTGCGGTGACCTTTGGCGAGCTGCTGGGCGGGGACCTCTCGGCACCTACGGTGGTGGCCACGTTCCTGGCGATGCTCGAGTTGTACAAGCGCGGGGCAATAACGGTTAAGCAGTCAAAGGTATTCGGCGAGATAGACATCGTTCGCGTGGAGGGTGCGCCCGCATTCGAGCTCGACGAGGAGGAGCTCACAAGCGTGGGAGAACAGGAGCTGTGATGCGTGAGGTTGCTAAGGTGGAACAGGGCTCGCTGCCGGCGCTGCTGGAGGCACTGTTGCTCGTCTCTACAGACGCCGTGCCACTCAGGGAGCTTGCCCAGGCGGCAGGCGCTTCCGAGCAGGACGTGGGCGAGGCGCTTGCATGGCTCGCCTCGTCGTATGCCGACTCCAACCGCGGCATCCAGCTGCGCGAGGTGGCCGGTGGTTGGAGGCTGTTCACGCATCCGGCGTTCCACGACCAGATTGAGGCCTACGTGCTCTCGTGGGACAAGCGAAAGCTCTCGCAGGCGGCCTTGGAGACGCTTGCCGTCATTGCCTATCACCAGCCCGTGTCGCGCGATGGCGTGCGGGCGGTGCGTGGGGTGAACTCCGACGGCGTGATCTCGTCTTTGCGCGAGAAGGGACTGGTGCGTGAGGTGGGCAAGGACGCACGGCAGGCAGCCCTGTTTGGCACCACGACGCGCTTCTTGGAGAACTTTGGGCTGCGCTCAGTGCAGGACCTGCCGCCACTGGAGGACTTTGCCCCCGACGAGGAGTCGCGCGCCTTCATTCGCGAGCGCCTGTCGGGTCGTGCCATGGAGGTGACGCTGGAGGAGACCATGAGCGACCTGGAGGAGGAGCAGGAGCTGATTGGGCCCGCCGACGAACCCGACGCGGCGACCAGCGATGCGCAGGAAGTGGAGCATGAATAGCGAGGAGCGCATCGTGCCCATGCGCCTGCAGCGTTTCTTGGCCCGTGCGGGCGTGGCCAGCCGACGGGGTTCCGAGAACCTCATGACAGCTGGCCGGGTACGCGTGAACGGCGTGGTGGTAACCGAGCTTGGCAGCAAGGTGGACCCGGAGCGCGACGAGGTGACGGTGGATGGCAGGCCCGTGCGTATGTCGGGGCCGACATACCTCATGCTCAACAAGCCGGCCGGATACCTTACCACCATGAGCGACCCGCAGGGAAGACCCTGCGTGGAGAGCCTCGTGCCCTGTGACCAATACCCCGGACTGTTCCCCGTGGGTAGGCTGGACCGGGACACCACAGGTCTCTTGCTGTTTACCACCGACGGCAACGCGGCTCAGGAGCTGCTGCATCCCTCAAGGCATGTGACCAAGCACTATGTGGCGCTGGTCGAGGGGATTCCCAACGCGGGCGAGCTCGGGGTCATCGCACGGGGCGTGATGCTGGACGATGGGCCGGCGCAGCCTGCAAAGGCGCACGTCATCGACCCCGGCGACCCACTTTATAAGACCGTGGCGCCAAACGGCGCGCGCAGCGGTGCGAGCGTTGTGGGGATATTTATAAAAGAGGGGCGAAAGCATCAGGTCAAGCGTATGCTTGCAGCGGTGGGACACAAGGTCCTGCGCTTGCATCGCGACGCCTTTGGTCCGCTTAAGCTCGAAGGCTGCGCGGAGGGCTCGTGGCGCGCGCTCACCAAAGACGAAGTGCTCGCCATCCGAGAGGTCGTGGCCTCGGGAGGGGCGGCGCATGCCCAGGGTGGCGAGCGCAAGCCGAACAGACGCTAGGGGCGCCCGACGGGAGCCCAATCGATTTGGAGGTGCAACGTGAAGGTTGCCATAGACGGACCTGCGGGGTCCGGAAAGTCCACGGTAGCGAAGGCGCTCTCTTCGCGACTGGGGTTTGTTATGCTCGACACTGGTGCGATGTATCGTGCCGTTACCAATGCCTGCCTCGTTGACGGCGTGGACATCGACGATGCCCAGGCGGTGGCGGAGGTTGCAAAAACCATGGAGCTGTCGTTTGCCGTGGGGTCGGACGGCGGGCAGACGGTGTTCGCCAATGGCGAGGACGTCACCCGGGCCATAAGGACGCCTCGGGTGGACGCGAACGTTTCGGCGGTTTCGGCCATTCCCGAGGTGCGTGAGGCCATGGTTGCCCTCCAGCGCGAGATGGGCGACGCGGGCGACGTGGTTGCCGAGGGGCGTGACATTGGTACCGTGGTGTTTCCCGACGCCGAGGTCAAGGTATTCATGACTGCCGATTCGGAGGCGCGGGCGCTTCGGCGTGCCGTGCAGCGTGCCGGTGGGGACATGGCGACCGATTCGGACGCGCAGACGAGCGCCGAGGAGCAGCGGGCCGTGTTGGAGGAGCTCGAGCGCAGGGACCAGCTGGACTCGTCCCGCGAGGTTTCGCCGCTGCGTCCCGCCGAAGACGCACAACACATCGATTCGTCCAATATGACCGTGGATGAGGTCGTCGACGCGATTGCTGCGCTGGTGGACCAGGCGCGTGCGAACCAGGAGCCGGGCTCGTCTGGGACGGTGGCGCAGGACGATGCGGTGCCAGAACCGACTTCGGATGCGCCGAAGGTAGACGAGCCTGAGGCAAAGAACGGCAAGGTGGGCGAGACCAAGACGATGGCGGACGACCCTGATGCGCATGAGGCCAAGGGCGACGGGAAGAAGCCCGAGAAAGCGAAGAAGCCAAAGCTCAAGGAGCCCGAGGACTTCTACGAGGTGTCCATCCGTGACTTCCCGCTGCGTGCGCGTATGTTGCTGGGAGCGTCCATCGGCGTGTGCGCCGCGCTTAGCAAGGTGTTCTGGCACTGGCGCCTTGAGGGCGGAAAGAAGCTGTGGAATGCGGACGGTGGCCGCATGGTGGTTATGAACCACGTCTCCATGCTCGACCCCGTGGCAATCGTCGTCTCGGACTGGGCACACGGCCGTCGCATGAGGCCCATATACAAGAGCGAATTCGACAACAACAAGTTCGTGAGCTGGTTCTTCTCGCGCATCGGTGCCATTCCCGTCACGCGTGGCACAGCCGACATCAAGGCCGTGCGACGTGCGCAGCGTGCCCTGCAGCGCGGTGAGGACGTGCTGGTGTTCCCCGAGGGGACCCGCATAAAGTCCGAGGACCAGGAGGTCACGATCCACGGCGGCTTTGCCCTCATCGCGCAGCTTGCCAAGGTGCCCGTGATTCCCATCGCAATCGTGGGCGCGCGCGACGGCGCCCCTGGTGGCAACAAGCCCCTGAAGCCCGGACGCGTGTACATGCGTGTGGGAGACCCCATCACCTTTGAGGAACTTGGGGTAAAGGGACGTAAGAAGCAGGCGAAGGAGATGGAGCGAGTTGCCATGGAGCGCGTGTACGAGTTGCGTGACCAATTGCGCTCCGAGCATCCCGGAAAGATGTAGGGAAACATGGCTACGGTACAGGTGGCACAGCACGCCGGCGCATGTTTTGGTGTGCAGCGCGCGCTCGACATAACCCGGCAGGCCCTGGGCGAGGGCCAGGGCACGGTACACACGCTGGGGCCGCTCATCCACAACCCCATCGTCGTGACCGACCTGGCTGAGCGCGGGGCCGTGGTGGCACAAACGCCCGAGGAGGTCGGTCCAGGCGAAACGCTTATCCTGCGTACCCATGGCGTGCATCCAGACGTTGAGCGGCGGGCAAAAAAGACGGGCGCCCATGTGGTGGATGCAACCTGCCCCTTTGTTAAGCGGGTGCATCGCCACTGCGAGAACCTGCTGCGTGATGGCTATCAGGTCGTGGTGGTGGGAGAGGCCGGTCACCCCGAGGTCGAGGGCGCGTGCGGTCATGCTCCCGGTGCGCTGGTGCTTGGCTCTGCCCAAGACGCGCGAGAGGCCGAGGTGCCCCGGCGTGTGGGCGTGGTTGCCCAGACGACGCTTGCCAAGGATGTGCTCGACGAGGTCGTCTGTGCGTTGCTGGGTCGCTGCGAGGAGCTGCGCGTATACAACACCATTTGTCAGGCAACGCGCGAGCGGCAGGATGCCGCAAGGGAACTTGCCGCAAACGTTGATGTTATGGTGGTGGTCGGCGGACACAACTCTGCCAACACCACGCACCTGGCTCAGGTCTGCAAGGAGGTATGCGACCGAACGTATCACGTGGAGCAGCCCTCCCAACTAGAGGCCTCATGGTTCGCCGGAGCCCAGAGCATCGGGATTACCGCGGGTGCCTCGACGCCCGCGGAGCACATCGTGCAGATGCGCGATGCCATAGCGTGCCTGTGCGACGGACTCGCCCCCGCAGGCAGCTAGGCGTGGGAGCCACGGTATGCCGGGAACATCGGTAACGGAGGGCCGGTCCGACTACGCCAGCACGCGCGAGCGCCGTCAGGGGGCATGGATAGGGAGCGTGGAGGACGGGAGTCCGGCATGGGAGGCCGGCCTGGAGCCGGGCATGCGCGTGGACGCGGTAAACGGGCAGCCGATGGAGGACATCATCACCTGGCGCTGGGAGGCCGACGGCAGTGTTGCCGAGCTCGTGGTGTACAGTCCCGAAGACGACGAGCTCTATGGCTGTGTGCTCGAGCGGGAACCCGGGCAGGACTGGGGCGTAGAGTTCACCGACGTGCTGTTCGATGGCATCAGGACATGTGTCAACGCCTGCCAGTTCTGCTTTATGAGCATGCTGCCAAAGGATGCGCGTGCCTCCCTGATGCTGCGCGACGACGACTACCGGCTGTCGTTCTTGCAGGGCAACTTCGTAACGCTCACCAACGTGAGCGATGCGGACGTGGAGCGCATTATACGGTGCCGCATGGAACCCATCAACGTGTCGATCCATGCCGTGAGCCCAGAGGTGCGTATACCGCTCATTGGTAGACACGCCATGCGCGGCATGGAGGTCCTGCAGCAGCTGTGCGACGCGAACATCGAGGTACACGGCCAAATCGTGCTGTGCGCGGGCATAAACGATGGCGAGGAGCTGGAGCGAACGCTGCGCTGGGTGGAGGAACGGCCGCAGATCACCTCGCTGGCCATCGTTCCTTTGGGCTACACCAAATACTCCAAGCGATTCTCGTCGTCTTTCTCGGAGGACGTCCAGGCTTCGAGGGACGTGATCGCGCTATTGGAGCCGTATCAGGAGCGGGCGCGTAGAGAGCTGGGTATCACCCGGTTCCAGCTTTCGGACGAATTCTACCTGGATGCCCATGTGGAGGTCCCGCCGGCAAGCAGTTACGACGGCTATCCGCAGTTCTACGACGGCATCGGGATGCTTCGCAGCTTCTTAGACGAGGTGGAACAAGTGAAGGCGGAACGGCGAGGCGACATGGCCAGCGCAGCCCGCTCGCTGCTGGCGTTGG
>CACZFB010000090.1 GCA_902780305.1 uncultured Coriobacteriaceae bacterium | reverse complement strand
TCGCATCGTCGACGCGCTTGCCGAGGTTCTTCTCACTCTCAGGCAGGTTCAGCAGGAAGTCGTAGCGAGCCTCCTCGGGAATGAACATTGCGCCGCGTTTTGTGTAGTCGGCGGGCTCGATGGGAATCTGGCGTCCGGTTGCCTTCGCTCGCGATTCCTTTATTTGGCTGTCGGCCATCTTGAAGCGGCCCCAAGCGTAGCGAAGGAAGATTAGGCCGAGCACAGGCATGCAGTACTGCTGGCTCGTGAGCTTCGAGTTGGCACGCAGGTTGTCCGCCGCCTCCCAGAGCTCCTTTTCAAGTTTCTTGATGTCAGCCATAGGTATTAGTCCTTCTTAGTAAGTCTTTCGATAAGGCATTGTTTCACAAGAGATGTGAAGTTCAAACCATTGAGCGTCGCATACTCCTTCGCGGAGTCGCGCATGTTGCGCGGCAAACGAAGCGTGACCGTGACGAGTTCCGATTCAGTCAGAAAGGACTGAATCTCAGAGGTTGATGCACCCGATTCTACAAGCTCCCGATATTTCATAAGAATCCTTACCGAGTAAATCAGATGTAAATACAGAACGCATCACATTCTAACAGACCGCAACAGTAGAAGGATTAGCTGGTAGCTAAGGAACGAGATAAGAGAAGAGAGAAATGCCAGTTAGGGGATAGGGACCGTAAGCCCTGAGAAAGAAGAACGTGAGAAAAAGGCAGATGGAGAAGAGACCGTGGCTAATGAGAAGAGCGCACATACAGGGATAGTGACCGATTCCCAGCCGCCGCACCTGCGAGCTTTCCGTTGCCGTTAGTCACCGAGACCGTGAGCGTCACGTCGCAGAATTTATCTGCCGCCGGGCCGTGCGCACAGGCCACGCAAGCGCAGCGTCATCGAGGGTTGTCCGCGCCATGGGGCCGGCAGGCCGTGCGGCGCGGGTCGGGAAGGCCACCCGGGCAGCGGGCGGCATGCAAGTCAACCGGGGACGGCCGGGAGCGTGCGTCTTCGCCACGGCGCTTCACAGCCCGCCTGGCGGCGGTCTGTTCAGCGCTGCGGGCTCAGCCGCCCACGCCCGCGGCCCCCTGTGTTCCAGCTACAAACGTTATCTGGCCGCCCGCTGCCCGGGTGGCCTTCCCTCCCTCGCGCGCCACACGGCACCCCCGCCCATTGCGCTACCGTTTTAGGGTCGTGCGCTTGCGCGTCCTGTGCGCACCGTCGGCGGCAGAGACAGCGGCAGCGGCCCCAACGCAGCAGGGGCGACCCGCAGGCCGCCCCAGGTGATCGCGTATTCGGTTGTGGCGGTGCCGGCTACTTCACCAGCCGGAAGCCCACCTTGCCGTCGGGAGTGGCCGCGTAGATCCGCGTGGCCATGTTCGCGCCCGTCCAGTCCATCAGCCAGCGCGGGCGGCAAAGGCTTCGCTGCAGGGGCCACCGGCCCGGGAACTCGAACCTTACCCGGACCTACTCGAACCCAGGGGAACGTGCTCGACGCTATGAGAGCCACCTCGCCCACATAGGGCACGTCTCCCAACCCTCTCGGAAGCCCATGCGACGCAAGTCCTCCTCGCTTCTACTACGCAGGAGCCGAACCACCTTGCCATGCCAGGACGTGTTGGGAACGATGCGCTCGAGCAGGTAGCCGAGGATGGTCAGCAGCGTGAACGTGGTACTGTTGTTCACCTCATGCGGCCGGTGCCACTCGGGGTATCTGTGCCCGCGTGGTATCTTCGTTCTGTTGCCGAGGCGCTTGTTCCATAGGCGGTCGTGATGCGCGCAAGCATTGCGAACGGTGTTCAGTGTGAGCAGCCATGACTCGAAGACCTCCGCGCGCACTCCCAGATCATCGGCTATGCCCCTCTTCACGTCGTCGGGAGATCCCTTGAAGAGCGTGAGCATCATGCCGAAGTCCATGATGTTGACGAGCGTCCAGTAAGGCGGAAGCCCGTGCGAGTCACCGTACTTCTGCTTGAAGTGCTCTATGAAGAGCGTTTTCGAACGGTCGTAGGCCGTGAAGCACCTGGACATAAAGTGCCCGTACGCGCCTTGCTCCATGTTCGGGAGCGTCGAGCGGTCCAGGTACCCAAACGGCCCCGCCGTCTCGGCGAGCCTGTAGGCGAGCTGCGTGCGCATGTAGACTTCCACTCGCTCGATCGCATCGAGCGTGATGAGTCTGAGTTGGCGGTCGAAGGTATAGTGATCCAACACCTTCTCGAAGGACGTTCCCGGTGCGAACGATTCATCATCGCTTCCAGGATTCTGCTTGTAGATGTACCAGTATCCGCTCAGGCGATAGTACCCGACGTCCGCTAGGTGGGCGACAAGGTCGGCCCGGTCGAACGCAAGGCCGCGCTCCTCGAGCCGGTCTGCCTGCTGCTCATATGAAAGCCATGGCTTTTGGTACTCCATACAACCCCTAAAAAAGAGAACACCCGCCAAAGTTTGCATCATCTCGACTGACGCCGAGAGATAGGCATGGCGGGTTCACTGCCGATAATGTACCACACGTAACGGTGTCTTAGTCAGTTTTACATGGGAACGGCTCCAAATTCTCAATCAGACGGCATTTGGCCCTTGGACACCACCCCGAGCCCACGCGCCCGTGCCTTGGCCGTCTTCTCGTCTTCGCCGTACCACTTGACGCGGTACTCCCAGGCGTTCATGGTGACGCCCACCTCGCGCATGTCCTGCTCCTTCTCTGCGACCGTGTCCTGGATGATGCTGTCGTCAAACTGCACGCGTACCTCGCCTTCGTTGGGGATAGACTCGCCGAAGGATCGCGACGCGTGCATGACGGCCCTGGCTATCGAGACGATCGAGCCCTCCAGGCCGTTTTCGTGCCGGCGGATGTTGCGCATGAGTGCGGAATTGTCCGAGCTCACCTCGGTTGCCGTCTTCACGTAACCCCGGGACTCGTCCATGTCGAAATAGTTGATGCCGTTATGTAAGAACAAACATAACGGCATTTATGCCTGGGCGCGAATTATGTTGGAAAACGGGACGCAGGCACAGGCTAGCGTTCCGTCACCGCTGGTCCTCTTGGCATAACATGTGCCGACCTTTAGCGTTGCCGACAGGTGTGCTGACGCAACGATAGGAGGACATATGCCAAACTACACCAACTTAGACTCCCTCGCGACCTCGGTGCTGGCAGAGCTGGAGAGGCTCGGCTACTCAAGTGAGGCGGTGGCAGGTTACAGAAGGATGTACGCGAATCTCGCGCGCCATGCAGACGAGAATGGCTTCACGGCGTTCTCGGAGAGTCTGGCGGTCGAATTCATCAACTGGAAGTTCGGCACAGGGGTCGAGGACCTCTACCGCGCCAAACCCACGACCGGCCACATGAAAAACTATCTCCGCTCCATGCGCGTCATGCTGGAGTGGGACTCCTGCGGGTGCGTCTACAAGAGGAAGCCGGGCGCGCTCGGACTCACCTCCCTTCCGGAGGGGCTTCAGCTCCTTCTGGACTCATACGTGGCCGAGTGCAGGCGCAACGGACTCTCCGAGTCCACGATCTACTCGCGTGGCAACCAGATCAAGAACTTCCTGCTGTTCCTTGCCGTGGGAGGGGGGTCGGACGCATCGTGCATAACCGACACGTCGGCGCACGACTACATGATGACCAAAGCGTCGCTGAATCCCAAGACGATCGGTGACTACCTCTTCTCCATCAGGCGCCTTTACCGCCACCTGCGCCTCGCCGGGCTTGTCGACCGGAACCTCGAGGCCACCGTCCCCAAGCCGAACTGCCGGCTCGCGCCGGAACTGCCAGGCACATGGACGGCAGAGGATGTCGACGCGCTCATGACGGCCATCGACAGGGCGAATCCCACGGGGAAGCGCGACTACGCGATGCTGCTCATGGTCGCGCGGCTCGGACTAAGGGCCTCTGACATCAAGGCGATGCGCATCTCGGACCTGAACTGGGAAGAGAGGAGGATCTCCATAGTCCAGCACAAGACGGGGGTGCCGCTCGAGCTACCGCTCCTCGACGACGTCGGATGGGCCGTGATCGACTACCTGCGCAACGGCAGGCCCGCAGGCGCCAACTGTCCCGAGCTGTTCGTCCGGCACTTGGCTCCGTTCGACCCCTTCGGCCCCACCAGCAACCTCACCAACGTGCTGGTGTCTCGCGCGCGGAAGGCCGGGGTCAAGGCCGAGGGCGACCGCAAGACCCTGCACTCGCTGCGCCACGCGCTCGCGAGGCGCCTGCTCGACAGCGGGACCTCCGTCGAGGACATCTCGCGCATACTTGGTCACTCAAGCAAGCGCTCGACCAGCACGTACCTGCGGATGGACCTCGAATCTCTTGCGGATTGCCCTCTCGACCCCGAGGGGGTGATGTGATGGCCACCTTCCGGGAGATAACGGCAGCCTACGTGGCCGAGAGGCAAGCGCTCGGATTCAAGGTTGAGAAGGCGGAGGGGGCCATGCGGAGGATCTGCGCCCTCCACGACGAGATGGGATGTCGGCAGGACGCGCTCCCCAAGGGCATAGTCGAGGCTTGGTGCGAAATCAGGCCAGGCGAGGCGGAGTCCAACAGGATGCTGCGCGTAAGCTGGATGCGCGGCCTCGCCAAGTTCATGGTGCGCACAGGGTTCGACGCGTACGTGCCGCCGAGGGGCCGGGGGCGTGGCGGGGCGAGCCCATACGAGCCGCACATATTCACGAATCATGAGCTTGCGGCCCTGTTCTCGGCAGCCGACCGAATCGCGGGCGAGGACGTGGCCTGCCAGCGGGCACAGGCGGCGCTCGTGCTGCGGTTGCTCTACTCAACCGGGATGAGATGCGGCGAGGCCTGCTCTCTCGAGAAGGGCGACGTCGATCTCGACGCGGGAGTCCTGCGCGTCCGAAACGCCAAGAACGGCAGGGAGAGGGTGGTGCCCATGCACCCGTCCGTGGCGGAGCGCATGGGAGTGCTGAAAGGAACTGCGGAGCACGCGCACCCGCAGTACGCCTCCCACGCCCGGTTCTGGTCGCTGCCCGAGGGCAGGCAGCTCACGAGGGGCTACGTCTACTCCTTCTTCAGGAGCGCCCTATGGGAGGCTGGGATACCACATGGCGGACGCGGAAGGGGGCCGCGCGTCCACGACATTCGCTTTACCTATGCGTGCCATAGGCTGCGCAGATGGGTCGAGGAGGGTGCCGACGTGAACTCGAAGATGCCCGTTCTTGCTGCCTACATGGGGCACGCCGACACGCGGTGCACCGAGTACTACCTGCGGCTGACCGCCGAGCTGTATCCGGGCATGGTGGACCAGGTGGAGCGCGCATGCGGATGGGTGGTGCCGTCATGAAGGCCAGCCGCGACTTCGCCCGATACCTCACCGCCTACCTGGGAAGGTACCTACCCGGCCAGCGCAACCTCTCCCCAAACACCATCGCCTCATACAGGGATGCGTTCAGGCTCCTGCTCTCTTACTTCGAGTCGCTGGGAAAGCGTGCAGAGCGGCTCTCGATGGATGACTTGGACAGCGTGGCCGTCGAGGGCTTCCTCAGCTGGCTCGCCGAGAGGGGCTGCTCCCCCAGCACGCTCAACCAACGTCTCAGTGCCGTAAAGGCGTTCGTGGGCTACGTGAAGCTGGAAGACCCAGGCCGCCTGCTCCAATACCAGCGCATACTCTCCATACGTCAGAGAAAGGCCACACAGAAGAGGATGGTCATCCCCGGTCGCGAGGGTGTCGCTGCCATACTCGCCCACCCGGACGCGACGACCGCGAGGGGCAGAAGGGACATGGTGCTGCTCACGCTGCTCTACGACAGTGGGGCAAGAGTCTCCGAGCTCTGCGCGCTCAATGTCGGGGACGTGCGAATCGACGACCCGGCGACCGTCACGCTCTTCGGCAAGGGACGCAAGTTCAGAGTCGTGCCTCTCATGCGCGCCACCGCCAGGCTCGTGGGTGGATACATCGACGAGGCGCGCTCGGACGCCAGCCCGGATGACCCGCTCTTCCCAAGTCCCAAGGGTGGCCACCTGACACGGGCCGGTGTCTCCGACATACTTGCGCGGCACGTGCGCGGGGCCCGGGAGAGGGGAGCTTCCATGCCAGACGGGGTGTCACCACACTCCCTTCGTCACCAGAAGGCAATCGACCTGCTGGAAAGTGGCGTGAACCTCGTCTACATAAGGGACATCCTGGGTTATCGGACACGGAAGAAAACCCGAACTGCGTCAACTGGTTAGCGCCTGAGCTGCTCCACCAAATCATTCTAGTTCCGATTTTCTCTCGCTA
>CACZFB010000089.1 GCA_902780305.1 uncultured Coriobacteriaceae bacterium | reverse complement strand
CGGCGCCAACCTTGCCGATGAATGCGGTCTTGTGACCAAGCTTCTGCAATGCCACGAGCACGTTTGCGGGAGCGCCACCGGGATTGCGCTCAAAGAGCTTCTGGCCGTTGGCCGAGATGCCGCTGTCCGTAAAGTCGATGAGAACCTCTCCAAGTGCGGTTACTGAGAACATGTGCCGAGCTCCTTTCGTGGGAACGATTCCATACGCATTGCTATAGCTTACACGATGTGGTGGACAAAACCCCCGAGGCATTCGCAGACGCCTGCATATGGTAGGTGAGTAACTTCTTATGGGTTGGCGGTCTATCAATGGGGTGCAGCCCCTTTGATAGACCGCGGTAAAAAAGCGGGGGCCACGCGTGTGACCCCCGCTTAAGACGCCTGTCAAGAAGAGGCAGTTACTTCTTGAGGTCCATAACCTTGGCGCCGGCCTTGCAGGCACCGTAGGTCTGGTTGATGGCGGCATAGTCGTCAGTGTTGGTAACGATGACCATGGTGGTCGCGGGCTTGCCAGCGGCCTTAATGGCGTCGAGGTCGGCCTCGATGAGGAGCTGGCCAGCCTTGACCTTGTCGTTGGCGGCAACCTTGATCTCGAACGGCTCGCCGTTGAGCTCGACGGTGTCGATGCCGGCGTGAATGAGGATCTCGGTGCCGTCGTCGGCCATGAGGCCCACGGCGTGGCCGGTGCCGGCAACCATGGTTACGGTGCCGCTTACGGGAGCGTAGATGCCGCCCTCGGTGGGCTCGATGGCAACGCCGTTGCCCATGGCGAGCGAGGCGAACACGGGATCGGGAACGGTGGTCATGTCGATGCACTCACCGGTCATGGGAGCCACGACGGTGCCGGCGGCGTAGTCGGCGGCAACCTCGGCGGGGGTGGCAGGAGCCTCGGCCTTGGCAGCCTCGCGGGCGGCAGCAGCCTTGGTCTTCTCGTCGTCGCTGTACAGCACCATAGTTACGGCGAAGGACACGGCGAAGGCAACGGCGATTACGATGGTGTACTTAACGGCGTCAGCGGTGATGAGGTAGCCAAAGA
Source organism: uncultured Coriobacteriaceae bacterium (assembly GCA_902780305.1). Taxonomy (GTDB): domain Bacteria; phylum Actinomycetota; class Coriobacteriia; order Coriobacteriales; family Atopobiaceae; genus RUG440. The sequence continues at coordinate 5,234 of CACZFB010000089.1, read as the reverse complement.
GACCGGTGATGCCGTAGGCGATGGAGTAGAGGCCGGTGAAGGCGGCGATGGCGCCACCAGCAGCTGCGCCGCAGATAGCCGCGATAAACGGCTTGAGGGCAGGCAGGTTCACGCCGTAGATGGCGGGCTCGGTGATGCCCAGCAGCGAGGAGATGCCGGCGGGAAGCGCGAGGCCCTTCTTCTTGGCGGAGGCGGTCTTCACGAAGACGGCGAAGCACGCGGCGCCCTGGGCAACGTTGGCGGCAGAGATGATGGGGTTGAAGTTGTCGGCACCCTGTGCCACGAGGCCGGCCTCAAGCGCGTTGAACATGTGGTGCACGCCAAGGACGACCGTAATCGGGTATATTGCACCCGCTAAGGCGCCTCCCAAGCCAAACGGTATGCCGAGTAGGAACTGGAAGAACTCCATGATCTTCTCTTCGACGAGCGAGAAGATCGGGCCAATGACGACCATGGTGGCAAGGCCGGTAACCAGCACGGTGCAGAGCGGGGTGACGAACAGGTCGAACATGTCGGGCACGACGTTGTGGAGCCACTGCTCGATCTTGCACATGAGGAAGACGGCAACCACGACGGGGATTACGTGGCCCTGATAGCCCTGCAGGGGCACGGCGCCCAGCAGAGGCACGCCAGGAATCAGGGCAACCTGAGGCAGGTAGTTTGCTGCCATGATAGCGTCGGCAGAAGCCTCGGCGGCAGGTACGCCAAGCGTGGCGGCAGCGGCGTCGGAGCCAACGATGAGGGCACCTTCGGAGCCGGGGATGCTCCAGGCGTTCATGAGGCCGGTGTGGTTCATGATCATGCCGATGACGCCACCCAGGAACTCATTGCCGCCGAAGACGCGAGCGGCCGAGAAGCCAATGAGAATCTGCAGGAATACGAACGATGCGTTGGAGAACGTGTGAATGAGGATCCACCAGGGGTTCATGCTGAGGGCGCCGCCCACGGCGTTGTTTAGACCCTCGGTAAGACCCATCATGAGGCCCGAGGCTACGATGGCGGGGATGATGGGGACGAACACGTCGCCCAGTGCCTTTGTGGCGCGCTGAATGGGGTTGCCCTTGGCGGCCGCAGCTGCCTTGGCGTCGTCGGTGGAACCGACGCTGATGTTGCCCTGCTTGCAGAACTCCTCAAACACCTTGTTAACGGTGCCCGTGCCGTAGATCACCTGAAGCTGACCTGCGGCCTGGAAGTTGCCCTTTGCGAGCGAGGCATCCTCCACGGCGTCCATGTTGACCTTCGAGTCATCGGCGATGACCAGACGAAGGCGCGTGGCGCAGTGAGCGGCGGAGACGACGTTTTCGGCGCCACCGATCGCTGCCAAGATTTCTTTTGCTGCTTGCGCGTGCTCAGCTGCCATAAGAAACCTCCCTTTCCCTTTCCTTGTACTTCCTTTCCCAAAAACCTACCTACTGTGAGAACGCACAAATCACCGTAAAAAGGCCAGAAATCACGTGAAATCGTTCTCACACGCGACTCATACTACTACCAAACGATGCTAAAACGGCTTGGAATTTGAAAATTCGGTGGAAGGTAGTTGAAGGGGATGTGGAAAGCCGTGGTACGAACGGCCGATACCTCGTGCCAGCCTGTCAAAGGGGGCGACCCCCATTGATACGCCGCTTGCGGCAATCAATGGGGGTCGCCCCCTTTGACAGGCCGGCACCGCTACCAGTGCACGACCACCGGATCGCCCTTGTCGACATAGCTGTAAAGTGACTCAGCGGTGTCGTAGGGGAGGTTGATGCAGCCGTGGCTGCCCTCGTACTTAAAGAGGTCGCCGCCAAAGGAGTAGCGCCATGTGGCATCATGCAGGCCATAGCCGCCATAGAACGGCATCCAGAAGTTGACTTCGTTCTCGTAGTCGGGCAGACCGTCGCCGTCGTAGTCGAGGCCCACGAGCGTGGCGGGGGACTCCTTCTTTTCGATGGCATACACGCCCGTGATCGTTCCCTGATCGTTGGCCATGTCGCCCGACACGCACAGGGACTCCCAGATGCAGTTTCCGTCGTTGTCGTACATGCGCACGTACTGCTCGGAGAGGTCGACGTCGATAAACCGCTTGCCCCAGTCGGGTGTGCCCTTCGCAGCCAGGACCTTGCCCTTGCTCTTAAACGGGACCTCGACCGGGTCGCTGGAAGCCTTGGCAATGCGATCGGCAATGATGGTGGCGAGCTGGGCACCGTCTACGCTCCATCCGTACTCGCCGCCCTCGGCAGTCACCTGCTTGCCGTCGGGCCGCGTGTAGGTTCTAGTGGTGCCAACGGTGTCGATGGAGGCCGAGAAGTCGCCGCGGGTCCACTTGGTAATCGCGTCCAGGTCGCCAACCACGTTGCCGTTCTCGTCGAGGGTTATCCACTTGGTGAGCAGGCTGGAATCAACGACGGCCATGCGTTTGCCGTCCATCTGCAGATCGAGGCTGATGCCGGCTCGAGCATTCGCCGCCTCCAAGGCCTGGGCCAGCGTCCCGTCGTCGAGGGTGATCTTTGGCTGCAGAATGTCGTCCTCGCCCAGCTGTGCCTCGCGGCGCAGGGTGGATGCGGCAAGGAGGGCCTTCGCCTTGGCGCTGTCCTCGTTGACCGCATTGCCATACTGTTGCTCGACGCCAGTAAACGACTTGCTCTTGGCATCGTACGAGATCGACGCATTCTTGGGGAATGTTGCGGTCTTGTTCGCCCAGGTGACCGCGTTGGACACGGCCTGCTCCAACCGCGCCTGGTCGAGCGTGATGCCATCGGTAACATCCCATTCGTGGGTCACAAACATATCGATGGGCCAGGACCAGCCGGAAGTTCTGGACAGGACGGACTGGGTAAAGGCATCCGGGTCGTACTTGAGGTCGATGTCGCCTGCGCGGACGTCGAGGTCCACGTTGTCGCCCGTCACCTCAAGCGTGTAGTCATCGGCGTAAGTCCGGGCCTGTTCGACGAAGGCACCCTTGGACATGCCGGAGACGTCGTGGCCGTTTACGAACACGTGTGCGGGCATGCGGAACGAGGCGAAGAGTGCGCCCAAGCCATATACCAGAAGCACCGCAACGCAAACGAGCGTCACGAGTTGCCAGCGCTTGAGTTTTATGCCTGCGATGCGCTTGGCGAGGCGAGCAATGTGCTTGCCCAGGCGAGCGAGACGTTCGCGCAGGTTGAGTCCCTTGAGGGGGTTCTCGTCTGGCATAAGCTCCTGGGCCTTGTCGAAGGCATTGCGGGCCGCGTCGGGAATGTTGCTGATTGCGCTGCCTGCTGCGCTGGCCACCGCAGAGGCAGACTCGGCGATGACCTCCTTGGCCTGATCGATCTTGGTGGGCGTCTCGGTCTGCAGCTGAGCGGTCGCACCGAGCGCATCCTGCGCGGGGGTATCCTGCTGCACCGCCTGCTCGCGGGATGCCTTCCGTTCGCTCGCTGGCTTGGCCTGAGGAGCCGGTGCGGCAGCCGCCTCATCGCTGGGTGTGGCAACTGGCCGGCGCCTGAGCTTGTATTGTTGCCCGTCGCCGTAGGGACGAATGGCCTTGGTCGACTTGCGCTTACGCACGATGGTGCGTGTGCCACGCTTCTTGACCTGAATGGCTCCGGTGTCGTCAAGCGCCTGCACCGGACGGGCGTCCATGGGTGCGTTGTCCCTTGCGTTCCGCGTTGGCTTCTCCTGCGCCTCATTGGTCTCTTTGAGCTCTGTGAGCGCCTCGGACATGTCTCGTGCGGATCGAGCGGGCGCCGCAGGCGCCGCCTGACCCTCCGCCTCGGGCATGGCGACATCGAGCGCCTCGCCTGCGGGGACAGTGTCCTGTAATGAGAGCGATTCCGCCGTTTGCTGGTCGGGCGTGCTGGTACCCGTTCCCCAGAACGACGAACGACCCTCTCTCTTGTTTTGTGATTCGTCCATATGCTCTTGCATGCGCGCTGTTTACATGCCCTTCATAAGTGTTTCCAATCGGTGTCGGCGTATCATACTACCCCTGTCAGCGCCGTATAACGTGCGGTTGCCGAAACTCACAAAGTAAGGAAAAAAGCTCACGGTTACTTTGCGGGGCTGGTCAGAATGTGTTGGCCTATCAAAGGGGGAAGCCTCATTGATGGGCCAAGCCTGCGCTAACCGCAAAATCAGCGCGTGGAGCTCCTGGCATAGATCTCGAAATCCATCCTGATGTCTTCGTGCGTGGAGGCCTTGCCGGCAAGGCGGTTGAGCAGCATGCGCGCGGCCATCATGCCGCTTGTCCGGTAGTGCAGGTGTGCCGTGGAGAGCGAGGGACGGGCGATTCGGCTGAGCTGGCTGTCGCCTACGCCGGTAACCTGAATGTCCCCAGGTACGCTGAGGCCGTACTCAATGACGCACATCATGGCTCCAAAGGCAATGTCGTCGGTCGCACACACGATGGCGTCGAGACCGGAAACGGTGTCCATGAGCTTCTCGGCGCCGAAGTAGCCAGCGTCGGCATCGAATCCCACGATGAGCTGGGCGTGGGGTGAGGGAGTTACGCCCTCTCGTGCACAGGCGTCCAAAAACCCCTGGTGGCGCTGTTTTCCCGCCGCGACGTCTTCCTCCAATACGCCTAGGTAGCCGGGCACGTGTCCTTTGCGCAGGGCGAGGCGCGTGAGCTCGTAGACGGCGTTGTAGTCGTCTTGATACACGCTGGGGTAACCAGCGACCTGTTGCCCAAGAATCACACAGGGCGCATCCAATCGCCTCATCAGCTTGTAGTGCTCTGGCGCGAGTACCGTTGCCAGGAAGATGATGCCGTCAACTCGGTTGCGTGGTGCGAACAGGTTGAGGAACGCCAATTCGGTCTCGGTGTCGTTGTTGGTGTTGGCGAGCACTACCTGATATCCCGCATCGTTGAGCTCGTCAGTAATGCCGGCGACCATCCGGCCCACCGACTGGGAGTTGATTTTGGGTATGATGACGCTCACCAGCTTCGTTTTTCCGGTGCGAAGCTGCTGAGCCTGCTTTGAGGGCGTGTAGCCAGTTTCCTCAATAATGCTCGCAATGAGGTCGCGTTTTTCCTGGGAGACGTAGCCGCTATTGAGATAGCGAGAGACCGTTGCGCGCGACACACCGGCACGTCGGGCTATCTCATTGATGTCCACGGCTCTCCTTTTGCTGCGTTGCCTTGAATTGCATATGTATCGTAAAGCGTGGAATCGTTTCCACAAGAACGCGAATCCTATGGTAGGACGACCAATTCAACAAAACGCCAAAAGATGGTCGAATTTGAGCCCGTCTAAAGGGGTGGCCCCCATTGA
>CACZFB010000088.1 GCA_902780305.1 uncultured Coriobacteriaceae bacterium | reverse complement strand
GCGTCGCTGTAGATGTGAACTCTCGCGGCGCCGGACCGAGTTCACGTCTACAACTGGGCCAGGGGCGGGGGCGCCCCGGAGCGGCCGCCACGACGGAGGACGCAGGCGCTTTTTGACGTTGGGCTGCGCCCGCGTGCCCACATTCCAGGTTGGTACGGTTAGTGGGCATCCAGCACCAGAAGCACCCCTTGCAATTTTGGTGGGCACCATGGTGGGCATATGGTGGGCAAAAGAAAACAGGTCAGAGCTTCAAGCCTCTGACCTGCTCAAACATTTCTGGTCGGGTGGACTGGATTCGAAGGCGACCCCTTGACCCCCAGTAAGATGCGGTTAGATGCGACTATTCCCGCCAGCATAGCTCATCATGATTCCAGCGATTGCCCGTAACGCTCATTCGAATTGCCGGTTCCAAAAGAGTCGAAGCAAGCGCCTCTGCATTCTTTCACAATCGCAGGGAATCTACTAGTCCTGTTTGCGTGCAAAAACTCGCAAACTGGCGGTCATTTGAACACGAAGGCCATGCTGCCGTACGCGAATACCCTGCAGAGCAGGCGGTGGAAATAGAAACCGGATACAGCCTTCCCTGTGTCCAAGGGAGAAAGCTTTGCCGCTTCCATTACTGCCATCTCCAAGGCTCGGGAGCTCTTATATGTCGGACCCATCATGACCCCCTCCGTCATTGCCAGCATTCGTGATGAGCTCCTCGTAAAGCGAGTGTGCCGCGTTCTTTAGTTGTCTTTCGCACAAGAAAACCGCGAGCTTCTCCAAGTCGAATGCTTGGCTTGCATGTAATGCGTCTCGCAGCGCATCGGTCACCAACGACATGTCCTCGTTATCGAGAATGAGATCGGATATTGTACAGCCGGCAGAAGATTCGCCTACACCGTGGCAAGATCCCTCTTCGGCCTTCCCGAACCGCGCTCCTCGGCGTTTCGGCACTCCACACTGTCCAGGCTTACCATACGCGTGCCGCCAACCTTCCAGCTCTCGCAGCCCGCCAGCCGCGTCCTATATGCTAGTAGCGAGGTCAATCTGTTACAAAAGGCTCGTTAAGGGCAAAACCGTTGTTAGCACCACAGGCATAGCCTGTGGGTTTCTCACTGGACTAATTGGCCACGCCGTAGTTGTCCGTTTGGGAAGAGGTACCTTGTGGGCACCGGCTGCGCCCGATGCCCAAAAGGCACCTCTTCCCAAACGGACAACACTGCCACATTAATCGGCTGAGCGTAGGCGACGTATGGCGGCAAGCAGGAGCGAGAGAATGCCTGCCACCGAGAACGCCTCGACGAGGGAACCTAAGCGGTGGTCGCCCGTTGCGGGGAGCCGATTTGCGGATGGTGTGGTGATGTCTGCGACCTCATCGTCAGCCATGGCTTCGGAGGCTTTTGCTGGCTGGGTTTCCTGCTCACCTGTCGTCGGCATGGTTGACACTGGATCCTTGGCAACGACACGCGTCGTGACGCGAGGTGGCCGCGTTGCCGGCGTGGAGCTCGCATCGTCGACGCCGGCGACCACGGCATTCCCCGTCGCGGACTGCCCACCATCGCCCGCCTGCAGCGGTGTGACCGGGCCCGCATGCTCTTGCACATAAACCCACCGCTCATAGGCAGCCTTGGCAGAGGTCTGTCGCACGAGGGCCATGTAATACTTGTCCTGAGCCCGCTGGCGTGCCTGCTGTATTTGGGCGAGCGTCGCCTTCTCGGGTGCCGCGCCGTCGTTCTGCGCGGCCACGTCGTTCGCAGTGCCCGCCGCGGCATAGGCGGCGCCGAGGCTGGCGAGGTGGTTGTTCGATAGGTTCGGGTTCATGGTGCTCAGGTTGGGCGTGGCACGGGTGAACTCCACGTTCGTGGCGACGACATCATGCGCGGCCGCATACTTGGTCAGCACGAATGCGTCAAACGCCTCACCGAGGTCGGGGCGTCCCGCCTGGTCCCATGCGGCGTAGGCCCCGTCGCTACCGAGGAACTCGCGGGCGAGCTTGTCGCTACGCCACTCGGCCTCGTTCAGAAGGGCATCCGCCTGGTCGACCATGCCATGCTGGGTGTAGGTCGGGTCGTTCGGGTCCTGATAGGTGTTCAGGGTCATGTAGGTGGGGAAATACGGAACGAGGCTCTTGTCAAGAACCCAATTGTATTCACTTGCATCCCAACTAATGTCTCCTCCGAGCATAGTTGAATACGCCCTAACTGTGCTTTCAGACCGCGTCAAACGTGCTACAATATCCGAGAGCGTTCCTGTCTCCTGAATGTAGCGAACTTGCCAACTATCGTTTGTGAGTCCAGCATTGAGAAGAAGCTGCGTCGCAGCAATACTATCCCCCGCTACTAGCTGAGGGACATGAATGTTTACATACCGGTCCTTATAACCCTCATACGCAGTATTTGCGGCTTGTGCATCGCTGTAATGAGAAGAGATAACCTTGTAGCGCTTGGTTGCCGCATCGGCATCCTCGATGACACCTTCCTGCTCCCCCGCAAAAACTTGCAGAGTCGCATCCTTTTGCCCGATGCGGAGAGCGAGGTCGAGATACTGCTCATAGAGAGTTACGAGCGTGGTGTTTCCCAAATCCAACGGAAGACTAAACAAATTGGCTCCAGTCGCCAGTTGCAGGGCGGTGGCGAAAGTCTGGTTGTTGGTTTCCTCCAAGCTGACCGCATCATCGCTCTGAATGTCGCGCCTGCGTGCACGAGAGGCGTCGGCGTCAGCCTGAGCCGTCGTAATCTTTTCCTGCTCCGCCTGGCGCTGCTGGGTGACGTTCTGGCGGAGGGTTTCCGCCTCGTCTACGAGGGCACCGTCCTCGTCCGAGTAGATGTCCTCCATCGTGGTGGCCGCCGCCATGCGCTGGTCATACTCGGCGTCGCTGGTCACGCGACCGCTGCTGAAAGCCGGGTCGCCCGCCTCGATGTGGTCGTCGAGGTCGTCCTCGGTGCTCTTCTTGGTGTCGGCCACGGCCTGGTTCTTGTCGGTCGCGTCCTGCATGGCGGCGGCCTCGCGGGCGAGCTCGTCGTCAACCGCCTGCTGCGCGTTGGCCTCCTCGGTGGTGGCCGTGTCCAGCTCCTCGTATGCCGTCTGGGTCTCCTGCGTGGCGGCGTCGAGCTGCTCGCCGGCCTCCTCCTTGGTCGTGGGGGCGTCGTCGGATGCCATCACGTCCTCGGCTCCCTGCGTCACCGCCTGCCCGTCGACATCAAGTGCCAAGGCGCAGGTATGACTCAAGGGATCGGCCATCATGAGGCCTGCCATAATCGCCGCCACGGCCGGCCACAGGGTTCGCTGAGCAAAGCCCCCCTTGTTCCTCAATGTCATGGTCGCATCCTTTCTGTAACCTGGTCGTCGTACGATGGCGCTCCGCTCGTGACGTGGGGCAATCCCCTCACCTTCGCTACTTTCCCCTTTGCCGGAAGGGACTCGCGAATCTTTGGGTAATTCCCGCAAACGTGCTTCCCGGTGCAGGGTCTCCCCTCTTTACCAGCACGATCTGGATTCCCTCAAGGCGCCTGCTGTAACCGGCGCTTCCGGAGCGGGCGCCGTTCTTTGCCCAGCCCATCCAGCCAAAGCGCTGGCAGTGCACGCGGTAATAGACGTCGTAGTGGTTGGCGAGCTCGCCGTAGAGCTTGATCTCGATGGCCTCCAGCCGCAGCGACCGGCCCTTTGTGCCCGACATCTGGCCGTCCTTGCGCCAGCCCTGCCATCCGATCCTTTGCACGTGGGTTCGGTACTGGATGCCACCTGTGTACGGCAGGTCGCTGAGGAAGATGTTGATGCCTTCCAAGCGCTTGCTCTTGCCCGACGTGCCCGACATCGCGCCGTCAAGCACGTACGACTGCCAGCCAAAGGTCTGCACGTGCGTGCGGTACGAGACGTGCGGCGTGGGCAGCGGCGCGGGGGCGGGCAGCGGCGCGGGGGCGGGCGACGGCTTGGTGCTGGAGCCGGAGTTGGAGCCACCGCCGGCGCCACCGGACGACGGCGGAGCCGTTATCGTGAACGTGGATGCCTTGGTCCCGGCATAGTTGCCCTTGCCCGTAACCGTAACCGTCGCGGTGCCTGCATTTACGTTGTTGCGGTACGACAGCGTGTAGTCCGTGCCCTTGGCGAGCCTCTTGCCGTTGAGCGTTACGGTGGGCTCGGGGCGTATCTCTTTGCCGGTGTACGTTTGACTTGCAATGCTGGAAAGTGTCGCGCCAGAGATGCCCGCCGGCAAGATGGACCAGTGCAGCTCCCTGCGGGCGGTACTGCCGTTAGGCCAGCAGTGGTTGGCGTCGGGCGTCGCGTAGGCAACGTAGCTCCCCGCGGCCGCGGCTTGCGTGGTGCCCGAGAGCGTGTATCCCGACCCACTCGCGACACCTCGCTGCGCACCGCCGTTGTAGGTGGGCGTAGACACCTTGGGCAGCGGGACCTGCGCACGAATGATGTCGAACTCGACATCCTGCGTGCCCGTGTAGTTGCCTATGCCCGTAACCCTAAGCGTCGCAGTGCCCACGTCTACGTTGTTGCGGTACGACAGCGTGTAGTCGACCCCCTGCCGAAGCGCGGTGCCACCGTACGTAACGACGACCTGGTCCGGCACGACCTGTGCCCCGTCCCTATACGTCAGAGCGGGAATGGGCGATACGATTGCCTTCGCAATGTCCCTGAGCCGCGTGTACGTATCTGCGACCTGCGCGCGGTTGGCGGCAATCTGCTGGGGCGTGTACGACTGGGAGTTTTGTGTGGACCGCCAGTAGTCGTTGGGCATCTGTGAAAGCAGATTCGCTCGGCATCCGGTGCCCACCGTAATCGTCGTGAGCGCGTCGCATCCCCAAAGCGCATAGTCCTTGTCGGTAAGAGCGACGGTGTCCCAACCCGAGAAATCGAGGGACGCAAGCGACGAGCAATCGAAGAACATGGCCCGCACGTCCGTGAGCGCGGCCGTGTTCCACTGCGCGAGCCTCACGGTGGCCAGGGCGCTGCAGCCGCTGAACATCGCGCGTGTTGCCTTGACGGAAGCGGTGTTCCAGTTGGCGAGGTTGGCGGCCGTGAGGGACGCGCAGTTGTAGAACATGGATCGCATGCTCTGGACGGACTGGGTGTTCCAGTTGCTGACGCCCAGGCTGCTTAGGGACGAGCAGCCGCTGAACATGGTGTCCATGTTCGTTACCTTCCCGACGTTCCAGCTCGAGACGCCAAGGGACGCAAGAGCGGCACAGCCACTGAACATCGAGTGCATGTTCGTAACGGCATGGGTGTCCCAGCTGCCGGTGCTCAGACCGCTTAGGGACGAGCAGTTGTTGAACAGGTACGACATGTCCGCAACGGACGAGGTGTTCCAGTTCGCGACGTCGAGGCCGCTCAGAGACGAGCAATCGGAGAAGGTGCCGTTCATGGTGGTGACCGACGAGGTGTTCCAACCCGAGACGTTAAGAGACGTGAGCGACGTGCAGCCGCAGAACTGGTACGCCATGTCCCGCACGGCCGCGGTGTTCCAGCCCGACACGTTGAGGGACGTGAGCGAGGAGCAGGCGTTGAACATGCCGTACATGTCACGCACCTGCCCCACGTTCCAGCCCGAGACGTCAAGCGAAGCGAGCGACGAGCAGCCGGAGAACATGCGGCTCATGTTCGTTACCGCCGAGGTGTCCCAGCCCGAGACGTCGATGTTCCTCAGCGAGGAACAGCCGTAGAACATACCCCTGCAGTCCGCGGGCAGCTCCACCCCGTTGGCGAAGACGACGGACTTGATGCTGGAGCGATGGGCGCTCCAAGGGAAGAACGCCAGGGTCGCATCGCTGTCGTAGCCCCTGGAGTCCGCAAGCTGGCCGCTCACACCGTTGGTCGGCCACACGCGCAGCACGCCGTTGGCATCGATGGACCAGCTGCAGGTGCCCCAAGTATTGGGTTCTGTCTTTGTATAGGTATCCGCAATGTTGTCCAGATCAATTCCGTTGGCTTTACAGACTTCCTCAACAGTCATGCCGGAAACATCCGCTTCCTGCTGGATATCATCATGGTAATAATCATAAATTCTGCCTCTGTAGGCTTCCGGCAGATCTCCCTTATACTCGGCAATGGTCCTGAGCTGTTCAACCGCCTTTTGCTGGAATTCCCGTTTGAACTGCGTATCCGCATCCATCTCCAGCTGAGCTCTGACATAGGCACGGAAATCATCCGCTGTCTTCAGGAGTTTGCCTTTCTCGTCCGTAAGCTGCAGGCCGGCAACATATTCATCTGTCAGTTCCGGTTCAGAGTAGGTATAGATTCCGTTGATGGTCACTTCAAAGACAACCGGCTGGCCCGCCAGA
>CACZFB010000087.1 GCA_902780305.1 uncultured Coriobacteriaceae bacterium | reverse complement strand
GAGATGGAGAGATCGAACGGATACGAGTGCGTCGCGTTGAACGTTGCCATGCTCGCGTCGACCGAACTGCCAACGGAATCGATGAGCCGGTCGTCCCCCGCAAGCGTGAACGCGATGAACTCGTCGCCGCCAAGCCTGCCCAGGATCGTCTCGTCGGGCAAACAGGCTCCCAGTACCCGCGTGGTTTGTATGATAGCCTCGTCTCCGGCGTCGTACCCATAGTTGTCGTTGATGAGCTTGAGCCCGTCCAAGTCCAGGTAGAACAGCGCCCCGCGTTGCCCCACGTGCAGGTCCATTATCCTGCCAAGCCTGCTGATGCCATCTCCTGGCGATATACCTCCTCGCGCTCGCGGGCACCCTTGCTTGACTCGGGGCCGCCGATGAAGCCTATCTCCTTGTATCCGCACGTCTCGATGAGGTGCCGCATGCATTCGCGCATCCCCTGTGTGCTGTCCTTCCCGACGCAGCGGTACCCATGCAACACGCGCTCGATGACGAGCGTCTTGTTGGGGTCCAGTATGCTGAGGAACTCATGCAGCGAGGCATGTCTGGCGTTCAGGTAGCCCGATATGATTCCTGCTGGAACGATCACAGCGTCCAGATTGAGGCGACTCACGATTTCGAAGGCCACGCGAAAGTAGGAAGCTGTGTTAAGACGCGAGTGGAAGGGAATGAGGTCGGATATGGCAACGAGCTGATGACCGGACTCCTCCAGAGTGTTTTGAATGCCCATGCGAATCTCGTGCACGTAGTCGATGGACTTGTTGCCAACCATTAAGCCGATGCGATAGCGTCCCATGTCTTCCCCACTGCCCGCTGAGGAGTATCTGATATAGAAACTAGTATCGATTCAAGCCAAACACGCAACCAAGTGGTTTTCGGCAAGTGCAAATAGGTTACCGGGAGTGGAGCGCATGCCACGTTTCGCGAGCCTTCAGCGACCAAAGGGGCAACCCCCACTGATTGCCGCAGGCGACAGATCAATGGGGGTTGCCCCTTTGGTTGTTGGTACGAGCCGTGCTATACGATGCCCTGAGCCATCATGGCGTCGGCAACCTTGAGGAAGCCGGCGATGTTGGCGCCAGCCACGTAGTCACCCTCGGTGGCATACTCGCGAGCGGCGTCGTCGCACGCATGATAGATGCTCTTCATGATGGACTGCAGGCGCTCGTCGACCTCCTCGAAGGTCCAGGAGATGTGGCCGGCGTTCTGGGCCATCTCCAGACCGGAGACCGCTACACCACCGGCGTTGGCCGCCTTGCCGGGGAAGAACGCAACGCCGCTCTCCTGCAGGAACTTGGTCGCCTCAAGTGTGGTGGGCATGTTGGCGCCCTCGCCCACGATCTTGCAGCCGTTGGCAACGAGCTTCTGGGCGTCCTCCAAAAGCAGGGTGTTCTCGCGGGCGCACGGAAGCGCGACGTCGCACGTAACACCCCATACGCCACGGCCATCCTCGGCGTGCCACTCGGCGTTGGGACGCCACTCGAGGTACTTCTCCAAGCTCACACCACGGTCGTTTCCGGAACGCTTGGCGGCATAGATGCCCTCGAGCGCCTCGACCGAGATGCCCTCGGCATCGTAAATCCATCCCTTGGTGTCCGAGACGGCCACCACGGTGGCGCCAAGCTGCTCGGCCTTCTGGACGGCATAGATTGCCACGTTGCCGGAGCCGTGAACCACCACGGTCTTGCCCTCGAAGGAGTCGTCGTGGCACTTGAGGTACTCGGCGACCATGTACACCAGGCCGTAGCCGGTGGCCTCGGTACGGGCAAGGGAGCCACCAAAGCTCAGGCCCTTGCCGGTGAGCGTTCCGGTGAACTCGTTGCGCAGGCGCTTGTACTGGCCAAACATGTAAGCCACCTCACGGCCGCCCACGCCCAGGTCGCCGGCGGGAACGTCGGTGTCGGGGCCAATGTGGCGGGTCAGCTCGGTTGCGAAGGACTGGCAGAAGCGCATGATCTCCATGTTGGACTTGCCCTTGGGGTCGAAGTCGGAGCCGCCCTTGCCGCCGCCCATGGGGAGCGTGGTGAGGGAGTTCTTAAAGGTCTGCTCGAAGCCCAGGAACTTGAGCATGCCGAGCGTGACGGTGGGGTTAAAGCGGATGCCGCCCTTGTAGGGGCCGATTGCCGAATTGTACTCGACGCGCCAACCGCGGTTCACGTGCACCTTGTTGTTGTCGTCAGTCCAGGGCACGCGGAACTGGATTACGCGCTCGGGCTCGACCAGGCGCTCGAGCAGGCCTGCCTCCTCGTACTCGGGGTGCGCGTCAAGCGCCGGCTGGATGGTCTCCAGAACCTCGGTCGCAGCCTGGATGAACTCGGGCTGGTCGGCGGCATAGCGCTCCTTGAGCTCTGCAAGCACCTTCTCGGAATAGGACATGGTTGTACTCCTCTCGCTGAGTCATGCCTTCCAAACGAACATGAGAAGGGTACGGCCAAATGTTAACGACTATGTTTCGCCCATCATGACGTAACCAAGGGGATACAAGATGGCAACAACGGCCACGGCACCGCTCGCATGAGAAAAGGGGCCAAACCCCTTTTCTCATTGGAACCGTTTCCCGTGCCCTCGTTTTTGTTAACGTGCAATTGTTCGGTACCTTACTATGTAACGCCATGTAATGAGCGAGAAAAACATTTAACAAAAAAGCAGGCCAGCACATATGCTGACCTGCGGTTTTTCTGGTCGGGGCGACTGGATTCGAACCAGCGACCCTCTGCTCCCAAAGCAGATGCGCTACCAAGCTGCGCCACGCCCCGATTTACGTCCAACGAGTATAGGCCATTTTTCCCAACACTTCAACAACCAATAGACCGCCTGCTAGTTCTTGCCGTTGCCACTTCCCCGCTTGTACAGGATCTCGCGCGTGTACGCGTACCTTCCGTCCTTTCCCTTCGCGATCATGGGTACATCGACGGGCAGTGTGCCGGTCATGCTACCCACGCCAAAGATGGCGCGAATCGCCGCAGGAACGTTGGCGTTGGCAAAGCCGACGTTCTTTTGGCCGCTTCCCTTGTGGGGGTCAACGGCGAACCCGGCCGACAGATACGAACATACGATGGCATCGACATCGGCAAAACGTGCCGCGTCCACCGGCAGGTTGTTGCTGAGCAGCACGAACGTTGCCTCAGCCGCCCGAGACTCGCTCAACGCACGGCTTATGCCCTGCATGCACGGGTCACTGTCCTGCAGTGCGTCGAGGCCAGCCGGCGTCGCACTCAGGCACAGCACATAGTCCGCCTCCGCGATTGCCGCGGAGAGCTCCTGGGAGAACGTAAGCCCGCCCCCATCCGACGCGTCGAAGTAGCAGTCCACATAGATGCTCGTTGCAGCCCCCGCGTCGCCCGTCGTCTTGTTGGTCAGGCGGTTGTCCACGTAGGCACCCTTGTCAATCGTACCCTTCTCCATGAGTTCGTCGAGCGCATAGCCTATGGGGTTGGCGTCGTTCTTCGTGCGACCCACGACAACCACATGCGCACCCGAGCCGGGAATGGGAAGCACGTCGTCCCCCTTGAGCAAGGTAACGCTTTGCTCGGCGATGGAACGCTCGATGGCATGGTGCTCGTCGCACCCCACCACCTCACGTGCCGCGGCAACAGCGGCGTCCGTATCGCTCCCCTTCTTGGAAACGAGCAACTCGTGCTTCTCTTTGAGCTGAAGGATGCGTCTTACCGACTCGTCGATTCGGCCGGGGTCAATGCTGCCATCCTGCACCTTGGCGACGATTCCCGCAATGTAGTCGTCGTAGAAGGAGACTGCCTCGGCGTTCTTAAGATCGGTGGGCATGAGCAGGATGTCGCATCCGGCCAGGATGCACTTTTGGGCAATGTCCACACAGCATGCAACACTCCCCTTCTCGCCCGGCAGGATGGCGACGCCGTTACCCGGCTCTTGGAAAAACTGATCCATCTCCAAGGCGTCGGTAACCACCACACCGTCAAAGCCCACTTCGCCCCGCAACAGATTGGTCACGATCTTGGGCGACATGGTTGCCGGATAGTATCCCTTGGTCTTGCCGTCGGCAAGCACATACTGGTCGTCGAACGAGGGGAATGTGACCGCCGAAGTCATAACCATCTCGGTGCCCTGGGGAACAAGGTCGCCAAACGCCCCAAGCCCCTGGTCGTGCAAATCATCCAGCGAGATGGAAACGGCCGTGGGATCGTCGGCGCCGTCGCCCGCCCCGGGAAAGTGCTTGAGCACGGTGATGACGCCATGCTCCCCCACACCGGAACAAAACGCCTTGCAGAGCTGCACAACCGTGTCGCGGTCGTTGGAGAACACCCGCGTGCTCATCCCCGCGTCCGCCACGTCGGCAATGATGTCGACACAGGGGGCGAGGTTGACGTTTATGCCCAAAGACGAGAGCTCCTTGCCAAACACCTGACCCGTTTGCAATGCGTTTTTCTCGGCGGCATCCCCCGTCGCGCCGATGGCCATGCTGCCCGTGCCGCGCGTGCCCATGGTGATGCGTGCCACCGAGCCACCCTCCTGGTCCGCGGCAACCAGATACGGGATGGCATATGATGCCTTGGCGTCATCTCCCTGTATGCTATTGGCCTGCAGGTCGGCAATCAGACGCACGGTCTGATCGACGCTTTCCACGTTTGACCCAAACAGGACCACACCGCAGTACTGGTGGCGACGTAGCGCCTCCGCGAGTTCGGGAACGGCCGCAAGGTCGACGACGGGGTTGTCCTCCCCGTTCCAGGTGCGGAGGGCCGGCATGATCATTTGTGCGATCTTTTGCTCGAGCGTGAGGGAGGACATGATCTGGTCGGCCGAGGCGGAGGTCCTCGCGTGGTCCTGTCCCCTGCCGCCCGATGTGGGCGAGGCACAAGCCGTTCCCGCAAGCGCGGTAAGGCCGGCGGTTGCCGACAAGAACGTTCGGCGCGTTAGGGATGTGCTCATTGGTTCCTCACTTCCTCGGCAAGATGCGACGATGCAACCTACTATAGGGCAAGCAGTCGCCACATGTGCGCCAAAGTACGCCAAAGCATACGGGTTAGCCGAGAAAACAAAAGCCTCCCCGAGGGAGGCCTCTGAGCTTGTATGGAGCGGGTGACGGGAATCGAACCCGCGTCAAGAGCTTGGAAGGCTCTGGTTCTACCATTGAACTACACCCGCAGGCAAACCAACAGTAATGAATAGTAGCATAGTTACGGCAACATACAAGGGCCAGTTTGCATTTCTGGAGGTAAATCGCATAAGTAGACGCTCGTCGAACGTCACGAAAACCGCCGGCAGACGAATATGTCTCCCGACTCGGCGTCGTACGGGTCCACCAAGCGAGGCGACGCCCCGTTGGCAATTGCGAGGTCGGTGTTGAAGGTCGGGAATCCCGGGCAGTCCTGACCGGCGGCGTCCAGGCACCAGATCACGAACAGGCAGCACCACCAAACCTGGTCGGACGGTCCGGCCAGCCAGTCCTCGCCCCACAGGGCCGCGAGCCAGCGTCCGTACTTGGATCCCGGTTCGGGATCGCTCGGGGCGTAGTAGCCCAGCTGTGAGTACGCGACGCCCAGCACGTCCTGGGCAGACGCCATCAGTCACCACCCCCACCCAGCTCCGCCATGATCGGAGAGAGCACCGCCATCACGAGCGCGACGACAAGCGCGCGGACAGAGGGCTCCATCACGCACCACCCCACGATCAGGTCGAGGTTGGCGATAACCACGCCGGCGATTCCCTGCAGGATCGTCCGCGCCAGGCGCCACTGCCACCCGTTCTCGCGCAGGACCAGCTGGCCGAGGCCGCGGTCCTCTGTTACGATCTTCACGTCCTTGTTCTCCATGCCGATCACTCCCTTCCCGTCACCTTGAGCTCGCTCTTCACGACCGCCATGTCGCGCTCGAGCGCGTACGTGCGCTCCAGGACCTCATTGTGCTTGTCTACGCGCCTGCCGAGTTCGTCGATCTTCACCTCGAGCACCGCCTGGCTCCTCGAGTTGGCGACCATGACGCCCACCAGCGTGAGGACCCCTGTTATCGCCGCAGCGATGATGGATTCCATGGGCCTCCCTTCGACCCGGCTTTATGTCTACGAAGGAAGTGTCGGCCCGTGTACAAATCGGTTTGGACATGAAAAATGGGCGCTCGGCCATAGCGAAGCGCCAACGGGAATTGAACGTCTTGTATGCGACTATGGAATGAACTCTATGACGACACTAGGGTCTATTGCTTGAAGTGCCTCGGTTAAGTCTTTCATCACGTAGTCTAAAAACATTTCTGAGTATTGACGGTTTCCTACGTCGATGCAAACACGTTGTGTGGTTCCTGCCGGGAGATTCTTCACTCGCTCTGCGATCTGCCGCTTCAACTCGTATTTCATCTGGCTGTAGTCCCTGTAGACGTCGGCGCCGTTGAGGATCACGGTGGCGTTGG
>CACZFB010000086.1 GCA_902780305.1 uncultured Coriobacteriaceae bacterium | reverse complement strand
GCCTGCGGCAATCAATGGGGGTTACCCCCTTTGATAGGTCGACACATTAAAAAACCGGCACAACTAAAACAGCGAGGTCTGCGTACTGGCTAGCAGGCTTCTTTGTGGAGCGTGGGTTACCTCATCACCCTCGCGCAGATATCCCAGCAGCAGAGGACTCTGTGGATCGTGCGCGTTTCGCCAGTTACTCAACGCGCGCTGTGGGTCCTTGTTGGCATAGCAGTAGCGGCAACCGTTGGGGCAGCTGTTGTAGGCGCCAATGTCGCGACTCTCGAAGCAACCGCATCCCGCACGCTGCCCCCTGTGCTTGAGCTTTTTGAACTCGACGCCGTTTGCGGCACCCAGCATGGCAAGCGTGGTGCAGCCGCTCGTGTTGATGCCGTATTGGGGCCAGAGCCCGTTGTTGCCACAGGTCTGGATGGCCATCCCGTGCTCCCGGGCGATGCCGCCAAGGCCCTGGGCGAGGGCGTCGCGTTCCTCTGGTCCCACTGGCCGAAGCTCAGGAAAGTTACGCTCAAGCTTTTGGTACATCTCCACAAACGAGAAGATGCAGCGATCGACGTGCCCTGCCAGACGATCGCACAGGTAGCCAAAGGTATCCAAGTGCCGCGCCACGGTATAGGTGTTGGTGAGCAGAACCGGGTCGTAGCGCCAGCAGATGCGGCGCGCACCAACAAGGTGCTCGAGGTCGTAGAGCGTTTGGACTGCGTCGTCGATAGGTGGCACGTGTGGCTCGATGTCGCGCCCGTAGGCCGTAATGGTGTAGTGAAAGTGGGTGTTAAACTTGCGGGTGATGGCCGGCAGGGCGGGCAGCAGCGGAGCATAGTCCTTGGAGCAAAACTCAACACAGTCCACGACGGCAGGATCTAGCTCGTATCGGGACACCTTGTGAGGAAAGAGCGGGTTGCGCACCAGTGCATAGCCCTCCTCGAAGCGGCGCTGCAGCCATGGGGCATACCATTGCGCCGTGTCGGTTCGCGCTCCCGTGTTGATAATCATGGAGGTCGCCTCCCTAACGGAAGCAGGGCCACCTTGTGCAAGGTGGCCCTGCCATGGCAATGCAGATGAAGACGAGAAACTACTGAACGATGGTGAAGACGTCGGAAAGACCGGTCATCTCGAAGACCTCGAGAACCTCGTCGTTGGGATACAGCAGGCGCATCTTGCCAGAACGCTGACCAGCGGTCTTCTCGGTGCTAACCAGCACGCGCAGTCCAGCGGAGGAGATGTACTCGCGGTTGGTGAGGTCGATGTCAAACTCGTTGGTGCTTGCGGGAAGCCCGGAAATGGCGGCCTCAAGGTCGGGGCTCGTGGCGACAGAAAGCTTGCCGTCCAGGGCGATAGTTACCTTGTTGCCATCCTGAGTAATGGTAATCTCCATGGTTGCTCCTTACTTGTATTGAGCCTCTGGCCAATATGCGCAACCGAATTGTACCATGTGTTTGCAAATCTGCCACTACGCATTACTCTTAAAGTTACACTTTGGACTTGTGCTTTGGTTGTGCGTGGGAAGGAGCGCTGACATGGTGGTAAGAAGGCGGATATACCAGATGCTCTTTGTCGTAGTGCTTTGCGGAACGATCTCCTTGAGTGCGTGCGGGCAACAGGGCGGAGGCGAGGTGCAGAAGAACGCCCAGCAGCAGGAGCAGACACAGCAAGGTGCTGAGGTCGTAGACAGCGAGCAGACTGTGGACAAGAGCGACAGTCCCAGCGGGTCGGATGCATCCAACAAGGCGGTAGACAAGACTGAGGCGGAGCAGAATGAGCCCAGTGCCGACGAGTTGCGAGCGGCCCTTAACATAACGGAGCTCTACCACGACGAGCTCGCGCATGGTCAGAAGCCTGCGTCATGCCAGAAGTACATCGTAATGCACGACACCGAGGGTGGTGGAACGGGCGAGAACGTGGTGGACTATTGGTTGAGCGCCGGTAAGTTCGTCGCCGCCCACTTTGTGGTGAACAAGGACGGCAGCATCGTGCAGTGCGTGCCCATGGACCAGATCGCGCACCATGCGGGGTACGGGAACACCGGGCACAACCAGAAGTTTGGCGTCGAGGACGAGTCGCGTGACGACAAGCGGGGCACGGTCCCCATTGGCGACGACTTGGCCGACTATGGCATGAATTCCTATTCCATTGGCATCGAGATGATTCATGAGGGCGCCACAGGTGAGGACTATCCCGAGGAGCAGCTGAAGGCCGTGGACAAGCTCATCGCGTACATCGATGCCTATTATGGAAATAAGAGCGAGATAATCGACCACAAGACGTGGCGCCTCTACAATTCCGACTGCTCGAAGGAATTCGACCAATACATGGAGAACTACGGTAAGACGCGCACGCATGACGGGAGCAAGGCTTGACGAAGCATGACCACGATACGGAACAGAACAACGTGCAGGATGCTGCGCGCATGCAGGTGCGCGGCTTTGGCATGATTATGGCCTTTCTGTTGGTGGGCCTCATCTCGCTCGGGTTGTTTGCGCTCTGGCGTCAGTTTTCCCAAGGTCCCAGCGCACCAGCCCAGGAACAGGCTGCTTCAGGGCAGCCGGGTGACGCAGAACAGGGCAAGGCGCAGCAGGTCAGCACGACCGAGGAATACCACGTCGAGCAGATGCTCAAGGAGCTCTCGCTAGAGCAAAAGGTTGCGCAGCTCTTCGTGGTGACGCCCGAGCAGCTTACCGGTGTCGAAACGGCGGTGAGCGCCGGCGAGACCACCCGCCACGCAGCGATGGAACGACCGGTAGGCGGTCTGTGCTACTTCTCGAAAAACCTGGTAGATCCCAAGCAGACAAAAGACCTGCTGCGTAACACCAAGAACTACATCCAGGACGCCTGTGGCCTCGTTCCTCTGCTGTGCGTGGACGAAGAAGGCGGAACCGTTGCGCGCGTGGCAAGCAACGAAGCCTTTGGCGTGAAGAACCCCGGTGACATGCGCGCCGTGGGGGCGGCCGGCGATGCTGACCAGGCACGCGTGGTCGCGCGCGAGATTGGAAGCTACCTGAGTGACCTTGGGTTTAACGTGAACTTCGCCCCTGTGGCCGACATAGACACGACGGGTTCCGGAACCATGCACGACCGCTCGTTTGGCAACACGCCGGAGCTGGTGTCCTCCATGGTGGTCGCCCAGGTGGATGGGTTCAAGAGAGAGGGCATGCTATGCGCGGTAAAGCACTTTCCGGGCATAGGTAACGTCGAGGGCGACTCGCACAATGGGCGCATCTACTCGCATCGCACGGCCGACGAAATGCGAGGCTACGAGCTCAAGCCCTTTGAGGCGGCCATCAAGGCCGGCGTTCCCATGGTGATGGTGGGCCACGTCTCATGTTTGGAGGTGGGCAGGGGCGAGGGCGACCTTCCCGCGTCGCTGAGCCCCTCGGTCGTGCAGGGACTTTTGCGTGATGGCTTGGGGTACGACGGCCTCGTGATTACCGACGCCCTCGACATGGGTGCCGCAACACAGTCCTGCAAGCCCGATGAGGTGGGGGTGAAGGCCATGAAGGCCGGCGTAGACCTCGTCCTCAATCCCAGCGACTTCCCGCAGGCATACGACGGCGTGATGCGCGCCGTGCGGGAGGGAACCATAAGCGAGGACCGCATCGACGAGTCCGTGCGCAGGGTCATACGCACGAAGCTTCGCCTCATGCAGTGACGCTGCCGAACGAAGGCACCTGTTGCCTTTGAACGGTCTGAGTGGCTGCACAAAATGCATGGATTTTGCCACTTGGGGCGCTTTGGCTTATAGACTATGACTGCAAACGACAGTGCGGAGTGTTCATGATTGCTCTGGTAGACAAGGTAACCAAGTCCTTTGGCGGGCGCGTGCTTTATGCGGAGGCCACGCTGCAGCTCAACGCCGGCGAGCGCTGGGCGCTCGTGGGCCCAAACGGTGCCGGCAAGACGACGCTGCTCAAGATTATCATGGGATTGGAGTCGTCCGACGAGGGCACCGTGTCCTTTGCTCGGGACACCACGCTCGGTTATTTGGAGCAAGAGACCGACATTTCCTCCAGCAAGACTGCGCTTCAGGAGGTAATCGACTCCGCGACCGAGATCAAGTCCCTCGAGCATCGCGTAGCGGAGCTCGAGCACGCCATTGCCGGCACCTCCGACGAGGTCGAGCTGGAGCGGCTGCTCGCTCAGTATGGCCAGGCCCAAGATCGGTTCGAGCGCCTTGGTGGCTACGAGCTCGAATCCAAGGCCCGTGCCATCCTGAGCGGATTGGGGTTTCCCGTGGCAGACTTCAGCAAACCCGCTCGGGACTTCTCGGGTGGCTGGCAGATGCGCATCGCGCTCTCCAAGCTGTTGCTGCGCCATCCCGACCTGCTCCTGCTCGACGAGCCGACCAACCACTTGGACCTGGAGAGCGTTCAGTGGCTCGAACAGTTCCTTTCGGGCTACGATGGCGCGGTGCTTCTGGTGAGCCATGACCGGTCCTTTATGGACAAGTGCGTGAGCCATGTGGCGTCGCTGGAGAACAAGCGGCTCTACACCTATACGGGCAACTACAGCCAGTATCTGAGCCAACGCGAGGACAACCTGGAGCAACTGCGCGCCAAACGGGCTGCGCAGGAGCGCGACATCGCGCATATGGAGACCTTCATCGAGCGATTTCGATACAAGCCGACCAAGGCCAAGCAGGTGCAGGAGCGTGTGAGGCGCGTGGAGCGCATCCGACAGGAGCTGGTGGTGCTTCCCGAATCCCACCAAACGGTCCACTTTCGCTTTCCCGAACCGCCCAGGACCGGCGACAAGGTGGTGGAACTCACGGGCGTGAGCAAGCACTTTGGTGCCAACCGCGTGTACGACGGGTTGGACCTCACGCTGTATCGGGGCGACCACGTTGCCCTGGTGGGCCCGAACGGGGCAGGCAAATCCACCCTCATGAAGCTGATGGGCGGTGTGATTGAGCCCACGACGGGCGTGGTGGAGCTGGGCAAGAACGTAAGCTGCGCCTACTATGCCCAGCACCAGCTCGAGACTCTCGATCCTGCCAACACGGTGCTCGGTGAGATGGACAAGGTGGCGCCGGGGTGGACGACCTCTGAGGAACGAAGGCTGCTGGGAGCCTTCCTGTTTCATGGGGACGACGTGCTCAAGCGGGTCTCGGTCCTCTCGGGTGGAGAGCGGGCCCGACTGGCACTGGCAAAGATGCTGGTGGCCCCAGACCCGCTGCTGCTGCTCGACGAGCCGACCAACCACCTGGACATCGACTCGGTGGACGTGCTTGAGCGCGCCTTGGTGGACTTTCCCGCAACCATCGTGCTTATCAGTCACGACGAACATCTGGTGAGGGCAATCTCCAACAAGGTGGTGGACGTGCGCGACCACGCAGCCACCATGTATGTGGGGGATTACGACTACTATATATTCAAGCGAGCGGAACTCGAGGCGGCCAAGGCAGATGAGCAGGGCGCCAGCACCACGAAGGTCGCAGGACATGCGGAGCCCACAAGGCCCGCGGGAGGTCGCAACGTAAAGACCAAGGAGCAGCGTCGTGCCGACGCGGAGGCACGGCAGGCGCAGAGCCGGGCGTTGCGGGGTACCAAGCGCAGGCTCAAGGAGGTCGAGGCGGCTCTTGCGCCGGCGCAAAAGCGCTACGACGAGCTCATGGAGCTCATGGCTTCGGAGGAGCTGTACAACGACGCGGATGCCTTTGACGCGGCGATGAAGGAGTACACGGCGCTCTCCAAGAAGATTCCCCTGCTTGAGGAGGAGTGGATTGAGCTCACCGATAAAATAGAGGCGGGTGTTTGATGGCAAAGCACTTTAAGGAGCAGCAGACCCAACCCATGCCCCGCATGAAGAGGACCGTGCCGCGCATCCAGAGCGAAGAGGATGTGCATCGGCCGCCCGCCTATGGCGAGCCTGCCGCATACCGCACGGCATACGTTGAACCTGCGGTCAATAGGGGCTCGTTTGGGGATTTTGGCGGGACGTATGTGCGTGGGGGTGTGTTCTCGTTCCTGCGTGGCGTCGTGCTCGTCGTTGCCTGGGCGGTGCGACTGGTTGCGCTGGCGGGCACGGGGCTAGTGGTGCTGGGGTCGTTCTACGTCGTGGCGTCGCACCCCATCTTCGTTACTGTTGTGGACCAGCTGTGGCGCTATCTGCCGTGGGGTAGGATCGAGACGCTCTCGGTCGATACCCCCATGGGAGGCACGTTCTACGGCGACCTGGCGCTTATCGTACTGGCGCTCTTTGTCGTTGACTGGCTGCTTTGCAAGTTGCGCGCGGCGTTGAGGTAGATGATTATGCTGGGATTTGACGCAAGCAGACTTGGCGGCATCGTCCTCTCGGTATGCATCGTGCTGGTCTCCACCATCCTGCACGAGATCGCCCACGCCGTCACGGCATACAAGCTTGGCGACGCGACGGCAAAGGAGCAGGGCCGGATTACGCTCAATCCCGCGGCGCATCTGGACCCCGTGGGCTCGGTGCTGCTGCCGGTGCTCATGGCCGCGGCAGGGGGACCGGTGTTCGCCTTCGCGAAACCGGTTCCCTACAACCCGAATCGGCTCAGGCACCCGGTGCGCGACGAGGTCCTGGTGGCGCTTGCCGGGCCTGCCTGCAACCTGGTTCAGGCACTGGTTGGGGCAGTCGCGTTTAGGGTGTGCTACGGGGCATACGTGTCTTCGGCCGGGACGTCGGCGGCGCTCTTCGTGGCCAGTGACGTGCTGTCCAGCTACGTGTACA
>CACZFB010000085.1 GCA_902780305.1 uncultured Coriobacteriaceae bacterium | reverse complement strand
ACATCCGTCCCGCATGGGAGGGCGGCGTTCAGATTGCCATCGTGGTTGGTGGCGGAAACATCTTCCGCGGCGTCTCTGGAGCCGCGGCCGGCATGGATCGCTCACAAGGCGACAACATGGGCATGCTGGCAACGGTCATCAATTCCATCGCGCTGCAGGACTGCTTCGAGCGCAACGGCATGGACTGCCGTGTGATGAGTGCCATCGAGATGCGTCAGGTCGCCGAGCCCTACATCAGGCGCCGTGCGATCCGGCACCTGGAGAAGGGCCGCATCGTAATCTTTGCCGCCGGCACGGGCAACCCGTACTTCACCACCGATACCGCCGCCGCGCTGCGCGCCTGCGAGATTGACGCACAGGTGCTGATGAAGGCCACCAAGGTGAGCGGTATTTACGACGCGGACCCGGTGACGCATCCCGACGCCACGAAGTTCGACACCATCACGTATGCGGACGTGCTCGGTCGCGGACTCAAGGTTATGGATGCCACGGCAACGGCACTGTGCCAGGACAACCACATGCCCATAATGGTGTTTAGCATGGAGGAATCGAAGTCCTTTGCGAAGGCGCTTCGAGGCGAGCAGGTAGGAACGACAGTTGTGGAAGGGGAAGGCGAGTAACATGAGTGAACATACCGACGAGGCCGAGCTGCGGATGGAGAAGAGCCTGGAGTCGCTCCAGTACAATTTTGGGCGCGTGCGCACGGGTCGTGCAAACCCCCACATTCTCGATTCCATTAAGGTGGACTACTACGGCGTACCCACGCCCATCACCCAGCTGGCCGGCGTAAAGGTCCCTGAGGCGTCCATGCTCGTTATCGAGCCATGGGACAGGAGCTCGCTCAACAACATCGAGAAGGCGATTCGCCAGTCCGACTTGGGCATCACCCCGTCGAACGACGGCCGCGCCATCCGTCTGCCGTTCCCCCAGCCCACGGAGGAGCGCCGCAAGGAGCTCGTCCGTGACTGCAAGCAGTATGCCGAGGAGGCTCGCATCTCCGTGCGCAACGCACGCAAGGACGCCAACCGCGCCATCGATCGTGACGAGGAGCTCTCGGAGGACCAGCAGAACGTCGAGAAGAAGAAGATCCAGAAGCTCACCGACGAGTACGTGGGCAAGATCGACGTCCTGCTCAAGCAGAAGACTGCCGAGGTAATGGAGATATAGGTGATACGAGACGAGGCGAAGCTCCGGGCGCATTATGCCGACCCGCCCGAGGGCATTTGTCTTGAGGACATCGACCTGGACCGAATGCCCCGCCACGTGTCGTTCATTATGGACGGCAACGGGCGGTGGGCCCAGGCCAGGGGACTCCCGCGCTCGAGGGGACATGCCGCCGGCGTGAACTCCCTGCGCGAGGTGGTTACCACGAGTGTTCGTCTGGGCATCGACGTGCTTTCGGCATATGCCTTCTCGACCGAGAACTGGCGCAGGTCGCAGGAGGAGGTGGAGCTCCTCATGCATCTGTTTGCCACCACGCTCGTCAACGAGCTCCCGCTCTTCCACCAGGAGAACGTCCGTCTGCGCTTTTTGGGAGACATTTCCCAGCTTCCACAGAAGACGCGCGAGGTGTTCGAGCAGGGCCTGAGCGAGACCGAGGACCATGACGGCATGACGTTCGCGCTAGCTGTAAACTACGGTTCCCGCGCGGAGCTGGTGCGGGCGGCGCGCTTGTTGGCAAACGACGTTGCCGCGGGTAAACTCGACGCGGAGCAGATCGACGAGGACCTGTTTGCGGACCGTCTGTATACCTGTGGCCTGCCCGATCCCGAGCTTCTGGTGAGGACGTCGGGCGAGCTGCGGCTGTCCAACTACCTGCTGTGGCAGCTTGCCTACACCGAGATATTCGTAACCGACGTGCTCTGGCCCGACTTCACCAAATGGGACTACCTGCGTGCGATACGTGCGTATCAAGGCAGAGATCGTCGCTTTGGAGGAGTGAACACTGCGTGAGCAAGAAGAAGGCTGGCCAACCGGACGACGAGAGGGTTTCGGTTGGCCTTGACCGAGGGATAGACAAGCTCGAGATACGCCGCGACTCCAAGGAGGAGCGGCGGCTTGCGGGCGAGCTCAAGGGACAGCGGGTTCGTGGCTGGACCGAGAAGCTGCTTACCCGTACGATGTCCGGTGCCGTGTACGTGCTGGTAATCATCGCCTGCCTGTTCCTGGGCGTCATGCCTACCGCGGCGCTTATGGCTGCCATGGGCTGGCTGTGCTGCTCGGAGTTCTTTAGGATCTGCCGCATGGCGGGCAGGACCCCCAACGAGATCGCAGGCCTAACTGCAGCCATCGCGTATCCTCTGGTCGCGACCCTGTATGGGCCGAATATGCTGCTGGCAACCACGTGCCTGCTGGTACTGCTTGCCGCAATGTGGTACGTGTTCAACCCGCGGGCCAACATCGCCGACGTGGCCGTCTCGGTCTTCGGCCCCATATATACGTCAATGCCGCTCTCGTGCATCGCCATGGTGCGTTCGAGCGACGCCGGCGTCACGGGCGCCCTCCTCGCGCTGTGCCTGATCGCGGCGCTGTGGCTCGAGGACTCGTGTGCCTACCTCATCGGATCGAGCCTGGGAACGCACAAGATGGCGCCGCGCATCTCTCCCAACAAGAGCTGGGAGGGCTTCTATGGCGGCTTCTTGGGCTGTATCCTCGTGTGGTCGATTGCGGCCGCATGCCATGTTGGCGGCATCACGTGGCCCATCGCCATGGCGTGCGCCTTGCTTGAGGGCTTCTTTGCGGTTATGGGCGACCTGTTCGAGTCGCGCATCAAGCGTGGCGTGGGCGTAAAGGACTCGGGAAACCTGCTGCCTGGGCATGGTGGCCTGCTCGACCGGGCCGACTCCATGCTCTTTGGCGGCGTCATCGTTTACTTCGTGCTCCTGCTGGGAGGACTCTTATGAGCATTTTTGCGGATACGACGCCAAACATCGTGCGCCACACGCCCCTGCGCGTGGCCGTTATGGGATGCACGGGCTCGATTGGCAAACAAACTCTGGACGTGTGCAGGCAGCACGCAAACAAGGTCCAGGTCGTTGCCCTGTCCGCGC
Organism: uncultured Coriobacteriaceae bacterium; assembly: GCA_902780305.1. GTDB lineage: Bacteria > Actinomycetota > Coriobacteriia > Coriobacteriales > Atopobiaceae > RUG440. The sequence goes on along the minus strand of CACZFB010000085.1, from coordinate 10,186 downwards.
ATGCGTCCACCTCGGCGCTCGTGGCCGCGGCGCGCGAGTTTGGGGTCGCGCACGTTGCCGTGAGCAACGAGGCGTCCATGAGCGACCCCGTGCTGCAGGAGTTGCCCGAAGGGTGCATGCTGCATCCGGGCGCTCGTGGCGTGGTCGAGCTCGGGGAGCTTCCCGAGGTCGATTGCGTGGTGAGCGCCGTGGTGGGTGCCGCGGGCATCGAGGCGGGCATCGCTGCGGTGCGGGCGGGCAAGGTGCTGGCCTATGCCAACAAGGAGTCCATCGTCGTGGGCGGCGACCTGCTCATGCCCCTGGTAGCCCCCGGGCAGCTCATTCCGGTCGACTCGGAGCACAGCGCCATCTACCAGTGCCTGGTGGGCGAGCGACATGCAGACGTGCGCTGCATCTGGCTCACGTGCTCCGGTGGGCCGTTTTATGGCATGACGAGGAGCGAACTGGCCGGCATGACGGCCGCGGACGCCCTGGCGCATCCCACCTGGAGCATGGGGCCAAAGATAACCGTCGACTCCGCCACGCTCATGAACAAGGGACTCGAGGTGCTCGAGGCGCACCACCTGTTCGACGTGGGCGTGGATGACGTGCGCGTGCTCGTGCATCGTCAGAGCCGCATCCACTCCATGGTGGAGTTCGTGGACGGGTCGGTCAAGGCACAGCTTGGCCCCTCCGACATGCGCATTCCCATACAGTACGCCCTGAGCTATCCCGAGCGTTGGGATGCTCCCTGCGAGCCCCAGGACTGGTGGAGCGAGCCGCCGCTGTCGCTCGGGGAGGCTGACGAGTCCACGTTTGGGTGCCTGGCGCTTGCCCGCGAGGCCGGTCGTGTGGGTGGCACGATGCCCTGCGTTATGAACGCCGCCAACGAGGTTGCCAACGAGGCATTCCGCCAGGGACGGTGTGGTTTTTTGGATATCGAGCGAATAGTGGCAAACGTCATGACTGCTTCCAGTCCCGAGCGGGTAGAGTCACTAGAACAGTTGGTCGATTGTGACAAGCTCGCTCGCGCCCGCGCGCGCGATGCGTTGTTGGAGGTCGGTGCATGAACACAGTTCTAGGTGCCCTTTCCGCCGTCTTTTGGGGAGTGGTGCTGCTGTCCATCCTCGTCTTCGTGCACGAGGGTGGTCACTTTCTTGCGGCCCGTGCGTTCGGGGTGCGGGTAACCGAGTTCTACCTCGGGTTGCCCTGTCGGTTCAAGCTGTTCACAAAGAGCAAGAAGCGCGGAACCGAGTTTGGCGTCACACCCTTCCTGCTTGGTGGCTACAACCGCATCTGCGGCATGGAGGGGACGGAAGACGAGCTTTTGGCCTCGGCCTTTGCCATCGTGCAGCGAGAGGGCAGGGTGGAGGCCGAGCGCGTGGCTCAGGAGCTGGACGTGGACGCGAGCCGAGCCTACGAGATGCTGGTAACGCTCAGCGACTGGGCCGCGATCAGGCCGTACTACAACCCCGAGCTCGGCGAGCATCCCAACCAGAAGGAATATCCCGCTGCGTTCGAGACGCTCGGCCGGGACGCGAACATGCTCACTGAGTACGACGCTGGAAACGAGATCGGCGAGCAGGGCTCGACCGAGGCCGGATTCCCACGCGCGCTGAGCAATCCCCAGGAGCAGCTGGCCCGGGAGCGTAGCCACACCTACCTCGGCTGCAGCTTTCCCAAGCGCCTGGCCATACTGGTCGCGGGCCCTGCGGTAAACCTCCTGCTCGCGTTCGTGCTCGCCGTGGGGGCATACCTCAGCGTGGAGTACCAGATGCCCGTAAACGAGTCGAAGGTGGGTTCGGTTGCGGAGGACTCCATCGCCCAGCGGGCGGGCCTCCAGGCAGGCGACGAGGTGACCCAGGTGGGCGAGACCCACACCGCCACCTGGGAGGAGCTCCACGCGGCCTTGGCGGCGGCCTGCGAATCCGGCGAGGACTTCTCGGTTACCGTGGTGCGCGACGGCGCGTCGCAGGAGCTGCAGGTGGACCTGCCGGAGGGGGAGGACGTGACGGCCATCGGCATCACCTGCGTGACGACGCCCTACCACCTCTCGCTCACGGAGGCCATGGAGGCTGCCATCAACTATGCCGGCATGGTGGGGCGTGTCTCCGCGCGGCTCATCATGCCGCAGCACACCATGGAGGTCCTCAACCAGTCGTCCTCCATCGTGGGCATATCGGTTATGGCGTCGGAGGCCGTCTCAAAGGGCTTCCTGGATGTCCTCACGCTCGTGGCAGCCATCTCCATGTCGCTGGGCTTTATGAACCTGCTTCCCATTCCGCCGCTCGACGGTGGCAAGATCGTTATCGAGGTTATCGAGCTGTGCATTCGCCGCCCGCTCTCGCAACGTGCGCGCATGATCGCGAGCTACGTTGGCCTTGCGTTCTTTGCCTTCGTGTTCATTGTGGTGCTTAAAAACGATTTTGCCAGGATACTGTTCCCCTAAGGAAAGAGGTGTGGCATATGCGTGAGGAAGGCGCATGTCGTCCGTGCGAGCTTACGCGCAAGGTGCAGGTAGGCGGTGTGACGGTTGGCGGTGGCGCGCCGGTGAGCGTGCAGTCCATGTGCACCACGCGCACCTCCGACGCCTCCGCCACGCTTGGGCAGATTCGTCGCCTGCAAGACGCGGGTTGCGAGATCGTGCGCGTGGCGGTCCCCAACGAGGACGCGTTGGAGGGATTCGAGGCCATCTGCGCGGGGAGCGAGCTGCCCGTGGTGGCTGACATCCACTTCGATCACCTGCTCGCCATTGCCGCGGCAAAGCGCGGCGCGGCGGCGCTGCGGGTGAACCCGGGCAACATCGGTTCGATGGACCGCGTGGACGCCGTAATCGACGCTGCCGGAGAGGCGGGCATCCCCATTAGGATTGGCGTTAACGCCGGCTCGCTCGACCCAGACGTCGCGGAGCGCAGCGACCTTACGCTGCCGCAAAAGCTCGTCGCCTCGTGCGAGACGTTCGTGCGGCACTTCGAGGACCGTGGCTTTCGCGACGTCGTGCTCTCGGCAAAGGCGCATTCGGTCCCCGTTACCATACAGACCTACCGCATGCTCTCTTGCCAGCTGCCCGACTACCCGCTCCATGTGGGCGTCACCGAGGCGGGCACCCTCCGGCAGGGGACGGTAAAGAACTGCGTGGCGGTGGGAACGCTGCTGGGGGAGGGGATAGGCGACACCATGCGCCTCTCGCTCACTGCCGACCCGGTGGAGGAGGTGGACGTGGCCTGGGAGCTTCTGGGCGCCTTGGGGCTGCGTCGCATGAGGCCCGAGCTGGTGAGCTGTCCGACCTGCGGCAGGACGCAGGTCGACCTCATTGGCATGGCCGGCGAGGTGGAGCGCAGGTTGCGTGACGTGCGCGCCCCCATTAGCGTGGCCGTTATGGGGTGCGTGGTAAACGGACCGGGTGAGGCCCGTGACGCCGACATCGGCATCGCGTGCGGTCGTGGCAAGGGCGTCATCTTCGTCGGCGGCGAGCCGCTGCGCAGCGTGGCCGAAGACCATTTGGTGGATGAACACCAGCGTGGAGTTCATGGCTCTCGCCGACGCGGGCGAGGCGGAGCTCGCCAGCCATCGGCTCCTGCTGCGTGCGGGCATGATCCGAAAGACGGCGGCTGGCCTGTACAGCTACCTTCCCCTTGCCTGGCGTTCGCTGCGCAAGATCGAGGAGGTCATCCGCGAGGAGATGGAGGCCATCGGCGCGCAGGAGATGCTGGTGCCCATGGTGACTCCCGGCGAGCTGTGGCACGACTCGGGCAGGTGGGAGAAGTACGGTCCCGAGCTCATGCGCATGGAGGACCGGCACGGTCGCGAGTTCTGCCTTGGTCCCACCCACGAGGAGACCTTTACCGACCTGGTGCGCAACGAGCTGCGGAGCTACAAGCAGCTGCCCGTTACCCTGTACCAGATTCAGGACAAGTTCCGCGACGAGATGCGTCCGCGGTTTGGTCTTATGCGCGGTCGCGAGTTCATCATGAAGGACGCCTATTCCTTCGACGCCGACGTCGAGGGCATGCAGCGCACCTATGCGGAGCAGAAGGACGCGTACGCGCGCATCTGCGAGCGCTGTGGCCTGCGCGCGCTGCCCGTCGTGGCCGACTCCGGCCAGATCGGCGGAGACACCAGCGTGGAGTTCATGGCTCTCGCCGACGCGGGCGAGGCGGAGCTCGTGTGGTGCGACTGCGGCTTTGCCGCCGACACCGAGGCCGCTACGGCGGGCATCACCGTCGTGGAGGGGGAGGCAGGAGAGCTTGCCAAGGTGCATACGCCTGGCGTGGGTACCATCGAGGACCTCGCCGCGTTTCTCGACGTGCCCGCGTCGGCCACGCGCAAGGCGCTCGCGCTCGTCTCGGGCGAGGGAAAGCCGGTGGTCGTCTTCGTGCCCGGTGACCACGAGATGAATGACGTCAAGGCCGAGCACGCCTTTGGCGAGTTCCACCTTATGACCGACGAGGAAATCGAGCACTACGGGCTCGTAAAGGGTTTCATTGGCCCCGTGGGTCTTCCCGAGGATGTGGAGGCCTTTGCGGACCAGAGCCTGCGCCAAAGCGTGTGGTGGACCGTCGGGGCCAACGAGTGCGACTATCATCTGGTGCATGCGCAGCCTGGCCGCGACTTCCAGATCACAGACGACCATTGGGTCGATGTGGTTACTGCCCAGGAGGGCGACGCCTGCCCGCGTTGTGGCAAGCCACTGCATGGTGCCCGTGGCATCGAGGTCTCGCAGGTCTTCCAGCTGGGAACCAAGTATTCCGAGGCCATGGGTGCGACGTTCATGGACGAGGACGGCAAGGAGAAGCCGTTCCAGATGGGCTGCTATGGCATCGGCGTGAGCCGCACCCTGCAGGCTGTCGTGGAGCAGCACTACGATGAACACGGCATCTGCTGGCCGGTGTGTGTGGCTCCCTACGAGGTGGAGATCGTGCCGCTCGACGTCAAGGGCGAGGTGCGCGACGTCGCAGAGCGCATTGCCTGCGAGGCCGTGGCGGCGGGGCTTGAGGTCGTGGTGGACGACCGCAAGGAGCGTGCGGGCGTGAAGTTTGCCGACGCGGACCTCATGGGCTTCCCGTACCAAGTGGTGCTGGGCAGGCGTGGCGTGAAGAGTGGCACGGCAGAGGTGAAGAACCGTGCCACGGGCGAGCGCGTCGACGTCGCCCTGGACGAGGTCGCCACCTGGTTGGCCAACGCCATCATCCCCCAGCGCGCATAGCGAATCTGCCAGTCAAAAGGGGTGGCCCCCATTGCTAGGTGGCAGCGACCTAGCAATGGGGGCCACCCCTTTCGATCGGCGCGACGCGGAAGGTGTTTCGCTCTTGTCACAGGTGCTTTTCATGCGGGAAGACTTATGTAGTATTTAAATATTGTCACTCGTTTCGAGAGGAGCAAAGATGCTCAGAGTTGGAATGCTCACCAGTGGCGGAGACTGCCAGGCGCTCAATGCCGCCCTGCGTGGCGTGGCCAAGACGCTGTATGCGCAAAGCGATGAGCCGGTGGAGATCTACGGTTTTCTGGATGGCTACCGCGGCCTGATCTATGGGAAGTACCGGGAGCTCACCCCCGTGGACTTCAAGGGCATCCTCACCCAGGGCGGCACCATGCTCGGCACCAGCCGCACGCCCTTTAAGTATCTGGACGTTCCCACCGACGACGGGCTGGACAAGGTCGCCTCAATGAAGCAGACGTACAAGGATCTGCAGCTTGACGGCCTGGTTATGGGTGGCGGCAACGGCTCCACGAAGACCGCCAACCGCCTCTCGGAGGAGGGCCTCAACGTAATCGCGCTCCCCAAGACCATCGACAACGACACGTGGGGCAGGCCAGCTCGCACGGTCGCGTGTTCGTAATCGAGATCATGGGTCACAAGGTTGGCTGGATTCCCCTGTATGCGGGCATTGCCGGTGGTGCCGACGTCATCCTGCTCCCCGAGATTCCCTACGACATCGACAAGGTGATCGATACCATCGATCACCGAGACGGCACCGGAAGCCGCTTCTCCATTATCGTGGCCGCCGAGGGTGCCATCTCCAAGGAGGACGCGCAGCTGTCCAAGAAGAAGTATAAGAAGAAGGTGGCAGCTCGTGGCCATTCCGTGGCTTACGAGATTGCTCGTGAGCTGGCAGAGCGTACCGGCCGCGAGATCCGCGTGGCCGTGCCTGGTCACACCCAGCGCGGTGGCGCCCCGTGCGCAGCCGACCGCGTGTTTGCCACACAGGTGGGCGTCGAGGCCGCCTGCGGCATTCTCAAAGGCGAGTGGGGCTTTATGGTTGCCGACAAGGACCGCAAGATCGTGCGCGTGCCGCTCGACATCGTTGCCGGCCGCCTCAAGACCGTTGACCCCGAGAGCCAGCTGGTCCAGCAGGCCAAGATGCTGGGCATCTCGTTTGGCGACTAGCCGCGTGTTTGGACGCCGAACTGAGAAAAGGGGCCAAACCCCTTTTCTCAGTTCGGCAAATCTTTTTGAAAAAAGGTGTTGACCCGAGGACAAGTTTGCTCTATATTATTCCTCGCACCAAGCAACGGGGAATTAGCTCAGCTGGGAGAGCGCATGACTGGCAGTCATGAGGTCAGGGGTTCGATCCCCCTATTCTCCACCAAGTATTCCAGCGACGGCACTTGTCGTCGCTGTACTTTTATAAGGGCCTATGGCGCAACGGTTAGCGCAGGGGACTCATAATCCCTGGGTTGGGAGTTCGAATCTCTCTGGGCCCACCATATGTCACGGCAGGTAGATTCATGAGTCTACCTGCTTTTCTTTTTTGAAAACGGCAAAACTGAGAAAAGGGGTTTGGCCCCTTTTCTCACCAAAACGGGCAAGTGTGATAGCCTGTGTACGTATGGTTTCCGCAGAAGGAGGTACTCATGTCGCCAGAGGCGAAGCGCGTAAAGATCCTAACACTCGTCGAGCTTGCGTTGGGTTTGGCCCTCATCGTGTACGGCGTCGTGCTGCTGGTGCGCGGCATGGCCTCAGGTGTTGCCTATGCGCTGTGCGGGGAGGGGGCCGTGTCCATGGTGTTTGGCGTCCGCGGCGCGCTCATTGCAAACGTACCCGCCCGCATGGGCAAGCTCGTGACGCTTGGCGTCGTAATATTTCTCCTGCAACTGGCGTGTGTTGCGGCCGTGGTGATGCTCACGGGCCCGCAAAAGGTGCCCGAGGAGCCCATCAACACGGGCTTGAGCGCCCTGCCGCCACTCGTAACGCTCATCGCGATCTTCCTGGCGCGAGGCATTACCAAGCGGGCAGAGCGCTAGATGGAGGCGGTGCGTGTGATGCCCGACGACGTGAGCGTCTCCACGTCGCTGCTGGCGTTTATCCGCAAGAGCCCCACGGCATTCCATGCGGTGCGGACGATGCGAGATCTTTTGGAGGGTGCGGGGTTCCGGTATCTTCCCGAGGGTTCCGCTTGGCGCATTGCTCGTGGCGGGAGCTACTACACCACGCGCAATGGCTCGAGCATCGTTGCGTTTCGCATTGGGGAGCGAGTGGGGGACGCAAGGTTTCGCATCGTTGCCACCCACGACGACTCGCCCACCTTCAAGCTCAAGAGCAAGGCCGAGCTGGAGGGCCCCGAGGGCTATGTGCGACTCAACGTCGAGGCATATGGCGGCACCATAGACCGAACATGGCTCGACAGGCCGTTGTCGCTGGCCGGGCGCGTTATGGTGAGCGAGAAAGGCTCCATTGCGCACCGTCTGGTCAACCTGGACGAGGACCTGCTGCTCATTCCAAGCGTTCCCATCCACATGGACCGAAAGGTCAACGAGAACGGCGCCATAAACCGAAACGTCGACCTCTATCCGCTCCTCTCGGCAGGTGCTCTGGGAAAGGATGCGCTCGGACGAATCGTGGCACAGGAGCTTGGCGTTGCGCCCGAGCAGATTGTCTCGTGGGACCTGTTCCTGGTCAACCGCCAGCCAGGTGTCGTGTGGGGGGCCGAGCGGGAGTTCGTCTCGTCGGCGCGCATCGACAACCTCCAGTGCACCTTCGCGGGCTTGCAGGCAATCCTCGACGCCCAAAACGACCACACCATTTGCGTGTTCGCCTGCTTCGACAGCGAGGAGGTCGGTTCGCACACCATGCAAGGGGCGCTCTCCACGTTGCTGTCCAAGACGCTTGAGCGCATATGCGTCGGCTTGGATATGCCCGCAGACGAAGCGCGGGCCAGCTTGGCGCGCTCCATCCTCGTAAGCTGCGACAACGCCCATGCGTTGCATCCCAACCATCCGGAGCTCTTCGACACGGGCAACCGGGCCTTCCTCAACCACGGCGTGGTCGTCAAGGAGTCGGCGAGCCAGCGCTATGCGACCGATGCCATAAGCCGGGCGCTGTTCTTGGAAGTCTGTCGCCGCAACAACGTTCCGACGCAGGGGTTTGCCAACCGCAGCGATTTGCCCGGCGGCTCCACGCTCGGCAACCTCGCCATTCGCCAGGCGGGCATGCACGTGGTGGACATCGGCCTGCCGCAGCTCGCCATGCACTCCGCTTACGAGACGGCCGGCACCGCCGACACGGCCCATCTCGTCCGTGCGCTCAATGGCATCTATGCCGAGGACTTCGAACTTACGGCCGAGGGCGACATCCGCTTTACAGAACACCTGGTCTAGGCGGTCGCGTTTCGCAGTCGGGGGCATGCTGTGCAAGGCATGCCCCCCTAAGCACCGCCGCGACGCTATTTCGACTCCGCCTCCACGAAGTCCACTTGGTCGACTTGGGGAACGTGAACGCGCACCAACAGCTCCAAGCTCTTCTTCGCGGCGTTGCCCAAGGTGGCCTTGGTGGTGATGGTCGCCACCACCTTCTGCTCGATCGTCTGCTCCTGCAGGTTGTACGAATCCTCGACGCCCACGCTGTATCGCACAAAGCTGGGGCAGATGGCCTGTAGCTCGCGGGAGGTGAGCTCGACCTCGTAGGTGTCCTTGTTCTCGAACAGGTCCCCTCCGTTTTGCTGCCTGCTCTGGTATACCACGCGCGCGGAGAACAGGATGCAGGGAATCATGAACGCGAGCGTGCCCACCACCAGTTTCCAGCGAAGGTTGTTGGAGCGTCTGCGGTACTCATCCAACTCGTCTTGGGTGACGATGCCGTCGTTGTTGAGGTCTTTGAATGCCGGAACGTGTATCCACACCATAACGAGCTCGGCGCCAAAGGCGATGAACACGACGTTAAGAGAGAACTCGTACACGGCTAGCAGGAAGTCGGAGACGTTCTTCATGGAAAGGGCAAATCCGGCAGCGCAAAGCGGTGGCATGAGCGCGGTGGCGACGGCCACGCCAGCGATTACCGTCGAGGGCTCCTGCTTGCGCGAGGTGCCGATGCCGCCGGCAAATCCCCCGGCCAGCGCAATGAGCAGGTCCCATGCGGTGGGGCTGGTATTGGTAAGCAGCTCTGAGGTGGTGTTGGAGATGGGGGAGATTACAAAATAGAGTGTGGAGGTCGTAAGGCACAGGACCATTTGCGTGAGCAGGCCAAAGAAGGACTGCTTGAGCAGCGAGTAGTCCACCGTTGCCACGGAGTATGCCATGGCGAGCACCGAACCCATAAGGGGGCAGATCAGCATCGACCCCACAATAGCCTCGGTGGAGTCCACGTTAAGGCCGATGGAGGCGATGAGCATGGCGACGACGAGCAGGCAAATGTGGATGCCATCAATACGTGCGCCCGAGATTATTCTCTCGCGGATGACCTTGTAGTTCGCCCGTCCCTCGTTCATGCTGAAGAAAGAACGTACGAGGTGCCTGAGCCTATCGGATGCTGGTGCCATGATTACTCCAACGTGTGTGCCAACCTACCCACCGCAAATGCCGCATGCGTGTCTGCCCATGCTGCGTGCCTCCTCGAGCGTTACGGTGCGGAGCTGCGAGCGGTCCGCGTCGCGCAGGCCGCTGCAGGCGTCGTTACGATGATACGCCTTGCCCGACCCCGAGACGACGACGAGTCGAGAAAGGTCATCGTCCTGGTCCTCGCGCTGGTCGCTCTGGGTATCCTGCGCGGCCTGGCCGCCTTGTGCCGCCTGCGTATTGTGCGGTGGGTCTGTCGTGGCCTCAAACGTTCCGTCTCCGTAGTCGATGCTGTAGCCGCGAGCAGCGTTGTACACCTCCACGTGCTGGTCTATGGATCCGTCGGAGGAGCGCATGTCCACAAACACGCTTCGGGGCACCTGCTCCCATCCCACGTAGGAGGCGGTCGCTCGATAGCTCACCTGGCCGTCCGGAT
>CACZFB010000084.1 GCA_902780305.1 uncultured Coriobacteriaceae bacterium | reverse complement strand
AAACTGAATGTTAAACTGCTGAACATAGACCGCTTCCACCGTCGTGTGCTTGTTGAACTGAGTGTCGGCGGTAATCTTCTCTGCTGGATCTTTGGTCTTGTCATACCAGCCGTCAAAACGGTAACCGTCTCGAGCCTGATCTTGCGGGATATTGTTCCCGATTGCGGTTCCCTTGTCGATTGTCCGCGTGTCGGTATGGGAAAAGCCTTCGTACACAGTCTTAAACGTAACGGTTACCGAAAGCTTTGCGTCGAGGCGTGTGTCGTCTTGGAAGGAAGAGCTGCTGTCAATCTCTGTATTGCCGTTATACCAGGCCACGAAGGTGCATTCGTCACTCGAATACGTGGGAAGCTGGTCCCCTATTTGTGCACCAGCATCCAACACCTTCGTCAAGTCATCTTGCTTTACGTTATCTACGTAAAATGAAATCGTCACTTGCTTGATGAGCGTGCCAGTAACGGTCGTGTTCGTGGAGAACGTAGTCCCAGCGGTAATCGGGTCAGTCTGGCCTGTAACATACCAGCCGTCGAAGCGATAGCCGGCCTTCTGAATCGGTGCGGGAAGCTTATCGTCAATAGCGGTACCTTCATCCAGAACTACCTTTTTGGGATAACCCTCTACGCTAGCACCGCTGACATTAAAGGTCACCGTAACGGTAAAATGCGCGTAAAGAGTCACGCCCTCCACAGGAACAACGTACGCCGCGGTTATCGGTTCGGTTCCGTTCTCGAGGTACCAGCCCTCAAACGTGCAGCCCTCCTTTGTGGGACTTGGCAGATTCCCAATTGGCTGACCAGCGTCCTTCGCGTCCGTTTGGTATACCTGCTCCCCATTCTTAAACGTCACGGTTACGGCCTGCGCATCCGTAACCTGTATCGTCCTAGTCGCGCCCGAGATGGGCACGATGGAGAGGGTTTGCACGCTTGTGAACGGCTTGAGGCTGGTAAGCAGCCAATCATTGTCTTGCTGCTCTACCTTAACGAGGGTGGAATCCGAGAAAGTCACGTTACTTATATCGCTAAGCGCGATGTCCGTAATATGCAGCTCTTGGAAGATCTTCGACAGTTTGACGCTGCTCTCCCCCGTAAGGCTATAGGTGTTCCCGCCCGCTTGAAAGTCCAGGCCCATCACCACATACACCGAGAAGCCGTCCGTGGCAAACGACACCGCGTCGCCCTGCACCACGGCATCCACAGACTCGACTCTGTCGCCAAAGTGCACGACGCCCAGTCCCTGCGTGTTGCTGAGCTCTCCGCCCAGCAGCTCGATGGTCACGTGGACGTCCTTGTTGGGCTGGTACTCCTTGCCAGAGATCGGGTCGACAAACGAGATGTCGAGCACCTTGGCGAAGCGCACCTCATTGAGCTTAACGTCCAAAGCCTTCGTGCTCTGTGACAGATACCCCGCGTACTCCGCGTCGCTCTTTACGACTTCGGAGACCACCAGGTTCGCGCTCTGAGGGATTCCGGCAGAACCCTCAACCTCAGCTTTAACCTTGTACGTCCTGCCGTCCGAGGCAAGGTATGTGCTCTCACGTACGACGGGCTCCGTCGGTTGGGCATCCTGGTCGTCGGCGGACACGGTGGTCTCGCCCTCGTCCTTCGTGGTCTGCGCCGGTGTCTCCTGCTTACCGGACTCCACGTCCGTCGCGCCACCCGCAGGCTTCTGGCCCTCCGTAGTCTGCTGGCTCCCCTGCCCGCCCTTGGCGTCCTGGGAAGTGGCACTACCCTGCTGGCTTTCCTTGGCGTCCTGCTCGTCGGTTACCTCCACCTCCTGCGTGGAGCCTTCCTTGCTCCCCGTGGTTCCCTCTTGGTCCTGCCCCTCCTGTGACTGCTCGTCCTGCCCCTGCTCGTCGGTCTCATCAGCGGGCTCCAGCAGGAACACGTACTCGCCGTCGGAGGTTATCGCGACCGGCCGCTTGGTTCCGGTTTTACCGAACACCTCGTTGGTGGTATGGCCGTCCTCCCAGCGAACGCAGATCACGGCACCGTTCGCGGCGTCGTAAGCCTCCTCGAACTGGGACTCAATCCAGAGCGTAGGATGCCAGGCATGAACCGGGTCGGTCTGGAACATAACCGAGCGCAGCAGGCTCAGGTCGTTGATGGTCTCGTCCTCGTACAGCATGCTGTTCGCCACGGTGGAGCTCGTGCGCGAGCCAAGCAAGGTTACCTTTTGGCCGTCGTAGGTCCAGGTGTCGAAGGGGCTGACGGTCGTCGCAAACCCAAACTCACCAACCTTCGACGTGGTCAGCTTGAGCTTTGTGGTAGTCGGCTTCTCGTCCTCCTCGCCGTCCTCACGCTTTCCCGTAAGGTTCTCCACCGTAACGCCCGCGTCGGGCTCGCCCAGCACGACTACCTCGATCGCATCGGAGGAAGCGGGCGAGATGTTCTTGGTCTCCACCACAACGTCAACCGGCGCGGACGGCTGGATGCTGAATCCCATCCAGTGGAGAGTTATATTAAGGTAGGTCTCGGCGACTACGCGGTCGTCCTCCCCCAGCTCAAGCTGCTCGCGCAGTACCCGCTTGTGCACGTCTGCAGGCGTCATTTCCTGCACCACAAGCTCGGTGCCGTCGGGGATGACGGCGTTCGCGTCGTAGGTGAGCTTTACGGAATACGTGCGCCGCTTGTCGGGCTCCCCCTCCGCGGGCTTCTCGCCAACCACAATCGTCTTTTTAAGCACCTTGGGCGCAGAGCTCGTGGGGGCAGATTCGTCCGTCTGCTGCTCGGATTCGGTTACCTGCACCGCATCGTCCTCTGGGGTTGGCTCGGAGGTCCCGCCTGCGTCACCCTGCGCCTCGTCGTTAGACGGCGCTTCCTGACCGGATGGCACTTCCTGACCAGATTGGCCCGAATCCTGGCCGGAGCTCCCGGGCGATGCCTGCGCATCCCCCGGTGACTCCTGCGAGCCACCGGACGAATCCGGTGTGCCCGCGCCCAGCTGCTCGGCGGCAAACTTCGCCACCGCAGGCACACCTGGTGCCTGGAGATCCGTCGACGAGGTGCCGATGCGTGCGCACCCATAGAGGTTTGGCATAAGGACGGCAGATACCGTCGCAACCGCTAGGATGGCAGTAACGAGAATCGCGCGGCTCTGTGCGCGAGATTTACGCTGTGTCGTGTTAGACATGGCCATCCCTCCTTTACGTCGAGCTCTTCGTGTTAACGACCAGTGTTTCTGGTATGGGCCAATCTCCGTAGTGCGAAGTCGCAAGCTTGGGAAGATTAGTATCGGTCGACCCGCTCAGTTCCTTAATGTTCTTGAGCGTGTACGTGCCGTCAAACCGCTGCGTGAGGTAGGTGTCGTATGGCTTGGCCTTGCTTGTGCCAACCATAAACGCGTTATAGGTAATCAAGGTGTCGTCGATCGCCGTAGGCGTCTTCGTCGTCGTACCGCTGCCAACCGCGGGCATCTGCTGATCCGCACCCGTGGGAGTTGCGTTGCTGTAGTTGACGATGGAGAAGTACATGTTGCCGTCGCCCAGGCTCCCGCCTTCCAGCTTGCCGACGAACGCGCCCTTGGTTGCGGTGTCGCTCTTCCCCACCACGAGGCCGGTCGCGTAGGAGTTGGCAACGGTCCCTGCGCTCAGGGAGCCAACGAGTCCACCAGCCGTCGCGCCATATGCGGAGCACGTCGAGTAGCACTGGCTTACGTTTCCGGTACCGCCAGCCTTGCCAATAAGGCCGCCAGCCACAGAACCCTCACCCTCAACTTGAACGTTAACCTTTGTCTGTCCGTCTGTCTGTCCGGCCGCAGCCTCCGTCTGGGACTGATACAGACCGTCCTTGGTGTGGCCGCCACTGTAGCTCTGCTTGATGGCCGCGGCACCGGAGGTCGTTCCCACCAGTCCACCGGCAGCTCCGTTGGCACCAGTCGACGCAACGTACACCGAGGCGGAGCACAGCTCGATCTTGCCCCCCGCCATGGAACCCACCAGCCCACCAACGGAGCCGGAGCCGGTGATTCCGTACGCATAGTCGTCGCTCACGTTGTTGTACACGGCTACACGCTCTACGGTCGTACCATCGAGCTCGGCCGCAAGCGCTCCCGCATTGCCGTTGGTGGTCGATGCGCTTATGTTTACCAGATCGACGTTCTTTATGGCCCCGCCTTGGACCGTGCCAAAGAGACCTGCGTTGGCCGAGTCGTTTGTCGTATGCTTCGCGGACACATCGGACGCCTTAAGACCCTTACCGTCGTACTCCACAAAGCCATACGTGTCGGCCTTCGACGTTGGGGTTACCGGAGCGTACTGGTTGGCCTCCGTTATAACCTTCCCGGTCGCGTCGTGCACGGTTACCGAATCGCTCTCGTAGTTTGCCTGCGTGGGGGTAAACGCGTTGTCCTTCGCGTGCTTCGCGTAGATGAGGTTCTCCACGAAGCCCTTCTCCTTGTCCTTAGCTGGCTGCGTGCCCGCGGCCTTGCTAAACGACCCACTCTGCCACACGATGTCCGCCGATTGCTCAAAGTACTCTATGGCGCTGTTTTCGTCCTTGGCGGCAACCAGGTTCGCCGAATCGAAGCCCGAGATTGCCTTACTCAGGTTCTCCAGGTGCCTAAAGTTGGAAATCCGCGCAATCTTTACTGTTGAGCCACTCACCTTGGTCGCATCCGAAATCACGGAGTCGAACAGGCTGTTGGTGGTCGCCTTTGCGCCGAGGGCGATGCCAGCAAGCGTGCTGTTGCTAAACACCTCAACATACACGCTTATGTCCTCGCCCGGAATGAGGCTCTCGTCCGTTACAGGCGTCATCGAGTCGTCCTCAAAGAGCTGTGCAAAGTGCATATCTTGGTCAGTAATGCTGTCGAGCACAATTGGCTCCGAGAAGTACTCGTCGCCCACCTGTGTCATCGTTCCGTCTACGCTCAGGGTGTTGAGCGAGCTCTTGAGCGCATTGCTCGAGACCAGCGCCCTGTGGCCGCTCGTCTTCCCCTCAACATAGATGCGCATGCTTGCACCGTCAACGCTCTTGTTCTTGTTGTAGTCCTCCGCCTTGAACTTGATGGTGGCCGTAAGCCTCTCGGCGTTGCGTATGATAATAGAGGGTGCCACGAGCTTTACCGGCTCCTTTTGCGGCAGGTCGCTGCCATCGTACCAGCCGATAATGTCACCGTTGTAGTCCCTGCGTGCGTCCTTCTTGTCCTCGCCACTGTAGCTGTTAAACAAACTGTCCAGCTCGGATTCGGCGAATGCCGTCGTCTTTGCCGGACCCTGCAGGTCGGTGTAGAACACCTGAAGCACCGCGGCGTTCTTGAGGTCGTACTGAATCACGTAGCTGCCGCCGGTCCGCACAGTCTCGTCGATTGCGAACTGCGGAAGCATTTGATAGAGGACGCTGTTTCTGGAATCAGAGTTCCCAGCCCGCAGCTCTGAATTCGAGCGGCCATCTACGAAGTAATACCAAATGTTTGAGTCACCGGAGCCCGACGGCTGCATGCCCTTTGAGGTCTTGCCCTTGAGCAGGTCCTGGCCCTTTGCCATGGTAAGGTGGTTTTGGGCGGCAACATAGATCTCCTTGGCGGTCTCGTCCAGCTCAAGCTGCTTGAGCGTACGCTGGTGTTGGATGACCGCAACAAAGCCAAACCCCATGAGGATTACGAGGATGGCAACTGCCCCCATCATCTCCATAAGCGTAAAGCCGCGCTCACTCCTGTTGTTCCTCATGCCTACCACCCAGCCTTTAGCCACGTGTTCGTATCTTGTAATCGCTGACCTGCGCCAGCTCCTGATTGAGCTTGTCCTTTACCACAACCTTGCCAATGGTTACTACCTTGGTGTCTTTGTCGTAGGACGGGTTCTCGAACTCAACGCGAAGTTCGTTGGTAATGCTCTTGTCGGGCACGAGGTCGTAGGCCCCTGTTATGCCGTCCGCATTGCTCTTTCCGCCAGATGTATCCAACCTCAAGGTTTCAAATGTGGTGCCTTGGTAGTACCACTTCTCCAGGCCACTGACCATGTCGGTCTTCTTGCTGTTGTTGGTGATGGATTCCCACCATCCCTCGTCAGCAAGGTAGTAGATGTCATTACCACTGATGCGAACGTCCTTGGCCATGCCCAGCTCGTTGCGCATGGCTGACAACGTTGTGGAGAGCGCCATCTGCGCGTTAGCCGCATTGACGGTCTTAAGATACGCCTTCTGTGCTGCCGGGATGCCCGTTGCGACCATGGTGGTAACCATCACCATAATGAGCATGGTTGCGAGCATCTCGGTAAGGGTAAAGCCGGCGGCTTTTCTTGCCCGCATGCGACCCAAGGCACGCCGAACCAGCAACGCGAAATCCTGCTTCTTATTGCTCATCCAGCCTCACCTCATTTCGTATACCGAGCAGTAGCGTTAGCGTTGTCTGCATTCTCGGAATAGACCGTAATGCCGTCGGCCAGCAACGCCACATTGGCCGCGCCGGTTTCCGTAAGCTCAACCTTAAAGTCCGAACCCACAATCTTCGTGCTGTCGCCGGCCACCACAAGGTCCTCGGCCGTATAGTGCTCGTCCATCTTTCGCTTGCTGCTAACCACAATGTTCGTTGCGGTGGTGATGGCACCCGCAAGCATGATGAGTGCCAGCGTACCTATGAGGATGGAGACGAGTGTCTCGGTAAGCGTCTCGCCGGACTCACGCGCCAGGCGATCGATGGTGTTTGCGTACCATATGCGCAGCTTGGAGAATGTACTCATCACGCACCACTCCCCTTTTCCAGCGAGGTTGGGTCCCAGCTCACGTACGTCGTGCAGGTAACCTTATACGTGTCGTCACCTATGTGCGTGAGGTCGGAGTCCTCGTCAATTTGAACCTTTGCCTCAAATTGCATCTTGTAGGTGTCGCGATCGTTAGGCGTGGCGCTTTCCAAGCTAAAGGTGAGATCACCGCTGCTGCTGGGAGTAATCACGACGTTCGTCCTCAGGTTCTTGGAGAGGTCGCTATCCTTGTTATAGGTTCCGTTGGTAACGGTTGTGGTAACGCCGTTGTACGGGGCATGCAACTGGGGCGCCGTGACAAAGTGAGGGTTGTTGGCATCGGTCGTTGCGTCGAACGTACCAGAAACATCTGAGAGCGACTGATTCGCGCTCGCAGGGAAGACCGTGTCGATGGCAAGGGTTTCGAACAGGGTGTGGGTGCTGGGCGAATAGGTACCGGCCAACGCCGTGCCGTTAAGCGACACCTGCCAGTCGGGGTTGTCCGCCAGAGCATAGCTGCCGTCGGCCTGCCGCTTGATCACGCAGGACCGCTCGATCTTTATGCGGTTGTCCGTTCCCTCGCTGGCATATGAGGCCTGCTCGAACCCGTCCCAAAGCAGTTCCTGTGCAGACATCACGTTGTAGTAGCGCTTGTCCATCGCCGCTAGCTCCGCCTGCCTGCCAGATGTTGCGGTCGCAGCCGCCAGCACGATGGAGCTAACCACCATGCACACAAGAAACAGCAGGAGCACCACCGAGATGGATGCCCCACGTTCGGACCGCAGGCGCTCGATCGTATGTTTTCGCAGACGCTTCACTGCAAAACCCCTCTTCAACGTACTCACGAACCACTCGTTAACCCAAAATGCGCGCACTACCCCATTCAGTCATAACTTGATTTATTTTAGCATATTTGTACCCTTTTCCTCGCCGTTCGCGATGGGGTTTTGCCGGCAAAAGTGCCAGTTGAGCGGGTAAAATGGCGCTCCACGTCAACGATATTCCAAAAGGGTCGTGCTTATCATTTATGCAATGTTTTATTAGTTATTGGCCTAACCCTAAACCTGAGGTTTAGATTTAGTTCTTTATAGATTGGAGAGGGTTCTTTTTGGGGTTGCAAGACGACAGCAATCAGTCAGTCTTGGCCTATCAATGGGGGTTATCCCCTTTGATAGTCTACCAACACATGAACAGCACCTCCTTCCCATCGCCCCAACCACTCACCCGTAATTTAAAACAATGCAAAGGAATTTAAAAACTGCAAAAAATGTCAAGGAATGCTTAGTCAAGGCGGCTCATATGCATCGTGGCACACCCTTGTCCGAATCAATGACCCTGTTGTCTTTCACGCATTGGTGGACACGGTGCTGGTAGCTAAACGTACCAGCGATGGCGCGAATTCATGCTGGACAGGCTCGAACAAGCGTAATCTGCGTCCCACGCGCGTCCCAAATCTTGGCGTGCCACTCTCGTTACACGTATTCCTTAACTAACGGGAGGCATTATGAGACGAGACTGGGGATCAATTGCGCACGTTCGCAAGGGTGTGTGGCGACTACGCTATTGGGCGGAGACCGATCGAGGCTATCGGCGCTGTTCGGAGACCGTGCGCGGCACGCGCAAGCAGGCTGGAGACCGGCTGGCCGAGTTGCGCATTGCCCATGGGCATGACGCACCGTGCCCAACGGTCGCGCAATGCTGGGAGCGCTGGTATTTGCCCGACCGACAGCAGATGGTAGAGCAGGGTGACTTAGCTCCGCTTTCGCTGGAGCAATACTGCAGCACGTGGCGATGCCATGTAGAGCCACGTTGGGGCAGTGTTCCGGTTGATCGTGTGCGACCGCTCGTCATCCAGCAATGGCTCCTCACTCGCCGGCGCGTTGCGGCGGAATCCAGCCTGCATTTGTTGCGCCAGATTCTGGACTACGCCACGCGATATGGTTTTGCACGCGAGAATCCCGCTGCCCTGCGCTATCTGCTGCCCTCGAACACGACGACAACCAGCAGGGAGGACGGCGTTTGGTCTCCGCAGGAGCTGGGAAACGTGTGGCACGCATGTTGGGGATGCTGGATCGAGCCAGCCGTGCTGCTTGCAGGGTTCGGCGGTTGTCGCGTGGGAGAGGCACTTGGCGTGCAAGGTGGTGACGTTCGGATCGAGCAGGTTACCGGAACGAGCGTCGCGTTCGTTCGCATCGAACGGCAGATTGACGTGCGTGCACGCGAGGTAAACCGAACCAAGAACCGATGGAGCAGACGGACTGCAATGCTAGCGGGACGCCCAGCCGAGCGGTTGGCGAAGCTGGCCGATGGTTGCCGAGTTGGTGAGTACCTCTCGCATCCTCCCCTCTCCGACGTCGCGAGCCAACGGGAATTGAGACGGACGTTTGGCGAGTGTTTGGAGGCACACGAGGTACCGGCACATCTGTTCAAGAACTTACGGAAGACCTGGCAGACAAACGCTCGCTGGGCACTACGACTTCCGCCCTGGATTGTTGAGCCGCTGATGGGGCATGTGGGATCTAGCGTTACGGCGCACCACTACGACAAACCGTCCGAGCAAGTGCTGGCAGAGGTGCTGGTAGAGGCCTGGCGTGAGCACCCCTTTGGCGATAGCTACGAATGGCTTGAAATGACAGCCGATCAAAGGGGGTAACCCTTATTGATATGCCGCTTGCGGCGATCAACTGGGGGTTACCCCCTTTGATCGGCTACCACAGGCTGGCCAAGTCGTGTGCCTTGGTGACATGCGCGCATGTCACCAAGGCACCTCTTCCCAAACAGACAACACTACAGGAGCTACCATTGGAGTCGCAAGCCCATACGGCCCGAAGATGGGACACTTTGGGACGCGAATGATCCCCAGTACCGCCCGTACGTGGGAGCATTCGAGCGATACCTAGACGCTGAAGAAGCGCCAGAACAAGGGCTTCACCCTCATGGAGATGCTCATCGTCGTGGCAATCATCGCCGTCCTGATCGCCATCGCGATCCCGGTGTTTACTACACAACTGGAGAAGAGCCGCGATACCACAAGTATCGCAAACGTGCGCTCTGCTTATGCGCAGGCTCAGGCATCATACCTTTCCGAGGTTGGCGGCAACGGAGACGTAAAAGTCAATAAGGACGCCAACAATAAGGTCACGTCTGTTGAAGTGGCGAACGTAAAGTTCGAGGGCGTCCAGTCTGGTTGGAGCGATGCAAACAAGGAGCTTCCCAATAACGTAACATGGACCGCACTCACTGATGATCTCGGTGGCGGAGCTGGAATCTACACGCTCACTTTTACCTATGGGAATGATGGTGCAATTACACTGTCTGGAGCTGTTAAGGCATAGTATCAATGGGCGTACGCCAAGAAGTAGCTAAGCCATTCTTTAAATGATGGGATTGGCCTCGGTGAACTTGTCACAAGGCCAATCCCATCATCTTTCTCTGTATCTGGTAGAGAAGACCTCGGTACGGTTGATTAACCAACGCGCAAGTAACAACAGCTTCAAGTTATCGGCCCACGCTTCCAGATGCTGACATTTCATACGGGAACCGACACAATTTCTAAATCATAAGCACCCATCGAAGACACGACTTGAAGAAGGGGTCTTTACTCAAAGGCCCCTGCCAAAGAGAGTTCCTTTGGCAGGGGCCTCCTACTCCATCGGTAGTGCGAGGGAGTCATTCTAGATAATGGTGTCTCACTATGAAGCGACTGCGATAACGGTAGTCCCATTGGTCTGGTTGTGCGTCACGGTAACGGACTTGCCCTTTCCGACACCCGTCAGCGAAGAAGTGGGCGTTCCGGCAATATCCTTGATCGTGTCGTTCTGCCAGCCCTCCTGCTCCTGTACAAGCTTTATGGTCGCCGTGTAAACACGGGAGCCTTCGCTGCCCGTGACTGTGTAGGTCGTCTCATTATTGTCATTCTTCTTGAGTTCTGTTTCAGCGTCCTGCGTCAAGACTGCGGCCTGAATCACGCCATATGCGCTACGAATGTTGGCTGCGTCCGTGGACTCGCGGCTCTTCTCCAGCTGGCTGGTAAACACCGGGATCGCGATGGCGATCAGGACGGCGATGATTGCCACGACGATGAGCATCTCCATGAGGGTGAAGCCCTTGTTCTGGCGCTTCTTCAGC
>CACZFB010000083.1:10709-13033 GCA_902780305.1 uncultured Coriobacteriaceae bacterium | reverse complement strand
CACCCAGTGTCCGCAATGCTATCAAGTTGGGCAATTGCCCGAATGATCCGATCCCCTAGATGCCCTATGCGGCGTCAGCGGTCTTCTCGGTGGTCGTGGTGGCGCCCTCGGCCTCAGCGGCGGCGGCGTCGACTTCCTCGGCTACTGCGTTCAGCTGCTGCTCGGCATGAGTCGCGTTGGCCACGACGTCAGCGGGAACCTCAACGACCTTCGGGTCAATCTTGCCATAGTTGGAGAAGGTCGCCTTGAGGGAAAGCGTCATGGAAGCCGCCTGCGCGTCCTCGCCAGATCCCTGCGAGAGGTCGAAGTTGCCGTCGAAGCTCATGTCCTGAAGCAGGCAATCCTTGTCGAAGTTGTACACGATCTTGGAGTTGGCCAAGGACTTCTTGAAGGCCTCGGCGACGGAGGGATCCATGTTGGCGAACATGTCCTGTCCACCGCTGGCAGACGTCAGCGTATTGGCAATCTGATCGCCCGGCAGCGTAATCTTGTAGCCGGTGTCGGTAGCCTCGAACTCGGCCTTGTCGATGTCCCCAAAGTCGGCGACGCCGCTCGTGGGGTTGGTCTCGGCCTCGCCCTTGGTCCAAGTCTTCTCGCCGCCCAGGTCGGAACCCGTGTATGTGGTGTACTTGCTACCCTCCTTCACGGCATACATCTCGACCTTGACGTCCTGGCCCATCATGTTCATGTCCATCGTGCCATGGGTGTTGTCGTTCACGACGTCCATGTCTGACTTGACCGTTATGGGAAGCTCCATCTCGGCGGCCTTCATGGTCATGCTCATATCCATAACCATGTGGCAGTTTTTGGAATCCTTGTTTGCCTGGAACGCGTCAATGACTTCCTTTGCGGAAGTGTACGCCGCAGGCTGTGCGGGCTGGGCATCTCCGCCCGCCTGCTGCTGGTTGCCGCCACAGCCCACCAGCGTTCCGAGCATCATAGTGCCAGCGACCACGAACGTTGCAATGCGCTTACCGAATGCCATACCCTACACTCCTCTCAATCGTTTTATAGCCTTATGCTATACGATGGTCTAAGTGTAAAGGAGTGTTCGCATTTTGCCCAGCTGATTCTGCCAAACAGCCATACCTAAAACGCAAGCGGATTACTTTTCGCTCCGCGAGTGCAGAGAAAAAGCTACCATGTATCCGTACCTCAACCTGGTCGCTCGAAAACTCTGCACAGGAGATGCCACGATGATTAGTTACAAGCTCATCTCTCGCGTTAACGATATGGCCTTCTATGAGTACCGGCTCGATGACGTTCCATCAGACGACCAGGGCATAATTCGGGTAAACCTCGCGGAACAAACCGGCGCAGTCGTGGAGCTCGCAAGCGGAGACGCACTACACTGGCGCCTGTACGAGCAGGTGATAAGAGAGGTCTTTGGCAAATACCAAGACGGCATACTCATAAACAGCGGCACGATTGGCTAGGGTCGAGGCCCACCAAAGGGGTGACCACCTTGATGGGCCACCGGACTACACCAGTCCGTAGGTCTCGTTGTAGCGCTCAGACAGCTTGTTCATGTTCTCGATAATGATGTTCATCGCAACGAACGAGCATACACCACAGGTGAACAGGCCCAAGATGAGCCAGAGCAACACTTCGGAGCCGCCTTGCGTAAGGTTCGTGTTGTAGCGGGGGGCATTCGCCTTGAGGCGATCCGCAAGCTTGTACATCCAGTAGTACGAGTAGACGCCACAGGTGACGATAGACAGCAGGATGTAGATGCCCAGGCCCTGCGTCTCGTCGCCATCATCCCGACAAATGATGTTGGCATCCTGAGCGAGCTGGTAGACGTAGTAGTAGCCGTATATGCCGCAGGTAACGATGGTAAGAATGATGTAGGTCGCAATGTCGCGCTTGGTGTTGAGCGGAGCCAAGCCAGCTGGCGAACCAGCATTTCCCGGAACCCCCACATTATCGGAGGTCTGCGGCGCGGGAGTCGGGACAATCGACATTGCCGGTTGCGTCTCCTCGTGGTACCCAGACTGCTGCTGGGCTTGCGGTACCTCGGTGGCTGCCGTCTCGTGGGCAGCGTCGCTGGCAGCGAACGAGCGTAAGTCTCCCCCGCAGTTGCCGCAAAACTTTGCGTCCTCGGGCAGCTCCACTCCACAATACGGGCATTTCATAACAATCCTCCAAATCCTACAGCGCCAACAGCTCATAAACGATGTGCACCCATGTGGGTGGACCTATAGAAACGATGTCCTGACGAATGGCGCAGGGGCCAACGAGGCAGGTGTCGGGGTTCAATACAAGTCGCACGACCCATACCACAACGATGGCCGCAATTCCCAAAACGAGGAATACAGTATAGC
>CACZFB010000083.1:0-10687 GCA_902780305.1 uncultured Coriobacteriaceae bacterium | reverse complement strand
AGTATAGCAACGTTGACCCATCCGGTCACGCAAGAGAATAATGGCGATGATGACCGGGACGAGCCAAAAGAGCGGATGATAGGCCAAAGCCATGTCGAACCTCAGGCTCAGCACGCTGAGCCATGCGCGCGTCATGCCGCAGCCCGGACACGAAACGCCCGTGAGGAACTTAATTGGGCAGCCTATGCCGAGCACGTGGTAGGCGATGGGCACGGCAATAAGGATGACAAGACCCGCTACAAGCCGACAGGTCTTGGTCCACGACTCCACCTTCGTCCCTACGACGTCGCGTTTACCTCGCCAAGATACTCCTCGAGCACCTGTCCGGACTCGTAGATTTGCTTGGCTGCTTCGACACCCACGTACCGGAAGTGCCAGTTCTCGTTCTTCGTGCCCGTTATGCTTTCCTTGCCCTCCGGATAGCGCTGAATGAACCCATACTTGTGACCGTTCTCGCGCAGCCAGGTTTGTATGGGGGCATTGTACGTTTCGTCGAACTCAATCGAGCATATGTCGGCCGCAAGGCCCAGCTCGTGCTCCGAGGTACCCGGAACGGCAACGCTCTCACCGGTGAGCTTGGTGGCTTCCTCCGCAGAATAACCCTCACCGATGTACTGGTTGTAGAACTCGTCCCATATTGCCTGCTGCTCTTCGTGGGAGCGATAGGCCTGGTTTACGAACACGTCAGTAAATCCGGCCGCCCTGCAGTCCTCAATCATTTGGTTGAACTGATCGGCGATGCGTGCGTCCACGTACTTGCCGTCTGCCACCTCTGCCAGATCGATCTTCCAGTCTGCGGGAAGCGGATGGGTCTTGTTGACCAGCGTGAGTTCCCACGAGGACTTGTCCACGCTCGAGGCGTCATCTGACGCCTTGCCTGAGTCATCCGCGTTGCCCGACGCCGTCGCCGCGTCGCTGGCCTGTGCGTCCGTTCCGTCCTGCGCCGGCTGAGCGTCTTGCGCTGCGTTCTGCGCCATCTGCCCATCGTCTCGCTTTCCGCTGCATTGCGTGAGGAAGAGCACGACGCCCAGTGCGACCACAACGACCAGAACAACGATGAGTACGACTATTGGGGTCTTCGAGCCTCCCGCATCCTGCTGCTGAACTGGCCGCCGTTGCGGTTGCTTGCCCTGCTGCGGCGTCGCACTCCGCTTCCTTTGGGCCGCGGTTACCCGCTGCGCCTGATGGGCGGGCGCATGCGCCGGACGCCTTTGCTGACTACGGCGAGCGTTGTTGGGAGCTGAGCCTTGTGGCCGACGCGTCCTTTGCTTTGAACTCTGATCCGCGTTGTTGTTATCGCTTTGTGCGCTCATGTCATCTCTCTTCTCTCTGGTGTGATGCATGAGTATACCATTGGCCGAACTACGCGCAGGCCAGGCAGACTGATGGTCGCCGACGCCAGCTCCTACACAAAGTCAGCACAACTTGAAATTTAGAGTTAACCACCTATAACTTATGCTAGACTTCCTTTTGTCAGGAACAAGGGTGCTAAGACGCCCGCAACAACGCGGAAACGGAGGTCCTCTCCCCTCCCTCACACGCCGCATCTGGCAGGGCGCCTCGTTTCCCCCGCGAGGCGCCGTTTTTTATGCTCGGCAACACCACGATGCGCGCCCCGCAACCCGCCTTGGTGTCATGCACAATCTTGCCCACGTTTTGCACCGCAATGTATCCGCTCTTCGGGTCGCGAATGGATTCCACGTAACCGCAGATGGTGGCGTACACGTCGGACCCCTCGAAGGCGAGATCGCAATCGATCATTTGACAGTCCACGAGGGTAAGGTTGGTGCAGTGTACCAGGGGCTGCGTTCCCTCAATGCGACAGTTTACCAGCGTGAGGCCGTCGCTGTACCACCCAAGGTACTCTCCCTTAAGCGTTGCATTGCGAACCGTCACGTTATGTGCGTGCCAAAAGGCATCCTTGGTGTTGAAGGTCCCCCCGTCAATTGAGAGGTTCTCCACATACTGGAACGAGTACTTGCCGCTAAAGCGCACGTTTTCCAAGCGAAGGTTGCTGGCGTGGAAGAAGGCGTAGTCGCCTGCAAGTGAGCCGTTTTGCATCGAGACGTCGCGACACATCCACCCGAACTCCTCCGAGGCGATCTCCGTGTCCCGAATGGCCACGTTCTCGCACTCGCGCAGTGCCTTTATGCCCAAGAGTTTGCTCTGTGCTATGAGCACCTTGCTCGAGTACCACAGCGCAGCACGACTGCTGTCCGCAATCGTAACGTCCTCGAGTACGATGCCGTTGTCGTGCCACAAGGGATAGCGCAACCGAAAGGATGACGCTTGTATAACGACGTCACGACACTCCTTTAGAGCCGACTCGCCATCGTTGGGTCCATCGAAGCTCACGTTTTGCAACGTTGCATTGGCAAGCCCATAAAGAGCACGCTCATCGTCGTAGGTACGGTCGTGAATGATCCTTTTGGCAGTTGTGCTAGGCATGGCTCTTTTCCACCTTTCGTATTATCCAGTCACATACGTCGATTGGCATTTGTGCCTTGTGCATCGCATCCACAAGGTCGCAGCGATGCTTCCGCAACAAGCGCAGGCATTCCATGGTGTCACCCTTTTGTGCCAGTTGCGCCAGTTGCATAGCGAGGGCTTTGTCACATCCGGCAGCGGCGAGGCTGGCAGTATCGATCCCTTCCATCGTTCTCCAATCTTAGCCGCGTCGGGCAATGCCGTTAGCGGGGTCATTCTTCTCGGCTACAAGATTAGTCATCGCAATCATAGATAACAAATACCTATCGTGCATATACTGGTATAAGTTGTTGGTATGGTTTATTGAGAGAGGCAAACCCATGGAGCTAAGGACCCTGCGCTCGTTTCTTGCTGTGGCACGGGAGGGAAACGTTACCCGGGCCGCGCGCCAGCTGCACATTACTCAGCCTGCCCTTTCACGCCAGCTTGCCGAGCTGGAACGGGAGGTTGGTTGCGAGCTGCTCGTCCGCGAGCCGCGTGGCGTGACCCTTACCGAACAAGGCATGCTCCTGCGCAAACGTGCCGACGAGATCGTGAGCCTTGCCGATCGCACGGAACGCGAGCTTCGCTCACCGGCGGCCGAGGTCGAGGGAGACGTGTGGGTTGGCGGGGGCGAGTCACGCGCAATGTCGTTTGTGGCGCAGGCCGCGACGGCGATTGTCAAAGATCATCCCGGCATTTGTCTACGCGTGCACTCCGGTAATGGCACCGACGTAATTGAACGCGTGGAAAAGGGCCTTTTGGACTTTGGCATCGTGTTTGGTGCAAGTCCCGACGGCAGGTACGAATCGCTCCGTCTGCCCCACGAGGACCAGTGGGGCGTGCTGATGCCCCACGACCACCCGCTTTCCGGGCTTGAGGCGGTTTCACTCGACGACCTTCGTGGCGAGCGCATTATTACGAGCTCGGAGGGCAACGCGCTTACGGACGGAGGCACAACCGTGACGGCACACCTCACCGAAGAAGGCTACTCCATTGCCGCCACATACACGCTGCTCTACAATGCATCGCTTTTGGTGGAGGCTGGCATGGGTGTCGCCATTTGTTTTGATGGCATCATTGCTGCTGGTGAGGGCACACCCTTCGCCTACGTTCCGCTTTCGGGCATGCCAGTAACTCCTGCATATCTTATTTGGAAGCGTTTCCAACCGCTGTCTCGCGCGTGCGAACTTTTCCTACAGGGCATTCGCGACTTGTGCGACTGATTAGTGCGGGCCTATCGAAGGGGGTAACCCCCATTGATTGCCGCAATCGGCATATCAATGGGGGTTACCCCCTTCGATAGGCCATGCGCATCGATGTGCATGCGCACCATGCATTTGTAGTCCATGTCCGCTCCATTAGACTATAGATATCAACTGCACATTCCGAAGGAAAGGAAACATCGCATGACAAAGACGATGGACCGCGCGGAGTTCGAGCAGATGGATGCCTTTGGCATTGGGGGCGACAACCCCGCACAGGAGTACTTCCAGGGCAAGACCTACCTCAAGGTGCTCACCGACGAGGGGTGCGCTTCGCCCTTGTATAATGTCACCTTTACCCCCGGATGCCGAAACAACTGGCATGTGCACCATGCCACCGCCGGTGGCGGTCAGGTGCTCGTATGCACGGCAGGCGAAGGCTGGTACCAGGAGTGGGGTAAGCCTGCGGTGAGCCTTGTGCCTGGCACCGTGGTCACCATACCGGCGAACGTCAAGCATTGGCACGGCGCAAAGGCCGACAGCTGGTTCTCGCACGTGGCCGTAGAGGTGCCTGGCGAGGATGGCTGGAACGAGTGGCTAGAGCCTGTGGACGCCGCCGAGTACGACGCGCTAGCCTAACTAACAACCGGTTCGCGGGGTGCTCTCCCGCGAACCGGCCTTATGCTAGAAGTAGCTCACCTTCACACGCTTGCCCATGCTCACCAAGCAGGCAGACAGCTCCTCCACGAGGTTCATCTTAATGTTGAAGCTGATGGGCAGGTTCGGGTTCTGATGTGCGGGGTTTACTGCGCGACCCACATAAAAGTTGATGTCCGTTGCCTCCTCGAACAGGAGTTGGCAAATGCGTGACGCCCCGTCGTGGCCATAGTTCCAATCCTCGTAGCTCTCGTTGTCCTTCAGGTAGTCCTGGGCATAGGTGAGCACCTTGCTCATGGTGATGACGCCCTCCGTCACCAGGTCCACACCCTCGATCTCTGCCGTCGGCGGTACGTCACTGCTCGGGTCGATATTCGTCTTGGCCCTTACGGGTTTGCGCAGGTACTTTGCGACTATCGAGGCGGTCGTTCCGCCGCAAACAATGTGCTTGCCCTCCTTCGAGAAGAACAGGCTCATCATTCGGTCGCAGTCGTCTGGGTCTTGTGGTGGGCCAAACAGGATGCTCATGGGCACGCGGCGCCTGATGCGAATCACGCAGGCGGTCGCATCGTCGAGTGGCTGGTATCCATAGAGCTTGTCGCACTCGTCCACCAGCATGGTACAGAGCACCTTTGCCGTGTATCCGGTCATCGACATGTCTGCCACAAACTGGGCGATGTCCTCGCGCTTCCAGTCGTTGTTGTAGGAAATGTCTGCGCTGGCATGGGGGCAACCATCGCTCATGGCAACGAAGACGTCATTCTCCTGCAGGCGAATCGTAGAGCGGTAGATCTGCTTGCCCCCAAGGTGAATCTCCGTGGTGGGATAGTCGGTGACCTCGCCGTCGCGAATCAGGATTACCAACGGGTTGTCGTACTGTATTATCTCCGCCGTGTGGTTGCGGACGAGCTGGATGATGGTAAACGTGGAATAGGCCACGCCATGCTCGGAAGTCACGGGCAGCGTGGCGGCAATGGTGTTCACGCATTCCTCGATGGAGAGCCCCTCGGCCATCATGGTGGAGATGATCTTAGACGTGAGGGTGGAGAGTATGCTTGCCTTCACGCCGCTGCCAAGTCCGTCGGCGAGAACGATTATGGTGGAACCGTCCTCCTTGCTCACCACGTCTACGTGATCGCCGCACAGCTCCTCGCCCGCATGGCGAATGCTCTTGTAACCAATGTCGCTGCACAGATCATTCATCGCTGATCGACTCCTTTAGCTTGGACAGGGCGATCTTCGTCTCGGCGGCCGTCTCTCCAAGCAGCGAGGCGATCTCCTGCACAATGCGCATTTGCTTGTCCACGACCTTGTCGGCGACCTCCACCGTCTCGCGGCTAATCTCCTCCTTGCGCTGGCGCTGTTCCTCCTCTACCGTCACGTCGTGCATGATGCACAGAATCATCCTGCCGTCCTCTGCGGGGACGACCGTCTGCTCCACGTAGCGCTGGTATTCCGCGAGGTACACTCGCTTGTTGTACACTCCCCTACCCGAACGCTTTACGTCCATAAACACGCGCGGGTCGAGTATGCGCACGACCTGGTCACCAAGGACATCGGAGTCGTAGCGTATGTTGAGCAACCGCAGGGCGGCCTCGTTGAGCTGCTGCACCTCGAAGGTGTCGTTCACCACGATCAGGGCGTTTGGGCTGTTCTTTACTATGGCGTCCGAGAAGCTCTCGGCCTTCTCCTTGAGGAACGGAAGGCACATGGAAATCTCGGCCTTGCCCTGGTAAATTGCCACCGCCTTCTCGCGGCAGGTATTGTATCCGCAGGAGCCGCAGTTGAGCTCGTGCTCGGGCTTGTATTTGCCCATGGCACGAAGTATCTCCATCACCTCGTACTCCGACGGGATGTTTTGCGGCTTTTCGATTGGCGTATACATATGCTTCATGCGTGAGACTTCCGGCTGCGCAACATCGAAGTCCTCGCGGCCGGCATAATCCGCCACGGCCATATAGTCCTTTACGGGGCTGCGATGGTACTTCTCCATCACGGGACCACCAACGCAGCTTCCCGCGCAGACGGACATCTCGATAAAGCACTTGTGTATCTTGCCCTGCTCGATCTCCTTGAGGGCTGCAATGCAGTTGTCCACCCCATCGAGCGCGAGGTAGGCGTAGTCCGACGCGGCCATCTCCATGGTCTTGAGGATGCCACCTGTGGTTGGAAAGAAGCGTGCGCGGCTCTGCTCGTTGGGCACGATCTTGCGCTCGAGCTCAATGTGCTCCTCCTCGAACCAGGCGGTAAGCTCCTCGAAGGTCAGCACAGCATCCACTGCGTCGCGGTGCTCCTCGCCCTCGTCCTTCTTTGCCACGCATGGTCCCACAAAGACGGTCTTTGCGTTTGGCATGCGACGCTTGATGTCCATGCAGTGCGCCACCATGGGCGAGACGACGTCTGCGAGGTGGCGAAGCTGATCGGGAAAGTACTTCCGAATAAGCAGGTTGGCCGAATGGCAGCACGAAGAGATAATGATGTCGCGATCCTCCTCCTCGAGCATGCGGTCGTACTCGCGCTTTACCATCGTGGCGCCGATGGCCGTCTCCTCCACGTCGTAAAACCCCAGCTTTTGCACGGCTTCGCGCATCGACTCGATTCCTACGCCCTCGTAGTTGGCCACGGAGGACGGGGCGAGACTTAGGCCCGCCGAGAACCGAATGGACTTTACCGGACAGTGACGTATGCACTTGTAGCAGTTCTTGCAGTTGGATTTCTTAAGTCGCAAACAGCTCGCCATTGCCACCCCTCTGGTTTTGGTTTGTACGCTCCGTTTTTAAGAATATCCAATCTTTCGCAGGTTGGTCAATGCGCCGTCTATCAATGGGATGTACGAATGAGAATAGGATACTTTTAGAGCCGGCAGTGGCCTGCCACGAACGGTGGCACGAACCACTATAATGAGTCGCATTGGCTTTACGAAAAACGAAAGGAGTCACGATGGCAGCGCTAGATGACATTCGCAAGCAGGTTGAGCAAACAATCGGAGGCATTGATTCTGAGGACGTGGCCGCAGGAGCGGAGCTTGCAGCCGAGGCCGTGGCGGGTGCGGTCGGTAAGGTGGCCGCCGACGTTTCCAGCCTCAAGCCCGAGGATGTTTCCGCAGGTGCGGAACTCGCCGCCGAGGCCCTGGCGGGCGCGGCAGGCAAGATTTCGGCGGATGTGGCCAGCATGACTCCAGAGGACCTGGCCGCCGGTGCCGAGTTGGTAAAGGAGGCTTTTGCCAACGCTGTTTCGAAGCCATAAAAGATGAGATAGCTGATTGCGCATAATCGGGCCGGTAATGAGCTGGGTACGGTTACTGTTCACGGGCTGGGTACGCTACATTTAAGGGCATCACAACCGTTAGCATTTGTGTTGCACGCCTAGACGGTGCATAATTAATGCAGCAATAAGTCCGTTAGCATGGGAAAGGAACGCAAATGCCTTACACCGCACAGCTCACCGATGATGCTGCAAAGCTACGCAAAAAGATGCTCCAGGGAGCAGAAAGCGGCCTGGAATGCAGCGACCCTGAGTTTGTCGAGCGTATTTCCAACTTCGCACTCGATCAGGTAGTTGCCGACACGCCCTTGCTCGACAATCGCGCTCGGTTCCTTTCGTGGATTGCCACATGCTTGGGCTGTGGCGGTGTTGATGCCTTCCGGGCTGTGGTTCGTGGCGCACTCAACTCAGGCATCGACGCCGTGGCCATTCAGGAGGTCGTGTACCAGGCGACTGCCTACCTTGGCGTTGCACGCACACGCCCCTTCCTCGACGCAAAGAACGAGGTCTTCGAGGCGCAGGGCATAGACCTGCCACTCGATCGGCAGTCCAACACCACACCCGATTTCCAGAGTCGACGAGACGGCGGCGAGCAAGCGCAGATCGCCTGCTTTGGCGAGCAAATGCGTGGCTACTACGACCGTGGCAACAAAGACTACCCGCAAATCAACCACTGGCTCGTCACCAACTGCTTTGGGGACTGGTATGCGCGTGACGGTCTCTCCATCGCAGAGCGCGAGATGGTTACGTTTTGCTACATTGCCGCGCAGGGCGGTTGTGAGGCACAGCTTCGCGCCCACACCGCAGGTAACGTCAATGCCGGCAACAGTCGCGAGTTTCTCATTCAGGTTGTGAGCAACAACGTGCCCTTTATTGGCTATCCGCGTAGCCTCAACGCCATGGCCATAGTGGATGAGGTCACGGCAACGGAGGCATAGAAGCGTAATACTCTTTGTATGGCGCATACTGGCCGCACACCTCCATGGGGTGTGCGGCCCGCTCGTTCCCACGGGAAAGGGTCCGTGGGTCGCCTAGGGGAAGGGCCTATGCGTAGGCATACGACACGAGTTCGTAGCCGAGGTCCGTTATAACCTGCCTCACCTTTGTCTCGTCCAACTGATTCTGCGACACGACGACGCAGGTCTTCTTCCTACGATTGCTCTTTACGCGCTTTACGCTAAAGTTCTTGCGGATTGCATCGTTTATGTGCGCCTCGCACATGCTGCATGCCATGCCTTCGATGCCCAAAGTCGTTGTTGTCATGGTCGTACTCCGCTCTGCTTATCCAACTCTGCCAGTCTCGCTTCCTGCTCGGCCGTAAGCTTAAGACGCGGGGAAGCGCACGCATGGCCACAACCCCCGCAATCACCCTCGCAGGCACGTACGGAACCATGCATCATGCCACGTACGATGAGCGCCAACACGCCCACCAGCACTCCCAGCACGATAAGATCAGCCATCAGTACACTCCATTCGGACAGAGGCAACCACTGAGGGGAACCGCCCCCCAGCAGTATCTTTTAGTATTCTAACGCCAGGCTATTGGCTTCCTGGTACTTCTTGACGAACAGCATGTATCCCACAAAACCAAGCACGGCGATTGCCGCAACAAGACCCACGGGATTCATCGCACCGGCCGCCGCAAGACCGAGCTGATACACGACCAGTCCCGCACCATAGGCGAACACGCACATGTAGCCGATGGCAAAGAGCGCCCACTTGCCGTTGTTCATCTCGCGCTTGATGGCGCCCATGGCCGCGAAGCACGGCGCGCACAGCAGGTTGAAGATCATGAAGGCAAAGGCCGCCAACTGTCCGTGGCCATTCGAGAAGTTCTGGAAGTCAGCCTGGACGTTTGGCCAAATTGGGGAACCCTCATCGTCCCAATCCTCCGACTCGGTATCGTAGTTGTACAGGACGCCAAAGGTGGAGACGACCTCCTCCTTGGCGACCAGGCCGGTTACGGTCGCCACCGCCGGCTTCCAGGATGCGAAGCCAAGAGGCATGAACACGGGTGCAAAGGTGTTGCCAACCGACGCGAGGATGGAGTCATCCATGGGATTGACCTCGTCGGGTGCGATTCCCGTGCGAGCGGCCACCGACTCGATGTACTCCTCAGTCGCCACCTCGGGATCCTCGTACAGCTCGCCGACCATGCCGAACCGGCCATTGACGCTACCGAAGTTCGAGAGGCCCCAGATCACGACGGACGAGAGCAGGATCACCGTGCCAGCCTTCTTGATAAACGACCAGCCACGCTCCCACGTGCTACGAAGCACGTTACCCACCGTGGGCAGGTGGTAGGCCGGAAGCTCCATAACGAAGGGGGCCGGATCACCCGCGAACATCTTGGTCTTCTTGAGCATGATGCCCGAAACGATGATGGCCGCCACCCCGATGAAGTACGCGGAGGTAGAAACCCACGCCGCCTCGCCAAACAGAGCGCCCGCAATCAGGCCGATGATGGGCATCTTTGCGCCGCAGGGAATAAAGCAGGTGGTGGTGATGGTCATGCGACGGTCGCGCTCACTCTCGATGGTACGCGAAGCCATGACGGCGGGAACGCCACAACCGGTGCCCACCAGCATGGGGATGAAGCTCTTGCCCGAAAGCCCAAAGCGGCGGAAGATGCGGTCCATGATAAAGGCGATGCGTGCCATGTAGCCGCAGTCCTCCAGTATGGCAAGCATGAGGAACAGCACGAGCATCTGCGGCACGAAGCCCAGCACCGCACCAACGCCGTTGACGATGCCGTCGGAAACGAGGCCGACGAGCACGGAGTTGACGCCCCAACCCTCCAACAGTGACCGCGATCCCGCCACGAGCCACTCGGCTCCCAGTACGTCGTTGGCCCAGTCAGTGAGGAAGGTGCCGATGGCGATGCCGCCGTCGGCGATGGACTTTCCCACCGCAAGTGCATAGACCGCCCACATCACGACCGCAAAGATGGGCAACGCCAGGATTCGGTTGGTTACGACCTTGTCGATCTTATCGGAAATGGTGAGCTCACCTTTGTTGGCGCGGCGCAGGCAGTCACCGATGATCGAGGTGATGTATTCGTAGCGCTGCGAGGTTATGATGGACTCTGCGTCATC
>CACZFB010000082.1 GCA_902780305.1 uncultured Coriobacteriaceae bacterium | reverse complement strand
ACGCGACCTATCAATGGGGGTAACCCCTTTTGATTGGCGGCCATCGCAAACTGGGAACCGCGTACCACCCTCTCACTCTCACGGCAGACACCGCGGGCGACCAGGAACTGAGAAGGGGTTTGGCCCCTTTTCTCAGTTTGCAAATCACGGGTCGGCGCTTTGGTGTATGGTTATGCAGTACCGTTATGTCGGTATTTTTTGTTTGCACGAATACGAGAGGGAGCCTATGAACATCGCTCTTTTGGGATACGGAACCGTCGGCCGTGGCGTGGACGATATCATACGCAACTGCGTGCCGGATGTCTGCGTTACAAGAATCCTGGAGTTGCCGGACCGCTTGACCGACCCGCGCATGACCTCAGACTACGACCAGATCGTCGCGGACCCCAACGTCGAGCTCGTGGTGGAATGCATGGGTGGCATCGAACCAGCGCACACTTGCATCGCTCGGGCGCTTGCCGCGGGCAAGCACGTGGTGACCTCCAACAAGGCGGTCGTCGCGGCGCACTTTGCCGAGTTCGCCGAGCTGGCAGCCAAAAACGACGTGGCGTTTCTTATCGAGGCGGCCGTGGCTGGCGGCATACCCTGGATCGCCAGCATCGAGAAGGTCCGCCGCATCGACGACGTGCACATGTTCTGGGGCATCATGAACGGCACGACCAACTACATCATCGACTCCATGCGCCGGGAGGGCCTGGACTTCGACGTGGCGCTGGGCCGTGCCCAGGAGATGGGTTACGCCGAGCGCGACCCGTCTGCCGACATCGACGGCATCGACGTCGCCAACAAGACCATCCTCTCGGCCTGTGTCGCCTTCGACGTGGACTGTGTGCGCGACCTGCCGGTCTCGGGCATCCGCACGCTCTCCAAGTCGGACCTCAGCCAGTTTGCCTCGCGCGGCATGGTGATAAAGCTCTTTGGCCGCGGCATGTGCAAGGACGGCAAGTACGCGGTCTCGGTCGAGCCGATGGCCGTCACGCAGTACTCCCTGGAGGCTGCCGTGCCGTCCAACTTTAACCTCGTCTCGCTCGAGGGCTTTACCGTTGGCCGTCTTAAGTTCTACGGCCAGGGCGCGGGAAGCCTGCCCACGGGCAACGCCATCGTGCAGGACGTAATCGATGCGATGCATGGCCGCAAGCAGGTGTATGACTTCTCGCGCGGCCTCACGTACGACCCGACCCTGCTCATGGGTGACTACGTGTTCCGCACGAACTCCATGCCGGTGGCAGCCGACGCGTGGGCGCCAAACATGTGGCTCGTGCGCAACTACACGTCGGAACAGGCGCGTGCGCTGTACGAGCGGGTGCTGCAAAAGGATCCAACCGCCTTTATGACGGGATTGCAAAAGGAGGCCAGCTAATGATAAAGGTCGCAAAGTTCGGTGGCTCGAGTGTCAGCGACGCCGAGCAGTTTAGGAAGGTTGCCGCCATCGTGAAGGCGGACCCCGAGCGCAGATACGTCGTGGTATCGGCCGCCGGCAAGCGCGGCAAGGGCGATAACAAGATTACGGACCTGCTGCTGCTGGTAAACGCCCACGTTCAGTACGGGGTGGACTGCACCTCGCTGCTCGATACCATCAAGGAGCGGTTCGCGCAGATTGCCCACGAGCTTGACCTGTCGTTTCCCATCGAGGAGGAGTTCGACCGCTTTGCTGCGGACATCGACTCCCATACGCCCGAGTACGTCGTGTCGAGGGGCGAGTGGTTTACCGGCCAGCTGATGGCCGAGTACCTCAACATGCCCTTCGTGGACGCCGCGGACGTCGTGGTGTTCCATCACGATGGGACGGTGGACATGGAGCGCACGCAGGTTCGCCTGCGCGAGGCCGTTATCCACAACGGCAGCACGTTTTTGCTGCCTGGCTTCTATGGGGCAACCGTCGACGGACAGGTTAAGCTGTTCAAGCGTGGTGGCGGCGACATTACCGGCGCCATTCTTGCGCGCTGCATCGACGCCGGCCTCTACGAGAACTGGACGGACGTCTCGGGCTTCCTCGCCGCCGACCCGCGCATCGTGGACAACCCTCGTGGCATCCATCGCATTACGTTCGAGGAGATGCGCGAGCTCTCGTACATGGGCGCCTCGGTCCTGCAGGAGGAGGCCATCTTCCCTGTGCGCGAGGTCAACATCCCCATTCAGATTAAGAACACCAACGCGCCGGACGACTTTGGCACCATCATCCGCGAGACGGCCAACGAGCATGCGGTCGAGCACCTCATCACCGGCATCGCGGGCAAGAAGGACTTCGTGGGCATCTACGTGCAACGGGCGCATATGTCCAACGAGATCGGCTGCATCCGCCGCGCGCTCACCATCCTCGAGCGCTATGGTGTCTCGGTCGAGCACATCCCCACGGGCGTGGACGCGTTTGCCCTGGTGGTCAACGGCGAGGACGTAAAGGACACCATCTACTCCATCGTCGCCGACATCCAAAACGACGTGAAGCCCGACTCCATCAACGTGCTTCCCGGCCTCGCGCTCATCTCGGTGGTGGGACGCAACATGAGCCGTCGTGCCGGCACGTCGGGACAGGTGTTTGGCGCGCTGGGCGACGCCGGCATCAACATTCGCATGATCACGCAGAGCTCCCAGGAGATCAGCATTATTCTGGGCGTGCAAAACGAGGACTTCGACCGCGCCATAACGGTAATCTACGAGCAGTTTGGCGACACGGTAATAGTCAAGGATCGATAAGGGCAAAGAGCGACAAGAACATGCCATGGTGCAGCCCATGGCCGTTACGAAAGGGGAGAGCGCATGAGCGATAAGGTCGTGGCAATCCTTGGTGCCACCGGCGTGGTGGGACGTCAGATGATGGAGCTCCTTGAAGAGCGCAACTATCCGGTAAAGGAGCTCGTGCCGCTGGCGAGCGCCCGCTCTGCAGGCAAGAAGCTGCCGTTTTGCGGTGCGGACGTGGAGGTGCGCGAGGCGAAGCCGGAGGCCTTCGAGGGCGTGGACGTGGTGCTGGGCGCCGCGGACGACGCGACGGCAACGCGCCTGCTGCCCGAGGCGGTCAAGCGTGGGGCGACGTGCGTGGACAACAGCCACGCCTTCCGCCTGGACGACGACGTGCCCCTGGTTATCCCCGAGATCAACGCCGAGGACGTAACGTGGCACAAGGGCATTATCTCCAACCCCAACTGCGCCACCATCATTGGCCTTCTGCCCGTGTGGCCGCTGCACCAGGTCGCTGGCGTCAAGCGTCTGATCGTCTCCACGTACCAAGCCGCCTCCGGCGCCGGCATGCCCGGACTTACCGAGCTCCAGCGCGAGATGGCCGCCGTTGCAGCGGGCGAGCCAGTGGGGGAGACGGCCCCATTCGCATACCAGCTCGCGGCCAACATCATCCCGCAGATTGGCGGGTTCAACGACGAGGGCTACACCTCGGAAGAGATGAAGATGCAAAACGAGGGTCGCAAGATCTGCCACCTGCCCAACCTGCTGGTTAATTGCACCTGCGTGAGGATTCCGGTCATGCGCTCGCACTCCGAGTCCATAACCATGGAGTTCGAGAAGCCCATCTCGCCGGACGAGGCGCGCGAGGTCCTGGCGCAGGCGCCGGGCATCCGCGTGGTGGACGACCCCGCAAACCTGCGCTATCCCATGCCGCTCGAGACGAGCGACCAGGACCTCATTTTTGTGGGACGCATTCGTCGCGACCTCTCGGCGCCCGAGGGCACGAACTCCCTCACGCTGTTCTGCTGCGGCGATCAGATTCGCAAGGGTGCGGCGACCAACGCCGTGCAGATTGCGGAGCTGCTATAGAAGACGGTCCCAACGGGGACTACGAGGACAAGGAGAATACCATGGCGGCAATCGACGAGGTATGCGAGTTTCTTAAGAACGTGGGGACGTATTACCTGGCGACCACGGATGGCGACCAGCCGCGCGTGCGGCCCTTTGGCACGGCGCACATCTTCGAGGGCAAGCTCTACATTCAGACGGGCAAGCGCAAGGACGTGGTCAAGCAGATCGAGGCCAATCCCAAGTTCGAGATCTGCGGCTTTAAGGGCAGCTGGATCCGCGTGAGCGGCACGCTGGTGGAGGACCCGCGCATCGAGGCACAGGAGTCCATGCTCGAGGCCTATCCTGCCCTTAAGAAGATGTATGCTGCCGGCGACGGCAACACCGTGGTGTACTACATCCAGGACGGCGAGGCCACGTTCTCGTCGTTTACCGAGCCTCCGCGCACGGTGCGCTTTTAGCGACAGCGACATTGACCTATCAAAGGGGTAACCCCCATTGATATGCCGCTTGCGGCAATCAATGGGGGTTACCCCTTTGATAGGTCAGGCACCGTTGCCCGAAGTGCGTTGTGCTACGCCTGCTCGTTCTTGGGCAGGGTGGGGGCAAAGGCGTCCTCGCGCGTAAAGATGCGCATGAACTCCTCGCCCGTGATGGTCTCCTTGCGCTGGAGGTAGCGGCTTATCTCGTGCAGCTTAAAGCGGTGGTTGCGCAGCGTCTCGAGCGCCTCCTTGTGCCCCGCCTCCACGATGAGCTGGACCTCCTTGTCGATGTCCTCGGCGGTTCCCTCGGAGCAGGTGAGCTCGGACGCGCCACCCAGGTAGCGGTTGCGCTGCTGACCGAGTGCGACCATGCCGAACTTCTCGGTCATGCCGTACTGGGTAACCATGGCACGCGCAATCTGGGTGGCCTTTTGGATGTCGTTGGAGGCACCGTTGGTCGCCTCGCCAAAGATGAGCTCCTCGGCCGCGCGCCCGCCGCAGAGCACGGCAATCTTGTTGCGCATCTCGGTTGCGGTGGTGAGGAAGCGCTCGTCCTCGTCTACCTGCATGGTGAAGCCGAGCGCGCCAGAGGTGCGCGGCACGATGGTGATCTTGCTCACCGGTGCGGAGCCCTTTTGGGATGCCGCCACAATGGCGTGGCCCGTCTCGTGGTAGGCCACCACCTGCTTCTCGTGCTCGCTGAGCACGATGGACTTCTTCTTCTCGCCCGCGATGACCACGTCCACGGACTCCACCAGGTCCTCCTGCGAGACGAGCTTGTGACCCATGCGCACCGCGCGCAGGGCCGCCTCGTTGATCATGTTTGCCAGGTCGGCACCGGAGGCACCGGGCGTGGCCTTGGCCACGACCGAGAGGTCCACGTTGCGCTCCATCTTGACGTCGTTGGCGTGAATCTTGAGGATGGCCTCGCGTCCGGCCAGGTCGGGAAGCTCCACCGGAATCCGGCGGTCGAAGCGCCCGGGGCGGGTGAGGGCGACGTCGAGCGAGTCGGGCATGTTGGTGGCGCCAAGCACCACGATGCCCTTGTTGTTGTCGAAGCCGTCCATCTCGGTGAGCAGCTGGTTGAGGGTCTGCTCGCGCTCGTCGTTGGTGGTAAGGCCCATGTCGCGGCGCTTGCCCACCGTGTCGATCTCGTCGATAAACACGATGCAGGGGGCCTTCTCGTTTGCCTGCTTAAAGAGGTCGCGCACCTTGGCGGCGCCACGCCCCACGAACATCTCCACGAACTCGGAGCCCGAGATCTGGAAGAAGGGCACCTTGGCCTCGCCGGCGACCGCCTTGGCCAGCAGCGTCTTGCCCGTGCCCGGAGGGCCAACCAGCAGGGCGCCGCGCGGGCAGCGAGCGCCGATGTCGGCGTACTTCTGGGGGTTCTCCAAGAAGCTCGCAATCTCCTGCAGCGACTCCTTGGCCTCGTCTTGACCGGCCACGTCGGCAAAGGTGACGCCGGTCTCCTTCTCGCCCACGATCTTTGCGTTGGACTTGCCCAGGCCGCCCATGCCAAAGCCGCCAAAGCCGCCGCTAAAGTCCATGGAGGGGTCGTCGCCGTCCATGGCCTTCTTCATGCGCCGGTTGAGACGCCAGCCAAAGAACACCATGATGCCAATGGGTATGCCGTAGCTGAGGAGCATGTAGATCCACAGGTCGTTGCTGGTGTCGGGAATCTCGGCGGCAAAGGTGACCTCGTGTTGGGTGAGGCGGTCCACCAGGCCGTCGTCGTTGGGGAACAGCGAGGTCTCGTATACCTGGGTTCCCTCCTCGCCCTGCTTGCCGTCGGTAAAGCGGATCTTGCCCGTGCCCGTATTGAGCTTGACCTCCTTTACCTTGTTCGCGTCAACCATGCTCAAAAACTCGCTGTAGCTCACGTTCTTAATCTGTGCGCTCTGGAACGTGTTGAAGGACTGGTTGACGGCAAACATCACGGCGAGTGCGATGATCACATACAGGAACATCGACTGGCGTCGCTTCTTGTTGTTCATTTCCATGTCGCTTACTCCTTGCAAACGTATAGATACATCCACATCCTACCCGCTCCGATGGCACTTATGCATGGGTTTGTGCAAACATGTGCGTGCTGTGGACTTAGATTTGTTGTCGATGTGCCTATCAATGGGGGTTGCCCTTTTGATACGCCCACAACC
Organism: uncultured Coriobacteriaceae bacterium; assembly: GCA_902780305.1. Taxonomy (GTDB): domain Bacteria; phylum Actinomycetota; class Coriobacteriia; order Coriobacteriales; family Atopobiaceae; genus RUG440. Next base: position 6,375 of record CACZFB010000082.1, on the reverse strand, counting down.
ACCCTCTGGGAAATCTCGCAAATGGTGCTTTTTTTCATGCAGACGGTAGCACGACGTGTTAGAATGCGATGCCAAGGCTGCGAAAGGGACGAGTATTTCGGGTAGCAGGGACCCAAGCGAGCGGAGACGGTGGGAGTCCGCGTCCTTGTCCGGAAGAAAATCACCCTGGAGCCGCGACCCCAACAAGAGTCATGCATGCGCTCTTAAGTAGGCGTCGACGGGCTGGTCGCCGACACAGGCCAACCGAGTACGGCGGATAATCCGCTCGCTGGGTAACAAGCGAGGTGTGCGTGCAGGCGCTTCGTCCCAGGGTGCGGGACGGGCGCCTTTTTTGGTGCTCAAACATGCGGCGATTGCCGTGGGAAGGACACGCACGAATGGCGAACAAATACAAGAAGACCACCAACTTGCCACGCACGCGCTTTGCGATGCGCGCGAACCTGCCGCAAAACGAGCCCAAGCGGCTGGCGGCATGGGAGGAGGCAAACGTCTACGAGCTCGCGCTCAAAAAGAACGAGGGTCACGAGCGCTTCGTGCTGCACGATGGTCCTCCGTATGCCAACGGCCCCATTCACCTTGGCCACGCGCAAAACAAGATTAGCAAGGACATCATCAACCGCTATTGGATTATGCAGGGACGCGAGGTCCCCTACGTGCCGGGTTGGGACTGCCATGGCCTGCCCATCGAGCACAAGGTGGAGGACATGGTGGGTCAGGACAAGTTCCGCGAGCTGCCCACCGCCACCATCCGTCGCCTCTGCCGCGAGATGGCGGTCGAGCAGGTGGACACCCAGCGTCAGGGCTTCAAGCGCCTGGGCGTGCTGGGGGAGTGGGACAACCCCTACCTCACCTACACCAACGACTACGATGCCACCGACGTGGAGATCTTCAAGGCCATCTGGGACTCTGGTGCCATCTACCGCGGCCGCAAGCCGGTGCATTGGTGCAGCCACTGCCACACGGCGCTCGCCGAGGCCGAGATCGAGTATGGCGACGAGGTGAGCCCGGCCATCTTCGTGCGGTTCCGCATGACCACCGTGCCTGCGGGACTCGAGGCGTGGGAAGGCAAGCTGGACGTCGCCATCTGGACCACGACGCCGTGGACGCTTCCCGCCGACGACGCGGTTATCCTGCATCCCGAGGCCAGCTACGTGGCCGTGGAGTACGACGGTCGTGCGGCGATCTTTGCCGAGGCGCTGTGGCAGAAGTGCGCCGCCAAGTTTGGCTGGGAGGACGCCTCCATCTTTGGCGACCAGGGCGAGACGGGCAAGTTTATCTATGCCGACTACGTTACCCTGGAGGACGGCACGGGCATCGTACACTCGGCGCCGGGCCACGGCGTGGACGACTACCTGGCGGGCATGCAGTTTAACGTGCCCGTGGTGATGCCGGTCGACGACGACGGGCGCTTCTTCAAGGGCGACGGCATGGGAACCGGCGGTCCGTGGGGCGGCATGGAGGTAAACGAGGCCAACCCGCACATCATCGAGTGGCTGCGCGAGCGTGGCGCGCTCATCCTGCACGAGGACATGAGCCACAGTTACCCGCACTGCTGGCGCTGCAAGAACCCCGTTATCTTCCGTGCCACGAGCCAGTGGTTCGTCTCGATGGACGCCACCGGCCTGCGCAAGACGGCGCGCGAGGCGCTCGATCACGTGGACTTCTATCCCGCGCACGCCGTAAAGCGCATCGGCTCCATGGTCGAGGGCCGTCCCGACTGGTGCATCTCGCGCCAGCGCAACTGGGGCGTGCCCATCCCGGCGTTCACCTGCCAGGACTGCGGCGAGTCGGTGCTCAACGACCAGACGCTCGACGCCGTAATCGAGCTCTTCCGCGAGCAGGGCTCCGACCACTGGTTTACCGATGACCCCGCGAGCTACCTGGGCGACGCCTGCACCTGCCCGTCGTGTGGCGGCCACAACCTCAAGGCCGATCGCGACATCCTGGACGTGTGGTGGGACTCGGGCGTCTCGCACACCGCCGTGTGCCGCCACCGCGACTACCTGGGCTTCCCGGCCGACATGTACCTGGAGGGCTCCGACCAGCATCGCGGCTGGTTTATGAGCTCGCTCATGACGAGCATCGGCGCCTACGGCGTGGCCCCCTACAAGGCCGTGGTGAGCCAGGGCTTTACGCTCGACGGCAAGGGCCGCAAGATGAGCAAGTCCCTGGGCAACGTAATCGACCCCAACAAGGAGTGCAGCACGCGTGGTGCCGATGTGCTTCGCCTGTGGGTGGCGTCGGTGGACACCTCGGTGGACGTGCCGTGCGATGCCGAGATCCTCAACCACGTGGGCGAGGCCTACCGTCGCTTCCGCAACACGTTCCGCTTCCTGCTGGGCGAGATCGAGGACCAGTTCGACCCCGCGGTCGACGGCGTTGCGGTGGAGGATCTCGAGCCGTACGACAAGCTCATGCTCGCACGCCTGTGCGAGGTGCACGACCAGGTGAGCGAGGCCTACGCGGGCTATCGCTTTAACCAGGCGTATCGCACGCTGTACGACTTCGTGATCACCGAGCTCTCCAACGGCTACCTCAACGCCACCAAGGACCGCGTGTACTGCGAGGCACCCAACAGCCCCGCGCGCAAGAGTGCCCAAACCGTGTGGGCGCACATCCTCTCCATGCTGCTGCGCGACCTGCAGCCCATCTTAGTGTACACGTGCGACGAGGTGATGGAGTACCTGCCCGCAAGCATGCGGGACGGACAGAAGTACGCGGCGCTGCTCGACTGGTGGCAGGCGCCTATGGACGAGGCGTCCTATGCGCCCTACCTGCCCGTCTACCACGCCGTGGTGGAGGCTCGCGCGGCCTTTACTAAGGCATACGAGGACGCCATCGGCTCCGGCGTCATCACCGAGAAGACCACGCAGGCGGCACACGCCGACCTCGTGGTGCCCGAGGAGCTGTACGCCCTGCTTACCGGCGACAAGGGCTGCAACCTCGCTGAGCCGTTCGTATGCTCTGCGGTCTCCATCGAGTCTGGCGAGACGCTGTCCTGCGCCGTGACCCCTGCGGCGGGGCAAAAGTGCGAGCGGTGCTGGAACTGGCGTGAGCTCGACGACGACCATCTGTGCTGCCGTTGTCACGACGCCCTTGGGGCATTCGAGGAGTAAAGAAGGACTCGCCCTCCCGCCTTGCGGGAGGGCCGCAAGAGGAGGTCATATGGAATCCCGTCTTTCCATGTTTCGTGGCAGGGGAATGCATGCGGCCATCTTTTGGCTTACCGTTATCCTGGTGGTGGTGCTGGACCAGTCGGTGAAGGCGGCCGTGGAGGTCATGCTCGCCGACGGCTCCAAGCCGTTTATTCCCGGTCTCATCGACCTGGTGTACGTTCAGAATACCGGTGCCGCCTTCTCCATTGGCGAGGGCGGGGGCGTTATCTTTGTTCTTGTGGCCATCGCGTTCGTCGCGATGGCCGTGATTGCGGTATGGCGCATGCCCGAGCTGCCCATTCAGCTGGTCGTCTCCCTTGGCCTGGTGGCCGGAGGTGGGCTGGGCAACATGGTGGACCGGATTATGAAGGGGTCGGTAACGGACTTCTTTGCCACCACCTTCATTGACTTCCCCGTGTTCAATGTGGCGGACATCTGCATAACGGTGGGCATTTTTACCTTGTTCGTGGGATACCTCGTGTGGGAGTCCCGCAAGGAGCGTGCGGCAGGCAACCGGGGTGGCATGCCGCACGAGGAAAGCCTGGACAGCATCGACAGCATCTAGCAGAGAGGTGAGCATGGCGAGCCCGGTTGCGGAATCCATGGTGGACCCATCCACGGATGGCATGCGACTCGACGCCTTCCTGGCGTCCATGCCCGGCTTGCCCAGCAGGTCTGCCTGCGCCCGACTCGTTGCGGAAGGCGTCGTTACCATTAACGGGACGTTGGCGACGAGCAAGTCGGAGCGGGTGGTTCTGGGCGACGTCGTTCGTGCGCCCATCCCCGACGCGCCGCCTGCGTCCGCCGCGATCGCGCCCAACTACGGCATCCCTTTGGACATACGCTTTGAGGACGAGTACCTCATCGTGCTCTCCAAGCAGGCTGGGCTGGTGTGCCATCCCAGCCCGGGGCACGTTGACGACACGCTTGCCAACGCCCTCGTGGCACATTGTGGGTACGAGCGGCTGGGAAAGCTGCAGGGAGCCGATCGTCCGGGAATCGTCCATCGCCTCGACATGGACACCTCTGGCCTCATGCTCGCGGCAAAGGACGATGCCACCCAGGGGGCGCTGCAGGACCTCATTCGACTGCGCGTGCTCGATCGACGCTACGTGACGCTCGTGCAGGGATACGTTGCCCCGGAGGAGGGCACCATAACCACGGGCATCGCGCGTTCGCCGCGCGATCGCGTGCGCATGGCGGTGAGCGACGACCCCATGGCGCGTGAGGCCATAACCACGTTCCGGACGCTCGAGCGCTTTGAGGCGGGTCCGCGCGACGACGGCTACTCGCTGTTGGAATGCCACCTCTATACCGGTCGCACGCACCAGATTCGCGTGCACATGCGCCATGCGGGGCATTCGGTGGTGGGAGACCCGTTGTATGGCGTTGCCTCGCGCAAGACGCGCGCGAAGGGTCGCGACCTGGGCCTGGAGCGCCAGTTCCTGCACTCGTGGCGCGTGTCGTTCGACCATCCCGCAACTGGCGAGCGCGTTGCCTGCGCTGACGTGCTGCCCGCCGACCTGCTTGACGTCTTGGGAGCCCTCGAGTCGCGCTCCATGGGTCGTACCGCGGCGGGGGAGGAGATTTGCCCCAGAATCTGCGGAACGGATGCCTATCAAAGGGGGTAACCTCCATAGATAGGTCGCGTGCGACCAATCAATGGGGGGTTACCCCCTTTGACGGGCACACGGTTGCCAGCCCGCGAAAAGTAACCTGTGTGGAAGGGGTGCCCTGTGCTGGGTTGCGGTATACTTGCGAGTGCCTACGATGAGGAGGAAGTCCCTTGGAGCTTAACAGCATGGGCTTTACGCCCATAGTCGTCATCAACACGATCATCTGGATATTCTTTACCGTTGCCTATCTGTACCAAATCTTCTACATGCTCTACGTGTTCAAGAAGGGCATGATCCAGTTTCCCCCCGCAAAGAAGAACCATAGCTTCGCCTTTGTGATTGCCGCGCATAACGAGGAGTCCGTTATCGCGCACCTGGTGCAGTCGATCCTCACCCAGGAGTACGACGGCGTGGTGGACTGCTTCGTGATTGCGGACAACTGCACCGACGCGACCGCCCAGGTGGCCCGCGATGCCGGAGCGACGGCCTGGGAGCGCAACGACCTGGTGCGCAAGGGAAAGAGCTGGGCGCTTGACTATGCGTTCGGGCGTCTCATCGACGAGTATGGCGACAAGTACGAAGGCTTCTTCGTAATGGATGCCGACAACATCCTGTCTCCCACCTACGTAAAGATAATGAACGACGCCTTCGACCAGGGCTATTTGGTACTCACCAGCTACCGGAACTCGAAGAACTTCGACTCGAGCTGGATCAGCTCCGCCTATGCCACGTGGTTCTTGCGCGAGGCACGCTATCTTAACAACGCGCGCGTCCAGCTGGGCACTAGCTGCGCCATCTCGGGTTCGGGGTGGCTCGTGCACTCCAGCATCGTGCGGGGCATGCATGGCTGGAGGTTCCACACGCTAACCGAGGACATCCAGTTCTCCACGTTCTGCTGCGCCAACGGCATACAGATTGGCTACGCGCCCGCGGAGTTCTTCGACGAGCAGCCGGTTACCTTCAAGGCCTCGTGGGTACAGCGGCTCCGTTGGACCAAGGGCTTCTATCAGGTGTTCTTCTCGTATTGCAGCGACCTGGTGCACGGCATTGCCAGCGATCACCGGTTTGCCTCGTACGACATGCTGATGACTGTGGCGCCCGCCATGCTGCTCTCGCTGTTCTCGGTGCTCATGAACGGTGGATACCTGATCCTGGGATGGCTGAGCCACGGCTTCTTTGCCACCGAGGGGGAGGTCCTTATGTGCATCGGGTCGCTCCTTATGACCTTTGGCTCCATCTATGTGTCGTTCTTGCTTCTGGGCATCATTACCACCGTAAGCGAGCGGAAGAAGATCTACACCAATAAGAGGTGGCGCGTGATCGCCAACATCTTTACCTTCCCCTTCTTTATGATGACCTACATCCCCATTACGGTCGTGGCCCTGTTCAAGAAGGTAGAGTGGGTGCCCACCAAGCACGACATCGCGGTAAACTTCGACGACGTGGTTAAGTCTGCGTAAGGTTCGCTCGCCAATCAAAAGGGGTAACCCCCATTGATAGGTCGTGTTCGACCTATCAATGGGGGTTACCCCTTTTGATTGGCGAAGGGCTGAGGGCATGCGACAATAGCCGTGGTATTTCGACAGACGGCGAAATTGTGTCGG
>CACZFB010000081.1 GCA_902780305.1 uncultured Coriobacteriaceae bacterium | reverse complement strand
CTGCTGCGCACGCGCTTGTCGAACGTCATGCGAAACTCGTGGTCGTCCCTCGCATAGAACGCCTCGCGGTCGTAGGCAATAAAGAACGAGGGGACCAGACCACCGTAACGCCGGCAGGTAAAGTCGAGCTCGCGCTCGATCTGCGTCTGGGGGTTCCCGCTTCCCGCCAGCAATGCCTGCGCGCGAGTGCGGTCCATCGTGCAGCGGCGCTTGTACACCACGCCGTCGTACTTCTTCTTGAGCTCGACGAACACGGGGTCGTCGTGCTTGGCCACGCCATAGGACCGAATGCGCACCTTCTCCTTGTAGTCCGGATGCTCTGCAGAGCGGCGTACCAACAGGTGCGAGGGCGTGTCGTAGTAGACGTTGCACACCGTGGAGGGACCCCACTCGTCGGGTACCATAAAGTGGTCCATAAGGATGCGGAGTCGATTTCGCTGCTCGTCGGTGAGCAGGTACTTGATCTCGTAGCGCTTGAACGTGAGTTGGACCATACAGCTCATCTCCACCAGGTCGCGGGCCAACAATTCGTTGATGTCAATCTAAGCCCCGAACCTAAAGACGCCCTTAAAGGTAGCTGCAGTCCACAAACCGACGAGATGGCTTTTTACAACCTTAAAACCTCTCCGTTGGACAAAGGGGACAGTCCCCTGTGTCCGGGGGACTGTCCCCTGTGTCCGGGGGACTGTCCCCTTTGTCCAACGCTGTGGGTGGGATTGGGCTACCGGGGGAGTTCGCCGGTGGAGAGGATCTGACCGAGGGCGTCCTCGTCGAGCACGGGAATGCCCAGCGACTCGGCCTTGGTCAACTTGCTTCCGGCCGCGGTACCTGCCACCACGTAGCTCGTGCGCTTGGAGACCGACCCGGTAACCTTAGCGCCCAGGGCCTTGAGCGCATCCCCCGCCGCCTTGCGCGTAAACTGCTGCAAGGACCCCGTGAGCACGAACGTAAGGCCCGCGAGCGGCTGCGGGGCGTCGTCTGCGACGGCCTGCTGCTCGGTAAGCCGCACGCCCGCCTTGCGCAAGCGCTCGAGCACGACGGCATTTTGCGGCGTACAGAAGAACTCGCGCACGCTGGCCGCAATCTTGGGGCCGATGCCATCCACGGCCGCGATGTCCTCCTCGCTCGCTGCGGAGAGCGCCTCTATGGAGCCAAAGTGCTGTGCCAGCTGCATGCCCACGTTGGCGCCCACGTGCCTGATGCCCACGCCAAAGAGCACACGTCCCAGCCCGCGGTCTCTGGAGGCCTCGACCTGGGCCATGATCTTGGTGGCAACCACGTTGCCCACCACGATATCCTCGCCAGCCTTGTTCGTACGCCCGGTGCTCACCTGCGCAAGCTGCTCCGTGGTCAGACGGTCGTAGAAGTCCGCGACGTCAGAGAGGACACCCTGCTCCACCATGCGCCGCACGATCTCGTCACCCAGGCCGTCTATGTCCATGGCGCCCCTGCTGCCCCAGTGGATGAGACGCTCGACCGCCTGGGCGGGACAGTCGATGGAGATGCAGCGGTAGGCGACCTCACCCTCCTCGCGCACGACCGGGCTGCCACAGCTGGGGCAGACCTCGGGAATGCTGAACTCCACCGCGTCCGCGGGCCGCAGCTCGCCCACATGTCCCACCACCTCGGGTATCACGTCACCCGCCTTGTGCACGACGATGGTATCGCCCACCCGAACGTCCTTGCGCCGAATCTCGTCCATGTTGTGCAGCGTCGCGCGGGCAATAACCGAGCCGGCGACGCTCACCGGGTCGAACTCCGCCACGGGCGTGAGCACGCCCGTCCGGCCCACCTGAATGCGAATCTCACGCAACACCGTGCGCTTCTCCTCGGGGGGAAACTTGAACGCTATTGCCCAGCGCGGGGCTCGTGCGGTAAAGCCCAGGGCATCCTGCTGGGCGAACGAGTCGACCTTTACCACCACGCCGTCGATGTCGTAATCCAGCTCGTCCCTCAGCAAGAGGGCCTGCTCGCAGAAGGCGTGCACCTGCGCCGCGCTCGTGCAGCGCTCGGCATGGTCGTTCACGTTAAAGCCGCACTCGCGCAGCCAGCCCAAGAACTCCCACTGGCTCCTTACTGCAAGCGGTGCCTCGTCGGCCACGGCATAGACGAAGGTCGCCAGGTCCCGGGCCGCCGTCACCTTGGCGTCCTTCTGGCGCAGCGAGCCTGCCGCCGCGTTGCGCGGGTTGGCAAACGGCGCACGTCCCGCGGCGTCGTTGGCTTCGTTTAGACGCGCGAAGCTATGGCGGGGCATGTACACCTCCCCGCGCACCTCGACGCCCTGCCCGAATCCGCCGTTCGTAATCTGCTCCATGCCCTTGGGTGCAAGGGTGCGCGGCACGTCGGCTATGGTGAGGACGTTGGCCGTAACGAGCTCGCCCGTGGTGCCGTCGCCTCTCGTGGCCGCGCGCAGGAACACGCCGTCCTCGTACGTGAGCGCAATGCCCAGACCGTCGATCTTGAGCTCGCACGTGTAGGCCACCGGATCGGAGCTCACCTGCGCCAACGCATCCTCCGTGCGCTCCAGCCACGCGTCGAGCTCCGCCAGGTCCATGGCATCGTCCATGGAGTACATGCGCTGGGCATGGTGGACGGGCTCGAACTGCTCGCCCACGTATCCGCCAATGCGCTGCGTGTAGCTGCTTGGCGACCGCAGCTCCGGATGCTCCTCCTCAAGGCGCAAGAGCTCCTGCAGCAGGCGGTCGAACGCCGCGTCCGTCAGGCTAGGAGCATCCAGCGCGTAGTACTCGTAGGCGGCACGGGAGAGCTGGTCGTTGAGCTGGGCCGCTCGCTGCGCCGGCGTCTGGGCAGACGGTTTACCTGCCTCGCGCGCCACGGGCGTCTCGTCGCCAAACAGCGACGTTTGCATGGGCATCTGGCTCTGGTTGGTATTCTCCATCGTTCCCTCCCCTGTCGAGCTCACCGGCACCCGATTCTACCGCAATCGGGTGGCTACGATGGCGTTGTCCTTTTGGGAAGAGGTGCCATGTGGACATCGGTCCATGTCCACATGGCACCTCTTCCCAAAAGGACAACACATGCCCAGCCTGCTGCCGGGCGGCACTTACATCGCCTGGGCAATGAGCATGAGGTTGGTGGAGGTCTTGTACGTGAGCTGCTCGCCCTCGAGCAGGGGCGAACTCACGGGATCGCCCGCCGTTATAACCACGATGTCGTCCAGCTCTAGCAGCCCGCTCTTGCGCGCCCGCTTGAGCGCGTCGTAGCAGATTTGCATCGTGCTTCCCTGCTCGGTGGCCAAACATCCCGTGACACCCCAGTAGAAGCAGGTCCTGCGCAGGCCGATCTCGGACGGCGAGGTGGCGATGATGGGCAGCTTGGGACGAAACTCCGCCATGATACGAGCCGTCCGTCCGCTCATGGTGGGACACAGGATCGCCTTTGCGCCCACGAGCTTCGCGGTGTTAACCGCAGCGAACCCCGTCGCCCCGCTCACGTTGCGCCTGCCGCCTCGGTCGTGGTACTCCGTCCGCTCCTCGAGGCTCTGGTCGGCCTGCAGACACACCTCTGCCATGACGCGCACCGACTCCACGGGATACTTGCCCGCCGCTGTTTCGCCGCTCAGCATCACGCAGTCCGCACCGTCGTAGATGGCGTTGGCCACGTCGGTGACCTCGGCACGCGTCGGCCTGGGGTTCTTGGTCATCGACTCCAACATCTGGGTTGCCACGATAACGGGACAGTATTCGCGGTTGCACTTGGCAATAACGCTCTTCTGCACCTGCGGAACGGTTGCGGGGGGAATCTCGACGCCCAGGTCACCGCGGGCAACCATGATGCCGTTGGAGACGTCAACGATCTCGTCGATGTTGTCGACTGCAAGCGAGCACTCGATTTTCGAGATAATGAGCATGCGCTTCGCGCCATGCTCCTCGCACAAGGCCCGAATCTCTCGAACGGCATCCGCGTCGCGCACGAACGAGGCCGCAATGGCGTCCACCTGCATCTCGCACGAGAAGCGGATGTCCTCGCGGTCCTGGTCGGTAACGGAGGGCAGGCCCACCTTTACGTTGGGAATGTTGACGCCCTTGTGCTCGCCCAGACGACCGCCATTGGTAACCACGCAATGGATGTCGTCGCCCTCCACCTGCTCGACCTTGAGGCCAATCAGGCCGTCGTCCACAAAGATCACGTCGCCCGGCCCGACCTCTTGAGCCAACGTTTGGTAGTCCAAGGCAACGATGCCCGGCGCGCTCTTAATGGGTCGAGCGGTGACGATTACCTTCTGGTCGGTCTTGAGATGTACGAGCTCGTGGTCCTCAGTTTCGCGCGTGCGGATCTCGGGACCCTTCGTATCCACCATAATGGCGACGTTGCGGCCCAACTCATGAGCGATGCGACGTACGCGCTCGATGTTCTTGCGGTGGTACTCATGAGTCCCATGGCTAAAGTTGAGCCGGGCCACGTCCATGCCGGCCAGCATCATGTTGCGCAGGATCTCGTCGTCCTCGGTAGCTGGCCCCACGGTGCATACTATCTTGGTGCGCTTCTCGGAATCCATTGCACTTCCTTCCTGACCTGGTCACGCGAAGACCGTCTTTGCCGTCCATCATTATGTACCACCACGCGTCCATTCTGGCGCTCGTATCCGCAGGAGGTACCCAGTGGTACAAAGGGGACAGTCCCCGGCATGCAGGGGACTGTCCCCTTTGTACCACGAGTTGCAATCAGCGCTTGAACGCCACCCAGAAGGGAATGAGCGCGATGGCCATTATTATGCAGACGAGGTACGAGGCGAGCTGTTTTGCAAAGCGCATTGGTGTCTCCTTTCGCGTGCGTTGGTGTTGGCCTCAGCCTACAACGCGAACGGGACAGAAATGCGCGGTGCGACCGCTCGGAGCCGTGGCGCTCGTCCGCTAGCCCAGCACCTGGAGGTTCTTCATGCTCATGTCCAGGATGCCGCAGGAGTGCGTGAGCGCGCCCGAGGAGATGAAGTCCACCCCGAGGTCGGCGATGTACTCCACGTTCTCGCGGGTTACGTTGCCCGAAATCTCGGTAAGCGCCCTGCCGCCCACGATACTTATGGCTTCCTTCATCTGCGCATGGCTCATGTTGTCGAGCATGATCACGTCCGCCCCTGCCTCCACGGCCTCGCGCACCATGTTGAGGTCCTCGCACTCCACCTCGATCTTTGCCATAAAGGAGCAGCGGTGCTTGGCCGCCATCACGGCCGCGCTCACGCCACCCGCGGCTTCGATGTGGTTGTCCTTGAGCAGCACCGCGTCGGAGAGGTTGTGCCGGTGGTTGCCTCCCCCGCCAATGCGCACCGCCATCTTGTCGAAGATGCGCATGCCCGGGGTCGTCTTGCGCGTGTCCACCAGGCGTGCGGACGATCCGGCCTCCTTGAGGATGTCGACCATCATGCGCGTGTAGGTTGCCACGCCACTCATGTGCTGCAGGTAGTTGAGCGCGGTGCGCTCGCCCGAGAGCAGCGTGCGCACGTCACCCTCGATGGATGCCAGCATCTGGCCCTTGCGAATGCGGTCACCGTCGCTCACCAGCGGCGTCACCACCGTGGTCGGGTCCAGTATCTTGAAGGTGCGTACGAAGATGGCCATGCCCGCAATGACGCCGTCCTCCTTGCACAGCAGCTCCACGCGCGCCTGCCTGCGATCGGGTATCACCGAGTCGGTGGAGATGTCGCCAGCCGGCATGTCCTCCTCCAGCGAGGCACGAATGTGACGGTCCATCACCACGCTCAGCGTGGAGGGGTCCACGCGGGGCCGCTGCTCGCGTGTGTGGTCCGCGATTATCTTCTCTGCGGCGCGGCGAGCGAACACCAAACACTCCAGCAGGCTGTTGGAGGCCAGACGGTTGCGGCCGTGCACGCCCGTGCATGAGGTCTCGCCCACCGCGAACAGGCGCGGCATGGTGGTCTCGGAGTTGCTGTCCACGTGAATGCCGCCCATAAAGTAATGCTGCGCCGGCACCACCGGGATGGGCTCTTTGGTAATGTCGTAGCCGCGCGAGAGGCAATACTCGTAGATATGCTTAAAGTGCGTATGGATAATCTGCGGCATCACGTTCTCGAACGAGAGCCACACGTACTCGGTCCCCTCACGCTCCATCTCGGCCAGGATCGCCTTGGCAACCACGTCGCGCGGCTGCAGCTCGTCGGTGAACCGCTCGAACTTGGAGTTGAGCAGGTACAGCGTGGTGGGATGGATCTGGATGTAGTCCATCTGCTCGACCAGGACGCCATGCGCCGCCGCGATGCGGCAGCCATCGCCCGTGAGGATGGGATAGTTGGTGGAGCGCTCGAACGAACCGCCGATGCCGCCGGTCGCCAGAATGGTAAAGCGAGAGAAGATCTCCAGCTTCTCGCCGTTGCGCTGTAGGCACGAGACACCCGTGCACACGCGCTTCTCGTCGGCTCCCACCTCGTCGAGCAGGTCCACCATCTCGGTGTTCTCGTAGATGCTCACGTTGTGCGCCGCACGGCACTGCAGCAGCAGCGTCTCGGTGATCTCGCGACCCGTGATGTCCTCGTGGTAGAGGATGCGCGCGTGGGAGTGTGCCCCCTCCCTGGTGTAGAGCAGGTCGCCGCGCGGGTCGCGGTCGAACCGCACACCGTACGAGATGAGGTCATTGATGCACGAGCGCGAGTTGCGGATCATGATGTCCACGCTCTCGCGGCGGTTCTCGTAGTGGCCAGCCCGCAAGGTGTCCTCGAAGTAGCTCTCGTAGTCGTCCTCGTCGCGCATAACGGCAATGCCGCCCTGCGCCAGCATGGAGTCGCAGGTCTCGATGTCGCCCTTGGCGATAAGGATCACCTGACAGCTGCGCGGAAGCTTGAGCGCCGCATACAGGCCGCTTATGCCACAGCCAACCACCACGACGTCGCATTGGAGCTTCTTCACGGGTCTTTCTCCCCTCATGAGCGCGCCGCCCGCAGGCGGCGCGACAAATCGTATGAGACTAACTATTTTGCCAGCTCGAGCATGAGCTCAAGCGCCTTGCGTGCCCCCTCGGCATAGCGCTCGTCCACGAACACCTCTCCGGACATGTCGCGCAGGCATGCCACCACCTTCTGGCCCGTGATGCGTGCCATGTTGGGGCAGATGGGCGTGGTCCTGGGGAAGAAGAATTGCTTTTGCCCCTCGTCCCCCGCGGCGGCAACCTGCTTCTTGATCTCGTGCAGCACGCCGTGGACCGTGCAGATGACGTAGGTCTTCTCGGTGCCCGACACGCAGCGCTCGATGATGCCCGACGTGGAGCCGATGTAGTCCGCGTGCTCCAGGACCCAGGCCGCGCACTCGGGATGCGCGCACACGACCGCGTCGGGGTGCTCCTCCTTCACGGCCAAAACCTCGCCAACCTCGATGGCCTCGTGCGTGGGGCAGAATCCATCGTTAAGGATGATGTGCTTGCTGGGCACCTGCTCCTGGATGTAGTGCCCCAGGTGCTGGTCGGGGATAAACAGGATGTGGTGCTGGGGCATGCGCTCGACGATGCGCTGCGCGTTCGAGGAGGTCACGCACACGTCGGACCATGCCTTCATCTGGTTGGTGGAGTTCACGTAGCACACCACGGCGAGGTCGTCCCCGTACTTCTCGCGCGCCTCGTCTATGGTCTGCTTGCGCAGCATGTGTGCCATGGGGCAGTCGGCCGAGGGCTCCGGCATGAGCACGCGCTTGTTGGGCGAGAGCAGCTTGGCACTCTCGGCCATGAACTCCACACCGGCGAACACCAAGGTCTTGCAGTCTATGGCCGCGGCCTTCTGCGCGAGGAAGTACGAGTCGCCCACGAAGTCCGCCAGGTCCTGGGCGTCATCCTGTACGTAGTAGTGCGCGAGCACGATGGCATCGCGCTCGGCCTTGAGCTCCTCGAACTCGTCCAACAGCTCCTTGGAAAGCATGTGCGGCCTCCTCAATAGGCTTTTTGTTGGCAAACTATAGCACACGCCCGTTGAAACGGACTCAGATTGCCAAGTGGATGCATCCTTTTGTAACTTTTTGGGCTGCTTTTCACGGACTGGCCACAAGCCACGTCAATCGATGGCTGGCGTTGACCTGTCAAGGGGGTAACCCCCATCGATTGCCGCAAGCGGCATATCGATGGGGGTTACCCCCTTTGATAGGTCATCAGCGCAGGTCGCGGAGGCGTGGGGTCGACGTTAGCGCGCGAGCTCGCCGATGAGCAGCTCGAGCGAGTCGGCCATCTCGTCAATCTGGTCGTTGCTTACCACAAGCGGCGGCAGGAAACGCAGGATGGAGTCGCCCACGTGGTTGAGAACCAGGCCCCTCCTGCCCCGATCGCCCAGCGAGAGCGCCTGCTCGACCAAAGGCGTGGCGATGGGCACGTCCAGCTGGGCACCGCGCATAAGGCCGGCACCGCGCACCTCGACCACGTGCGGAAGGCTTTGCAAACGCGCTGCCAGGTGCTCGCCCGCCTCGCGCGCATGGCCTGCCACGTCGCACTCCTCCATGGTGCGCACACAGGCCAGACCCACGGCACAGGCGAGTGCGTTGCCGCCAAACGTCGACCCGTGGTCGCCGGGCACCAGCAGCTGCGCCACCTCCTCGCGCGCAGCGACGGCACCCATGGGGAAGCCCCCCGCGATGCCCTTGGCCATGGCCACGACGTCGGGCTCGATACCCGCGCGCTGGAACGAGAAGGGCGCGCCCGTGCGGCAGAAGCCCGTTTGCACCTCGTCGATTACGAGCATGAGCCCGCGTTCGCGGCAGAGCGCCGACACGTTGCGCAGGTAGTCCAGGTCGGCCGGCCACACGCCGCCCTCGCCCTGGATGCACTCCAGCATGATCGCGCACACCGGACCGCAGGTCGTAGGCGGCTCGTCTATCGCGGCAACAAGCGCGTCGAAGTCGTTGAGCGGCACCGAGCAGAAGCCCTCGGGCAGCGGCAGGAAGCTCTTGTGGAACACGTCCTGACCGGTTGCCGAGAGGGTCGCCAGCGTCCTGCCGTGGAAGCTCTTGCGGGCGGTGACGATGCCCGTGGCGCCGCCCAGGTTCTTCTCGCCCCAGCGGCGGGCGAACTTGATGGCCCCCTCGTTGGCCTCGGCGCCGGAGTTGGCAAAGAAGGTGCGCCACACCGTGCCGGTGTCTCCGGTCCTGGTGCCCGTCTCGTCGGTGGTGGTTGCCAGCATGTTGCTCAGGCGGCGCGCCAACTCGCCGCGGTGCTCGTCGTAGAAGTAGTTGCCCACCTGCCAGAGCCGTTGCGCCTGGTCCGTGAGGGCGCTCACCAGGGCCGGATGGGCGTGGCCCAGACTCACCGAGCCAATGCCCGCCAAGAAGTCCAGGTACTCCGCCCCGGAGTCGTCGGTGAGCACGACGCCGGTGCCGGTTGCGAACGTGACGGGCAACCGCCCGTAGGTGTGTGCCACATAGCGGTCGTCGAGCGCGATGCTGGGGCTGTTGGTTTGCATGAGCTGCTCCTCGCCTCTTAGTCCTGAACAAAGATGGTGCCCACGCCCTCGTCGGTAAACGACTCGAGCAGCAGGGCGTGCGGGAAGGTCCCGTTCATTATGCGCACGTCGTGCACGCCTGCGTCGAGCGCCTCCACGATGGACGCGATCTTGGGAATCATGCCCGCAGACAGCGACCCGTCCTCAAGCATCTGCCCCGCCTCGGAGCGCGTGAGCTGCGAGATGAGGCTTTCGTCGTCGTCGATGTCGGCATAGAGCCCGTCCACGTCGGTGAGGTAGGCAAGCGTGTGCGCGTGCAGTGCCTGGGCAATCTTGCTGGCGGCGAGGTCGGCGTTAATGTTGTACAGGCCGTCCGGACCGCAGCCAATGCTGGCGACCACGGGAATGTAGCCGCCCTCCAGCACCGATTCGATGAGCTCGGTGTTCACCTTCTTCACCTCGCCCACGTGGCCAAGGTCCGGGTCGATCTGGCGGCACACCAGCGTCTTGCCATCCGCGCCCGAGATGCCCACCGCGTTGTTGCCGTACTCGTTGAGCAGCCACACCAGCTCCTGGTTCACCTTGCCGATGAGCACCTCCGAGACCGCCTCCATGGTCTGGTCGTCGGTAACGCGCAGGCCGTTCTTGAAGCTCACCGGAATCTGCAGGCGGTCGAGCAGTCGGTTGATGGCCTTGCCGCCGCCGTGCACAAGCACCACGCGCATGCCCATGAGCTTGAGCAACTCCACGTCCCGCATGACCTCGCGGCACAGCGAGGCGTTTTCCATGGCGGCCCCGCCGTACTTGACGACCACCGTGCGCCCGTTCTTGCTGTGAATCCAAGGCATGGCCTCAATGAGGACCTTGGCCTTCTCCAGCGCCTCCTCGCGGCGCTTGCTATCATCCTTTTTCATGGTCTTCTCCTTTGCGAACCCAATGCAACCCGCGACGCGACGTGGCGCTAGGTACGGTAATCACCGTTGATGGTTATGTACTCGTGGGAGAGGTCACACGTCCACACACGCGCGCTCGCGTCCCCCTCGCCCAGGGAGATGGCAACCGCCACCTCGGGATTCTCAAAACGCCTGAGCATGTCTTCCTCGTCCATGGGCACGGGCAGCCCCGCACGCAACACGGGTACGCCCAACAGGTCGATGTCCACATTGTCCTGATTGAAGTCCACCCCGCACTTGCCCGCCGCCGCGGCCACGCGGCCCCAGTTGGCGTCGTGGCCGAAGATGGCCGTCTTCACCAGAGGGGAGTTCGCGATGGAGCGTGCCACGACCTCTGCGTCGCGCGTCGTGCGAGCGCCCAGCACGTCCACGGTAACGAGCTTGGTGGCGCCCTCGCCGTCGGCGGCGATCATGCGTGCGAGGTCCTCGCACACGCAGCGAATCGCGGCCGCCACCACGGGAAACGCCGCGCTGGACTCCTCGATTTCGGGCCCGCCCGCGCGACCGGTGGCCAACAGGATGCACGTGTCGTTGGTCGAGGTGTCGGAGTCTACCGTCACCTTGTTAAACGTCTGGTCAACCGCGGCCGTAAGCGCGGCGTGGGCGGCAGCGGCCGTAAGCGGCGCGTCGGTGGAGAGCACGCAGAGCATGGTGGCCATGTTGGGCTGGATCATGCCCGAGCCCTTTACGAAGCCGCCGGCGGCAAACGTCACCTGGCTGTCCTCGCCCGCCTGGTCGCCCTCGCCCGTGGGCAGGACGCCGGTGTAGGCGCTCTCCTTGGGCACGGTGTCGGTGGTCATCACCGCGACGGCGGCGTCGTGCGCCGCCTCGGGCGTGCTGGCCAACGCCGAGGCCGCCATGGGGACACCATGCTGGAACCCGTCGATGGGAAGCGGCTTGCCGATCACGCCCGTGGAGCCAACGAGCACGTCCCGCTCGTCGCAGCCGAGCTCGGAGGCGACGAGGGCCGCCGTCTGTCGCGCCACCTCGATTCCCGGTGCCCCGGTGGAGGCGTTGGCGTTGCCCGAGTTGAGCACCACAGCACGCGCGCGGCCATGAGCCACATGCTCCTTAGAGACCTGCACCGGGGCGGCACAGAAGCGGTTTTGCGTAAAGGTCGCGGCGCAGGCGCAGGTCGCATCGGCCGCGACGAGGGCAAGGTCGCGCCGGCCCGGCTCCTTCCTGAGTCCCGCGGCCACGCCCGCCGCGCGCATGCCCCTGGCGGCACACACGCCACCCTCGCATCGGACGAGCCCAAACTCTTGGGCCATGCCCCCGGCAACGGGGACCTTGATGGGCGTAAGCTGTTGCATGGTACCTCCCTCAGCCGCGCTTTTATCGTGTTTGTGCAGGTATAACACGAATTGTTGCAGGAAAGGTTAGCATAAGCGCGGAGGTCGTGCATCCCAGGAGCCAATCGTCACCGCCCCGAAACGCGAAACAATGTGGCGGTTGGCCGTTATTTGCGGGTGCCGTTGGGTCGGCGCCGTTTTGCGCTATAGTATCCCTCGCATCGAAGGCCGCACGAAGGAGTATCATGCCGGCATCCACCACCTATACCTCCCGCGAGCTCTGCACCTCGCTGGACGGCAACAAGATATATGGTCAGCTCTTCCTCCCCACCAACCCGAAGGACACCGGACCCCTGCCCACCGTGGTGTGCGCGCATGGGTTTGGTGCGAACTATCTCAGCCTGGTCCCGCTCGCCTGGGAGCTCGCCGCCCGCGGCCTCGCCGTGTACTGCTTCGACTTTCGCGGCGGCGGGTACGCGGCGCGCAGCGAGGGCAATCCCCTGCAGATGACCCTGCTGAGCGAACAGGACGACCTGCATGCCGTCACGCAGCTGCTCGCCGAGCAGCCCCAGGTGGACGAGCGGCGCATGCTGCTTTTGGGAGAGGACCAAGGTGGCCTCGTCGGCACGCTGTTTGCGGGCACCCACCCGAGTGCGTTCGTCTCGCTCGCGTTGCTGCACCCGTCATTCAACCTGCATGACTCATTTCGCAAGCTGTTCCCCACCAAGAAGAACATCCCCGCGTCGTTTAGGCTGCATGGCATGCGCGTGTGCCGCGAGTACGGCGAGCAGGCCTGGGACACCAACCCCTATGCCTACATGAGCGCCTATCCGGGCAGCGTTCTTATCGTGCACGGCGACGAGGACACCACGGTTCCCCTGGACTATGCGCGGCGTGCCACCAAGGCGTTTGCCCGTGCCAGGGTCCATGTGATCCATGGCGGCAAGCACGTGTTTCGCGGAGACGCCCAAAAGTCGTGCGTCGACGCCGTCGTGGAGTTTCTTACCGCGCACGCATAGCCGGAAAGCCGGCCCGCCTAGGCCTGACGCCCCGCCTCGGTCCGACGCCCCGCCTAGGCCTGACGCCCCACCTCGAAGGTGAGCGGGCGGCGCGGGCCGAGCCACAGGATGTCACCGTCCTCGATGGGACAGGGCACCGGCTCGCCCAGCATGTACCGCTGTCCGTCTCGCTTGGTAAGGCGCGTGCCCTGCGGCGCGTGGTTGGTTACGGTCCAACGGCCCTCGACCACGGCAATCGTGCATTGCATGACGTCCACGTACGGGAAGCCCTCGGCGTCCAGGCGAACGTTGACCTCGGGAGGCACCTCCTCGCCCCAACGCACCGCACCGATGCAGTCGCCCGAGTGGACCTCGAGCCTAAACGACTTGTCGTCGACCAAAAACGCCACGTTGTCCGGACCGCTGTCCACGAAGCGCAGCGTGGGAGCCTCTCGCTCCTCGGCGGGCTGTTCCACGGGCTCGGGCTCTGCCATGGGTCTGGCGGCAGCGGCTGCCTGCGCCTCCTCCTGGGCCTTGCGCAAGTCCTCGGCCGAGAGACGGGTGGTTTGCTCGGCACGGTCGTGCTGCATGAGGAAGGGCGGGATGGTGACCGGCCCCGCCTCCTGGACCGGCTGGGCTGCGGTGTTGGACAGCGGCGAGGGCTCCTCCTGGTTGAGTGGCTCGACGAACTGGCAGCGCACCTCCACGTCGCCAACGCCTATGGCCTCGTCGACCTCCACGTACACCTGCGGCTCGCCCGCCATCCAAAAGCCCTTGTTCGCCGCCTTGGACCGGACGTACGCGGCGACGCCCGACTCCTTGCGCACGGCGTCGATGCCCCAGTAGTCGTCCCAGTCCTCGGGGCTCACCAGCACCTCTATGCAGTTGGGTGCCTCCAGGTAGTGCGGCCACTCCCGCACGCCCTGACGCACGGCGCGCCACGCCTCGTAGTTAACCGTCAGCGGGTCCAGCGCCCTTTGGTCCTCAGGGACAAGCCTCCTAAACCAGCGCTTGATGCGATGCGTGGTTGGCGCGAGGCCCAGTTCCTGCTCTATGTGAGTTGGCATGGCAGCCCCTTTCTATACACCTGCGCACCGTGCGGGCTTGTCTACATAACCTTGTTCCCATCTTTGCAAACCCTATGCACCTCCGCAAGGCTTCTCTACGGGAACGACTGTCCCTTGTGTCCAGGGGACTGTCCCTTTGTACCACCGGGGCGGAAAAGGTCGTGCGAGGGGCGTCAGTCCACCGACTTGAGGGACTCCACCATGTTCACGCGGTCGAGCTTGGGACGCATGAGGAGCATGACCACGCCCACGAACACGAGGGTGATGACGAAGGAGTACAGATAGCTGGGCGCGTGGATGGTGCGCCCAAACATCACGTAGTCCACCTCCGCCGTGGTAATCACGAACGACGCCAAATAGGTCCCCAGCGCCATGCCCAGCACGTCACCCAGCACCGCGAGCAGGGCAATCTCGCGATATACGTACGCATACACCTCGCCCTTGGTAAAACCAAGCACCTTGAGGCTCGCGATCTCGCGCACACGCTCCTCCACGTTAATGTTGGTGAGGTTGTACAGGACGATGAAGGCGAGCAAACCCGCACTCACAATGAGCAAGACGACCACGAGGTCCACCACCGAGAGCATGTTGCGATACAGGTTTATGGTCTCGTCCGAGAAGACCACGGTGGACACGTCTTCGCACTCGCGAAGCATGCTTGCCAGATTCGCACGCACCTCCTCGCCCGGCGTCGTAGAGCAATGGATGGTGGAGAACACCGGTTGCGCGTCGTCTACGGCCTTCCAGGCCTCGCGGCCCACATACACGAGATTGCCCACGTAGTTCTCGGCGACACCGCTCACCTTGAGCCGATGGCCCGAGCCCTTTATGTTGCCGATGGTGTCCTGGTCGAACAGCACGATTTCGTCACCAGGCACAACGCCATACTTGAGCGCGATCTTCTCGGTAACGACCACGGACGACTCGTCGAAGGCGATGGGCTCATGGCCCACGCGGGTGCGCAGGGTAACCGACCGTCCCAGCTCGCTTGCCGAACGAGGGATGATTACCTGAACCCGCAAGGTCGGGCCATTCCCATCGGTTCCCGCCTGCATGTTCTCCTGCTGCACACGCTCGATGCCACTCACCTCGCCTGTGCCCTCCAGCACGTCGATTACCCGCGCAACGTCTATCTCGGTCGCGTCGTCGTCCAGGCCGACGGTCGTGTCGTAGTGGATGATGGGTCCGTACTGGCCGTCAATGATGTCCCAGATGGCGTCGTGCAGGCCAAACCCCACCAGCAACAGCGCAGTGCATCCCGAGATGCCCACCACCGTCATGGCAAGGCGACGCTTGTAGCGGAACAGGTTGCGGCAGGTCACCTTCCACGAGAAGGACAGGCGGCGCCAAACGGGACCGACGCGCTCCAGCAGGATGCGCTTTCCCGACGCCGGGGCGCGCGGCAGCATGAGTGTGGCGGGTACCTCGCGCAGTGACGCGACCACGGCGGCCCAGGTGGCCACGAGCGTCAACCCGACGCCCAGACCACCCGACGCCAGCGCGATAAGCGGGTCGATGGGCAGCGGCAGCGGATGCAGGGGCACCGTGTAGACGATCGAGTACGACGAGGTAATGATGAAGGGCAGCACCTGCGAGAGCACGAGGATGCCCAGCGTAGCCCCGGTGGCGCTGGCGAGCCCCGCATACCACAGGTACTTGCTCGCGATGCGCGACGTGGAGTAACCCAGCGCCTTGTAGGTGCCAATGAGGATGCGGTCGTCCTCCACCATGCGCGTCATGGTGGTGAGCGCCACGAGCGCAGAGACCAGAAAGAACATGAAGGGGAACACGCGCGCGATGGAGTCGATGCGCAGAGAGTCGTCGTGATACGTCACCGCCCCCTCGCTCTTGGTGCGGTCCAACACGTAGATGTCGGGCAGCTCAAGCTCGTCCACCTTCTTCTGTGCGTCGTCGAGCTGCCGCTGGGCGTCTGCCAGCTCCTCGTCCGCCTCGCGCTTGCCGTCCTCGTACTCCACGAGGCCGTCGGCGTACTCCCGCCTACCGTCCTCCAGCTTACGGCGACCGTCCTCCAGCTCGCGCAGTGCGTCATCCAAGAGCTCCTGTGCCTCATCGAGCTGCCGGTATGCGTCGGCACGCTGCTCCTCGAACTCCTCGCGACCCGCCGCAAGCTGCGCGCGGCCGTCGGCAATCTGGCGCCGGCCGTCCTCGATCGCCTTGGCGTTCTGGCTGAGCTCCGTCTGTGCGGACTCGAGCCGCTCGATGCCAGCCAGCCCCTCGTCGATCTGCGCGATGCCGGAGTGCGCCTGCTCCGAGCGCTGCGCCAGCTGCTCCACGGCAGCCGAGGCGTCCGCCGCCTCGATGCCTTGTGCCGCCAGCTCCGCAAGCAGCTGCCGCTCGCCCTCCGCGAGCTCGGACTCCGCTTGATCCAACTCCTCCTCGCCGCGAGAGAGACGCTCATCGGCCTCCGCGAGCTGCTGTGCCTGAGCCAACGCCTCACGCAGCGGCGCCAGCATCTGCTCGGGAGCGCCTGCCGCCTGCTGCTGGGCAATGGCCTGCTCCAGCGCCGCGCATGCCTCCCCCACCGAGGTCACCGCCATGCCCTGGGCTGCCAGACCGGCCAGCAGCTGGTCGCGGCCGGCCTCCCAGGCGGCCCTTCCCTGCTCGGCCTCCTGCCTGCCCTGCGCCAGAGCCTCCCGACCGTCCACGATGCGTTGTGCGCCGCCCTGCGCCGCTTCCAGACCGGCAATCCCCTGTTCGGCTTCCTCACGCTGCCCCTGGAGCGTCTTCTTGGCACCCTGCAGGTCCTTGGCACCCAGCTGCTCCAGCAGCTTTGCCTTGCCGGACTCGAATACCTTTCTCCCCTGGCCGAGCTGCTGCGCCCCTCGCTCCAGCTCCGCCGCCGATCGGTCGAGCTCGGCCGCACCCGACTCCAGCTGCCTCTCGGCGTCTGCCAGCTGCTCCTCGGCCTCCTCGCGCTTCTGGTCGAGCTCGGCCTTGCCGTCCTCGTACTCGCTCCAGCCGTCCGCAAGCTCTCGCTCGCCGTCCTCCAGCTCGCGCTTGGCGTCGTCCAGCTTACGTCTGGCGTCGTCCAGCTCGCGTTGCGCCTTTTCCTTCTCGGTCTGGTATTCCTCGCGGCCCTCGTCCACCTCATCCTGCGCCTCGGCGCGCACGTCACCAAGACGGGCACTGGCCAAGGCCGGCGTCATCTGCTCCAGACGGTCCGTCACCTCGTCCACCACCGCCTGGTACGCATCGGAGCCGCTCTCGTACGCGCTCGCCCCCGCCACCCGCAGGTAGATCTCGGTAAAGGGCGCATCCTCAACGAAGGCCGCCGGCGAGACGAACGCGTATTGGCCAATCATCCCCGAGCCCAGCGTGGTGGAGCCGAAGCTTCCCGTGTAGGGGTAGTTGGAGGCGCTCACCAGGCCCACCACCCTAAACGTGCGCTCGCGCAGCACGTCACCGAGGTCCACGGTACCGAACAGCACCTCTATGGAACTGCCCACGCCCACGTCGACCACGGGCTTGTCGGCAGTCAGCACGCACTCGTCTGCCGCCTGGGGCCAGCGCCCCTCGCGCAAAAACACGCGGTTGAGGTAGTTGCCGTCCGCCGAGAGGACCACGCTGGCCCCCTGCTCCTCACCGTCGCGCGCGGCGTCCACGTCGAGCGAGCTCATGCGCATCGCGAGCTGCTCCTTGCCCAGTCGGGCCATAACGTCGCACGATATGGCGGGCATGATGCCCGCTATGCCCTCGGTTTGCCGCACGCGCTCCACGTCTTTCTCGGTAAAGCCCAGCGTGGAGACCAACCGCAGGTCGTAGAGGTTCGTACCGTCGTAGAGCTCGTTTGCCGCTGCGCGCATGTCGGGTCCGCTCATCAGCAGGCCGGCAAAGAACCCGCAGCCCAGGGCCACGATGCCCAAGATGGCCAGGAAGCGTCCCAAGGAGCCGCGGATGCTGCGCAGTATGGTCTTGGTGAAGGCCGTCGCCCGCAACCCGCGCATGGCGCTACCACTCCACCGTGAGGGCGTCGGCCGGGTGCGGGTTGGTGCTCACCTGGTCGGCGCGACCCTCTCGCACGTGGATAACGCGGTCCGCGATCTGCGTAAACGCCAGGTTGTGCGTGACGATGGCCACGGTTTTGCCCGTGGACCTGCAGGTGTCCTGCAGCAGCTTGAGGATCTGCTTGCCGGTAAGGTAGTCCAAGGCGCCCGTGGGCTCGTCGCAGAGCAGCAGCTTGGGGTTCTTGGCCAGCGCGCGGGCGATGGCCACGCGCTGCTGCTCACCGCCGCTGAGCTGCGCGGGGAAGTTGTCCATGCGATGGGCGAGTCCAACCTGCGCCAGGACGTCGGCGGCAGGAAGCGGGTCGGCGCAAATCTGGCTGGCGAGCTCCACGTTCTCGAGCGCCGTGAGGTTTTGCACCAGGTTGTAGAACTGGAACACGAAGCCTATGTCGTGCCGGCGGTACTGGGTGAGCTCGTACTCGCCCAGCGCACTGACCTCGATGCCATCCAGCATGATGGTGCCCGACGTTGCCGAGTCCATGCCACCCAGCATGTTGAGCACGGTGGTCTTCCCGGCACCGGACGGTCCCACGATTACCACGAGCTCGCCCCGCTCGACGCAAAAGTTCATGCCCGCCACGGCGTGGACCTCCACGTCACCCATGTGGTACGTCTTGCATACGTCTGCGAACTCGACAAAGGACATCGTGCCTCCCGCCATAGCCAAACTCATTATGGCATATTGTGTCGCCGTGATGAGAAAAGGGGCCAAACCCCTTTTCTCGGTTTGCAACTATACTTACGGGCAGGCATCCACGGCACGCAAGGGAGAGACGCATGGAATATCGCACGGAACACGACTCGATGGGAGAGGTGCGCGTGCCTGCGCAGGCACTTTGGGGGGCGCAGACCCAGCGCAGCCACGAGAACTTTCGCATTGGCACCGAGCGCATGCCGCGCGAGATCATCCGCGCGTTCGCACTGCTCAAGAAGGCGGCCGCCCGGGCCAACTGCGAGCTCGGGCGCATGGACGAGGCCACCTGCACGTTCATCGGCACCGCATGCGACGAGGTGCTTGCGGGCAAGCACGACGACGCCTTCCCGCTCGTGGTGTGGCAGACTGGCTCGGGCACCCAGTCCAACATGAACGTGAACGAGGTGATCGCCAACCGCGCCAATCAGCTGCGCGAGGCCGAGGGCAAGGCTGGGTCCGCAGTGGCGCCCCTGCACCCCAACGACACCGTGAACATGAGCCAGTCCTCCAACGACACCTTCCCCACTGCCCTGCACATCGCCGCGACGCTCGCGCTCACCACGCGCCTGCTACCCGCCGTCAACGAGCTGGCCCACACCTTCGCGCGGCTAGAGCGAGAGAATCGCGGGGTGATCAAGGCCGGGCGCACCCATCTGCAGGACGCCGTGCCCATTGCCTTCTCGCAGGAGATAAGCGGCTGGCGCGGGATGCTCGAGGCGTCCGCACAGCAGATAGCGGTCACGCTGCCCCAGCTCTCGCAGCTCGCGCTGGGCGGCACCGCCGTGGGCACCGGCCTCAACGCACCCGACGGATTCGACGTCGCCGTCGCGCGGCACGTGAGCGACCTCGCCGGCCAGACGTTCGTCACCGAGCCCAATAAGTTCCACGCGCTTGCCAGCAAGGACGCCATCGCCTTCGCGCACGGCGCCGTGCGCACGCTCGCCGCCAACATGATGAAGATTGCCAACGACGTGCGCTGGCTCGCCAGCGGTCCGCGCAACGGCCTGGGCGAGATAACCATCCCCGAGAACGAGCCCGGCAGCTCCATCATGCCCGGCAAGGTGAACCCCACGCAGTGCGAGGCGGTAACCATGGTGGCAGTGCAGATTATGGGCAACGACGCCACCATCGGCTTCGCCGCAAGCCAGGGCAACTTCGAGCTCAACGTCTTCATGCCGGTGATCGCCTACGACTTCCTGCAGTCGGTTGGCCTGCTCACCGACGCGATCCTCTCGTTTAACGAGCACTGTGCCACGGGCATATGTGCGAATCGTCTAAAGATGCAGCAGAACCTCAACGATTCCCTTATGCTGGTCACCTGTCTCAACCCACACATTGGGTACGAGAATGCCGCGCGCGTGGCGCACAAGGCCCACGAGGAGGGCACCAGCCTCCGCGACGCCTGCCTGGCGCTCGGCTACCTTACCGCCGACGAGTTCGACCGCGTGTTTAAACCCGAGGAGATGGTCTAGCAACATGGCAAGCACACAGGACACGAACGCACGCAGTCTGGAGCTCCACGAACGGCTTCGCGGCAAAATCGAGGTCACGAGCCGCGCCCAGGCGCGGACCGCCGACGACTTGGCGCTGCTGTACACGCCGGGCGTCGCCGAGCCATGCCGCGCAATCGAAGCGGACTACCAGCGCTCGTGGGACCTCACGCGCCGCGGCAACTTGGTGGCCGTGATCACCGACGGCACCGCCGTGCTGGGCTTGGGAGACATCGGACCGGCTGCCGGCATGCCCGTCATGGAGGGAAAGTGCCTGCTCTTCAAGGAGTTCGGCGGCGTGGACGCGTTTCCCCTTTGCATCGACACGCACGACGTGGACGAGGCGGTACGCACCATCTATCTCATCTCCAAGAGCTTTGGCGGCATCAACCTGGAAGACATCGCAGCGCCGCGCTGCTTCGAGATCGAGCGTCGGCTCAAGGAACTGTGCGACATCCCGGTATTCCACGACGACCAGCACGGCACGGCCATCGTGACCGCCGCAGGTCTGCTCAATGCCGTGAGGCTCACGGGCAAGCGCATGGGAGAGCTCAAAATCGTGATGAGTGGCGCGGGTGCCGCCGGTATCGCCATCGCCAACCTACTTCTGGACATGGGCTTTGGAGACGTGATCGCCTGCGACCGCCACGGGGCCATCTACGAGGGCCGCGACAACCTCAACATCGCCAAAATGGCCTTCGCTCGCGTGTCCAATGCGGGCGGCGTGCGCGGATCGCTCGCCGACGCCATGCGGGGTGCCGACGTGTTTGTGGGCGTGAGCGGGCCGGGGCTCGTGACGCGCGAGATGGTTGCCTCCATGAACGACGGCATCGTCTTCGCGATGGCCAACCCCACGCCCGAGATCATGCCCGAGGAGGCCCTTTCCGCCGGCGCGCGCGTGGTTGCCACCGGCAGGTCCGACTACCCCAACCAGATAAACAACGTGCTCGTGTTCCCTGGCATCTTTAAGGGCGCGCTGGCCTGCCGTGCGCCGCAGATCACGCACGAGATGGAGGTGGCGGCCGCGCACGCCATCGCCTCCATGGTGAGCGACGAGTTGCTCGCGCCGGACCACATCATCCCCTCGGCGCTCGACAAGACCGTGGCCGACGTCGTGGCGAACGCCGTGGCCTCCTGTTATCAGCGCTGATTCCACCTGCCCGTGGTACGCGGGGGACTGTCCCCTGTACACAGGGGACTGTCCCTTTTGTCCAGGGGACTGTCCCTTTTGTCCAGGGGACTGTCCCTTGTGTCCAGGGGACTGTCCCTTGTGTCCAGGGGACTGTCCCTTTTGTCCAGGGGACTGTCCCTGGCCCTAAAGATGAGTCAAGAGGGGCGTTTTTTCCGTCCACGCCAGGCGCGACAATGCGCTCGTGACGACAACCCGAGCAGGAGGTGCGACGTGGC
>CACZFB010000080.1 GCA_902780305.1 uncultured Coriobacteriaceae bacterium | reverse complement strand
GAAGCCACCATGCTAACCCACGACCGCCGGCGAGGCGCGTGTCGGCAGGCGGGGCTTCCCTCCCTTTCCGTCTTGCGATGGGCATATTGTCTTTGATTGCCGCTAGCGGCATATCAAAGGGGGTAACCCCCATTGATCGGCACTGTCTGCAGCCAACCAGCCAAAAATTGCTAGACTATAACTGGTGTCGCATCAACAGAGAGGAGCGCGCAATGACGCTTGACGACCTTACGAGCTATGGGGCAAACGTGCACGAAGGCCTGACCCGCTGCATGAACAACGAGGGGTTCTACCTGTCACTGGTCGAGTCCATAAAGGACGAGGAGGGCTTCGACAAGCTCAACGACGCCATCGCCGCAAACGACTTGGGCGCGGCGTTCGACATCGCCCACTCCCTCAAGGGCATCCTTGCCAACCTGGCCCTCACTCCGCTGTATGAGCCGGTGTACGAGATCACCGAACTGTTGCGCAGCAAGGAAGCGGCGGACTATCCCGCCCTGGTCGAGGACATCCTGCGCAAGCGAGACGAGTTCCGAGCGCTCTAGCCGCAGACGCACACAACTAAAAAACGCGTTACCAAAGGGGACGACAGCATGTTTGTTCGCCGTAAAAAAGCACAGGCCACACGTGCGTGGGATGCTCTTGTTTTCGTCCTGCTCGTCTTTGTCGCCTTGGGAGCCCTCGCAACGTACGTTCCGCGATCAGCCCATGCGACCGAAGGCGAACCTAAGACGGTGCGGGTTGGCTACTACGAGAACGAGGTCTTCGAGGAGGGAGCTCGGGAGGGTGCCGTAAAGACCGGCTACGCCTACGAGTACTATCGCAAGATCTCCGAGTACACGGGCTGGCAATACGAGTACGTGTACGGAAGCTATGGCGAACTGTATCAGATGCTGCTGGATGGCAAGATCGACTTGCTGGCAGGGCTCGCCTGGAAAGAGGATCGCGCCGCACAGCTGGGCTATCCCAAGGCCGCCATGGGCACCGAGACCTACAGCCTGGTGAAGCACGACACCGACACGCGCACGACCGCAGACCCCACGACCCTCAACGGCAAGCGCATTGGCGTGCTGAGCAGCGCCGTGGCAGACACCCTCCACAAGTTCTTGGAGGCCCAGGGCGTCACGGCCGACGTCGTTGAGTTTGCGGACTACGAGGAGCTCTTCAAAGAGTTCGACGCGGGCAATCTGGACGTGCTGGCCGCCGAGGGAGACGGGGCGTATGGCAGGGACCATGCCGAGGTGCTCATGCCCTTTGGCAGCTCCGACTACTACCTTTGCTGCAGCGCCAAGCGATCGGACCTGCTCGGCGAGCTCAACGACGCACAAACGCTGCTGGCCGCCGAGGAACCCAACTACCTGGCCACCTTGCGCGCGAACTACTATTCGAGCAGCGTTACGGCGCGCGCGTTCTCGGAGGATGAGCGAGAATGGCTCGAGGCACATAGCAGCCTGCGCATTGGCTATCTGGAGAACTACCTGCCCTACAGCGACACGGACGCGCAGGGCAAGCCGACGGGCCTTGTTACCGAGGTCGTCTCAAAGATCCTCGGCAGCCTGGGCATAGCGGACAAGGAGGTCCACTATCGCGGGTACCACAGCTACGACGACATGATTGCGGCCGTGCACTCCGGAGAGCTGGACACGGCCTTTCCCGTGGGCGGTGGACTGTACTACTCGGAGGAAAACGGCATATACCAAACGACCCCCGTCGTCACGACGGCGACGAACCTCGTCTTTGCGGGTGAGCTCAACGAGCACACGACGGACTCATTTGCCGTCAACGAGAACAACCGCATGCAGTTCTACTACGTCCAAACAAACTTCCCAGATGCGGAGATAACGTTCTACCCCTCCATAGACGACTGCTTGCGTGCGGTGCTCGATGGCAAGGCGGGCTGCACCACGCTCAACGGCCTGCGTGCCAATGCGATTCTGCGCAACAACGCCTACAAGAACCTGTCGATGCGTCAGGCAGCCAAGAGCGACAGCCGCTGCTTTGGCGTTGCGATTGGCAACAACGGACTCCTCAAGCTCCTCAACCGCGGCATAGATGTCATCGGCAGCGATTTTGCGCAAAACGCGTCGGACCACTACACCAGCGGCCTGTACTCCTATGGCCCCTGGGACATGATCTTGGACCACATCGCCATCTTCGGCACGGTTGCCATAGCCATCGCCGCGGTTATCATCGTGCTGCTCGTGCGCGACACGCGTCACCGGAAGCGCGAGATCGAGGAGAAGGAGGCAGCCCGCCTGCAACTCGAGCAAAAGAACCGTGAGCTGGAGGAGAGCAAGCAGGCGCTTTCGGACGCGCTGATGGCCGCCGAGCACGCCAACAGCGCAAAGACCACCTTCCTCAACAACATGAGCCACGACATACGCACGCCCATGAACGCCATCGTGGGCTTTACCGCACTGGCCGCATCGCATATTGACGACAAGGAGCAGGTGCAGGACTACCTGGCCAAGATAACCGTCTCGAGCCAGCACCTGCTCTCGCTGATCAACGACGTGCTGGACATGAGCCGCATCGAGAGCGGCAAGATGACCATCAACATGACCGACGTGCATCTGCCCGACGTCGTCCACGACCTGCGGACGATCATTCAGTCCGACGTAACCGCAAAGCGACTCGAGCTGTTCGTGGACACGCAGGACGTGGTCCACGAGGACATCGTTACCGACAAGCTCCGCCTTAACCAGGTGCTGCTCAACATCCTCTCCAATGCCATCAAGTTTACGCCGAGCGGCGGCACCGTGAGCTTTAGGGTCATCGAGAAGCCCTCCTCGACCGCGGAGGTCGCGAACTTCGAATTCCGCATCAAGGACAACGGCATCGGCATGAGCGAGGAGTTCCAAAAGACGGTGTTCGACGCGTTCTCGCGCGAGCAGAGCAGCACCGTGAGCGGCATCCAGGGAACCGGTCTGGGTATGGCCATCACCAAGAGCATCGTGGACATGATGGGCGGCACCATCACGGTGAGCTCCGAAGAGGGCAAGGGCAGCGAGTTCGTGGTCAATCTTCCCTGCAAGATCTGCGAGGGATACACCAAGCCCGAGCAACTGCCCGAGCTGGCAGGCCTGCGTGCGCTGGTAGCCGACGACGACGTGAACACCTGCCTGTCCATCTGCTCTATGCTGCGCCAAATCGGCATGCGGCCCGACTGGACCAACTATGGAAGAGAGGCCGTGATCCGCGCCAAGGAGGCGTTCGAGCAGGCCGACGAGTTCCGCGTGTACATCATCGACTGGCTGATGCCCGACCAAAACGGCATCGAGACCGTTCGGCAAATACGCAGGGTCATTGGAAGCGACGCCCCCATAATCATCCTCACCGCCTACGACTGGGCCGACATCGAGCAGGAGGCGCGGGAGGCGGGCGTCACGGCGTTCTGCTCCAAGCCCCTGTTTATGTCGGAGCTGCGCGACGTGCTGGCAAAGCCCTTCGCCCAGCACGAGGACGAGTCCGACCAGGAGGTGCCCAAGCGCGACTTCACGGGAAGCCGGGCGCTGCTCGTGGACGACAACAAGATGAACCAGGCCATTGCCGTTATGATTCTGCAGGAATCGGGGTTCGAGGTGGACGTCGCGTTCGACGGCGTGGAGGCCGTCGACATGGTTACGGAGGCACCTGCCGGCCACTACGACGTCGTCCTCATGGACGTGCAGATGCCGCGCATGGACGGCTACGAGGCAACGAGCCACATTCGCGCACTCGACGACCCGCAAAAGGCCAACGTGCCCATCGTCGCCGTGACGGCCAATGCCTTCGAGGAGGACGTGGCCACGGCCAAGGAGGCGGGAATGAACGGGCATCTGGCAAAGCCGTACGACATCGACGCCATGATGGAGATGCTGGACAGGCTCATACCCATCGATCCAGCGAACACCGCAAGGCCTTAGGAAACGTAGGGGATGCACATGGACGGAGAGAAAAAGGGCTTCACACGCGCCATTCTCGTAAGCGTCGCGATCGTCGCCGCAGTGCTGGTGCTCGGCACCCTTTGGGTTGGCCAAAACGCGAGCTTCGACACCGAGGAGGCGGTTCGCTCCGTAAGCCTGCTGTATTTGGACGAGCTCGCCGGTCGCCGGGAGCAGGTCGTTGAGGACAACCTCAACGACAACATAAACGTAATGCACATCGCCCTCGACATGATCGAAGAGGACGACCTCAGCGATCTGGAGCACATGCGCGCCTATCAGCGCAAGATGAAGCAGCTCTTTAGTCTCAAGCGCTTTGGTTTCGTGGACAAGGACGGCATGGTATACACGGCCGACGAGGGCATCGTCGACGAGATGGACCAGTACGCCTTCGACTACAAGACGCTTGACGGTCCCAGCATCACCGTAAAGGACGAGAAGTCCCCCAACAAGCGCGTGGTCATCGCCGTTCCCACCAACAGCTACGGCCTCTCCATAGAGGGCAAGGATCTTGTTGCCTGTTTTATGGAAATCGACATGGACGTCATGCTCAAGGGTGTCTCCATGCAGGCACAGGACTCGAGCACGACCTTTTGCAACATCTACACCAAGAATGGCGTGGCGCTGGGCAACACCGTTCTTGGCGGCCTCGCCGTTGAGGACAACCTCCTGGAGGCACTGTCGCACGCTAACTACGAGAACGGCTATTCCTTTGAGCGTGTCAGTAACGACTTTGCCCAGCTCAATCGCGGCGAGGTGTCGTTTACCTACAACGGCATACAGGAAACCCTGAGTTACGTACCCGTCAGCGGGACGGAATGGATGCTGACCTACCTCATTCGCGAGAGCGTAATCAGCGATCGAATCGAGTCCGTAACGGACTCAATCGTCCAGCGCAGCATGATCCAGTCGATAGTCACGATTCTGGTGCTCGGCATCATGTTTGCCCTCGTCGTCATCCAAATGAGGAAGAACGCCAACCTTGCCATGGAGCGCGAGAAGGCCGACGCCGAGAACCGCGTTAAGCGCGAGGAGATGGAGCAGCGCCTCGTGCTGCAGGAGGAGCTGCTTGCCCAGAAGGCCGAGCACGAGCAGCAGGAGCGCATGATAACTGCACTCGCCTCCGACTACCGCAGCGTGTACTACATCGAGCTCGACCGGAACTGGGGCACGTGTTACCAGGCGCGCACGGACCTCGACGGCTTTGCCCCAGGCGAGGAGTTTGACTACCTCGAATCCGTGGCGGCATACTGCGAGCACTACGTCGTCGAGTCCTATCGCGAGGAGTTCATGCGCTTCGTGCAGCCCGACGCGATTCGCGAGGGGCTCAAGGACAACCTCGTCATCTCGTACCGCTACCTGGTGAACATCGATGGCACGGAGTCCTACGAGGCCGTGCGCTTTGCCGGCGTGCGCCATCCCGACGACCGCGACGACCACATCGTGCACAACGTGGGCGCCTGCTTTGCCGACGTGGACGCCGAGACGCGCGAGTCGCTGGCGCAGCAGCAGGTACTCAGCGACGCGCTCAAGACGGCCGAAGGCGCGAGCAAGGCAAAGACCGCCTTCCTCTCGAACATGAGCCACGAGATCCGCACCCCCATGAACGCCATCATTGGCCTCAACAGCATCGCCCTCAGCGAGCCGGACCTGCCCGAAAAGGTGGAGGACTACCTGCTCAAGATTGGTGTCTCGGCGCAGCACCTGCTCAGCATCATCAACGACATCCTGGACATGTCGCGCATCGAGAGTGGCCGCATGGTGATGAAGGACGAGGAGTTCTCGTTTGCCAAGACCTTAGAGCAGGTAAACACCATAATCAGCGGGCAATGTGCAAACAAAGACCTTGCCTACGATTGCCGTACCATCGGCAAGATCGACGACTACTACATCGGTGACGGCATCAAGCTTCGACAGGTGATGATCAACATCCTAGGCAATGCCGTAAAGTTTACGCCCGCCGGCGGCACGGTAACCTTCCTCATCGAGGAGGGGCCGCGCTTCGAACACAAGGCCACGCTCAAACTCACCTTCCAGGACAACGGCATCGGCATGAGCGAGGAGTTCCTGCCGCACATCTTCGACGCGTTTAGCCAAGAGGACTCGTCGTCGACCAACCAATACGGCAGCACCGGCCTTGGCCTGCCCATCACCAAGAACATTGTGGAGCTGATGAACGGCACCATCGAGGTGCAGAGCAAGAAGGGCGTCGGTACGACCTTTGTGGTTACGGTAACGCTGGGAGAGTCGGGCCGAAAGGAACTCGGCACGCTGGAGGACGGGCTGGACCCACGTGACCTCAGCGTCCTGGTAATCGACGACGACCCCATTGCCCTGGAGCACGCGCAGGTCGTCCTGCGCCAGGCAGGCATCGTGTGCGAGCTCGCCTCCTCCGGCGAGGAAGGGCTCG
This sequence comes from uncultured Coriobacteriaceae bacterium, assembly GCA_902780305.1. GTDB lineage: Bacteria > Actinomycetota > Coriobacteriia > Coriobacteriales > Atopobiaceae > RUG440. Next base: position 1,433 of record CACZFB010000080.1, on the reverse strand, counting down.
AGATGGCAAAGCTGCGCCACGCACGCCGAGAGGATTACGACCTCTTGCTCGTCGACTGGAAGATGCCCACCATGGACGGCGTGGAGACCACGCGACAGATTCGTTCGGTGGTCGGCCAGGATACGCCAATCATCATTCTTACCTCGTACAACTGGGACGAGGTGGCCGACGAGGCCAAGCATGCCGGTGTCGACACCTTCGTGCCCAAGCCCCTGTTCGCCGGGAGCGTACTCGACGAGTTCCACACGGCGTTTAAGAGCAAGGGCAAGGGAATAGCAGCCAGAAGGGTCGACCTCAAGGGACGCCGCATCCTCTTGGCCGAGGACATGCAGGTGAATGCCCAGATAATTGCGATGGTGCTGGGAATGCGCGAGATGGAAGTCGAGTTTGCCGAGAACGGCAGGATTGCCGTGGAGATGTTTACCCAGAGCCCCGCAGGTTACTACGACGCCATCCTCATGGACATGCGCATGCCCGAGATGGACGGTCTCCAGGCCACGAGGGTAATCCGCGCATCCGACCACGAGGACGCGAAGGCAATACCCATCATCGCGCTGACGGCGAACGCCTTCGACGAGGACGTGCAACGCAGCCTCCAAGCCGGCCTCAACGCGCACCTCTCCAAGCCGGTCGAGCCCGAGGACCTGTACAAGACGCTGGAGGAGCTTATCAAGCCGTAGCCTGTGTTCGCCTATCGATGGGGGTTACCCCCTTTGATTGCCGCTAGCGGCAATCAAAGGGGGTAACCCCTATTGATAGGCCACCGCCGGTTATCGATTTACGTGGCTTATGACCGACCCGTGAACAGACCCCGCAAACGTTACTTTTCCGACGGTTCTTGTCCGAACGTTTGCCTTGAGCCAGGAATCTGCTACACTAAGCTCGCTCATTGGCTGGATCCAGCGCAGTGATTGCACTGGGGCATCGTCCAGTGGTTAGGACTGCGGTTTTTGGTGCCGCCAACCTAGGTTCGAATCCTAGTGCCCCAGCCAGAGTATTCGCAGGTCAGTCGCGGTGTCGCGGCTGGCCTGCTTTGTTTTGACGGCAACTATTTGGCTGACATGTCTGCACGTCAACGATACAACGCCTCGAATGGGCGACGGGACGGAGACGCGCGCCATTGCCTTGCTTGAGAAGCAGTCGTATGGCTGTGGGCAAAACGGGTATGATAGTTAAAACATAGTCGACCGAGAGGAGGTGTGATGAGGCTCTATCTAGACAATTGCTGCTACAACAGGCCTTATGACGACCAGAGCACGACGACCGTGTCTCTTGAGGCACAAGCAAAGCTCAAGGTGCAGGAGATGATACGGGAGGGCGAAATCGAGCTCGTATCATCCTTCATGCTGTGGTATGAGCTCGGGCAGAATCCATACCTTATGCGCAGACGAGCCATTGAGCGTTTTTTGCGCGAACACACCTTCCTGTTCGTT
>CACZFB010000079.1 GCA_902780305.1 uncultured Coriobacteriaceae bacterium | reverse complement strand
TCGAGCAAGCTCGTTGGACTTCCCCTGCGCGTTGCTCAACTGCCGTTCCGCCTGCGTTCCCGCGGCGTTTCTCCTCAGCGTCTCAACCGCGAGGTCTCTCCGCTTGGCGTCGAGCATCTCCTCCAGGTATTGGTCCAGGTGCTGGACCTCACCCGAGAGCACATAGATGCGCGCCTGCGACGTAAGGAGGTCGGACGCGTCCATAAGGTCTCGCGCGGCGCTATAGCACTCGTCGTATCGGTCGCGCACCCGTGACGACTCACCACGCGCGTTGATAAACCCCACCAAGAAGACGATGCCGATCGTCGTGAGTACGGTACCCAGGAGCACGAGCACCGTGTTGATGAGGAGGATGCTCGGCGCACGGTGGCTCCTTGCCGCCGACTTGCCCTTTCCTGCATGCGTATTCGTCACCGCAGCGTCTCTCCATTTCCCGTTTTGGCAGACCACTCACAAAGAGTGCGAATTCCCTTACGCCTTACCAGACTTCTGCTCGCTCTTGTGCTCGTACATAAGCCTGCTGGCACGTTGTACCGTATCCTCCACCGACTTGTCTTCGTTGGCATCGTACATCACCATGCCCCATGCCACATCCACACGCTCCCAACGGTCGATTGCCGTGCCATTGATCTTTCGAGCGCGTTTTTCGAACTCGCGAAGCAGTGCCTCGCGATTGGCAAAGTCAGCATCCTGCAAGACCACCGCAAACTCGTCACCGCCCACACGAAACACGGGACTGTGCGCGAACACGTCGCAGATGAGGGCGCAGGCTGTCTTGATGTACGTGTCTCCGCGATTGCGGCCATAGAGGTCGTTTATCTCCCTCAGATCGTTGCAGTCGAACAGGCACAGGGCAAACGGCTCCGCTTTCCCCTCGTAGACCTTTGCCTGCAGGTTCTGCATATATATGTCGAAGGCTCCCCGGTTGCGCACGGAGGTGAGGACGTCCGCATACGCCAAGTCGTTAAGGTTTCGGATGTATTGCTCCATGTGCGCCACGAGCCGACTGAACACGCGGGTAAGGACGCCCACCTCGTTAGGCGCATCGTAGGTCAGCGCAATATTGTAGTTGCCGCTCTCTACCTGCAGTGCGGCGTCCGTGAGCTCTTGGAGCGGTTGGGTTATGCGGTTGGCGAAGCGCAGTACGACCACCGCGCAAATGACAAGCGCGACAGCAAACACCGCGATGATACTCAGACCCCACCGCACCCAGCTGGCATCTATCCAAGACGTGGGGACGCACACGTTAAGGCGCATGCCATTGCTCAAGGGAAGCCACACTGCCTGCTTTCGCACACCGTCGTACGTGTACGTAACGTAGCGCTCGTTGCCCATCAGCTCGATGGGCACCTGGCGGTCGTCACTCGCAACCGTCTTGTCGTCCATACGGGGATGGTAGACGAGGTTGCCCTCCGCGTCGCTCACAAATGCGTAGCCGTCGTCTTGCAACGTCAAGCTGTCCACCTGCTCCGCCATCATGCGATAGTCTATCTCGATGCCGATGACGCCCACGAAGGTGCCGCGATAGTACACGGGCACGTTGTACGAGATGACCCTCGCGCCCAAGTTCTCGGTCGTGTAGGGCGGAAGCCAGATGGATTCGCCCGTGTCCTTGGGAACGGTAAACCACACGAGCTTGGAGGTGTCTTCCGTGTCGTACTGGGTGATGTCGGTTACCTCGTGCTCCCCAAACTGGCCGTCACCCTCCTTTACAAACCAAAAGCCCTTGACGCCTTTAGAGACGTTTGGGTCTATGCGGTAGTAATAGGTGAGAATGCCGTCGTTTTGGTGGGTGAGCTTCCCAAATATCTCACTCACCCGGTCCAGGTGCGCCTGCAGTTGCTTGTCGTCCAGCCCGTCGAGATCCGACTCGACGTAGGCAGAGACCATCTCGACAGACTTCTCGACGCCCTCGAAGTAGTAATCGAGGTTTTTCTCACCGGACTTGCACAGGAGGTACAGCATCTCCCGTGAGCTCGTCCTTCCAACGGACCGGATGGCGACGATGCCCATGACCGTTGCAATAAGCATGATGACAACGACCGCGCCCACCGTAAGGATCATGATCTGGGCGCGTATGGAGCTAAGGACCTTCCTCTTTGCGCGCGAAACCGCCATCGAGCACCTCTCCGATTGCGTGTGGGCCTGCACTTCTTAGCATTCTATAGCATAAGATTACCTTTGGGCATGAAAAAGACCATGGTGGTACGCGGGGGACTGTCCCCTTTGTCCAGGGGACTGTCCCCTTTGTCCAGGGACTGTTCCTCGCGTACCACCAAGCGCAGTATTTTGCTCGGCGCGGTTACTGACTGCGCACCTTGAAGACGACGAGTCCCGCCACGCCCAGCACAAGAGCGGCAATGCCAACGTAGCGAATAATGCCGCCAAACAGGTTAAAGGTGTTCAGCTTGTCCTCGTCGCCGACGATCAGGACCCCTTCCTCGGGGTTGCGGGGATTGTAGCGCACCTCAACGTGGTCGCCCTCCCGATGCCGGAGCCACTCACCGTTGACGACCGACTGCGCCTCGAAGGTCCGGTGGTCGCTGTCCTCGAACTCCACGAACGTGACGTAGGACGTCCTCGAGCGACGCTTGCCGCTGTGCTCGACCTCAACCCTGGACACGACGCCTTCCGCCTGGGAGGTAAAGTCGCGTTCCACGTCTGGCCTGAGCACCACGATGAGCACCGCAATAAACGTGAACAGGACGCCCAGACCAAGCAACACGAGCGATCCAACCGCCAGACCCGACTCCCAGTCCTTCTTTGCGTCCGACATGTTAATCCCCCCATCTGCGTTCGCTGCTGCACTGCCGGCAAAAGCGTACCACACCCGTCCTACCCCTGTGTTAGACTGCTCCCATACGGGCATCGCCGCCTGGCGCATGCGGCCCAGCTACGGGCAGGCCCGCACATTGGGAGGCATCTTGCAAGAGAACGAGCCACACTTCGACCTCAACGACTTCCTCGCCATCGACGATAGGCGATACTCCGTGTTGGCGCGCTACACTTTCCAGCCAAAAGACGAGCCTGACAAAACGGGGCAGGCGAATCCGTCGGTGGAGCTGTACTGCCTCTGGGACATCCGTCAACGCGAGGTTCCCGAGGTCACTTCCCTACTCCTGTACGGCACCGATGGCGCGTGCGAAATCTACGAGATCCAGTTTGCCCTGCTCGCGGCCAAGAGCTCGCCAAAGACCGTCTGCGCCAGCGACTGGAGCAGAATGAGCCGTCAGGGCTGGAAGGTCGACTACGTTATGGGGAGCGTCGCCTACGAGCGCGGGTGGGATGAGCGGCGCAAGCTGGCGGTACTCAGCCTCTATACCCTCACAAGGGAAGACGAGCGTTTTGTACGCACTAAGAAGACGTTCTATGGTACGCGGTTAGCGCCCGACTCGGTTTCGCGTACCCTCATGTCGGGTGACGACCGCACGGCCGTCGCGTCCTGGCACAAGCAGTCCAAGGAGTATGCCAAGCGGAAGCGCTCACTCCGCATCGTTATCGCCGCGAGCGTTGCCGCGGTCATCGTTATAGCGGCTTTGGTGACCGTACTTTTGTCAAACGGAACCACGGGCACATCGAGCAGGCGCGAAAAGGCTACGCTCTCCAGTCCGACGGCCCAAGCCATTATGGATTGCCTGGAGAGCACCGAGAAGAGCGCCGCCTACGACTTCGCCGCCATGGACGCGCTGCCCACCCAGAGCGAGTGGGAGTATCAGTTCCACAAGGACCCCAACCTGACGGCCAACGGCGTGGTCCAAGACCTCATGGCCGTCCTAAAAGACGATGTGGTAGCTCGCACCGACAACGAGGAGCTTGGGACGACGATGCTGCTCACGCAGGACGAGCTCGTTCTGGTATGTGCCAAACCGGACACCCCATACGAGGTGGACGTGATGGTATATACGCGCGAACAGGTGTATCACGACGGTAGGATGACCACCGTGGCCGTAGTGGAAGGAGATGAGGTAGCCCAGTGGGCGCTTGAGGCCTACCGGGAGCATGGCTATGGCTACGACGCCGACCGCGAATGGGGCGACTCGCCGCTAGCTGGTGACAACTCACTGAGAAAAGGGGCCTGACCCCTTTTCTCAGAATCACTCTTTACCAGAAGACCAGCCGGGCCTCAGGCGCGAGATACATGCCGTCGCCCTCCCGCACACCGAACGTCTGGTAGAACTCCTCGAACATCTGGTTGGGTCCGTTGATGTCCAAATATGCTGACGGGTGACTGTCAGCACCCAATATGCACTGGCGCTCGAGCTCGGGCGTACGCAGGACTCGGCCCACTTCCGCGCGCTTCTGGAAGAATGCCTGGTAGTCGAAGTCGTCCTGATGCGCCGCATACGCGAGCCTGGCCTGCATAGCGTTTATCTCGGTCTGGCCTTCGTTCACGATGCCGCTGCCCACCATGTTCTGACCCTTGAACGCGACGATGCCGTCGTAGTAGTCCACCGCCTTTTGCGTGCGCCTCTCAAATTCCTTAAGGTCAGCTGGCTCCAGAAGCGTTTCCTCCACATTCTCGCCGTGGGGACCGATCTTTATGTCGTTCGGATCGAGCGAGTGCGCGCTTTCATGGAAGGTGAGGTATCCTACCGGGCCACCCAAAAACTCGGCGAGCGACATCTCGCCCGCCTCGTAGCGAGCCACGTCACCCTCGACGCCGCCACCAGGAATGACGAAGCTGTTTGTGGCCCCCTCGTAATGGGCCGTGCCAACGAGGGTGGGGTCGCTCCACATCCGATTGTCTCGCACGGCGTTCGTGAGGGCGGCGTTGCGCGTAACGTCGAAGAGCCAGATGGCACGACGCATGTCGTAGTAACTGAGGCCTTCGAGCTCGAGTCCAGAGTAGTCCTCCCATACCTCGGGATAAACCGCTTTGATGGTGATGGCATCAAGCTTCTCGCTGAGCCGTTGCTTGGAGGCATCGGAGAGCCACTTGCTGGCATTGACGATCTCCTTGTGGGCTTCGATGGCATCCCCGCAGAATTTGTTTATGAACTCCTTGGTATGTGCAAGGTCGTATGCCTCCGCATAGGCGCGACCCGTCGGCGTGGGCAGCAGGGAACGCACGAGGAGGATGGCCCTCTCCTCAGGACTCGTTTGGGCCATCGAGAGCTGATCGTAGTAGCCAAGCGCAACGTAGTCCTGTCGCCATGCCTCAAAGGCCTGACTGTCGAGCCAGCTCGACACCTCGAGCGCGTAACCCGCGAGGAGGTAGTCGCGAATGAGGTCGATGTTATCCTGGGTGTAGAGCGAGCAGACCGCACGAACCTCGGCTTCGTCAGTTACCATATAATCAGTTGCCTTGCCGTACCCCCTAGCCTCTATGAGCTGGCGCAGGGGGAACTCACCTGCCAGGGCATCGAGGTCCTCGAGCTTGAGGAACGCGCCCTCGGCACCATCCTCCTCTTCCTCACCCCCGGGAGCTGCTTTTGCAGCCTCCTCAATAACGCGCTTCTCGAACTCGATGCGATGATCGAAGACCGCCTTGGCCTCGTCCTCAGACATACCCAAGCGCGTGAGCACCGCGCTCACGCATGCCTGGCGAGTCTTGTAGAGCTCGTCCTCGGGACTCACCGACGTGGCATCCATACCCATGGTGCCCGTCGAGCTACCAAAGGTCGGCGACGATTGGTCGATGCGGGGAACGTAATGCCCGTCATCTTTGAGGCTGCCCTGGTTGATGTACGCCTGCACGAGCGTGGGGACACCAGCACTCTTTTGGATATCGAGCAGGAAGGCAGAGACGTCGTCGATGGTTGCAAGTCCACGGATGGCGTCGAGGGTCGCCCGCGCAGGCTCCACGCCCGCGGCGTCGCGTGCGGCCGTATCTTGGATGGCGCGATAGAGCAGCTGCGCTAGGCGGGCGTCATGGCCTGTGAGCTCGTCGCCAGTGATCGCCTTCGCCAAATGCTCAGGTCCGTCTCCTTCCATGCTCCTGGTTCCAGCGACCTTGTCTCCCTCGGGAATATCTGTGTTGAGCAGCCAGTCGTAGTTGGCGTACAGGTAGTAGTCGTCCTTGGGCGAGGTCTCCATGTTGGGCTTGATGTTGTCCTTGAGGTTGGAATCGATCCAGGGCGATCCGCCCGTTGGGTCAATGGGCTCCTGGCTGGCAGCTTGAGGGTCCGCTTGCTCCGCTGGCTGCTCCGACGGTTGCTCTGGCGACTGCTGGGGCGATTGCTCCTGGCCGCCCGCACACGCCCCGAGCGATAGGGCCAGGAGCGCCGATACCAGGATTGCGCCAAAGGTCGGCGCCTTGCGGTTCCACTTCGTCATGCCACACTCCCCCGCTCGTCTGCCCATGATGTTCAGAGTATACCGAATGTTTTAATGGCATGTGAATTGGCTGCCATGCGTTTAGTGAGCGGTTCTTTCCCGACATGTGCGCTTGCTGTCACGCCTCAACAATTCGTCTACGAGGTAGTTGGCGTCAAGATACTGGAGGCCATATTCGTTATGCTCCACGCTCACCGACAGGTCACTGCGATACCAGTAGTCAAGCGCCTGGGCAGCATTCATTCCCGTTCTAGCGACGATCAAGTCCACAACCTGTGCCTCAAGATGAGTGAGACGTAACTGCTCGACAACCGCAATTTCGCTCTGGTCCATAGTCGGCACGTCATACCTCCCAATGACACGTATAGCACAGCTGATTATCGATGGCTTTTTGGCTCACAAAGCACCACTATTCCGTGGCAGTCGCCCAAGAAGGCCTTTCGCTTCGCCCAGTCAATGGCTTGCTCACAGTACGAAGTGAGATAGAAACCTCGTCCAAAGTCGAGATTTGAACGTGACAGCGAAACATCTGGATGCGGAATGGCAGCAGTTGAGCCATGATACAGAATCATATAACAAGCCCCTTACGCATAACGAGCATTTCAAGATCATCAATGATGGCCCGCTCCCCCATGGTGTGCGCCACGTCGTAAAACCCCATCAGATAGTCACTGACGATGTTTGCCTCTTGTAGGAGACGATATACCTCGGACGGAGTCTTCCCCCACGCCTGAGACGCCTTATTGAGAACCCAGACCACGAAGAAAGTCATGTCCTTTTCGCTTGACGACATGTGGCGTTGCCTCCTCTCCGCCTTGCTACGGGACGAGTACATCGTACCACGGACGTGAGAAAAGGGGCCAAACCCCTTTTCTCAAGAGAGGCCACAGCACCTGAGAAAACTAGAGCGCCGAGAGTGGCCGCCGCTTACTCGTCGATGTTGATGATTCCCTTGCACCGCGTCTGTCGATAGGTGCTGCAGCCCCAGAACCTTTTGCCCTTGCGCTTTCCGTACCGGGCGACGCGCTCGACCATCGGCGCACCGCAGAGGGGGCATATCGGCACTCCTACCTCGGCCGTCTTTGCCTGTCGCGCCGCCGGCAGGATTCCGTAGCGCTCAGCCAGGTCGTCCTTCTGGGGAGCATTCAAACTCAGCCAGTTCGCAGCTCGGGTCTCCATCTCCCCAAACGACTCGACGAAATCCTTCCTTGACCTGCCCGCGTCCAGCCTGCGAATAAACTCGACGAGTTGGTCGGCGCGGATAACCTGCTCGCGCACCTCCTTGGGCGCGGCATCGGCCGAAAGAAGCGTCTTTTCGTTGGCGAGGACTATCACAGACCGGTAGTATTCGTCGAGCACAAAGCGCTGTGCCAATCGCTTTATGCGGCCGCTGTTCGACATGCGAATCGCCTTTAGAAGCTCGACATGCCGCCTGTTCTGTGCAACGGGCGAGTAGACGCCCTCCCTTCGCCGCTGCCTCCCGCGCCCGAACGTCCTCACGAACGAGCCGCTCGAGTCAATCTCGATGTCACCCACAAGGTTCTTGCACTCAATTACGAGCGCGTGGTATGGAGTCACGACGAGGAAGTCTATCTGCACCCTCGTCCCCTCGTGCTCGAGACACAGGTCGTGCATGAACACCAGAGGATAGTGGCTGTTCGCAAGCTCGAATACGATCTTGCGCTCGCCCGCAACACCCGCCCGGGCCAGTCGGATGTCCCGCTCAAGGTCCTCTCGACGATCGTCAGGGACCACCGAGCGGAGGGCTTCCATCTTACGCAGGTCGAGCTCCGAACGAGTGGCACCCTTGTTGAGGAAGACAGGGCCATGATCGGGTAGCGTCAAGCGTCCAAACATTTGCAGTCACCGCATTCCATCAATTCTATTAGGTACGCAAAGATTGTACTACCAGCGGCAGATGGGGTGGCTTGGTAGCGATTTGAGAAGGATAGGGCACACTTTGGAAGCGTTTCTTTCTCAAAAAACTACCAAGGGACCCTGGCACTGTTGAGAAAAGGGGTTTGGCCCCTTTTCTCAGTTTTGGCATTCAAGGTTCCTTTATGGTCTATGGCAAATCGTTCATCTTTTTGCCCTGACCCGACAACCCCATGCGCGCACGCTACACTCTAAGCAACCTGTCTTGCGGATGGTGGTCCGCTCTACAAAACACCCCACTCGTGAGGAGGAGCCATGCGCAAACGCATTGTCCCGACCACCGTTGCGGGCCTGATGCTCTGCCTGTCGCTCGCGGCATGCGCAACGACCAACCAAGCCACAACGAGCACCACCGGCACCGTGGCCAATACCATCGCCGAGGATGAGGATGCGCTCGTTGCGACGTATCCCGAAAAGTTCACCCAGCAAACCTACACTGACGACCAGACGGGTCTCTCGGTAACCTACAACATGTTCTTGCCCGCAGACTACGATGCCTCAAAGAGTTATCCGATGGTCGTGTTCATTGCCGACTCCAGCTGTGCGAAGGGAGATGCCGAGCAATCGCTCACGCAGGGGCTGGGCGCGCTCGTGTGGGCGACTGACGAGTGGCAGGCGGCTCACCCCACCATCGTGTGCGTCCCCACCTATCCCGAGACGATCCTGGACGACCACAACGGATACACTACCACTGAATACGTGGAGCTCACCAAGCGCCTCATCGACTCCGTGTCGAACGAGTATGCGGTTGACAAGAGCCGTATCTACGGCACCGGACAGTCCATGGGATGCATGACCACGCTCATCCTGGCCTCGGAGTACCCGGACCTCTATGACGCCTGCATGTTTGTGGACGGTCAGTGGGACGTCTCCGCGCTCAAGGGGCTTGAGGGCCAGCGCTTCGTCTACTTTGCGGCCGAGGATGACACCAGCGCGTTTTCCGGCATGAGCGAAGTGATGACGATGTTTGATGACGACTCCGTGGCGTATGCGTCTGCCCAGTGGGACGGCAACTCGACTCCCGACCAGTTGACCGCTGCCGCAAGCGAATTGTTTGCACAGGGCAAGGATGCCGACTTCGTCTCGTGGGCCACGGGCACCATCTCTGCGGGCAGCGGTAATGCTGCGGGCTCGGGCAATGGCGGCCCCTCGGGCGAGGGCGGGCCTTCCGGCGAGGGCGGCCCCTCGGGCGATGGCCCCATGGGTGCCACTGAGGGACCCTCCAATGGCGGCGGCCAGCCCGGTGGCATGGGCGGTGCTTCCTACCACATGGCGTCGTTCGACTATGCCTACCGTTGCATCGCCGTCATGGAGTGGCTCTTCCAGTCGTAGCGAGTATGCCACGCGTGCGTGAGGCGTTGCCGAGGAAAGATCGGCGACCTCTTCGTTAGGCGTGCACAGGCTAGCCCGCACACCAAAGGCGCCGATAGACAGTCTGCTTCAGCTCTTTCCGTATTAACGGAAGTGAAATACCCTTCACTTCCGTTATTCTTAGTATGCAAGCAGAAAGACAGATTGGGACGTCATGTGGTTTTACCAAGACACCGGCCTCATCTCCGTGCTTGAGGATGCCTCGAGCCTCCAAGGCATACGCAGAATCGCCACGCGCTAGGGTTGCCCGTTTGTGAAGTAGCGTCACTAGCGAAAAAGTGTATGCTCAGACGCCGTTTCATTCGCCGTTTTGGGGTTTATGTACGGATTTCGAGGCTCGATTCGCCGTAGGGGCGAAGAGATACCCCACAAAGCCGCAGGTCAGGGGCTCGGTTTTACAACCCCGTAATTTCGGAGCCCGATATTTCGTACATAAACCCCATTTCGGCGAATGAAACGCCCTTCGAGCATACACTTTTTGAGGTGCACGACTGAGAAAAGGGGTTTGGCCCCTTTTCTCACTGCTAGGGACCGTAGATGCTGTCTATGCGCTGTTCGTCCACGCCAAACAGCCAGGTGAGCACAAAGCCTCCCGCACAGGCCACAAGCATCGAGACCACGTACCAGAGCTGTTGTCCGGGCTGCACGATGAGCAGGCCAAACAAGCCGGACACGCCCTGAGAGACCGCGCCCACATGCAACAGGGCCGCGACCACGCCACCAAACCCCGCGCCAAGGCAGGCGGTCACGAACGGACGACCCAATGGCAGCGTCACCGCGTACATGAGCGGCTCCCCCACGCCGAGGATCCCCACGGGAACGGAGTCGCGAATGTATCTTCTGAGCTTGTCGTTCTTTGTCTTGAGGTAGAGCGCGACGCCGGCACCGATCTGGCCGCCGCCCGCCATCATGAGGATGGGCAGCAGGTAGTTGACGCCACCAGTGGGACCCGATGGATCGTTGAGCATGGCGTGGATGGGCGTGAGCGCCTGATGCAGTCCCACGGAGACGAGCGGCAAAAAGCCCGCGGCCAAAACGTAGCCGCCCAGCGCCCCCATCCGCTCGTACATGAACTCCATCACCGTAAAGACGCCCTGTGTCAGCACGGTGCCTATGGGCTGGAGCACCGCAACGACGGTGATGCCACCGACGACCAGCACAAGCAGCGGGGTCGCGAAGGTGTCGATGATGCCCGGCATGACCTTGCGAACCTTGCGCTCCAGCCACGCGAAGAGGCTACCGGCCAAAAGCGCCGCCACCAGCCCGCCGCTACCCGGATTGTAGACGGCGCCGGTCATGGGCAGGATCGGCTGGCTGTCACCGTACATGGCGAGTAGGGGCATGGCCGAGTTGGCCACGCAGATGGCGCCCGATATGCCGCCCAGTATGGGCGATCCCCCGAACTCCCGCGCGGCGTTGTAGCCCGCAAAAACAGGCAGATAGGCAAAGAGCGCCCAGCCCATCGTACGGATGGACTCGTACCACCACTGACCGCTCAGCGCGCCGCCGGAAGAAACGTTGACCACGTTGGTGATGCCGTTGATAAGCCCGGCGGCAATGATGCCCGGGAGCAGCGGCACGAAGATGTTGGCAACGTGCTTGAGAAACTCCTGCACCGGGCCGGTGTGCCCGGCCGACCGGGTCGCCTTGTTCTGATGGGCAACCTCGGACGCATCGGCCTGCGCCGAGCCCTTGGGTATGCCCGTGAGGCCCACAAATGCCTCGAGCACCTTGTTTACGCTGCCAGGACCAAACACGATCTGCAACGTATCTGCGCTCACGACACCCATCACACCGTCGACCTTGCCTATGGCGTCGAGGTCTACGAGCGACATGTCGCGCACGCCCACGCGTAGTCGCGTCATGCACGCCTCGTTGGACGTTATGTTCTCCTTGCCACCCAAGGCATCCAGCAACTGCTGGCAGGTCCTATCGACGTCCATGCTCGTCCTTTCGTCTGTGGTCCGCAATGGCCAGGCCCACCTTACCGCCCACACGTGCCAGCACGCGCTCCGCCGCATCGCGCGAGACGCCCAGAAGGACCATGACGATGGCCGTCTTTGCATTCTCGCCTGCCTCGCGCAACGCCCGCTCGGCAACCTTCTCCTCACAGCCCGTTGCCTCAACCACGATGCGACGCGCACGGGAACGGAGCTTCTCGTTTGTTGGCTGCACGTCCACCATGAGGTTCTGGTACGCCTTGCCGACCGCGACCATGCTGCCCGTGGATATCATGTTTAGAATCATCTTCTGTGCGGTGCCAGCCTTCAGACGCGTCGATCCCGTGAGCACCTCGGGGCCAGTGATGGGCTCGATCGCCACATCCGCCTCAACGCCGATCGCAGAGTTTCTTGTACAAGCAACGGCCACGGTGGCGCATCCCAGCGACTTGGCAAAGCGAAGCCCGTGCACCACGTACGGCGTGCGACCACTGGCGGCAAGGCCAATCACGGTGTCAGCCGGATTCAGTCCGATCTGGCGCAGGTCCTCCTTGCACTGCGCCGTATCGTCCTCGGCACCCTCCACCGCCTGGAGCATGGCGGCCGGTCCGCCGGCGATAAGCCCCACGATCCTGCCTGCCGAGACGCCAAACGTGGGCGGGCATTCCGCCGCATCCAACATGCCGAGCCGCCCGCTGGTACCGGCACCAAGGTAGATGATCCTGCCGTCCGACCGCAGGCTCGCCGTCGCGAGCTCTATGGCCTGGGCGACTTGGGGCAGGACCTCATGCACCGCGTGGGCCACACGCTCGTCCTCGCTGTTCATGAGTTCGACGATTTGCAGCGCAGACATGCGGTCCAGATTTGTGCTGCGCTCGTTTCGTTGCTCGGTGGTCATGTGTAACCACTCGCTCACGACCCACTCCCCCGCTCGCCCATGCATGTGGCCCATATTCTACATGCTTTTCGTTTGTGACGAGTTACCCGTTGTGTTCAGTGGCTTCGACTCACGCACGCGGCGGCTCAACCGACTGGCAGGTCGCCTTAAAATGAGAAAAGGGGTTTGGCCCCTTTTCTCAGCAACACACATCACAGGGTTCGTAACCCTGACTCTTTGCCTCATCAACAGTCATCTCATTCAGGTTCTTGGACCGCGACAAGGTGCTGCAGCTTCTCTGCAAATGATAGCTGCGTCCAGACTTGGTTACCCAGCACGTTTGCTCTTGCTCGGGTTCCGGTTGAGGCTCGGGCTCGGGTTCCGGTTGAGGCTCGGGCTCGGGTTCCTGCTCCTGCTGCGGCTCTGCCTCCGCCTCGGGCTGCTGCTCAGGCTCTGGATCAGGCCCTTGCTCCGACTCCGGCGCTTGCTCACTCCTACCGCGCCCAAACAGAAGTGCCGCTGATAAAACGAACGTTATGGCGTGAATCATTCCAATGTGAAAAAACATGTCCGTCCCATCCTCTGTTGACAAAGCAAGACCGATACGAATTTACGTCAGTGCTGCCTATCCCTTACGTTCTTATCAGACAATAGCACTGGGCGACAGGTAGGGCGACTTCTCGACGGCCAATGCCATGCTTAGATACGGTTAACGTCGCTTTGGCAAGCAGTTGAGCTTTGTCAACTTCGACAGCCTCAACCAGATGCACGCCATGCAGAGCGCAAGGCCTACAGTCTCGCACCCACCACACGTTCGCAATCCCTATCCGTCACAGACACAGCAGGAGCTCATTTCTACCCTCGAAGCGATAGCATGCCGAGCTGGCAATCTTCTGGACGAGCACCATAGAGAGTTCGTCACCCTGCGTCAGCGGATCGAAGCTCTCCCCTCCCCATTCCATGCGCATCGTAATGCCCTCGCCCATCTCCGCATACTCGATCCGATTCTGAAGCGGCAGTTCGCACCGGCCCCCACACGCCACGGGAAGGATGCCTTGGAACGCAACCTCCTCGAACACCATCAAAAGACGATACAGGTCCTCGGGAGAAAGAACGGCATCAGCTCCAAAACGCTCGATGCCCTTGTTGATTTGTGCATAGTTAACGTCCACATAAGGAATGCAGAACTCGAGCGTCTTCAGGCGCTTAATGAAGCGCCGAGTCTTCTCGCGCTGCGGGCTCTCGAAGATCTGTTCTGGCGTCCCCTCCTCGTAGATGCCACCCTCGTCCATGTAGAACACGCGATTCGAGACGCTGTGAGCAAAGCGCATCTCGTGCGTCACAACGAGCATGGTCATGCCCGTGTGTGCCAGCGAGCGAATAACCGCCAACACCTCAGCCACGTTGGTGGGATCGAGCGCTGACGTCGGCTCATCAAGCAAAAGTATCTGCGGCCTCATGGCAAGCGCACGAGCAATCGCCGCACGTTGCTGCTGTCCGCCCGAAAGCTCCTCGGGAAAGTTCTGCGCCTTGTCCGCAAGCCCCACACGTTCGAGCAGCTCCATGCCAAGCGCCTGTGCCTCGTGCTTGGGCATCTTGAGGAGCCTCATGGGAGCTGCGCACACGTTGTCCAAGACGTTGAGGTTTGGAAGAGGTTGAACTGCTGGAATACCATGCCCATCTTCTGGCGCACGAGCTCTATGTTGCACGAAGGGTCAGTAATCTCCTCTCCGTCAACCACGATGCTGCCCGACGTAGGCTCTTCGAGCCGATTGAGGCACCTCAGCAGCGTCGACTTGCCCGTGCCCGAGGGCCCGATTATCGACACCACGTCTCCCACCTCGATGCTTGCGCACACGTCCTCAAGCGGCGTGACCTCAGGATATTCCTTTCGCAGATGCTCGATCTTGATCAGGCTCATCGCGCGATCACCCCTTTCCGCCCGTATTCCTTTTTCGCGTGTCAACACGGTCAAGAATGCGCTTCATCACCAAAGCCAGAATCCAGGCCAATGCAAAGTAGATGAGGGCAGTGGTAATGAGGGGGAAGAATGCCTCGTAGGT
>CACZFB010000078.1 GCA_902780305.1 uncultured Coriobacteriaceae bacterium | reverse complement strand
GCCGTCGTTGGCCATCGCGCGCCTGGGCGCGCTCACGGCGACGGCGCCGCCTATGGCGAGGGCCAGCGCGAGGCCGGCGACGACGGACTTGCGGGCGGTCTTGGCGGTCTTGGTGCTCTTGGTCATGGTCTTTTCCTTTCTGTCGGGCCGCTCCCGTGCGGCCCTGTCTTCCTGACTCACGCCCTTTACTACGCGCCGCCCGCGCGCCCGTCTCAAAGTTTTTCCTCTTATGGATGCCACCACATGTCAATGACCGAGGAGTGCGGGGTGCTGTTACAGGCGATGCTGGCGAGCGGCCTGCCTGATGCGACCGTGCGATTGCCGTGGCGACCCCGTTTGCGAGGCGGGCGAGCACCACGTTTTGTAGATGTGAACTGGCTCGGGCGCGGATGGCGTTCACATCTACAAAATCTCAATATGGAATATAGCCCCTGAACTGGTGTTTTGTGATTTAGGCAGTACCTAGAATTGTAGATGTGAACTTCTCTTGCGAGCTAAGAGTTCACATCTACAAAAATAACATTAAGCATATGGCCCCTGAGCTGGGGTTTTGCAATTTCGGGCAAAACAGGCGTGTAGATGTGAGCCGTACTCGGCGGAGTGTCGTTACCGTGGCCGACAGAACGGACCTCAGCGCACCCCCAGCGCTATCTTCGATCGCCTTGGGAATCCGGGATCCCTGAGTGGGGGCTCCCATGGCCACGATTGAGCTGTTCTGCGCCATTTGGGGCGTGCCCATGCGGGACGCACGCAAGGGCATCGTCCAGGAAGGCGTGTTACACAGCTATAATCGTCACAAACAGGGATAAAAACATAGGGAGTGGATTGCCGTGACAGGGCTAGGTGTATCGGTGTATCCCGAGCTGCGACCTTTGGACGAGATTGGGGATCATTTGGCGCTTGCTGCGTCCCACGGCTTTACGCGGGTGTTCTCATCCATGTTTTCTATGCCAGGGACCCCAAGCGAGGTGCTTGCGACCTTTGCGAGTCTTAACGAGGCTGCTCACAAGTACGGTATGGAGGTCTCGCTGGACATAGACCCCGGCTGCGTGGAACGACTGGGTGCGACTCCGGCCAAGCTCGACGTCTTTGCAAACATAGGTGCCGACATCCTGCGCATGGATGGCGCCTACAGCGAGGACGACAACCTGCGCATGCTGGAGAATCCCTTTGGCATACGCATAGAGTACAACGCCTCGGCATTGGATCCCCAAAGCATCGAGTCGTTGGTTGCGCGTGGCGCGCCGAGGGACCGCATACTCGCATGCCACAACTTTTACCCGCAACGCTACACGGGTTACCCGTGGAACAAGTTTTGCAAGGTAAACGAGCGTCTAGCAAAAACGGGAGTGCGCATTGGGGCATTTATGGCGTCACATGCGCCGAACACCCACGGCGTATGGGATGCCACGTGCGGGCTGCCTACGGTGGAGCGGCTGCGCGACTACCCGGCCCACCTGCAGGCGCGCGTGCTTGCTGGCGCTGGAACCACAGACGTTATCTTTGGTAACGCCTATGCTAGTGAGGCCGAAATGGAGACGGTGCGTCAGGCGCTTGCTCCCGTGGAACCGCATTACGTAAGCGAGAGGCATCGCGCCATGGTTGGCGAGTACGGGTCGTATTCCGGCCACGACCTCAACCTGCTTAACCAAAAGAAGGTGCTCGTGCAGCCGATTGACGGTCTAACGCAGGTAGAGCGGGCTATTTTGTTTGACTTCTTCCCGCATGTGGATATGGGCGACTCTTCCGAGTGGATTTGGCGCTCGCGCATGCCCCGAGCGTTCTTTGGGAGCGAAGCCATTGCGCCGCGTCCGCATAACGCCGATCACTTTGATCCCGGCGACGTGGTAATGGTTAACGACAACTACAAGCACTATGCGGGAGAGGTGCAAGTGGTGCTTCTGCCTATAGCCAACGACGGTACGCGCAATCTGGTGGGTCGTATAGACAGCCAAGAGATGACCATGTTCGACGTAATAGCCGATGGCGATGTGGTGGTGTTTTGCCCAACTGGGAAAAGGGGTTTGGCCCCTTTTCTCACAGGTTAAGCAGCTCGATGATGCGCTCCGTGTCTTGGCTGCGGATAAGTTCGGCGTCTTCGCGCATCGCCACGGGCTTGTCGCTAAACACGACATCGGCCTGTTTTGGATCGTCTACCACCTCGGTCGCGAGCATCCGCGCAAAGTCGTACAGGTTAATTACGCTCGTGGCCTCCAAGTACTTGGCGAGAAAATCCATCTGCGTCGTGCCCGCCACGCGCTGTCCGCCAGCACGCGCAACGTTTAGCCACACCAGCTCCCGAGTCTGTAGGTCGAGGGCAAACAGGTAGGCAAACGTAGACCTGCAGGTGATGGCAAACGACGACGCTACGGTCGCAGGCTCAAACACCTCGCCCGAGTCCATTGCATCGCGCGTCATAAAGCCGGCTCGGCAATCGCAGGCACAAAAGGGCACGCCCGTATACACGTTGTCGCACAACACGATGTAGCGCATGTCGGGATACCACTCCCGAAAGATATCAAAGTTGATGTCAAAGTACTCGGACCCGCCCTCGTAGCCAGACGTCTGGTCGCCAGAGAACACAATGGGCTCGCCATCGGCTCCGTTGCCGTAGTTGTACTCGGTCCGCCACGAGAACTCGATCTGCTCGTCTTTCCCCAGCGCGAACGCGCTTAGGTCTATGTCTTCGACGCGCTTCCAGTAGGTGAACGCACGAACCTTCTTGCCGTCGGGTATGGGAATGCGAGAACCGCGCGACAGCGTGCCCACCCCGCCCATCGACGTGCCTTCTTGCAACGGCAGCGCAATGCGCCTCATGTCCGTGCTGGCATACACTTTGCCGAGCGTTCCCTTGCAAGCGCGTTCGAGCTCCTGGAGCAAGCGCATGCACGTGCGCATGGCCATGTTTTCGCTTAGGAACGAGTGTGGCTTAATGGAGTGGCTGTCGTCCTCGTGGTACACGCGCGTTAGGCCGAGCCTTTGGAACGTGAACACGCGAGGCTCGCGCGAGACCCCGTTGGCGTAGTGATACAGCAGCTGGATGAGCAGGATCTTGTTGTTGGAAACGATGCTCTCCAAAATGTAGTCGAGGTCTCCGAACGGCCACGACTGGCTCAGGATGTAGTCGAGGTGGCGCAGCACGGCACCCGTGCCCTTGTTGTTGCGCAGGACGTCGACGGCTTCTTGCGTGCGAATCTCTCGCAAGGCCGACTCAAACTCGGAATACACGGAGCGTTCGTCGTTGTTGCGGATGGCATGCAGGAAGCGCTCGGCGGCCCGGCTCGTGGGCCTGTAGTGCAGGTGGTGGAGAAGCCCCTTCCACTGCTTTCTCTTCTCAAGACAAGTGCGCTGGTCAAGAGAACGTTCGTTGCCCTCGCTGAAGATGCGGTCCAGAACGGCGGTTATGAGCTTGCGGTCGCGATTGCGCAGGTTAAGCTTCTTTATGCTTGCGCCGTCGTAGGCGAGCAGCTGGAGCCACTCAACCAGGCGGATGACGTCGGAGAGCTTGAGCAGCCGCGCGAACGACGGATTGCGCGTGTCGAGCAGCAGGCGGCAGATCGTGTCCTTGCAGCCGCATTCCGCTATCTCGTAGCCGTATTCCTCGATGTACGTGCGGACAAGCGCGTAGTGGACGTCGTTGAGCGGGCGCGTGCTGGCCAGAAGCGAGCCCACGATGCCATTGAGCAGCTCTATGGCCTCCGCTTCGCCAATAATCGAGAGCTCGCGCACCTCGACCTTCTCGTCAAAGCACCTGCGCACGACCTCGTCTTCGAACAAGGAGTACCCCGGCTGCGAGAAATCGCCCATGCCATAGGTGCGCAGGTAGTGCAGAAGGCGATCCGCAACGACCTCTTCCATGGAGAGCGCCAGCACCGAGTTTGGAAAGCCCTTGTAGAACGGCAGCGGCACATCCATGCCTAGGTTGCGCTTGGCGATGCGCACCATGCTTGGGTTTGCCCAGCCAGGGTTTGCTGCAATTCGTATGTTGAACAGCTTGGCCAGCGCTGCCAGGGTCGCAGGCGCGTGCCGCTCTTCGCCATGGCTCACAAAGTAGCCCTTGGAAAACAAGAAGTCGCAGAGCACATCGCGCATAACAACCACCCTTTGCCGCGGGTGGCGAATTGGAACGGATTCCAATTCGCCACTGTGGTTTGCAAGGCGGGTGATAGTGTCGGGCTGACTATGCATGAGAGGCAATTAAGAAATAAGTCCGACTAGCTACCCGCGATATCATAGTACCTCGTTTTCGATTACTGGTCAGCCCGTGAACGTATTGTTGCATGTGGCGGCAGTGTAAGCGACGTACCGATGTGCATGGCGTCCGCTCACCGAGTACAATAGTGTGAAATCGTTCTCGCACCATTCGCCGGGCATCTTTAGGATACGCTCAATCGAGTACGTGTACACCAAGAGAAAGGCAGTCCATGCCCAACAAGAGCTGGGAGGTCGGCTTTCACCTCCGTTCCCCCCGCAACTGGCTAAACGACCCCAACGGGCTCTGCCAGTTTCGTGGACGCTACTACTTCTTCTACCAGTACGACCACGACTGGCCCACGGTCGACCAGAAGGCTTGGGGGCTGTTCAGCTCGCCCGACCTAGTGCATTGGGATTATCTGGGTGTGCCACTGGAGCCGTCAATCGCCGAGGATCGGCACGGGGTGTTTAGCGGGTTCGCCATCGTGGAGCCCGGCGCTGGACGTTTTGGCGAGGACCTCCTGCGCATCTACTATACGGGCAACGTAGTGGATCCCGTGCCCGGTCACAGCCCCAAGGACTTCGACTACGTCTACGCCGGCCGCGAGCAGAACACCATTACCTGCCTGGCCGAACGTGTGGCCGGAAGCCACACCGGGCAGCTGCGCATGGGGCGCAAGCAGGTGCTGCTGCGCAACAGCGACTATCCCGAGGACCTGGGTTGCCACGTGCGTGACCCCAAGGTCTGGGAGCAGGACGGCAAACGCCGCATGCTGCTGGGGGCACGTCATAAGGACACACGCGGCCTGTGCCTACTCTACGACTCCGAGGACGGCATCGCCTGGACCTACCGCCATGCCATCGAGAGCGAGTATCCCTTCGGCTTCGTGTGGGAGTGTCCCAACATCGTGCGCCTGGACGGGCGCGAGTACCTGGCCATCTCGCCACAGGGACTTCCGCGCCTCTCCGACCGCTGGTTCAACCGTTGGACGCCTGGCTACTTCGAGCTTGCGGCAGGCCAGCGCGTTATCGATACCGAAGTCGTCGACGAGCGCAGCTTCGTGCAGTGGGACTTCGGCCACGACTTCTATGCCCCACAGACCTTCGTGGACGACGCCGGGCGCACCATCCTCGTGGGATGGATGGGTACCTTCGACGACTACTACACGAGCGTCCCCGACGGTCTCGACTGGTGGCACTGCATGACGGTGCCGCGCGTCGTCACCCGCCGGACCGACGGACGCCTGCTGCAGAGCCCGGCGCCGGAGCTTGATGCGCTGCGTGGGGAGGCCCAGGCGCTCGTGGGCACGACGGCCGTCGCCGGCCGCGCCGCCGACATCGTGCTGCCGGACATCGAGGGCGCGGGCACGTTGACGCTCGACGACAGCTTCCAGGTCTTCTTCGAGGGCGGCCGGCTGGGCATCCGCTACCTGGACGAGGCCGCGGCCGCTGGGCGCCAGGACCGCTCCATCCCACTGGATGTGCTCGACAACCTGCGCGTGCTCGTGGACGGCTCGGCCGTGGAGGTCTTCGCCAATGACGGTGCCGAGGTCTTTGCCTCGCGCTGGTTCTGTCCCGAGAAAGAGAGCCTCGCCATCGCCAGCACGTTTGCGCACGGCGGCTCTATCTGGCCCATGGAGGACGTGATGGGAAAGGAGTACGCGTTTGCCCGGGAGATGGGCCTCGCGCCAGATCTCGCGATGCCCGGCTGGAACGAGACCATCCCCCACTAAGACGGTGACGGACCCTGCGGTGTGGGGGGTGGCCATCCCGACGCCAGGCAGGAGATCGAAGAACCTGATACGCCATGGCCACGGGCGTATCGCCCAACTGAGGAGGCTACATGAAACTATCCAACAAATGCATGCTCATCACCTACGCCGATAGCCTCGGCGAGAACCTCGCCGATCTTAAGGAGGTGCTCGACACCCACCTCGACCAGGCCGTCGGCGGCGTCCACATCCTGCCGTTCTTCCCCAGCTCGGCGGATCGCGGCTTCGCGCCCATGCGCTATGACGTCATCGACCCCGCCTTCGGTGACTGGGCCGACGTCAAGGCCATTGGCGAGGACCGCTACCTCATGTTCGACTTCATGATCAACCACATCAGTCGCCAGAGTCCCTACTTCCAGGACTTCCTGGCCAAGAAGGACAGCTCGGAGTTCGCGGGCTTCTTCATCCGCTACAAGGACTTCTGGGCGGCCGAGGGGGGATTCCCCACCGACGAGCAGGTCGACGCCATCTACAAGCGCAAGCCGCGCGCGCCCTACGTGGAGGCCGAGTTTGCCGACGGCACCACCGAGAAGGTCTGGTGCACCTTTGGCGAGGAGCAGATTGACATCAATGTGCGCTCCGAGCGTGCCCAGCGCTTCTTCCGCGAGACGCTCGAGAACATGGCCGCCAACGGCGCCTCCATCATCCGCCTTGACGCCTTCGCCTACGCCTGCAAGCGCGCCGGCGGCAGCTGCTTCTTCGAGCAGCCCGACACGAGCAACCTGCTCAATGCCATGCAGGAGGTTCTCGGTGACGACATCATGGTGCTGCCCGAGATACACGAGCACTACACCATGCAGTTCAAGGTCTCCGAGATGGGCTACTGGGTTTACGACTTTGCCCTGCCGGTCCTCACGCTGCACGCCCTGTACTCCGGCGACGGCCAGTACCTCAAGCGCTGGATGGAGATGAGCCCCAAGCACCAGTTCACCACGCTGGACACCCACGACGGCCTCGGCATCGTCGACGTCAAGGACCTGCTGCCCGACGAGGCGACTGACTGGACCAAGGAGAAGATGTTCTCCGAGGGCGCCAACGTCAAGAAGATCTACAACACCGAGGCCTACAACAACCTGGATATCTACCAGGTGAACACCACCTACTACAGCGCGCTGGGCAACGACGACGCGGCCTACGACCTGGCCCGCGCCATCCAGATGTTCGCCCGTGGCATCCCCATGGTCTACTACGTGGGCCTGCTTGCCGGCAAGAACGACCTCGAGCTGCTGGAGTCCACCAAGGAGGGTCGCAACATCAACCGCCACTACTACAGCCTCGACGAGATTGCCGGCGAGGTCGAGCGCCCGGTGGTCAAGGAGCTGCTGCGCCTGATGGAGCTGCGCAACAGCCACCCCGCTTTCGACGTCGAGGGCGAGCTCGAGGTGACGTGCGGAGAGGGCGGCGCCTTCACCGTCCGCCGCACCTCCGGTGACGCCTGGGCCCAGCTCGATGCGAACCTCAAGGATCACACATATCGGATTACTCACTCATAAGGAGCCGAACTATGCTTCCTGCGAACTCACAGTGCCCGAACGGCATCGGCGCGGCATTCTACGATCTCGACGGTACCATCTTGGACCTCGACTACATCTCGCCTCGCACTATTGCCGCCATGGAGGAAACAACGCGCGCCGGCTGCGTCAACGTCGTCTGCACGGGACGCAACTTTCCCATCGTGCCCGACGTCCTCAAGTATGGCAGCGTGGACCTCTTCATCACCGTCAACGGAGGCCAAATCCTGGACCCGCTGGGCAATCATCTGCTCTCCAAGGCCATCCCCAAGCAAACGGCCCTCGACCTGGCAGTATGGCTCCACGAAGAAGGCGCCGGCCTCAACTGCCTGACTTCCATCTGCGCCTACTTCGAGAACCGCCTCGTCTCGTACATGACGCAGGCCGTGCATCGCGTGGAGAACAGCGACAGGCTGACTGACGAGGCCCTGAAACTCGAGATCACCAGCCAACAGAACAAGCTCATCGTCGATGACATCACCCCTGCCCTCGGGTTCGTGGACGACCAGACCAACTTCGTGGAGAAGATGGGTGCCTGCTTCGATACCGAGCAGGATCTCGAGCGCTGCGTGGCCCAGCTCAAGGCCCGAGGCGACCTGCAGATCGCCGTCGTTACGCCCACGGAGATCGAAATCACACTCCTGGGCGTCGAGAAGGGTTCGGGCATCGCGTGGGTGATGACCCAGCTCGGGTTGGACAAGAGCCAGTTGGTAGCCTTCGGCGACTCGGGCAACGACCTGCCCATGCGTCCCTGCGTCGGGACCTTCGTGGCCGTCGACAACGCCTCCGACGAGGTGAAGGCCATAGCCGACAACGTTGTTGACAGCATCGGCGAGGACGGCGTGGCAAAATGGCTGGAGGCGGCCCTGCGCGGCCAAGTCTATCACCTCTAGTGCGGTCCGCGGCAAGCGCGCAGAGTTTGTTGGCGGCGGTTTTAAGTTCACGGGCTGGCCGGAATGTGCCGGCCTATCGAAGGGGGTAACCCCCATTGATACGCCGCCTGCGGCAATCAATGGGGGTTACCCCACCGCCATTAAGTTAAGATGACGCATGGCGACGCGCAAGGTGGGGCGTCCGGCGGCGGGACGCGCGTGCCCGCCTCCGGCC
>CACZFB010000077.1 GCA_902780305.1 uncultured Coriobacteriaceae bacterium | reverse complement strand
AGGTTCAGGAGTTCGTCGATTCGAAGGCTGCCGAAGACGTCCCGATTGAGCTCCGCGACGACGAGCTCAAGTATGTTGCTGGCGGTAGCTTCGTCGACAGCGTTGAATGCTCCCATAAGGGCAACACCTGCAATTGCTCGAACAGCTGCATCCGCGACTGCTGTTAGAAATCCCCGTGGATGTTCCGGCACTTCGTTGAGTTTCAGGTTGCCCGTGTCAGGCAGTGCCCACAAGCGAGCATCCTCGGGGAAAGGGTCTATAAGAGGCTCGAAGACGCCCTGAAGCGTAAGGTTGAGTTCATTGCTGGCAGCACGGCAACGCACATGATCTCCCAGGCGGTGGTGGACAACCCGTTCGCCACCGCTTTTCCAGACCTGATTACCGATGCCGAGCGCACGCAGGCCTTGGATACGATACGCAGGCAGCTCGAAAGCGGAGCCATGAGCCTGCCGGAGCCGCTCGTCGAATGTCTCGAGCTGCAGCTCGGCAATGCGACGAGTGGCCTTCTCGAAGCGCTGGACCGTCTGACGGAGCATCGCGACGAAATCTGCGACGCGCTCCTGGCGGGAAGGCGCTTCCAAACGATCGACGATGTCACCCTTTCGACCGGTGACGCCCACAACTGCGGACGTAGCGTCACGATTTTTACCACTGATGCCGGAAAGCTGGTCTACAAGCCCCACGACCTGCGGGTAGACGAGCAGCTCCACGAGTTTGTCGAGCGGTTCTTCGGCGACTTCGTCGGCATCCCGCGCGCCATCGCCTTCGGGAGCCAGTTTGGGGTGTGCGAGTTCGTCGAAAAGCGGCGCGCGGAGGGCGAATGCGAGGCGGAGCGCTTCTGGTACCACATGGGCGGCCTGGCTGCCTTCGCTAAGCTCTTGGGGAGCACCGACCTCCACTTCCAGAACATCCTCTGCTGCCAGACGATGCCCTACATCATCGACCTCGAGACCATGCTGTCTCCCATCTCCTCCGAGCGCCTGGCCTATCTGCAGTCCGCGGACACGAGGGAGTGCCACACGCATTCGATCGCCCCCTCGCTGCTCATGCCCTCTCGAGTCGAGGATATGGAGCTGAGCGTTCTCACCAACACGGAGGAGAGCGGTATCGCTCCCGTCGTGGATGGGAGGATCGTCACCGTTGAGCCCTACGTGCCCGCGTTCAAGCAGGGCTATAGCGTCGTCTATTCTCGCATCGTGGAGCACAAGCAGGCGATTCGGGAGGCGGTGTCGTCGTTTCCTCGGGACATGACGGCCCGAATCGTCTTGCGCGCCACGAGAGGCTATTGGTTGATTTTGCGGAAGCTGTACCACCATGCGGCCTTGGCAAGCCCCGCGGATAGGCATCGTAGCCTGGAGACGTGCGAGCGGATCTTGCGTGAGAGCGACGTAACCGCAGAGGCTCCGATTATCGACAGCGAGGTCGCGCAAATGCGGCGGGGCGACGTGCCGTACTTCTACACCTACGTCGACAGCCTGTCTTTGTATGGCGGGGGAGAAGAGCTCGTGCAAGGCAAATTCAGCCTCACGGCGGTCGAGCGCATAGTCGACACGCTCGATGCGATGGGTGAGGAGGACGAGGCGTTTGACCTTTCCTACATCGAGCGTGCGATCAGGATGTATGACTGCAAATCGGACGAGCCGCAAAAGGAGGCCCTCGTTCGCCGGGATGTCGCAGATGCCCCCATTTCCAGGGAGTACGCGATCGAGACGGCCAGAAGGGTGTTCCAGAGGATGCACGATCTGGGCATACGAACACCAAACGGACGGCTGGTGTGGGGATATGTCTCCAGTAACACCCAGGCGTTCCAATTCAGCGACGCTGGTCTGTTCGACGGCTTTACCGGACTTGCGGTGTTTGCCTCTGCCTGCGCGGCGGTGTGGCCCGACGGCCTGATTTACGAGCGGACGGACGCGCTCCTCCAGGAGGCGGTCGACGAGGTGCGGGGGCTGTGTCGCTTCATGGACAGACACATGGACAACCCCGACGTCGTCGTACCCGTTGGGGAAGGTGCCGGTTTCGGGGGAATCCTGACTGGCATCGCGCTCATGCGGCGCTATGTACCGAGCGAGACGCTGGATAACCTCTGCAAGCAGGTCTTGGCGCTTCTTGCAAGGACAGACTTCTCTGGCTGTACGGTGGCTGACCGGATTGGCGGTCTGGCAGGGCTCGTCTCCGTCTTGTGCCGGTTCGAGGAATACCGGGGCCATACGACAACGATCCGCAACGCAGCCGACCGCATCCTCGAGCTGAAGACGCTCGCCTACAAGGATCGCATGCTCTGGAAGACCATGTTCGATGTTCCCCGAGCGCTCAGCGGTGCCGGGCACGGCATGTCGGGAATCGCCGAGGCTCTTGTCGCCGCGGCCGACGTTCTGGACGACGACCGGTACCTCTCTGCCGCCGCCGAGGCCCTGGACTACGAGATCGATGCCTATCGGCGCTATGAGAAGAAGTTCGGCACATGGGCTGACCTGCGTGAGTTCCCGCCGGTGAAGTACATGCACGGCTATTGTGCGGGGGCGCCCGGCACGGGAATCGTGGTCAACCGTATGTTGGAGAAGGGGCGCGGCGACGAGAGGGCACAGACCATCGCCCGCATGGTTCGACAGAGCGTGGACACGCTTCCCCTGATGCCCTTCGACCACCTGTGTTGCGGGAACTCGGCCGTCGTGGAATACTACCTCTCCACGGGCGATCGTGAGGCCGCCGGCAGGGTCCTCGGAGCCATAATCGGGCACGGTTCGCACCAGGGCGAGCGTCTAGACCCTCTTGCGAACGTGAGCTGCAACTCAATCGCCACGCTCTTCAACGGGATCGGCGGCATTGGCTACGAGCTGTTGCGCTATGCGTATCCCAAGACGATACGCTCCGTTCTGTGACCGAGGTGGACGGCCATGTACTACCGCATAACGGACCATGTGGCGTTGCGAAGCTGGTCGGATATCGGCTTCGCGATCTACAAACGAGGAATCCGCAAGCCGTTTCCCCTGTCGGAAAGGGTCGCCGCCACCATGCTCCTTGCCGACGGCGAGCACGACATGGAGACGGACGACATGGTCATGCTTCTCGTGATGAGGGGGTTGATCGAGCCTTGCGAGCAGGGTGAGCGACCCAGCGTGTGGTCGGCGTATCGGAAGTGCGACAACGCATGCTTTCCCATGATGAACCTCATGATCACCGGCGAGTGCCCGGGCGCGAGGATTCCGGTTTAGAGACAACTATCGGATGCAGTACGTACTCAGTGCACGCTCGGTTCCTTACGCTGTTACTCGCGGGCCGGTCAGAATGCGTCGCCCCATCAAAGGGGGGGGTAGCCCCCATTGATAGGATGCTGCAGGTCGTCAAGCAGGTTGACACCAAACAAACAGTACAATACGCATAGGTGAGATGTTTCGACGGAAGCGGTTCCCTGTGAGCATGGTTGGCAAACCTTCTCAGATGGTGGTGTTCGACGCGCTTTACTCGATCGCCGCAGAAGATGGCAGGGGCGAAGCGCTGTTTGGGAACAGCTTCGACCTCGCGAGGATTGCCTACGAGCGCGCGCTCATTGGTGACGGCTATCCAGAGGTCTACCTTGAGTTCCCCCTCCTGGGATCACCGGGATTCGATTTGCTCGCGGTCCACAGTACCGTGCGGCCCGGGTCTCGGTTCGCTTCGGGAGCGGGTTTTGGCTACCAAGCGATGTTCGGCTGGTTTTCGGGTGTCTGCGATATGGGCGGCAACGCGAGCTGCGGATTCGAGCTCGACACATCGGTTGGCGAAACGGAACGGGCGGGCGTATACCTGCAGTACCGCAAGCACTCCGAATTGATTGGTCCATTTCTGGATTCCATTGGCGAGGGAGCTCGGATGGAAAGCTTCCTGACCGTGGCCGGTCGCATGTCGGAAGACTGGCCTGCTGCTTATGTAGGCCTCTTTCCCGGACGAGTGGGCACACCGTTGCGCATTGGCGGGTATCTGGGACAAGACATGCAAACGGCATGCGCCAGCGATCCCGCACTTCTTGCCGCTCAATTCGATCAGATTGGTTTTACCGCATATGACGGCGAGATGCTCACGAAGTGCAGCACGTTTATGTCTCTTGCGCCGTCCGTTGACTTCCAATTCGACATTATGCCCGACGGGACGCTGGGCGAGGTGTTCGGCCTGTCGCTTTCGTTTAACGAAACGACGCTTCGCCAGGAACGCGCTTGCATGGAGAGTGGTTACGGCGCTCAGATATGCAGGACTCTGCAGGAATGGGGACTGGCAGACGAGCGCTGGCGGCTCATCGCCGGTGCGACGTTTGGCAAGCATGTGCCATTTTACCGGGACGATGGGTCCCAAGGCAGGTTCGCTCTCGGGTGTATGTTCAACTACGCAAAAGTCAAGTTTGCCGATGCCGTGGCGCAACCGGCAAAGTTCTACCTAAGAATGTTCGCGGGTGAGGTGGAAGCATGAGTGACGACGCGACGAAGCCGTATCAGACCCTGTACGACCTTGCCTCCAAGGACGCGGAACGCGATCTGTTCGGGACGAATGCCTGGCTCGCGCAGGAGGCCTTTCGACGCGCGACGGAGGGCATGCCGATGTCCACCGTTTGGTTCGAGGTTCCGCTCTCGGGACCGCCGCGCTTCGATCTGCACGTCGCGCATGGTAACGCCGATATACATGAGCATGCTCCATTCTCGCCGGATGCCATGGACGGGCATGGGGAGCTGCTCAATTGGTATGCGTCCCAGCCCCGCGAGGGCGACGGGCTCGCGCTTGCCTACGACGTGGGAGACGGTCGCATCGAGGCTCCCGCCGTACACGCAAACGTAAATGCTGCCAAGGTATTCGATGCCGAAGGTTTCTTCGTCCACGTTGGCAGGCCGGAAGCAGCGGAGCTCTATCGCGACTTCGCAAGGCGGCTTCCGGAGAGCTGGCACATATGGTACTTCGGCGTGCATCCGGGCAGGCCGGGCGCTCCCATCCGGGTCGACTGCTTTGTCGACAAGAGCGCAAAGCGCGCGTATGCCACCGAGCCGGCAAGGTTCGAGGAAGACCTCCAACAGGCTGGCTTTGCCGTCGAAGGCTCGACGGCGCGATGCGTCGGCGCCGAGGTGGCCATGTCTCCCTTTGGCATGGAGCTTCAGTTCGACATACTTCCCGACGGAGCACTCGGGCAAACCATGGGCGTCTCCGCCCAGTTTCCCCTTTCGGCTGCGAACACGGCACGCCTGCTTTGGGAACCCACTGGCGGAGCAGCGCGGCTCATGGAATTCTCCGTTCGCTCACACGTCGCTGATACCCGATGGCGATGCATCCGGGACACCATGTTCTCGACGGCGGTGCAAAACGGCAGCACCTTGCAGGCGCTCTACTGCGTCCCTGTGTTTGCAAAGTTTCGCGTGCGCGCCGACAGGTTCCTCGATGCGAAGGTGTACCTGCAAGCGGGTGCGGCCGGTTTATAGTCGTATTGCGGAACAGTATTTCGATTTGAGACGATTCAAGCGCCATAGCATACTAGAATGGTAAGAGGTCGTTGTAAAAAGCGACCGCGAGAACAATCGGACCGAAAGAAGGTGCGGTATGGCAAGTTTCAACGAATTGACCCCAGAGCAGATGGATAAGGCGAGGGCATGCAAGAGCTCCGGCGAACTGGTCGAGCTCGCCAAATCCGAGGGTGTCGAACTCACCGATGAGCAGCTCGATGCCATTGCGGGCGGCTCGTGGTACAACTGCATGAACGAAACGTGGTAGCGCGCGTTTTGCAGTGAGAGGAGGGGATCGTGGCCAGGCGCACGCTCATGCAACGCAACCGGGAGCTGGTCGACTTCGAGGTCGATCCGTTGACGGGCGAGGCCCACATCATCGATATGGCGAGCGACGACCTGGTCACTTCTTTGGGGCTGGCGCGGGAAAACAGGGATCAGGTCTTGACGGCGCTTATAACCAGACGTGTTCTATCGCCCCAACGCAAGGACAGGGACGACGTCCTTGCGGCTTTTGGGGCAAAGTCGCCTGTTGACCTTGCCCTCATGGGGCATGGCCTCTCCCTTACCGATCAGTTCTGGTACCGCGCCCCTGGATCCTCCGAACGCTGGGAGGACGTGAACTTCTTCGACAACGGATGGGACCAAGGCTTTGGCGCGGCAGTCCTTCTGGGCGATTACGCCCGCCTGGCAACCTGTTCTCTCGACGTCCCCGAAGTCACGACGCCTGGTCACGCCGTCAAGGCGTGGGAGTGCAACAAGAACGGCATCCGCCTTGTTAAAGCGGCTGAATACTCCGATGGTGCAGAGCTCGTGGGGGCCAAGTTGGGGTTCGATTTGTGCTCGCTGCTCTTCGGTGACGACTGCTACGTCCCTCTTGATATAGTGGAGCGCTATGGAAGGACTTGCTCAATAAGCCCGCTCATGTTGGGTGGCGATGAGGAGCTCGCTGACGGGAACCGACTCTGTGCGATGGCAGACATGTGGGAGAGTTCCACCCTGAGCAGAGGGGGCATCACGACGGAGGCATGCGACGCCCTCGTCGATGTCCTTGCGGCCATCGGAGTGTCGGATGCCTCGGCGCACGTGGCCAGGAGGGCATCCTTCTCTTGCCTCACGCTGCTTATGGACTTCAACCCAGGAAACGTCGGTGCCATACGCAGCATCGATTCGAATGCGTGGCGTATGGCACCGATCTTCGATTACGACGGTGCTTTTGGCGTCCCGCTCAATGGCGTTACGATTTCACAAGTATGCGAGAACCCTCTGCTCGTCGAACTGTTCTGCGCCCATCGCTTCTCCTTCCTCAAGCCATCTTGGGACTGGTCTTGGTGCGATTTACGAGCGCTCGACGGCTTCGAGGACGTTATCAGGGAGGCATACGCTTCCTGCCGGAGCCTACCGCCAGTTTTTGCGGAGCTCGTTGCCCATCTGTTCGTTGCGCAGCGCGATTACGTGAACAAGGTCGCGTCGGGCGCTCCGTTGCGGGCCGTCTAGCATCTAGAGGTGGCCGTGAGCCACGAGAATTGATAACGAGTAGTTACCTATCAAAGGGTGACTCCCTTTGATAACCATGCGAATATGGCTAGGCGCACGTATTGCCAGCGTGACGAGCGCCGTCTCCTAGATGTCACCGAACTGGAGCCTCTCACCTTCGGAGCCTGTCGGCTTGCGTGCGACCAGGTGCAGACGGAACTTCTTCCGGGCCTCCAGCGTGGCCGGCACGAGCCCGGACGCCGTGCAAAACGCGCGGACCTCGCCGAGCGTGTAGGCGCGCACGTCGCCGTGGCCCACAAGGTTCGCCAGCGGCATCTCCGTGTGGTTCATGAGCCACAGGATGGTCGAAGGGGCCGTGTAGTCGCGCGGGACCAGCTTGCCGCCAGGGCGCAGCACGCGCGCGACCCCGTCGAAGAACGCCTGCGGGTTCGGGTAGTGGTGAAAGCTGTTCGCGCAGATGACGGCGTCGAAGCTCGCGTCGCCAAACGGCAGCTCCTCGGCATCGCCCACGACGAAGCGCGCTCCCTCGATGCCCTTCGCGGTCGCGACCTCAATCATCCGTGGCGTCAGGTCGAGTCCCGTGTAGCGCCTGTCCGGGAATTCGGATGCCAGCAGCTCGGCCATCGGCCCCGTCCCGCAGCCCACGTCGAGGAGGTTCTGAAAATCGTCTTTCTTCAGCTCGTCCAAGATGGGGGGATAGTCGTCCCTGCACATCTCGTAGATTCCGGCGTGGCCACTGTCGTACACCTCGGCGGCCTTCGTGAATTCCCTGATCGACAGCTCCTTGTATTCGGCGTCGCTCTTCATGTATCCTCCGCTCGCTGATTTAGAGCTTCATGTGCAGCAGGAACGCGCGGCCGGTGCGGTCGGTGATTGCCATGGCGACCTTGGCGTACAGCCCGACCTTTCCCTTGAGGATGAGGCGGGCGTCGGCGTAGAAGGGCCGCACCTCGATCAGCTCGCAGCCCGCCTCGCGCGCGAATGCCTCCGGGTCGTCGATGGCGCAGTGCATGAGGGCCGATTTGTTGCCCGTCTTCCTCACGTACCTGTTGGTGTACTCGAGCCCCTTGGTGTTGGTGGCGTCGAAGACGAGCTCCGCATCGGAAAAGGCTTCTTTGGCATCCGCGATGAAGCCGAGCACGTCGGCGTTGTGGAAGTACTGGAACACGCCCGACGCGATGATGAGCGTAGGGCGCGAGGCGTCGATGCCATCTGCCCAGGACAGATCGAAGGCGTCGCCCACCACGAGCTCGTCGCGCTCGAGCGCTCCGAGGACGCGACGGCACACCTCGATGACCTCGGGCAGGTCCAGCTCATAGAACCGCGCACCCGGCGCGCCGGGCCCCACGCGCCAGAACATGGTCTCCAGGCCGCACCCCACGTTCACGATGCTGCAGGCGGGATGGGCGGCGACATAGGCAAGCACCATCTGGTCGAGGTTGTGGTAGCGCGCCGCCGACGCGATCATCGTGTACTCGTTCGAGCCCTCCTGGATGCTGTCGCCGGGGATGGCGGACTCCAGCTCGAGCGACTTGGGGTCGAAGAAGTACTCGGGGAACCGCTTCGACACGTAGATGCGAGCGGCGAGTGGTATGTACAACGTGTCCGCGACTCCGCCAAAGGTCTTGTCTGGCATGCGTGTGCTCCTCAAAAAGTTATTATAGGTTAACACTTGTATTCTCGCACACTGTACCAAGAAATTGAAGTCAGGAGAATTGAGTACAGAAGCGCTCAGGGGTGGAAACAGGGGACTGTCCCCTGGCCCTAAAGATGAGTCAAGGCGGCAGCCCCGGCGGCCTTTGCCTCGGCGACCGCGACCAGTTCGCCGACGAGCCACCCGCGGATCCTCCCG
>CACZFB010000076.1 GCA_902780305.1 uncultured Coriobacteriaceae bacterium | reverse complement strand
ATCCCTCAGAGCCAAGGAAGGCAATGTGGCGGATATCGCCGTTAAATTCGGAGGCGGCGGTCACGAAAAAGCTGCAGGATGCACCATCCGTGAAGACCTTGATTCTGCCAGAGAAAAAGTGGTAAAGGAAGTCATGGAGAGTTTATGCAGGGACTGATAAACGCCAGCCGGTCGGTGATGCCCAGCTGCTCCCGGCAATACGTCGCAACGCACATGAGCGGACTTTTTACGGGCATCAGGCGCTCGATCAGCTTTGGCATCCAGTGCTCAATGTACGATACGACCACCGGGCAGGAGGTCGAGATAAGCGACGACGCCACGCCATGCTCGATGTGCCGGAGATAGGCCCACGTGCAGATGTCTGCTCCCAACGAAACGGGGATGACCCGTCGCACCCCCATGCGCCTGAGGGCGCCTAGGATGCTGCGATAGTTGTTGGGGTACTTTGCAACGAACGCAGGCGCGACGAGCACCGAAATTGCCTGGCCTGCGTTCAGGTCCTGGAAGAACCGCTCCGTGTCGTCGACGTACTGGCGGGCCCCATGGGCGCACACATCCACACACGCACCGCACACGATGCACCGCTCCCCGTTTATCCTTATCGACGACTTGTTCGGGCCGCTCTTCGAGATGCTCGCCCCAAATGAGCTGCATATGCGCACGCACTTGTTACACCCAATGCAGTTATCGTTTGTATAAATGAGTCCCTCTGCCATGGCAAACCTTACCGTCGACAATCGCGCATTGTGAATACTATAACAAGGTCACCATACCTTTCATGGCTGGTATCGGCCACTGGACGGCCAAGCCGATAAGAGTAGTAGACGCACTGCCGTAGCTGACGTCGCAGCTGACGACAGCACCCGCTCATGCAAAGTGCGTGGTTCTCAAACACAAGTCTCATGGTCTGTAGTACAATCGACCCCGACACTCATGTACTTAAAACGCAGGACAAAGGAGCCATCGCCCATGAGCGAACTGTTTAAGCAGCTCATTACGCCAGAGGTCACCATGGTACTCATCCTCATGGTGGTTTGCGTGGTATCGGTATATCTTCTATCTATTATCTATGTCATACGCGATGCGGCTCGCCGGGGTGCCGAACCCCGATGGGTGTGGGCCATCATTGCGGTGGTGCCCATCGTGGGCATTCTGGCCTATGTCATCTTGCGTCCCAGCTCCTATCTTATCGACCGAGAGGAGCAGGACCTGGACATCGCGCTTCGCGAGCATCAGCTCTCGCATTATGGCCTGTGCCCCAAGTGCGGTGCTTCCATCGACCGCGACTTCGTCGTGTGCCCCATCTGCAACACGCAGGTGCGCAACGTGTGCCCCACCTGCCATCGTCCGCTCAACGCCGATTGGAAAGTGTGCCCCTACTGCCGCACGCGCATCCAATAGCGCAGCGCGCCATCCACTGTTTTGTATCCCGGCCATTGGCGGAAAGTCCGCTCGTGGCCGGTTATTCTATGCCCAGCTGCACACGCATATAGTGCGCCATCTTTTGGAACTCGCTGCGCGTTCGTTCGTTGGCGAACCTGCGCGAGAGCATTTGCTCAAGATACCCCTGCTCACGCATCAACTGCCGGCTCTGCTCGAACACCAACTCCCAGGCAAAGCATAGGTGCCCCACCAGGATGTCGGCCGGAAAGCGCCTGATGTCCCTTGGCACGGTCCGTTGCTCGTAGAAGGCGTCAACCACGGCAGGGGAGAGCTCGCTTTGCGCCATGTCCTGTTCGCTCACACCGTAGATGTCCTCGATGGGGCATATGCAGTTCACCTGCAGGATATCGATTTTGTCGGCATCGCGCAAGACGTTGCAAAAGGTGGCCGTACGCTCGTCGATCGTCTGTGGCAGGCGATAGTCGCTGTGCGTCGCCACCACGGTCCTGACGAGCTCGTCCTCCGACGAGTCCTCAACGAATCGCCGTAGCAGGGAGGCGTCGTTCTCAAAGAGTACCTGCACGCCGAGCGCCGCATGGCTCACGGACTGCGCGTCGTTAAACGTGTCGTAGCGCCGCACCTGCTCGAAGCGACCCATGTCGTGAAGGAGGCCGCAGAGCCAGGCGACGTCCACGTCCTCCCGACCGAGGTTCGCCTCTCCGGCACCCTGCGCCTTGGCTATGCGGTCGCAGAGCCGCGCTACGCGCCACGTATGGGCCACCTTGAGCGCTATGCGCGGGTTGCGCGGGTCGTATCCGCTCACATAGTCGTTGAACGCCGCGCCCGCCCGCTTGCGATCGACTTCCATGGCCACTCCATTCCGCCGCACGGGGCGGCACTCGCACCTCGTGGTACGCGGGGGACTGTCCCCCGCGTACCACGAGGATCAGTAACGGTTGTGGATGTGCTCGGCGGAGGCGGGGAGAGCCTCCACCGTTAGGCTACTGCCATCGTCGAGCACGATGGTGCCGGCAAGCGAGCCAAACACCTGGTGCTGGTCGCTGCGCACGACACCGCACACGTTGATGTTGTCCACGCGGTCGATGGTGGGGCTAAACACCAGGTCCAGCCGCCCCTCGTCATCGGTGACGTGCCACGGCTTCATATACTCGTACACGCCGCCTTCAGTCTTGGGTATGCCAAAGTCCACACGCCCCAGCTTGTGGGCGATACCGTCCACGAAGGCCATGTTCTCGCTCGTAGCGCCCGTGTCACCAAAGCCGTATCCCAAGTTGAGCGCGACCACATGTCCGTCCACGTGCCCCTGCGCAGCCGCCCAATACCACACGTTGTCGTAGGTCCACACGCCCCGGCCCCAATCGAGGAGGCCCAGCGCCTCGTCTGCCACAAACTCGTGGAACTCGGATCCGCGCCGAAAGCCGCCGCGAGCACGCATGCCCAACGTCTTTTGGTTGTAGTAGAAGGCCTTGGGGTTCTCGACCCAGGGAGTGCAGATGACCATGGAGTCCCGGGGCGCCTGGTCGAGGTACAGCTCAACGTCGAGGTCCTGGTCCCCGTCGAAGCGATCCATAAAGAACGAGAGCCTGCGCCCACCCGGCACATGCGCATACGACACGCGGCATCGCCGGTTGGCCCACCGCACGTCACCCTTGCTCGAGCTGGTGGGCAGGCCCATGCGGCCGAGGGGCAAAAGCACGAGCTCGCTCGTGGTCTTAAAGGTGCGGGTGGGGAAGTGCATGACGCTTGCCGATATGAGGCCGATGTAACCGAGGTCCGAGAAGGTGAGGGCCACGGCATACTCCGCGTCCTGCACCAGGTAGTAGTCCCAGTCCTTTATGCGTATGCGGTGGGCGGCAATGCGGTCGTGCGCATACTCAAAGGGAGGTCGTAGCGCATAGCCCGCCTCCCGCAGGCGGCCATGCTCGTCCAGCAGAGGTCCACTCCCGGTAATGCGGTGGTTCGTGCTCATGGCGTCCTCCTTAGCGACGGTGCGTATCGCGCATTATGGTATTTCCAGTATAGCGCCGGGCTACCGTTCACGGGCTCAATGAGCAGGACAAAGAACGTCTCCTGACCTTCGCGTGCCACCAAGATTATTCCTGTATACTTACCATACGGAAGCTCAAACATGGTTTAAATGAGCATGAATCGAAGAAGGGGGAAGGGATGAAAAGACCGAGTACGTTTGACCGCAAGTTGCTGTGCGGGCTACTCGCGGGCGCCATGGCATTCGCTGTGCCCATACCGACATTGGCAAACGAAGACGTGCCGGAGTGGGCCGTCGATGACGGCGGGGATGAGGGCGAGGGACTGCAGACGCAGGCGAGCCTACCGACGGCATATGACCTACGCAACGAGGGAGTGGTGACGCCGGTCAAGAAACAGAACCCTTGGGGTTCATGCTGGTCGTTTGGTGCCATCGCGGCCGCAGAGACATCGCTCCTTTCTTCAACGGGCAGCACCTACGCAAACGAGCCACTCGACCTTTCCGAGCGCCACTTGGCCAATTTTGCGCTTACCCCCATTACCGAGGCGGACGATCCTACGCAGGTAGGCGAGGGCTTGAACCTCACGAATCATAAGGATGGTTCCAACACGGCCATCAATTCGGGAGGCGACCCGTTCCATGCAACGACGCTCTTCGCTTCGGGCGGTGGCCCTGCACCCGAAATGCTGTTCCCCTATCGCGGCTCAAGTGCAACCACTGAGTCACAATACTATATAGATCATAAAGAAGAGGTCACCAATGGTGAGATTAAGGAAAACTTTGATTTCATCATGGGGAAGCCTCTGGATAAGTACTTGCAAGACAATCCAGGGACAACCGAAGAGCAAGCCCTGGAAGAGGCGTATAACAAGCAGCTCGAGGCAATGAAGTATAAAGACGAGTATGTGGGCACAGACGACTGGTCCATACCCGCCACCAACGAGAACGGCGTGAGCAATCGATTTGGGACCGTTGGGTACGTTCTTCAGAACGGCAACATCCTGCCCGAATACTGGAATGTTTCGGGAGAGGATCAAACGCTGAACCCGGCGGGTCCAACGGCCATCAAGCAAGAGATTCTGAATGGCCGTGGCGTAGCAATCTGCATGCTGGCCGATCAGTCCCTACCCGACCAAAGCGGCAATCGCACCTACATCAACCAGGATACTTGGGCACAGTACAGCTGGGTACGCGGCATGAGCCACGCCGTGTGCATCGTGGGCTGGGACGACAACTATAGCAAGGACAACTTCACCCATAACGTGTATAAGAGGGATGCCCAAGGCCAGTTTATAACCGACGGACAAGGCAATCAGATTATAGACGAAGACCTGACTGCAATGACGACCCCCGAGCACGACGGCGCCTGGCTCGCGAAGAACAGCTGGGGCTCGGAGACCGACGCCGGCCCCGACGACCTCGGCAACGTCGTGAACAGGGGCACGTGGGGCGAGAAGGACGGCGACAAGCACACCGGCTACTTCTGGATCTCCTACGAGGACAAGAGCCTCACGAAAGCCGAGACCTACGAGTTCTCCATCGACCTCAACTGGCTCAACGACTACGACTGCCTGCAGTACGACTACATGCCAGCCCAGATAGGTTTTGACCGAATGGACGAGGGGGACCAAAACGTCGTCAGCACGGCAAACGTGTTCGACATCGAAGGGGACAGGGAGGTAAAGGCCGTCTCCGCGTTTGCACCCATAGAGAACACCCGCATCACCTTCGCTCTCTACCAGCTCAACGATGGCGCCACGAGCCCAACGGACGGGCGGCTGCTCTACCGCGTATCCAAGAACTTCGAGTACTGCGGGTACCATCGCCTCGACATAGACACGCCCATTGTCCTGAGGTCGGGGCAGCGCCTGGCGGTGGTCTCAACCGCATCGCACGTCGGCGATGACGGCAGGCGCCTCTATGACGCCGGGTATGCCATCGGCTATAGCAAAGAGCTCATCGACGAGCAGAACGCAGGGAAGCCGGAGGGAAAGATGTACCCCTTCTACTCCAAGGGCGTGGTAAACGAGGGCGAGAGCTTCCTGTATAAAAATGGCGCCTGGCAGGATTGGACTGTGGAAAAGGCCAGAGCGGAGGCCGCGGACTATAGGGTCGAAATCGACAACTTCGGCATCAAGGCCTACACCGTAGCCGCCGAAGTGCATGACGCCACGGTTGCCTACCACTCGCACGTGCAGTCCTACGGCTGGGAGCAGCAGTGGTATCACGACGGCGATCAGAGCGGCACCACCGGCCAATCCAAGCGCGTCGAGGCAATCGAGATGAAGCTCGAGAACGCGCCCTTTAACGGCTCGATCGAGTATCGCAGCCACGTGCAGGGCATAGGCTGGGAGCAGTCCTGGGCCGCAGACGGCGGGACCAGCGGCACCATCGGCAAGGGCAAGCGCGTCGAGGCCCTGCAGGTTCGCCTGACCGGCGACATGGCCGACCGCTACTCGGTGTGGTACCGCGTGCACAGCCAGCGGAGCGGCTGGCTCGGCTGGGCCAAGGACGGCGAAGCCGCTGGCACCGCGGGTCTCTCGAGGCGCATCGAGGCCTACCAGGTGCAGGTCCTGCCGGCGGGCGAGCAGCCAGCGGACTACGATGCGGCGCAGCCGGCCTACCTGGGCGCTGCCACGGTGCGCGCACACGTGCAGGGCACTGGCTGGACCAAGACGGCAAGTGCCCTGAGGCTGGGCACCACGGGCAAGTCCAAGCGCATCGAGGCGTTCTCGCTCAAGCTCCCTGGTCAGCCTTGGGACGGCGGCATCTCCTACCAGGCACACGTGCAGGGCAAGGGCTGGGTCTCCGAGGAGGCGAACGGCACGGTGTGCGGAACCACGGGCAAGTCCAAGCGCATCGAGGCGGTCCGGGTAAGCCTTACCGGCGAGCTGGCCGAGCACCTCTCGGTCTGGTACCGCGTGCACAGCCAGACCTACGGCTGGCTCGGCTGGGCCAAAGACGGCGAAGAGGCCGGCACCACGGGCCTGAGCAGGCGCGCCGAGGCCATCGACGTGCAGGTTCTGCCCAAGGGCGCCGTACCCTCGGGCTACGACGCCTCTCAGCCCGCCTGTCGAAGCTAGCGATAACAAGACCCACCGAAGGGGGTAACCCCCATTGACCTGTCGCCAGCGGCAATCAATGGGGGTTACCCCTTTTGATATGCTACAGGCTACCATCAGGGGTCAACTTGCGGTATGCTAGCTTGGTTCGACTTACGGAGGAGATATTCATGAAGGTATTGTTCAACGACGGACACGTCGATGCCATCGACGAGGCCGAGGAGCTGCACGTTATTCGCCACAGCGCCTCGCACATCCTGGCGCAAGCCATCAAGCGTCTGTATCCCGAGGCTGACTTTGGCTATGGCCCCGCTACCGAGAACGGGTTCTACTACGACATCGACCTGCCGGACGGCGTTAAGATCAGCGAGGAGGATTTCCCCGCAATTGAAGCCGAGATGCGCAAGATCTGCAAGGAGAACCTCAAGTTCGAGACCTACGAGCTTCCTCGGGAGCAGGCCGTCGAGCACATGCGCGAGCGTGGCGAGAAGTACAAGGTGGAGCACATCGGCGACTTGGACGAGGACGCGCGCATCACCTTCTACAAGCAGGGCGAGTATGTTGACATGTGCGTCGGCCCGCACCTCATGTACACCAAAGCGCTCAAGGCATTCAAGCTCACGGGCGTCAGCGGCGCATACTGGAAGAACGATGCCAAGAACAAGATGCTCACCCGCATCAACGGCGTGGCATTCCGCTCGAAGGCCGAGCTCGCCGAGTACGAGCGCCTGCTTGAGGAGGCCAAAAAGCGCGACCATCGTCGCATCGGACAGGAGATGGAGCTCTTCATGTTTGCCGAGGAGGGTCCGGGCTTCCCCTTCTGGCTGCCCAACGGCATGCGCCTGAAGAACGCCCTCATGGACTACTGGCACGACATGCAGGAGGCCTACGGTTACGACGAGGTCACCACGCCCATCATCCTTTCCCGCACGTTGTGGGAGACCTCCGGTCACTGGGACCACTACAAGGAGAACATGTACACCACGCTCATCGAC
This sequence comes from uncultured Coriobacteriaceae bacterium, assembly GCA_902780305.1. Classification (GTDB taxonomy): domain Bacteria; phylum Actinomycetota; class Coriobacteriia; order Coriobacteriales; family Atopobiaceae; genus RUG440. The sequence goes on along the minus strand of CACZFB010000076.1, from coordinate 1,364 downwards.
GACGAGGACTATGCCGTCAAGCCGATGAACTGCCCGGGTGCCTGCCTCATCTATAAATCGCGTCCGCGTTCCTACCGCGACCTGCCGCTCAAGCTCGCCGAGGCCGGCCACGACCATCGCCACGAGATGCGCGGGGCGCTGCACGGCCTGTTCCGCGTACGTGCCTTTACCCAGGACGACGCGCACCTGTTTATTACCCCCGAGCAGATCACCGACCAGGTCACCGACACGGCGCACCTCATAACCGCCTACTACGAGCAGTTTGGCTTCCCGTACCACATCGAGCTCTCCACGCGTCCCGCTGACTCCATGGGTTCCGACGAAGACTGGGAGCGTGCCGAGGCAGGGCTCAAAGCGGCACTCGACTCCATGGGCGTCGACTACATCATCAACGAGGGCGACGGCGCGTTCTACGGCCCCAAGATCGACTTCCACCTGCAGGACTGCCTTGGCCGCACCTGGCAGTGCGGCACGATCCAGCTAGACTTCCAGCTGCCGCAGAACTTCCAGCTCGAGTACACCGCGAGCGACGGCACCAAGCAGCGTCCCATCATGATCCACCGCGCCGGCTTTGGTAGCTTCGAGCGCTTTATCGGCATGCTCACCGAGCAGTATGCGGGCAAGTTCCCCACCTGGCTCAGCCCCTGCCAGGTAAAGGTCCTGCCCGTCTCCGAGAAGACCCGCGACTACGCGCTCGAAGTGGGTGCCACCCTGCGCGCCGCCGGCATCCGTGTTAAGGTGGACGAGCGCGACGAGAAGATTGGCTACAAGATTCGCGAGGCTCGCGCTGTCGACCGCGTTCCCTACATGCTCATTCTGGGCGAGAAGGAGAAGGAGGCTGGCAACATTAGCGTGCGCGATCGCAGCAACCAAACGCACCAGACCACGCTTGACGAGTTTGTTGCCAGCGTCACCGCCGAGATCGCCGAGCGCCGTGGATAGCGAGCTCGCAGACCTCTGTCGGCTGCGCCAACAGATGGGAAGCGAGGCGTGGCGCAAGGTATCCGATGTCGCGCAGGTCGTGGCATGCTACCTCGCGTGTCATCCGCGCGTGGCGTCCGTGCGCTACCCTGGCCTCAAAGATGATCCGTTGTTTGCCGAAGCCGCCCACACGCTCGTGGGCGGCTTCGGCCCGCTTGTGCGCTATTGCGTGGCAGGGGAGTGGCGTGAGCTCACGTGCGAGGCGTGCGACGCGAAAGAGCTCGTGTGCTCGCTTGAGCAACAAATCGCCTCATCGGGCGACGAACCCCAGAGCATCGCGCCATAGAGCCGCATGCCACATCTGTTTTTTTATGCAATTGTGTGCACGCACAGAGCCCTGACCGCGAAAAACGATAACCTCTTGTGTGTAAGTACGAAACCCG
>CACZFB010000075.1 GCA_902780305.1 uncultured Coriobacteriaceae bacterium | reverse complement strand
CGAACAGGCTCACGAACTCCTTGTCGTACAAGCCCTCGCACACGCCGGACTCCGAGAAGTTGGAGAGAAAGACGTTGAGGTCGCGTTGGTCCTCCTGGTTGGAGAGGCTGGGCAGCTGACGCTTGGTGCCTGCCGCCTGTGCCATGCGCGCCGGTGCGATGAGGGCGACGAGGAGCATGGCAGCGACGAGCAGGAGTGTGGTTCGGGTTCTTCTCATGGCATCCTCCTTCGGGTGGGTACGCATGTGAGTATAGCCCAGGCACTGGGGGTGCGCCGCGCGCGGGTTTGCTCTATGCTAAGGGGCGGCAACGCCATGCCTGCCCATCAAGGGGGTAATCCCCTATGATGGGTCGCGCATGACCAATCAAAGAGGGTTACCCCCTTGATGGGCGAACGAAGGGATCACTGTGGCACAACAACAAGGTGTGGGCTCCGGCCTGCTGCCGGCATATTTGGTGGTGGGTGGCGACCAGCTCAAGCGCGAGACGGCCATCACCCGTCTTAAGGGTCGGCTTGACCCGAGCTTTGCCGTGTTCAACCTGGACGAGCGTACGGCATCGGGCGACATGGACCCCACCAGCGTGGCCATATCGCTCAACACCATGCCGGTGGGGGCGGGCTTCCGTCTCGTGCTCCTGCACGACGCGCACAAGCTGCCCAAGGCGGTCTCGGAGAGCATCATCGCCTACCTCACGAATCCCAACCCGGGGTGCGTCCTGTGTCTGGATGCCGAGAAGCTCGCAAAGAACACGTGGAGGAGCTGCAGGCGGAGATCCTCGCGCGCCTCAAAGCCAACGGCCCCGTCACCGACCGCATGCTGCGCGACGTGCGCGAGAACGTGGCGCGCACCGCCGAGGTAAAGCCGTGGGAGTTCTTGGATGCCGTGGCGGCCGGCCGGACGGAGGTTGCCCTTGAGCTCTACCGGCACATGCAGAATCCATCTCAGCGCGCCCTGCTCGCCCTGCTCGTACGGCGGGTACGCGAGCTCGTGTGCGCCCGGGCGCTCATGGACCGCGGGCAGACCAAGCGGGTGGCCAGCGAGCTGGGACGTCAGGAATGGCAGGTGCGTTCGGTGGTCCAGTCGGCAAGACGCTTCTCTAACGAGCAGCTGGCGGAATGCCTCGACGCCTGCGCCGCCTGCGAGCGGGAGATAAAGGGTGGTGCCGACCCCGAGACTTCCTTTTTGCGACTCGTGGTCCACGTCTGCATGCCATAGCGCCGCTGGATGCTTGTGGCGTCCGTTTGGGAAGAGGTACCCTTTGGACAGCGACCGATGTCCAAAGGGTACCTCTTCCCAAACGGACACCGTTGCCCGCGGCCGCCGACGCGATGCGGGGCACGGCAGAAAAAAAGACCCGCCGAAGCGGGTCTTCACACATTCTTGAGTGCCAGAAGGCTACGCCATCTTGTTGACGAGCATCTGAACGCCGCTCTTGCGCTTGGCGGCCTGGTTCTTGTGGATGACGCCCTTCGAGGCTGCCTTGTCGAGCTTGCGGCAGGCGGCCGTCGCTGCAGCCTGGGCGGCTTCCTTGTCGCCAGCCTCGGCGGCAACGCGAACCTTCTTTACGTAGGTCTTGAGTTCGGAGCGAACCGCGCGATTGCGGACGCGGGCCTTCTCGGCGGTGAGAATGCGCTTCTTCTGAGACTTGATGTTAGCCACGTGCTTACCCTTTCGGTCATGTACATTGAGGCCTCTAAAGCTGAGACACGGTTGCTGTGGAGGTCAACTCGGTGAGTATAGCATGTTCTCCTTACATTGTTGCGAAAAACAGGTATTATCTACCACATGACGAACACAAACACATCTCACATTAGGAACTTCTCGATCGTGGCGCACATCGACCACGGCAAGTCCACCATATCCGACCGGATACTGGAGCTTACCAAGACGGTGGCGGCACGTGACATGACCAAGCAGCTGCTCGACTCCATGGACATCGAGCAGGAGCGAGGCATTACCATTAAGTCGAATGCCGTCCGGGTTATGTACGAGGCCGACGACGGCAACGAGTACCAGTTCAACCTCATCGACACGCCCGGGCACGTCGACTTTACCTACGAGGTCTCGCGTTCGCTCGCCGCGTGCGAGGGGGCGGTGCTGGTGGTGGACGCCACCCAGGGCGTGGAGGCCCAAACGGTTTCCAACGCCCTGCTCGCCATGAACGCCGACCTGGACATCGTCCCGGCGATCAACAAGATCGACCTGCCGTCCGCCGAGCCCGAACGCGTGCGGGAGGAGATCGAGGAGGTGCTCGCCATCCCCGCCGACGACGCCGTGTTGGTTAGCGGCAAGACGGGCGAGGGAATCCACGATCTGCTGGAGAGCATCGTGTACTTGGTCTCTCCGCCCGAGGGGTCGGCGACCGAGCCGGTAAAGGCGCTTATCCTGGACTCGTACTTCGACGCGTACCGGGGCGTGGTGGCCATGGTGCGCGTGTTCGACGGCGTTGTGAAGCCGGGCATGCGCATGGTGATGATGGCCCAGAACCAGCACTTCCTGTGCGAGGAGGTGGGCGTCAAGCGCCCGCTGGAGCAGCCGCTGCCCGAGCTCTTGGTCGGCGAGGTGGGCTACGTGGTCACCGGCCTCAAGGACCCTGGCCTCGTGCACACCGGAGACACCATCACCTTGGCGGACCGTCCGTGCGCGGAGCCGTGTCCGGGATATCACGAGGCAAAGCCCATGGTGTTCACGGGCCTGTTCCCCATAGACAACAAGTATTACGAGAACCTGCGCGACGCGTTGGAGAAGCTCAAGGTAAACGACCCGTCGCTCACCTGGCAGCCCGAGACCAGCGTTGCGCTGGGCTTCGGTTTCCGCGTGGGCTTTTTGGGCCTGCTGCACATGGAGGTGGTAAAGGAGCGCCTCGAGCGGGAGTTCGACCTGGAGCTCATTGCCACGAGCCCCTCGGTGGACTATCACGTGTACAAGACGGACGGGCAGATGCTGGAGGTCACCAGCCCGCAGGACCTGCCCAAGCCCGAGGAGATCGACCACATCGAGGAGCCGTACCTCAAGGCGACCGTAATCGTGCCGCCCGACTATGTGGGCGCCGTCATGCAGCTGCTGGTGGACCATCGCGGCATCTCCACCGACATGGTGTACCTCTCCGAGAAAAGCGTGGAGCTGCACTTCGACATTCCGCTTGCCGAGCTCATCCTGGACTTCTTCGACCAGTTGAAGAGCCGCACCAAGGGCTATGCGTCGCTGGACTACGAGTTCGACGACTACCGGACGTCGGACCTCGTGAAGCTCGACATCCTGCTCTCGGGCGAGGAGGTCGACGCGCTCTCGTTTATCGTGCACAAGGACAAGGCGTACCAGCTGGGGCGCGGCCTGTGCGACAAGCTGAAGGGCATCATCCCGCGGCAGCAGTTCGAGGTGCCCATCCAGGGGGCCATTGGCAACAAGATAATTAGCCGATCCACGGTGAAGGCCCATCGCAAGGACGTGCTGGCCAAATGCTACGGCGGCGACATATCGCGCAAGCGCAAGCTGCTGGAGAAGCAGAAGGAGGGCAAGAAGCGCATGAAGTCGATTGGCCGCGTGGAGGTGCCGCAGGAGGCGTTCTTGGCCGTGCTCAAGGTTGACGACGAGTGAGCGACACCCATGCCATCCTCGAGGCCTGCGCCTCCCCAAGCGGCCTTGCCGCTGAGCTCGAGCCGTTTCCCTGCGAGGGTCCGTTGGCGCTGCGGTTCTCCAAGAATCCCTTTTTGATGGCCCCCATGGCGGGGGTGAGCGATGCCGCATACCGCATGATGGCGCGTGCCGGCGGTGCGGCGCTTGCCTATTCCGAGATGGTGAGCGTAACGGGCATTCACTACCGAAGCCAGAAGACCTGGGAGCTCGTGGAGCCCGACGAGGCCGAGCCGGACCTTGCCGTGCAGCTGTTCGGGGCGGACTGCGACCACTTTGCCGAGGCCGTGGGCAAGGTGTGCGACCGCATGTGCGATAAGCTTGCCCTCATCGACATCAACATGGCGTGCCCGGTGCCTAAGGTTACCAAGGGCGGTGGGGGTTCGGCGTTGCTCGACGACGCGGAGCTTGCCGCCCGCATCGTACGCACCTGCGTGGGGGAGTCGAGCGTGCCGGTCACGGTAAAGATTCGGCGTGGGCGTCGCATGGGCGAGGAGGTCGCTCCGGAGTTCGCCCGTGTTATGGTCGACGCGGGGGCCGCGGCGGTCGCCGTGCACGGTCGCTATGCGAACCAGATGTATAGGGGCGAGGCCGACTGGGGCGTGGTGGCTCGCGTGGCGGAGGCCGTGGACGTGCCGGTAATTGGCTCGGGTGATGTGAGTGGCGCCGCGGAGGCCGTGCGCATGCTCGGCGAGTGCGGTTGTGCGGCGGTTATGGTGGCGCGCGGGTCCTATGGCAATCCCTGGGTGTTTGGTCAGGCGCGCGGGCTGTTGGCGGGCGACGAGATGGCGGAGCCCGATCCCGCCAGGCGCATTGCGGCCTTCTGCGAGCACGTGAGGTTGCTCGACGCCACGGATGCGCACATGGCCCGTGGCAGGAGCCTTGCGGGCTGGTATTTGCGCGGCCTTCCACGCGCGGCCTATTGGCGTGGGCTTGCCACCTCCTGCGTGACGCTTAGGGACTATTTGGAGCTTGCCGATCGCCTTCGCGCCGAGATGGGCGAAGCGTGAGCGGCGGCTGGTGCTGGCGCGAGGTGACGGGCGCCGTCGGCTCGCTCTACGTGCACATCCCGTTTTGCGCGAGAAAGTGCGGCTATTGCGACTTCGCGAGCTGGGCGACCAGCGTGACGGACGGACGCATGGGCGACTACGTGCGTGCGTTGCGCTGGCAGCTGGACGAGCTTGCGGGTTGCGGGTTGCTGGAGGATTGCCGTACGGGCTACGTTGGCGGCGGCACCCCCAGCATGCTGGGCGCAACGAGGCTGGCGGGCTTGCTGCGGGCAATGCGCCGGGCAGCCCCTGGCATGCGGGAGCTCACGTGCGAGGGCAACCCCGACAGCCTGACCGCGGACGTCATCGCGGCCGCAGCGGCAGCTGGCGCCACGCGACTCTCCATTGGCGTCCAGTCGCTGGACGACGCCGAGCTTGAGGCACTGGGTCGCCTGCACGACGCGCGTCAGGCCGTTGGCTGCGTGCGTGCGGCCGTGGCATCTGGGCTTGACGTGTCGGTTGACCTCATGTGCGCGATTCCGGATCAGACAAACGAGTCGTGGGCGTCCACGCTGGCCGCGGCCTGCGACCTTGGGGTTGGCCACATCAGCGTCTATCCCCTCCAGTTGGAACCTGGAACACCCTTGGGAGACCGGTATAAGGATGATGACCCGCCGTGGAACGACGAGGGGGTGCAGGCGGACCGCATGGAGCAGGCCTCTGGGGTCCTGTGTGATGCGGGACTCTCTCGCTACGAAGTCGCGAGCTACGCGCTGCCCGGTAGGCGGTGCCTGCACAACATGGCGTACTGGACGGGCGTGCCCTACGTTGGTGTGGGACACGGCGCAGCGAGCATGCTGGACCGGGGTGCCTACCACAAGCTGCGGCGGGTGGCGACGCAGCTGCCGGCGCTTCCCGGTTGGGTCCAGCGCGTGCGACTTCGCATGGAGAGTCCCTGGGAGGGAATTGCGTTGGCCCCTCCGATGAACGAGCTTGACTTCTCGGGAGAGCTGCTCTGCGAGGAGCAGGCCCTGGCAGAGGACCTCATGCTGGGCATGCGGTTGTCGCGCGGCGTGGGCGAACGTCTTGTGGGAGCCGCCACATTGATGTTTGGGGACGAGTTTGTACGGACGGTCGATGGCCTGGAGCGGCGGGGGCTCGTTGCCCTCACTGATGGCGGGATGAGACCCACGCAGACCGGCTGGCTTCTGGGCAACGAAGTGTTCGGTGCCCTCTGGTCGCTTGCCCCCTCGTCCGTCGCCTCGCTCTAACCGCCATCCGGTACGTGGGGGACAGTCCCCTAGACAAAAGGGACAGTCCCCTGTGTTCAGGGGACTGTCCCTTTTGTCCAACGCGGGGGCGGGGTCTCGTCATTTGATGTTCGTCGTTTGCTTTTTGCCGCAGTCGGGTACAATAGCCGCCGTATGTGTGCATAACGTGAGTGAGGAGTCGCCCCCATGGCGTCCATGAACGAGAAGGACTACTACGCGATTCTTGAGGTGAGCGAAGACGCCTCAACCGATGAGATTCGTCGCGCGTTCCAAAAGAAGGCCCGCAAGCTGCATCCCGACGTCAACAAGGAGCCCGACGCAGAGGAGCGCTTTAAGGAAGTGAGCGAGGCCTATGCCGTGCTCTCTGACGACGACAAGCGCAAGCGCTATGATGCCATGCGGTCCGGGTCGCCCTTCGCCGCCTATCCGGGACAGGGTGCGGGAGCGGGCTACGGATCACCCTTCGACGGCTTTCCCTTTGGGAGCTCGTGGGGTACCACGGGCGCAACGAAGTCCCGTTCGTACCGGCCGCGTGCCGGCTCCGACGTCAAGGTGCAGGTCGACCTCGACGCTCAGGCGGCCCAAAAGGGCGTCAAGCGTGGGGTCACCTACCAGCGCTACGTGGCTTGCGACGTGTGCCATGGCAACGGGTCGGTGGAGCACACCGAAGCGACCACCTGCCCCACGTGCGGCGGCGCGGGCCGCATGCGCATAGACCTGGGCGGCATGGGCATCTTTGGGGTCGGGTTTTTCGAGGTCACCTGTCCCGAGTGCGAGGGCTCGGGCAAGGTCGTTGCCGATCCCTGTACCGCATGTAACGGGTCGGGCCGCGTGCTCTCGGCTTCGGAGCTCGTAGTAGAGGTGCCCGAGAACTCGCATGACGGCGACGAAGTGCGCGTGGCCGGAATGGGCAACGCCGGCACCAACGGTCGGGAGTACGGCGACTTCGTGTGTCGGGTCGGCGTCGCGGAGGAGCGCGTTACCCAGCGGCAGGAGGCGGGATTCAGGCTCATCGGCTTCGCGATCCCCTTCGTGGTCATTGGCATACTCCAGCCCGCACTTACCACGATGACCATAGCCGGCGCCATCATGGCCGCAATCGGGCTTGCCATGGTGATCAGCGAAGGCGTGCGCTTTAACGCGCGTTGGCTGCGCGAGGGCGGCGTCGCAATCGTGGGTGGCGCCTCCACGGGCATCATCATTGGTCTGCTGCTTATGTTCAGCGGTCCGTTCCTCTCGATGATTGCGTTTATACTGCCCGTAATAATACTGTTCTCGATATTATCCCGTCGCGCCCGCTAGGCCGGCTTTTATGGCAAGAGGTCTTTGGAGGTAGGAAGACTTGGAATCTAAGAGAGACTATTACGAGGTCCTGGGAGTGGACCGTGGCGCGGATCAACGCACCATCAAGCGGGCGTTCTTAAAGCTCGCGAGATCGCTTCATCCCGACGTCAACAAGGAGCCCGATGCCGAGCAGCGCTTTAAGGAGGTAAACGAGGCCTACTCGGTGCTCTCGGACGAGCGTAAGCGTGCGAACTACGACCAGTACGGCAATCCCGACGGACCGGGTGGCTTTGGCTCCGAATATGTGGACATGTCGGACATCTTTGGCGGGGGCTTCGGCGACATCTTCGACTCCTTCTTTGGTGGCGGTGGTGGCAGGGGAGCGCGTGCCGCGCGCACGCGGGGCCGCGACATGGGCATTACGCTCAGAATCTCGCTCGCCGAGGCCGCTGCGGGCTGCACGAAGACCATTGCCTACGATCGCCTTTCTCCCTGCGAGGACTGCAACGGGTCTGGTACGGCAGAGGGCGGCAAGGAGACCACTTGCGAGCATTGCCATGGCACAGGACGCGTGGTCGAGGTGCAGCGAACCATCTTTGGACAAATGCAGAGTCAGACGACTTGTCCGGTGTGCAACGGCTCGGGTCGCGTGGTGGACCAGCCGTGCGAGACGTGCCAGGGCGAGGGCAGGACCCCGTCTCACGAGACCGTGAAGGTCAACATTCCTGCGGGCATCCATACCGGACAGTCCCTGCGGGTGGAGTCCATGGGCGAGGCCGGCGTGCGCGGTGATGCTTCAGGTGACCTCGTGGTGACGGTACAGGTGCTCGAGGACGAGAAGTTCGAGCGACAGGGCGACGACCTGTATACCGTGGCGCATGTAGACGCGCTGGACGCCATCCTGGGCACCACGTACCGCATGGACGGCATACTTCCCGACGACGAGATCTCGGCAACCATACCTCAGGGCTGCCAGTATGGCCAGCGCATCAGCGTGCCGGGCATGGGAATGCCCAGCCTGCAGACGGGGATTCGTGGCGACCTCATCGTGGTGGTCCAGATTTCTACCCCAACGGACCTGAGCAAGCAGCAACTCGAGCTCATCCGGTCGGTGCAGCGCGAGCGTACCCAGGCTCAGGGAGGTGCCAGGTCGCAGAACGCCGAGCCTCAGGCCGCGGGCAAGAATCGCGACGCCGGCGGACAAAAGCGCTCCAAGGGCGCAAAGCGCCGGGGACCGTTTGGCAAGAAGCGCTAGCCATGGGATTGCGAGCCGGCAGCAAGGTGGCCCTCATCAACTTGGGGTGTCGCGTAAACCGGGTGGAGACCGATACGATCGCGCGCGGGCTCGAGGAAGCCGGATGCCAGATCGTGCCTGTCGCCGAAGCGGACGCCATAGTGGTGAACACCTGCGCGGTAACCGGGGAGGCGCAAACAAAGACACGCAAGGCCGTGCGTCGCGCCGCAAGGCTGCCCCAACATCCCGTCGTGATTGCCACGGGCTGCGCGGTAACGCTGTTCGCCGACGAGCTGTGCCTGGCTGCTCCCGGCCTCGTGGTAGAGCCGCGCAAGGACCGCGTCGTGCAGCGCGTGGTTCAGGCGCTCGGTCTACAGGGGACGGCCTCGGAAAACATGGTCGTGGCAAGCACGCCCACGCCCACGGGAAGGACTCGACCAGGAATTAAGATCCAGGACGGATGCGACTTGCGATGCTCGTACTGCATTGTGTGGAAGGCCCGCGGGCCGTCCAGATCGCTGCCCGCGGCTCGGGTCGTCGAGACCGTGCGCGAGGCGGTTTGCCGTGGTGCGCACGAGGTGGTGCTTACGGGCATCAACCTGGGATGTTATAGGGCGCAGGACGGCGACGTCATCTGGCCGGGAGGGCGCTTGGAGGACCTGCTGCGCCTCGTGCTGGCACAGACCGACGTCGACCGCATTCGCCTGTCTTCCATTGAGCCGCAGGACGTGACGGATGGGCTGCTGCAAACGATGGCGGACGCGGGCGAGCGCATCGCCCCATTCTTGCACGTGTGCCTGCAGTCGGGATGCGACGCGACGCTCGAGCGCATGTGCAGGCCATACACCACCGGCGACTTTGCCGCCGTGGTGCGCGCGGCCCGGCAGATGCTTCCGCGCGTGGCGCTTGGTACCGACGTGATCGTCGGCTTCCCGGGCGAGACGGACGAGGAGTTTGCGGATTCGCTTGCGTTTTGCAAAAAGATGGACTTCTCGCGCATGCACGTGTTTCGCTACTCGAAGCGGCCGGGAACCCCTGCCGCTACGGCTGCCAACCAGGTGTCCGCTGCGGTGAGTGCGCAACGCGGCGACCGTATGCGCGCTATGGCCGAGCGCGCCCGCATACGCAACATGCGGTGCTGCGATGGCACGGACGACCTCGTGGTGGTGCAATACGAGGGCGAGGCGGTGGACTCTCGGCTGTTCCCGGTGCGTGTGGATGCCGCGCTGCCCGTCGGGTCGTACGTGCGCGTTCGGCTCGCGTGGCGTGATGGTGGATGAGTCCTCACGGACCCAATTTGCGAAAGAGCGCTATTATGTATGGGAACAAGGAGGACGCTTGGAACCCATGCATGTTCGATTGACCATCCCCGACAATGTGGACCCCAGGTTGCTTATGGGGCCGCACGATGCGTTGCTGCGCGACATAGAGGCGGCAACCGACGCGCTCATAACGGTGCGTGGCAGCCAGATCAGCATCTCGGGGACAACGAAGGACGTCGACCTCGTGTCCTCGGCCTTCTCTCACCTTATGATGGTGGTGGAGTCGGGCGTCGTGCCCACATCTTCCGACCTCCACGCGCTTGTTGACCGGCTTCGCAAGGGCGAGAGCGAGACGCTGGACGCGGTGGGCGACCCGCTGCTGCGCTATAGGGGCAGGACCATTCGCGCCAACACCGAGGGACAGCAGCGTTACGTGGACGCCATACGGCGCAATACCGTAACGTTTGGCATTGGCCCGGCCGGAACGGGGAAGACCTACCTCGCCATGGCGATGGCCGTCGCGGCGCTCATGCAGCACGAGGTGAGCCGCATCGTGCTCACTCGGCCGGTCGTGGAGGCCGGTGAGTCCCTGGGCTTTTTGCCCGGAACGCTGGAGGAGAAGCTCGACCCGTACATCCGGCCGCTGTACGACGCGCTCTTCGACATGTGCGACCGCGAGCGCGGCAACGCATACATCGAGCAGGGCGTCATCGAAATCGCGCCGCTGGCCTTCATGCGGGGCAGGACGCTCAACAACGCGTACGTCATCCTCGACGAGGCGCAAAACACCACGCCCGAGCAGATGAAGATGTTTCTTACGCGTTTGGGGTTTGGGTCCAAGTTCGTTATTACCGGCGACGTTACCCAGCGCGACCTCAAGGGCTCGTCGGGGATACTGGACGCAAGGCAAAAGCTGTCTCACATAGACGACGTTGCCTTCGTCGATCTGACGAGCGCCGACATCGTTCGCCACACGCTCGTGGCACAAATAGTGGAGGCCTATCGCGCGCAGAAGGGCGGGGAGAACACGTGACGTGCACCATCGACTTTGCGTGCGGCAGTGCCGTGGCATGCGCGCTACGCGAGGAGCAGATTCAGGACCTGTGCGACCTGGTGCTGCGCAGCGAGGGGGTAGCGCGGGAGTGCTATGTCTCGGTTACGATCGTGAGCGACGACGAGATACAAGAGCTCAACAAGAAATGGCGGGGAAACGACCGGCCTACCGACGTGCTCTCGTTGGAGTGCGAGCGGCCGGACGACCCGACCCTGGCAGATGGCGAGCCCTGCGAGCTCGGGGACATCGTGCTTGCCCCCGACTACATTGCCAGGCAGGCCAGCGCATTTGGTACGACCCCGCGCACCGAGACCACGCTGCTGGTCGTACACGGCATGCTGCACCTCTTGGGATACGACCATCTGGAGGAGTCCGAGGCGCTCGTTATGGAGGCGCGCGAGGACGAGCTCGTGGCGCTCGCCATCGGCGCCGAGGCGCTTGGGAGCACCACTCTCACGCGACATCGTGAGGAGGTGGGCGTATGATTCCCGGGCAAAAGGAAAACCACCCCACGTTCAAGCGCAGCTTCCTCTTTGCGGTCCAGGGCTTCAGGATTGCCTGGCGAACCGAGAGAAACATAAAGGTTATGGTAACGGGCGGCATCATTGCGGTGCTCGCGGGACTCGTGCTGCAAATCGACTTGGCGAGCTGGGCCATCGTGCTTTTGTGTTGTGGCGTGGTAATAGCGGCCGAGCTGCTCAACACGGCCATC
>CACZFB010000074.1:9078-10984 GCA_902780305.1 uncultured Coriobacteriaceae bacterium | reverse complement strand
AACTCGAAGGGCCGCACAAGCCCTCTGGCCTGCGGCGGCGACGAGACGCGCAGCGCGAGGAGCCGTGGGCGCGAGCGGAGCGAACGCCCCATTCTCCGCACCTCCACCAAATACGATCGCGTGCCTTCACCAGGGGGTGCGCGTTTTTTCGTTAGACGCAAGGGACAGTCCCCTCGGTCTCATGCAGCAAATTGTAGGTACGGATAAATCTCGTGACGGGAAGCGGTCATGCCCGATAGCACTATAATTTGCGGTAACTAGTTTTTTTGTTGGCTTACCGCGAATTATGAGGAGCACAGACATGTTCGTTGCTCGTGAACAAGAAGTACAGCTGTTACGATCAACCATTGACGACGAGCATTCTCAGTTCGTTGCTGTATACGGCAGGAGGCGCGTCGGAAAGACGCTCCTCGTGCGAGAAAGCTTCCAGTACCAGTTTACCTTTCAGCACGCTGGCCTTGCCGACGGCGGATTGCGCGACCAATTGTACGCCTTTTCCGAATCGTTGAGGGATGCGGGAATGAGGGACTTCTCTCAACCAAAGAGCTGGCTTGAAGCGTTTAGTCTTCTCAAGGAGCTCATCCGAACGGCGCCAGATGGGAAGAAGGTTATCTTCATTGACGAGCTCTCGTGGATGGATACGCCTAGAAGCGGGCTCATTACGGCTGTCGAGAACTTTTGGAACGGATGGGCGTCGGCGCGCAGGGATATCGTGCTTGTCGTATGCGCTTCCGCAACCTCATGGATGCTGAGCAAGATCGTCCACAACAAGGGAGGTTTGTATAACAGGCTTACCAAGCAAATACATCTGCGTCCGTTTACCTTGCGTGAATGCGAGCTTATGCTCACGGCCAAGGGTATAGAGATGAATAGGTATCAGACTCTGGAGTGCTATATGGTGATGGGCGGGATTCCGTTCTACTGGGATTTCCTTCAGAGGGGCAAGAGTCTCGCCCAAAACATCGATGCCATCTTCTTTGCGAGAGACGCACCCCTCAGGAGGGAATTCGATTATCTCTTTTCGTCGCTGTTCAAGCACCCGTCAGACTACCTCGCCATCGTGTCTGCCCTGGCAAGGCGTAAGGCCGGTATGACCAGGGAGGAGATACTCGCCTCAACGTCGCTGGCTGACTCGGGGGCACTCACCCAGAAGCTTGGCGAGCTCGAGAGCTGCGGGTTCTTGCGAAGGTATCGTGCGTACGGGAAAAAACAGCGCGACGCGCTCTATCAGCTCGTGGATAACTTCACCCTGTTTCACTACAAGTTCCTCGCGGATGGGGACAAAGACGAGTTCTTTTGGGAGCACATGACCGATTCGGGACTTCATAACGCCTGGTGTGGCTTGGCGTTCGAGCGCGTTTGCCTGGAACATGTGTCGCAGATAAAGCGGGCGCTTGGCATCAGCGGGGTGCTTACGGACGTTTGCTCGTGGTCATGCAAGTCCGATGCCGACAATGGCATATACGGCAGCCAGATAGATCTGGTCATCGCAAGGAGAGACCACGTAACGAATCTTTGCGAGATGAAGTACGCAAGGAACGATTTTGCGGTGACCAAGGCAGTTGACGAATCGCTGCGCCACAAAGCAGCTGACTTCCGACAGCTTACGAAGAGTAGGGACTCCATACACGTGACCATTGTAACGACGTATGGCCTCAAGCAAAACGCATACTCGGGCATGATCCAATCAGTCGTAACGGCAGACGATCTCTTCGCGGACTAGGAAAACCTCGATGCGCAACTGCCAAAGGAGCGTCGCGTTCGTCAGCCGGACGCGACTATGGAGAGTTCGACTACTTCACCTTTGGCTCCACCATACGACCTGCGGGTCCGTGCGCATAAGCGCCACGGGCCCGTTTTTTATGAGAATGCCCTGCGGAGAATCGAACTCGAAGGGCCGCACAAG
>CACZFB010000074.1:0-9066 GCA_902780305.1 uncultured Coriobacteriaceae bacterium | reverse complement strand
AACTCGAAGGGCCGCACAAGCCCTCTGGCCTGCGGCGGCGACGAGACGCGCAGCGCGAGGAGCCGTGGGCGCGAGCGGAGCGAACGCCCCATTCTCCGCGCCTCCACCATACGACGAAGAGCCATCTTTGTTTGAGTGGAACAAAGATGGCTCTTAACTATAAGCTTGGGGACAAGCTGTGACGGCTTGCCCCCTTTCTTTTGTCATCCTGTTGCCCGACCATCTGTCCCAGGCGACTAGTCTCGCCCTCGACGTCCCCTTCCTCGGGCGGCCATACGGCCCTCCCGTCCTCGGCGGCGAACTCCAGGCCGCGCATCCTCTCGACCGGGAGGGTGGCATGCGAGCGAGGCCCGCGGGTCGCGGCGCACGGGCGATGCCTGCGGTCACGCTCGACCTAAATGATACCTGTGCTAAAGTGCAAATAACCACTAAGAATGGAGGAGTGGGCACGATGAAAAACGAGGGAAGAGCAACGCTGAGGGCGATCTTTGCGTGGGTGATGAGCGTGATGCTCGTGCTCCAATTGCTGGGGATGGACGCCTCGCGAGCCTTCGCGCAAACGGTAACGGAGGCGGCAGAAAATGCTGTCACGTTGGGCGTGGCGTCGCAGGGGGACCCAGAGAAGATCGATGCTCAGGCGCCGGTTTGTCCCGCGTTCGATCGGGAGACCGACTTGGGTGGGACGCGGGTGCATGTCTCTGCGGCCGAAGGAACGTTCCCCGAGGATGCGAAGCTCGACGTAGCCATCCCGCAAGGCGAGGAGGCAAAGCGTGCGATGGGCCTTGTTGCCTCGGCGCGACCCAAAGGGGTGGAACCGCAGACAAGCGAGGTCATGACCGTAAAGGTACTCTCGGCGGGAGGCGATGAGCTGCAGACCACGGACGGCGAGAAGGCCACCGTGAAAGTCGAACGTGAGGGTCTTTTGGCCGATGGTCGCGAGGCCCATGTGTACGAGGTGTCGGGCGACGCGGCAACACCGCTCGAACAGCGCGTGGAGGGCGATGCGTTCACCGTTGAGGTTGCGTTGCCGGCATCGCTCGCTCTGGAGGTCGTCTCGGCGGGGGCGACCGAGCCAGCGGAATCCTCCGGACCCGAGGCGGTCGAGGGGCCGGTGGAGCCCGACCCCGGTACCGACCCCGGTACCGAGCCTGGTTCGACGCCTGCGACCGAGGACGTGGCCGACGATGCCAACAAGGAGGTGGCCGAGCCGGGGAATGATGACGCCGCAGAGAATCCTGTGGAGGGCGCGACAAAGCCCACGGCTGGTTCCAGCGTCGAGTCCGCGCAGCCGAACGATGCGCCGCAGCTGGGCACGCAGTCGACGCCGACAATGGCGCCGCAGGCAGATATGGCATGGGTCAACTACATAGACGAGGACGGCAACGGGAAGACGGCCGAGCGGTGTACCGACTTCTCCAGTATGGACCAGGAGGGCGCTCAGCTCCAGGCTGGCTGGTATGTGGCGACGCAGAGTTGCACGTTTCGCAATCGCATTGAGGTGACGGGCGACGCCAACCTCATCCTAGGCGATGGCGTCACGCTCACGTTTGAGCGCGGCATCCACATTATCCAAAGGTACTCACCGCGACTTCACGTATGGTGTCAGCGGGGCAAGTCCGGCAAGCTGGTTGCCACGGGCGGCAAAAACCAGGCGGGCATCGGCGGCAACGATGGCGAGAGCAACGGCGCTCTCGTGGTCCATGGCGGCATCGTGGAGGCCACCGGCGGCGACGGGGCAGCAGGCATCGGTGGAGGCAACGAGGCCAACTGCGGCATCGTGGAAATCCGCGGCGGCACGGTGACCGCCATCGCCACCGGCTCGCATGGTGCTGGCATCGGCGGCGGCGATCGAGGCGGCGGCGGCACCATCACCATATCCCAGAGCACGGCGGCAAGCGGAATCGAGACCAAGGTGACGGCGATTGGTGCCGAATACGGCGCGGGCATTGGCTCTGGCGACGAGGCTGATGGAGACTCCGGAACGGTCACGATATCGGGCGGCACCGTGGAGGCCACCGGCGGCGTGGAGGCTGCCGGCATTGGCAGCGGCAACGAGTGTGACGGCGGCGTCGGCACCGTAACCATAAGTGGTGGCACCGTTACCGCGACGGGCAAAGAGTTGGGTGCCGGCATTGGTGGTGGCGACGACGTGAGCAATGGCGTCACAAAGATTCTTGGTGGCACGGTGACGGCAAACGGAGGCTACGGGGCGGCCGGCATCGGCGGCGGCGAGTATGGCCACGGTGGCACGGTCAATATCTCGGGCGGCTCGGTCGACGCCCGTGGTGGCAGCGAGGCGGCCGGCATTGGCGGCAGCATCGACGGTGATGGCGGCACCGTCACCATAGGTGGCGACGCAAACGTAACAGTCCGTGGTGGCAAGCATGCTGCCGGCATTGGTGGCGGCGGTGGTGTCGCCACGGGTGCCGACGTCACCATTGAGCACGCGGCGACTGTGACGGCCTTTGTCAAGAGCGATGGCATGAGTGGCGTGCAGGCCATTGGTCACGGAAGGCGCGGTACCGAAGAAGGCCCTCTTTTTGTGGGCAATGGTGAGAGGGTGTTCTACAACGAGAGCGCCCCAAGCGCTTCGGGTGCCGTAGCCGCTGATGCGGAAGAAAGAGCTGGTCGCTGCCGTTCCTACTACGTGCGCGTCGAGCCATGCACCCATCCCGAGGGCTTCCTCAGCGCACCGTATTGCACCGAGGAGATGCATAATTTCAACTGTAGATGCTGCGTTAACAAGACATATGGCGAGGCTCCGCACAACTTTGGTGAGCATGGCGACTGCGTGTGTGGCGCACGGAGAGTAAACTTCGTATACCACGAGAACGGCGGCGAGAACCGTAGCAAGACCGTGACGCATGTATATGACCTTCAAGGACATTTTGACTTGACGTTCGACATCGAACCCTCGCCATGGGATCGGCTGCACTTCGACCTCAAGAACTGGCTCTGCGAGGGCAACGGAAAATCCTGTGTATTTTCACCAGGTGATTCCAAGCGGTATTTGGAGCTTGTGGATTACTTGGTGCCGGGGGATGGGGCGTACATCCTCGACCTCAAGGCGCAATGGGAGCAACACTATAGTGGGATGCGGATAAACAGCGTCTTGAAGAGCCCCGTTCCAACCGATCGGAATCTAAACTTTGTGTATAGGATCCAGCTCGATGACACCAGCTTTAACGAAACCGTCTCGGAAATAAAGTTCACGGACGGCGAATCCGAGCCCTTTTTTGTGGGGCGACAGCCGCGAACGATTCTGGGCCTACCCGAAGGGGTTGGGTATACGGTCATACAGGACGGGCCGGCGGGTGACAGCCTGTCGAAGGATGATTTTCTTACCAAGGGGAGCCATTACATAGGCACCACATCCTCTGAACTGTCCGACGTGACGTTTTCCAACACGCGCAAGCAGGGCAGCCTGGTGCTGAGCGTGGGGGTAAATTCCCCCATCGCGACCGACAGAGACAAGGGCTTCCCCGTAGCGGTTCGTGCCACAGGCGACGAAGCGAAATCATTTGTTGGCACGTATGGCGACTTGGAATTCAAGGAGGGCGTTGCGAGGCTGACCCTTGCGGATGGGCAGACGGCGCTGGCGACGGATTTGCCCTCTGGTACCTACACGGTCGAATGGGGTGCGGACGACGACTTTACTCGTGAACCTTCTGAGAGTCCCCAGTCGATCACAGTTGAGGGAGTTGGAGATAACCAACAGCCTGTTGCGCCGGTGGAGGCGTCGGCCACCTACACGCGCAAGTGGGGGGTGCTCGAAGTCACGAAGGAGGTACAAGGTGGCACGCTGTCTGACGCCAAGCAGCCGTTCGACTTTACCGTGACCCTTACCGATCCGTCGATCAACGGCACCTTCGGCGAGGGAGACGCCGCCATGACCTTCACGAACGGCGTCGCGAAGTTCTCGCTCAAGGATGGGGAGTCGCGCATTGCGACGGGTCTGCCGCGGGGCGTGGGCTACACCGTGGAGGAGACGCCCGTCGCGGGATTTGAGGCGTACAAGTATGGTGTCGCCGGCACCATTCGCGAGGGCACCATTCGCGAGTATTGGAATTGGTCGGTGGCCAGGTTTACCAATGTGCATCAGGAGGGCAACCTAGAGGTCGCGCTGGCAGTCAAGAGCTCTACGGCGGCTGACAAGACAAAGGCGTTCTCGGTCGTGGCGAGGCTCTCGGATGCAACCGTGAGCGGCTGGTATGGCGACATGCTCTTCCGTGATGGCGTTGCGACATTTACGCTGTGCGACGGGGAATCCAAGGTTGCCGAGGGGCTTCCCGCTGGTGTGGACTACGAGGTCTCGCAGGCCGAGCTGCCGGGCTTCTCGCTTACGACTTCCGGAACCACGGGAGCGATCGAAGCCGTGAAGGCGCGCGCGACTCTTACCAACGTGCGGGCTGAGGGAGGCCTGTTGGTCTCGGCCTCCGTAACGTCGCCGATAGCGTCGGAGCGTGGATGGAGCTTCCCCGTTACGGTGGAGCTGACGGACTTGGCCAGTCTCAACGGTACCTACGGCGAGATGACCTTCCAGAACGGTCAGGCGACGTTCACAATCGGCGACGGCGGGTCGAGGCTCGCCACGGGCCTGCCCGCAGGTACGAGGTATGTGGTTACGACTGATGCGGGTGCTGAGTTTGCTGAGTTCGAAGGTAAGGTCGAGGGGGCGGAGGGTTCGCTTTCCGCCACCGAATCGAGCCGTGTCCAGATTGCCTATGCGCGCAAGACGGGTAGCGTTGAGGTCTCAAACGAGGTGAGCCAAGGCTCCGACTCCGACAACCAGCGTCCCTTCTCGTACACGATGGAGCTCTCGGACCGGAGCATCTCGGGCACCTACGGCGATCTTGAGTTCGTTAATGGCGTGGCGAGCTTTACGCTCTCACACGGGCAGAAGAAGGCGGTGGAAGGGCTGCCGACGGGCATCGCATGCACAGTGTGGCAAGAACAGCTCGCGGGCTTCACAACCGATGGCCTGATAAAGGAGGCCGCCGTGTCTGCAGAGGCGCAAGCCCTCGCCTTTACCAACACGCGCCAGACGGGCACGCTCACGGTGAGCAATGCCGTGACGGGTGGATCGGATACGACGTTTAACTATACGGTGCGCCTGTCGGACACGAGCGTGCGTGGCACGTATGGTGAGATGGAGTTCGATGATGACGGGGCGGCGACGTTTACGCTGGGCGACGGCGAGTCGAAGACGGCTTCGGGCCTGCCAGCGGGTATCACGTACACCGTGGAACAGACGCCGGTCGATGGCTACCATGGCTACCTCACCACCAGCTCGGGCGCGGCGGGCTCGATAGGAACGGCGGAATCGACCGCGTCGTTTAGCAACACGTACGCTGCCAGCGGCCTTGTGGTGAGCAACCAGGTCATCTCGGACGTGCCCGCAGACCATGGCGCGAGCAAGACGTTCGCGTTTACGGTAAACGTGGACTGCCCGGCCATGGCGGGCAAAACGGCCGATGACATCAACTTCGATTCCGGGGGCCACGGGCAGACGACCTTCTCGCTGGCCGACGGACAGGCCAAGGCGCTGACGGGCCTGCCTGCGGGTGCCTCTTACGTTATCTCGCAAACAGCCGACAATAACTTCCGTTCCGGTGCCGTGGACTGGCCGTCTGGGACGGTTCCCACTGAGGGCGCAGCCACGGTCGCCTGGCGCAACGTGAGAAAGACCGGCGGCCTCAGGATAAGCAATGCGGTAGAGTCCGGCCTCCCGGCCGACGCCTCGCGCGAGTTCATCTACACTGTTACGCTGCGGGACGCCGTTACGCTGCAGGACGTGCCCATTAGTGGCACCTATGGTGGCCTGCGTTTCGTGGATGGCAGGGCAACAAAGACGCTCAGGGGCCACCAGACCGTCACGGCGGAGGGGCTGCCCGCGGGTGTGACGTACTGCGTGGAGCAGAAGGCGGACGCGGGCTTCGCCACGACGTGGTCGGGCAATGATGACCAGGTGGCCACGGGCGTGGTGGCCACGGGCCTGGTGGCTGCGTCAGGTGGACCTGTTGCTACTGTGGCCTTCTCCAATGTGCGCAAGAAAGCGACGCTCACGGTGACGAATAACGTGCGTGACAACGAGGACAAGCCCCTCGACGGCGTAGAGTTCGGCTATGTGGTCACGCTCTCGGACAGGGGAGTCTCGGCGATATTCAGCGGCCTCTCGTTCCAAAACGGTGTCGCACGGTTCGGGCTCGGGAACGGATCGTCGAAGATGATTTCGGACCTGCCGCAGGGCATGGGCTACACCGTGAGCCAGCAGCCCGCGATCGGCTTCGCGACGTCGGCGACGGGCGAGTCGGGCATCATCGGGAGCGCTGGTGCGACGGCGAGCTTCACCAATACCCAGCTTCAGCAGACAGCCGTGCTCCAAGTGAAGAAGACGGTCGCGGGGGAGGGATACGACGGTAACGAGTCCTTCACCTTCCGCGTCGCCAAGCAGGACGCCGCCATTGGGGACATCCTTCCGGGCGTGCGTACGGCGACGGCCGTGGCTGGCGGGACCGCGTCCTTCCAACCCATAACTTTCGTGCAGCCCGGGACCTACTACTACACCATAAGCGAAGTGAGCCCCTTGGCGCCGTTTGCAAAAATGGGGTACAACACGAGCACGTACTGGGCGCGTGTCGTCGTTACGCGCACGAATTCCGAGCAGAATCGCCCAACGCTTCAGACGACGGTGACGTATGGTCCCTCCAAGGCCGAGGCAGCGCAGTGGGAGGAGCTTACCATCACCAACGAGTACAACCACCCGCCGCTTACCGTGTCGTTCGAGAAGAACAATGGCAGCGCAGTGGACAAGCAGTCTGTTTCCTACGGCTCTACGGTTGCGAAGCCCTCGAATCCCACCCGTGCTGGTTACACGTTCAAGGGCTGGTACGCCGACCAGGCGCTCAGCAAGGCATACAGCTTTAGATCCACGGTCACGCAAGACCTTACGCTGTACGCCAAATGGAGCGAAGCTTCCTATACGGTGACTTTCGAGCCTAACGGTGGTTCCACGGTGGCGGCACAGGATTTGACCTATGGGTCCAAGGTCACAAAGCCCGCTAACCCAACGCGCGTGGGGTACACGTTTGTCGGCTGGTTTACTGATGCCAAGCTCACCAAGGCGTATGACTTCTCTTCGGAGGTGACGGGTGACCTTACCCTGTATGCCAAGTGGCAGGCGAACATGCATACCGTGACCAACCCCGAGCCCGCCAAGGGCGCAATCACTCTCGCGGGCGCCGGCCACGTGCAGCGCGACGGCGACGCGGCCGCCAGGGCCGAGGGCGCGGGCATCCTCATCGGCACCGAGGGCCAGTCCAAGCGGCTCGAGTCGTTCTCCGTGGCGCTGCCCAAGGACGTCGAGGGCTCGATCGAGTACCGCGGGCACGTCCAGGGCAAAGGCTGGGCCGACTGGGTCGCCGACGGCGCGCCCTGCGGCACCGCCGGGCAGTCCAAGCGCGTCGAGGCCGTGCAGATGAGGCTCGCCGGCAAGCTGTCCGACACGCACTCCGTGTGGTACCGCGCGCACAGCCAGACCTTCGGCTGGCTCGGCTGGGCCTGCGACGGCCAGGCGGCGGGCACCGCGGGGCAGTCCAAGCGCGTCGAGGCCGTGGAGGTCCAGGTGCTGCCGAAGGGCCAGAAGCCTGCCGACCACGTTGACGGACAGGCCTCCTACGTGGGCGCCGCGACCGGCAGGGCCCACGTGCAGGGCGTGGGCTGGGCCAGCCCCAAAAACCCGCTCGAGCTCGGAACCACCGGCAAGGGCCGCCGCCTGGAGGCCATAAGGCTCTCCGTGCCCAACCAGCCCGCGGACGGAGGGATCTCCTACGAAGTGCACGCCCAGGGCATCGGCTGGATGCCCGCCGCGGCCGACGGGGCGCTGGCCGGCACCGAGGGCCAGTCGCGCAGGCTCGAGGCGGTGAGGATCTCGCTCACCGGCGACCTCGCCAAGGAGGGCAACTACTCCGTGTGGTACCGCGTCCACAGCCAGACCTACGGCTGGCTCGGCTGGGCGCACGACGGCCAGGACGCCGGCACCGCGGGACTCGCCAAGCGCGCCGAGGCCATCGACGTGCAGGTGCTCCCGCAGGGCCAGGTGCCCCGCGGCTACGACGCGAGCAAGGCGGCGTGCGTGACGAAGTAGCGACGCGAAGGCCTTGAAATACCGCGTCTCAAGGCGTCCCTCTCTCGGGAGGGGCGCCTTTTTTGCGTTCCGTGGCGCCGCTCCGCCCGCCCCGCGCCGGGCCTCCGCGCGGTCGACGGCGGGGCTCGAACCGCAAGGTCGCGACGCGGAGCGTCGCGGGCCGAGGAGCGTACGCGACGAGGCCCCAGAGCCTTGCCGCAGGCAAGGCGGGAGTCCCGCCGCCCCTACCATCCGGTTTACTGACTAACGCTGACGCGAGAATCCTTAACTACGTAGCACTATCTCCGTCCTCCTGACACACGGCGATTTTCGAAATGAATTATCTTTATAAATGGAGATATTCGAATGCTATAATCAACAAAAATGGAGATAATCGAAAGGATGTCCATGCTTGAGCGAAAAATCCAAGAGCAGCTGCAAGAATGGAAGGATCGCTCCAACAGGAAGAGCCTCGTCGTTAGTGGCGCGCGTCAGGTGGGGAAGACATACGCGGTGGAGCGCTTTGGTAGGGAATGCTATCCCGAGACGATAATCGTCAACTTTAAGGAGACGCCCAGCGCCGCATCTATCTTTAGGGGCGATCTCTCGGTGGATGGCATGGTGCAGGCCTTTAGGTTTCGCTATCCCGAGTACGAGGTTGCTCCAGGCAGAACGCTCCTGTTCTTGGACGAGATTCAGGAGTGTTCAGAGGCTATAACGTCGCTCAAGTTCTGGACGGCCGACGGCCGCTATGACGTTGTGGCGTCGGGCTCCATGCTCGGCATTGACTACAACCGGCCGAGCTCGTATCCCGTGGGTTACATTGACTACCTTACGCTCCACGGCCTCGACTTCGAGGAGTTTCTCTGGGCGCAGGGCCTCGGGCGGGACCTCACAAGCATGGTCCGTCAGCAGTTCGAAGCGCGCGAGCCTGTGCCGAC
>CACZFB010000073.1 GCA_902780305.1 uncultured Coriobacteriaceae bacterium | reverse complement strand
CCTGTATTGACGAACCGCCTGAAATCTGATAGATTGTGGACACAGGAAGGGGCGTTTATCATGAATATTTATGAATCAGCAGAAGATTATCTGGAGCAGATTCTGATGCTTCTGGAGCGGAAGGGCCATGCCCGCTCCGTAGATATTGCGGAAGGGCTGGGCGTTTCCAAGCCTTCCGTCAGCGTCGCCATGAAGAAGCTGAGGGAAAACGGATACATCAGCATGAGCTCGGACAATCTGATTTCCCTGACGGACAAGGGGTATGCCATTGCGCGGAAAATCTATGACCGGCATCAGGCACTGACGAAATACCTGATTCAGATCGGCGTCCCGGAGGAGATTGCCCGGGAGGACGCCTGCAAAATTGAACACGACCTTTCCGAGGAATCCTTTGACGCGATCTGCAGGCAGATTCAATAATCTATCTGAATAAAAATGCGATATATTCTGAATGAACAGTACCGGCTGCATCGGCGGCTGCAGCAACACGGCGCTGCTGGCCGGGGATCATTTTTCGGCGTGGATCCGGATGTATGCGAATTCTTCAAGAACGGATGGTACCGGCGGATTCGCGAGATAAGGAGGAGATTACTGTCCACAAGGGCTGAAACGCCCGAAAAAAGCGAAATGAAAAAGGACGGTTCCCCATGGCCTCTGGACCATCAGGAACCGCCCTTTTTTGTTCGCTGCTTACGGCATATATTCCAGGAACGATTCCATGACATAGCCTTCCGCGGCGTCCGTCCGCACCTGGGGCAGGCGGACGGGTCGCGCCCGAGCACGCGGCGCAGCAGCGCGCGGTCGTCGGGCGTCGGCGGCGGCTCGGGCGTCGAGGTGAGGCGGCGGCACAGCGCCATCCGAGCGCGCTTGCCGCGGCTGGCCAGGATGCCGTAGTGGCGCACCTTGCAGAGGCCCTTCGGCAGCACGTGCATCAGCAGGCGCCGCATGAACTCGAGCGCCCCCAGGCGGCACTCGCGGACGCTCCCGTCCCTGGAGTCGCGGTACCCGAACGTGACCACGCCGCCCTCGAGCGACCTGATCCTGCCGTTCGAGATCGCCACGCGGTGGGTGTAGCGGCCGAGGTAGGAGAGCACGGTGCCCGCGTCCCTGAACGGCCGCTTGCAGTAGACGACCCAGTCCCTGGAGGACAGCTCGCCGACCAGCGCGGAAAGGGCGCCGGGGGCCGCCAGGTGCGAGGCGCACCCGCCCAGGTCGAGGGAGGGCGCGAGCCCCCCGACCCCCTCGAGCAGCTTGGCGCGGAACACCTTGGACATCGCCTTGACCGGCGCGAAGAAGCTCTTCCCGCAGCGCCTCCACGCGCCGCGCTCCGTGAGCCCTCCCGACGGCACCACCATGTGCACGTGCGGGTGGTACTGGAGCTGCCGGCCCCAGGTGTGCAGCACGGCGGTCGCGCCGGTCCTCGCGCCCATCCACCTCCGGTCCGCCGCGAACGCCGCGACGGTCGCCCACGCGCAGCGGAAGAGCAGGTTGTACATGGCCCGCTGGTTCCTCCAGAACACGCACGCCAGCTCGTGGGGGACGGTGAACACCACGTGCCAGTAGCCGACGTCGAGCAGGTCGCCGCCCTCGCGCGCGACCCACCGCTCGCGCCGCATGGCCTGGCACTTCGGGCAGTGGCGGTCGCGGCAGCTGTTGTAGGACACCATCTCGCGGCCGCACCCCTCGCAGCGGTCCACGTGGCCGCCGAGCTCGGCGGTGCGGCAGGCGAGCATCGCGTCGAAGGCCCTGCGCTGCCGCCGGGTGAGCGAGGCGCCGTGGGCGGCGAGGAACTCGTCCCCATGGGCGCGCAGGACGTCCTGGACCTCTACCGGCATGCCGGGGCGACGCGGTCGATGGGGCTGGCGACGTCGGCGGCCAGGTTCGCCACGTTGAGGTAGACCGCCGTCGACGACAGCGACGCGTGGCCCATGAGCGACCTTATGGTCATCAGGTCCACCCCGTCCTCCAGCAGGTGCGTGGCGAAGCTGGCCCTCAGGGCGTGGAACGAGCGGCCCCTCGGCTCGACGCCCGCCCTGCGCATGGACTCGCGCAGCGCCCGGCGCGCGACGTGGGCGCCGGCGTGGCCGCCGGGGGCGGGGAACATCCACCCCTCCTCGCTCTCCGGCCGGCGCTCGACCCAGTACTCGCGCAGCGTCGCCAGCGTGCGGGCGCCCAGCGGCGCCCAGCGCTCCTTGGCGCCCTTGCCGTCCTCGACGAGCAGGCGCATGGCGCCCGAGTCCACGTCGCGCACGCGCAGGGCGCAGGCCTCCGAGACGCGCAGGCCCGAGCCGTAGCCCAGCGAGATCATCGCGCGGTGCCCCACGTCGGGGGTGGACGACAGGATGGCCGCCACCTCCTCGCGGGAGAACACCTTCGGCAGCGCCCTGCGCTCGCGCATGTAGGGCACCTGGCGGCGGTTCACCGTCCGGTCGAGCCCGACCTCGTACATGAAGAGCACCGCCCCGAGGTAGGTGTTCACCGTCTTGGGCGCGAGCCCGCAGTCGCCGGCGAGGTGCTCGCAGAAGGCGCGCAGGTCGGACTCGGAGGTCTCCTCCAGGGGCCTCCCCCCGATGTGCTCGAGGTACCTCGTGCAGGCCCTGAGGTAGACGGCCGCCGTGCCGTCGCTGTAGTTCCTCAGCTCGATGTCGGACCGGACTTTGGCTAGAATGGGGTGCTGCATGGCTGCTCCTTTCATGGTCGACGAGGCCACACAGCTCGATTCTATGTCGGGGGCGGCCGTGCGCCCCGCGTGCGCCACCCGGGTTCGGGGGACGACGGGAAGACTGCCGCGAAGCGGCTTAGTGCAGAGGTGCCTTTGTGCCATGGGCGCATGGCACAAAGGCACCTCTTCCCAAACGGACACCACGAACAACCAACGCGCTTGGTGCGCCTACTCCTGCCGGATGCCGATGACGATGTGATGGTGGTCGCTCTCGCGCGTCCGGATGGTTTGCAGGGAGTAGGGGACCGACGTGCCATTCTCCATCTTGTGGAACGGCAGTCGGATGACCTCCTCCTGCTCGACCACACGGCTCAGGCTCTCCTTGGTGGTCGCCTCCTTGAGCTTGGGCGCGTCCTCCTCGCTTACGCCCTCCAGCAGCTTCTGGCGGGCCTCGTTAAAGAAGTCGGCGCCACCTGGGCGAATCTCGAGGTCACCCTCCTTGTCAATAAAGAACTCGAGGTAGAAGTCCGTGGTCACGTCCACATAGAAGATGCTCTCGAAGTCGGTGGTCAGTGCCCGAGAGATGCTCATGTGGGTCCTGCCGGCCGTCGGGGCGACCTCGTAGGTGACCTCTGCGCGCTCGGCGAGGAATCGGTCGAATTCCTCGGGCGGCACTGGCCTGGAGAAGTAGTACCCCTGCACGTACTCGCAGCCCATTGCCTTAAGAACCAGGTACTGCTCCTGGGTCTCGACGCCTTCGGCCACGACCGGAACGTGCAGGTAGTCCGCGATGTCGATGATCAGCTCGATCATGCGCACGTCGCGCTTCTCGCCAAAGGCGTTGCGAATAAAGCTCATGTCCAGTTTGAGTGCGTCGATGGGCAGGTGCGACAGCATGCCTAGGGACGAATAGCCCGTGCCAAAGTCGTCCATCTCGATGCGGAAGCCCATTCCCATGCCACGCAGCTCCTTGGCCGTGGAAATCACCTGGTCGGAATCGCCAGTATAGGCCGACTCGGTGATCTCCAGCATAAGATCGGTGGGACTGAGGTTCTGATCTGAGAGAATCTCGTTAAAGATGTCCTGCAGGTTGGGTGTCAGCATGTCGATGCGCGACACATTTACCGACACGGGCACCGAAAAGCCAAAGCGGTCCTTCCAGTCCCGGATCCGTGCGGCGGCCTCACGCCACACGAACTGGTCGAGGTCGAGGATCAGGCCGTTGTCCTCAAGCAGCGGAATGAACACGCCGGGGCTAATCAGGCCGAGCTCGGGGTGATCCCAACGCACGAGTGCCTCCGCGCTGGCCAGCACGGGCTCGTCGGGACGGATGTCGTACTTGGGCTGGAAGTACACCTTAAAGCGATTGCTCGCCAACGAGGGCTTGAAGTCCTCGAGCAGACGCTCCCGGTAGAGTTCCGCCTCGTGCATCTTGGTGTCGTAGATGCCCACAGCCTTGAGGTAGCTGTTCTTAACGGTGCTCGCGGCAATCTTCGCATAGTCGAATCGGCGCTCGATCTGGAGTGACTTGTCGACCTCGGAGTAGACGCCCATGCGCAGGCGAACCCGGTTCTCCGACACGTCCTCGTCGACCAATCCTGCGGATGCCTGCTCTAGCATGAAGTCGTAATCCTCCTGATGCGGGCAGTAAATCAGGAAGGTGTCCGCTATCTGGCGGCAGCACACGCCGCCAACCTTGCGGGAAATCTGTCGTATACGCTTGCCGATGCGAGCGAGCACGCTGTCGCCGTACTGCTTTCCGTACCGCTCGTTGAGCATGTGGAAGTGGTTGACGTCCAGCACGATGGCATCCATTGGGGTGTCCTGGTAATGCTGGTCGTACATGCGGACGTAGCGGAGGAAGTAGTCGAGGTTAAACAGGTTCGTTATGCTGTCGCGCTCCGTCGACTGGATGATGTTGCGCTTCTCGGTGAGCTCGATGCATCGGTTCACGCGTGCCTGCACGACCTCTGCCGACGGATACGGTTTGGGAATGAAGTCGATGGCGCCAATCCTGAGACAATCGACCTCCGCGCTTTGGTCGGCCGTCATCACGATTACCGGAATACCCCGGTACTCCTCTTCCTCTTTCATCACCTTGAGGACTTCCATGCCAGTCATCTTTGGCATCTGCAGGTCGAGCAGCACGATGGCCAGCTCGTCCGCATGGGCCTTCATGGCCTCCAGGGCTTCGGAACCGTCGGAGGCGTACAGGACCTCAAAGCCATCGCCAAGCATGGTGCCCAGAATCATCTGGTTGATGTGCTCGTCCTCCACAACGAGTACATGCCGCTTGAGGTGGAGTATCTCGGCGTCCTCGTCTTCCGGGAACAGACCCTGTACCTGCTCCTCGGCATCCTCCCGCGTAATGGAGCCCATGCCCTTGAGGAGCTTCTTCTCCTCGTACATAAGGGTATCTGCACGCTCGAACACGTTGTGGAACTGGGCATCCTCGCCAGGCTGGTAATCGGACAGGCCGCCCGACACCACAACGTCTTGGGTGCTTATATGCTCCACCGAGCGGTCGTGCAGCGCCAGGACCAGCTCCTTGCGAATGAGGTAATCGCGACCACGAAGAATCACCACGAACTCGTCGCCGCCCGTCCTATACACCGGACTATGCTGGAAGATGTCGCAGATCATTCGGCTTGCGGCACGAATGTACTCGTCGCCCGCCTTGTGCCCCTGCGTGTCGTTAATTACCTTGAGGCCGTTTACGTCGCATACGACGACCGCAAAGGGCTCTACACTGCCATCGTCGATAGAGGCGTCTATTTGCTGCTGGGCAATAAGGAAGGCATGCTTGCTCTTTACCCCGGTAAGCGGGTCGGTAAGCGCGATGTTTTTGGCTTCGTCGCGCTCCTCTTGGGCCTTCTTCTCCCATTTTTGCTGCGTGGCGTAGTTGGTGAGCATGGCGAAGAGGGACATGCCAAACAGTCCCACGATTACAAAGATGCTCGTATTGTCGGCTTCGTGCAGGCGAACGAGCTCGGTGGCAAGGAACTCGTCTTTGCTCATATCGAGCGCTTGCTCGTTGCCCGTTCCGTCAATGTAGCTGGAGATCTCTGCGATGATGGCGTTTTCCCGCTCCTCGTTCAGACGCTCCGCCCAGGTCATTGCCATAAGAACGATAAAGACGAGCAGGGCAATCCACACGATGATGGCCTTGCCAAACTTCCTGTCGTGGTCCTTGCGCATAACCCAGTGGAAATACACCAACCCGAGCAGTGACCAGACGGCCAAGAGCACGTAGGTTTCCGTGGCTATCGAGTAGTCGGCGAAGGCACTGGGGAACAGCAGGTATATGGAAAAGAGGCCCAGGATGGGCAGGCAGATGCCGCTGATGATGCGGTTCCACTTGACACCCTCCTGACCGGACACCTTAAAGACCGTTATGGAGACGGCGCCATAGATCATGGTGGCGCCAATGGTCGTGGTGTCCACGATCCAGCCGATTGCCGTTCTGCCAACAAAGGGAATGGGCAGGGAGACCAGGAGTACCAAAATGATGGCGTTGACGGGAATCTGCTTGCTGTTGAGCTTGGCAAAGCGCTCGGGTAGGATGCCGTCCTGCGCCACGGCAAAGCACAGGCGGCTCACCGCGCGCAACAAGCCAATGAGACTGGAAAGCACCAAGGCAACGAGCGATGCCATAAGGATGTAGACGCCGGCATCGCCAAGATAGTGATGAGCGGCATAGAACGCCGGAAGCCCTTCGATTCCCTCGAACTTGTCCAGATTGGTTATGTAGTCGAGCCAGCTGGAGCACTCCTGTGGGTAGGCGGTGACGCTGAGGAGGATGACGAAGATGTACAGTGCCGTGGTAACGGCCACGGCAATAACCATAATGCGGAACAGGTCGCTGTGCTTAAAGCGATATTCCGCGGCGGAATTCGATACGGTCTCGAAGCCAATAAAGGCCCAGGGCGAGATGAAGGCGATGTGAATCACCTGCGACAGCACGCTCTTGTCGGGAAGGAAGGCAGGGCTCATGGTCATTCCCGAGCCGCCGTGCCTAACCATGGCGACGACGAAGCACACGGTGATGCCGGCGGTAAAGAGCAAGACGAGGGCAACGATAAGGCGAGCCGTTGCCTTCTTGGTCTTAATGCAGAGCAAACCAACCAACGCCATAACCACCAGGGTGGCTACGACCTCGCCAGCATAGACTTCGTAGTTGAATATCGTATACAGGTAGCCCTGTTTAAAGACGCTCTGTAGGAAGAAGCGGGCAAACAGGGGGACGCTCGTGGCGTTGGCCCAGAAGATCGAGATGTAGATGAGGAACATGAACCAGGCTATGAGGAAGGCACGGTCGTAGCCAAAAACGCGCTTGACATAGTTATAGAGACCGCCCGAGTTTGGGTAGCGGGTGTTCAAAAAACCATAGTGGCTCGAAACCATCAGCATCATGGCAAAGCCGATGAGCAGGCCGATGACAGAGCCGAGCGGCCCCGCCCCACCGAGGTAGGAGCTACTGGTAACGACAAGGGAGCCCCAGCCAATGGCCGAGCCGACCGATAGGGCCCAGGTTGCCAGCGGCGAGAGATAGGGCTGCAGTTTGGTGGAATTGCTGGCAGCGGGAGAAGACGTGTCGCTCATAAGGCCTCTTTTGCGAAGGTGTGTACGTTGTCACTAGATTATCATCTCTTGTGTGAATACGTGCAGCTCAACGGTATAAGGGACCGTAAGCGGTGGCCTATCGATAGGGGTTACCCCCTTTGATTGCCGCTAGCGGCAATCAAAGGGGGTAACCCCTATCGATAGGCCACCGTCAACCGTTACACGCGGCTGGTTGTTGCGCCCATCTCCTTGAGCTCCCGCTTTCGCTCGTACATCATCTTGTCCGCCCGCGCAAACACGTCGGCAAGCTGCTGGTCCCCAGGCTCCAGCGTGGCATAGCCAATGGAGACGACCACCGCGTCCTTCGTTATGTTTGCCTCGACTTGCTGGTTGAACGTGGCAATCGCTTGGTCCCTGGTCTCGTACCCCTTGCCCATGAGCAGGACCGCGAACTCATCGCCGCCGACCCTGAATACCGCCCCGTGGGCGAACTGCTCGCACAGCATGGCGCAGGCATCCTTTATTAGCTGATCTCCAGCTGCATGGCCTTGGGTGTCGTTAACATGCTTGAGTCCGTTGAGGTCTCCTACCACCACGGCCAGCTCGCGAAGCTCGCCCGCCTGTATTTGGCTATTGATAACGGTCTCTTGCTCCGAGTAGGCGTGTTTGTTTCTTACGCCGGTAAGAGAATCCGTGTTTGCCATGCTCCTCAGAGCCCTGCTGGTCTGCTTCTCCTCCTCGATTCTTGCCTTAGAGGCTTTTCGGACCTGGAACAGGAGCACGAAGGCGAGCCCAAGTACCGACACGAGGGTAAAGAGCATCTGATTTCTGCTGTTCTCAAGATTTCGTTCGCTGATGTCGCGAATCTGGTCTTGGATGACGCTTTCGCGAATGAGAACGGCCATCTCCCAGCCTGTGCCCTCAATGGGAACATAGCTCAGCGTCTCCTCGAACCCGCCGGAGGAGAACGTTATGCTGCCGGACTCCTCATGGATGAAGCTCTGGCAGACTGTTTGCCAAACATCGTTCGAGACGAGGCCCTCTATGGCGTCGAACAGATTGTGGTTCGAGATGATGGGGCCCATCTCGGTACCCGAGAGGTTGTTCCCGTTCTTCGAGTACAGGGCGAAGTACGTTCTGCCCTGGTCGTCAAATGCCAGTAGGTTGACGATGTCGTTGATGTCCAGCTGGACGAAGCAGGCCTTAAAGGACTTGCCCATAATCGACAGACCCGGCGTCGGGATGGCCAGGCACAACTGCTTTGAGGATCCATATATGGAAACGGCGCTAATGTCTCGGCCACTCAGCTGCTCGTCCGCCAAGAACGCGTGCCGGCTGCCTCCTGTGTAGGTCGTGAACTGCGTGTACACGACGTTGCCCTTATCGACAAGGGCGAACCGACCAAGGCCTAACAGGGACTTGACCTTTCCGATGGCGTTGCGCAGCTCCTCTTGCGAGGATATCTTCTCGTCCGCAATGAAGGCGACCGCTTTCTCCATCTCGTCGAAGTTGTTATTGATGAGGTTCGTGATGGTTTTTGCCCGGCGGTCTGCCATCGCCTCGAGGTAGAAGGAGCTCACTGCCGCTACCGCATCGTCCGTGGCGACGCTGGTCTGTTTGGAAGACCACAGCGAATTGGCAGTTACTGCCGTCATTACCAGCAGACTGCCGATGACGGCGGTGAGGACGAACGTCCTGCTCGTCATGCGCGTTTGCTTGCTCATAACGAATCACCATACAACAGCTCAAGCATGAGGTCCGCGTCCTTCTGATAGATGACGGTGGTAGGTTCGTCGGTCTTGGCGGGATAGACTGAGCCAGGCGGGTTTCCGTCCGCTATCTTTACGGCGGTCTGAATCGTGTCGAAGCCAATGGAGTAGCAATCCTGGACCCCAAGGCAATAGATCACGCCGTCGCGCAAATAGCGCAGCGCCTCCTCGTCGTGGTCCATGCCTACGATGGTGGCGTCGCTTCCCAGTTCTGTGATTGCCCGGGCGGCGCCAACGGGGTTGCTCATGTTGCAGCATACGATGCCGTCGAGGTCCGGGCAGTCATGCAAGATCTGCAGGGTCAGCTCGTGGGCCTTGTCCACGGAGTCCATGTCGTATTCCGATTTGCATGTTGGGATATTGGGCGATGGTGTCCTTGGCACCCTTTGCCCGATCTTCGTGACACGGCGCACCGACGCTTCCCACCAGAATCGCGACCTTGCCCTGGTAGTTCAGCTTCTTGCAGAGTGCCTCCGTGAGGTCGGCACCATCCTGGTAGTTGTGGGTGTTGCCCACATACGCGAGTCGCTTGCAGCCCTCGGCGGCGTCGGAGCTGGAGAAGGTCATGACCTTGGTCCCCTCGTCCACCATCTTGTCGAGGAGCGGAGATATTGCCTGCTCGTCCGCGACGTCGACGCCAATCACGTCGTAGCCCCTTTGCTGGGCGGCACGCAGTCGTCTGGCTTGGTCCTCAGCAGAGGCTCCGTTTGGCGCCATGTACTCGTAGGTAATCGTCACACCCTTTTCCAAATACTGCCGCTGGACCTCCTCCATGCCCAATGCCACGGCATCCCACCAGGGATGGACGGTTTTGTACGTAAAGTAGAAGTTGTAGTGGTCCTTGAGCGGCTTGTACGAATCCAGCTCATGGTCGAAGTTCACCGCACTGCGCACGGACTCGTCCGCCTCCGCGTCGGCCGCATCGGCGGTTGACTCGTTTTGCGTGGATGTGGGTGTGCCCTGGTCCGTTGCGGGAGTGGCGGTCGAGCAGCCAGCACAGACGAGCAGCGCTGCCAACGCTATTGTGGGCAGAAGCGGTCCCGTTCCCTTTTTTCTCATACGACGCACCCCACCACAAGGATATCGCTAGCAGCTGTGTAGACTATAATAGTACTTCCTACGAGGTCAAACCATTGTCCGTTTGGGGAGAGGTGCCTTTGTGACATGTACATGTCACAAAGGCACCTCTCCCCAAACGGACAACGACGCCGTTACCCCTTTTTGGCGAGGAGCGTTACGGTCTCTACGTGGAAGGTTTGGGGGAAGAGGTCAACGGGCGTAATGCTGGTGGGGACGAAGGTACCCGCCTGCGCAAAGCGGTCCAGGTCGCGTGCGAGCGTTGCCGGGTCGCAGCTCACGTAGGCAATCGCGCGCGCGTCCTGCTCGCTGAGCTTGCGCACCACGTCGGCCGAGAGCCCCGCCCGTGGCGGGTCCACCACAATAACGTTGGCATCGCCGTCGGGAAACTCCTGGCCTGCGTCGCCGCCAATGGGCTCGGCGTTGGCAATGTGTGCCGCATCCAGATTGCGGCGCAGGTCGCGTACGGCGGGACCGTAGGACTCCACGGCCGACACCCACAGGGCCTTGCGGGCGAGCGGCAGCGTAAAGGTGCCCGCTCCGCAGTACAGGTCCATGGCCTCGTCATGTGCCGTGGGACGAAGCCCTTCCATAACGAGCTCGACGAGCTTCTGTGCGCCCGCGGTGTTCACTTGGAAGAACGAGGGGGCCGAGACGAGCATGGTCTCGTCTCCAATGCGCTCCTTCCAGTGGCCGCGGCCGGCGAGCACCTCCACACCGGCGATTTTGCGCGCCTTGCTGGGACCCTTGGACATAACGCGCACAATCGAGGTGGCTTTGGTGGCGTCGCCCAGGAACTTGGCGGCCTGCGCCCGTGGAAACGGCCCTGGCTTGGTCCAGAGCGCGACCTCGACGTCCTTGGTGCGGCCCGAGGCACGGATTCCCACGCGCTCCAGCGCGATGTCGTGCGAGCCCGCGAGATACCCCAGAGCGCCCGATACGGACTTCACGAGCTTTTGGTAGCGCCGCTCCAGCAGTGGGCACGCGTCTACCCTTACGACGCCCTGGTCGTCGCCCTGACGAGCCGTGTGCATGCCCACAGTAGCCCGCTTGCCCGAGCGAACGAACGCGAGCTCCACCTTGTTGCGATACCCCCATGCCGGGCCTGGGCTCACACAGGGACCTACGAGTTCGTTTGCCTCGTCGGGTGGCAGGTGTCCGATGCGCACGAGGGAGTCCACCACGTTGGCGCGCTTGGCCTTAAGCTGAGCGTCGCGCGAGAGCGCCGCCCAGGGGCAGCCCCCGCAGACGCCGGCGTAGGCACATGCCGGCCGCACGCGATTGGGGGAGGGCTCGAGCACCGTGGTGCACGTGGCCCGCGCAAACGTTGGTGCGTTCTGCGTGATGGTGGCCTCCACCACGTCGCCTGCCACCGCGCCAGACACGAACACGGTTTTGCCGTCCGTGTCGTGCGCGATGCCGTCGGCACCGTACGTCATGCGCTCCACCTGCAGGCGCAAGACCTCGCCCGTGTTGGGTGTGGCCATGGTCTACACCCTCTGCCGGGGACGGGGGTGGGGGTGGCTTTCCCTGCTCGAGTCGGCACCCTGGCTTATGGCCTTGCGCATCTGGTAGGCATGCGCGATGCCCTTGAGCTCGAAGTCCTGGTCGCCGGCAAAGGTCTGGATGCGGACGTTGGCGTAGTCGAACAGACGTCCAAAGACGCTGGGGTCAACCGTCACGTCGGAGATGTTCGAGAGGTCGCACACCTGATCCTTGATGTCGACGATGCCGGTGCGCACATACAGGCGCTTGTCGGTAACGATCACGTCGGTGTCCAGGTTGGCAATGATCTTGGGGATGCGCGTTACGATGGCGATGGCCGCCATGGCTGCAAAGAGGTAGAGGCCGATCTCGGTGCGGTACAGGACGCGTGATGCGACGATGAGCCCCACGAGGCCGATGAGCAGGAAGGGGATGGCGCCCAGCACGAGTGGTACCCACGACTCCTTGGCGTGGAAGACCTCTTGCTCGTTGGGGTTGTCAAACTGGATGCCACGTAACTTGCGCTTTGCCATGGGCCCTCCTCAAATACGCGCTCAATGATGCTAAGCTGATGTTACATCAGATGAAGGGGAGAGACATATGGAAGCCATGGAACGCGAGGCCCTCGCACGCAATAATTTCTTGGACGGCTGCAATTGCCCGCAGTCGGTGGTTCGTGCGTTCGACGACGTGCTACGGGAGCACGGCATCGATCCGGAGGTGGCAATGCGGTTGGCGTCGCCCTTTGGCGGTGGCATGGGCAGGATGCGTGAGGTGTGTGGGGCCGTTTCGGGCATGCTCATGGTGCTGGGCCTTGTGGAGGGGTACGACGACCCCGCGGACGACGTGGCGAAGGCCGAGCTCTATGCGCACGTGCAGGAGCTCGCTGGCCAGTTTAGGCAGGAGCACGGAACCATCATCTGCCGAGAGCTGCTGGAGCGAGGAGAGGGGCCCGACGACCCGACGCCCGCGGCCCGCACTGCGGCATACTACCACGAGCGCCCCTGCGCAGAGTTCTGCGCGACCGCGGCGCGCGTGCTGGGCGAGTACCTGGGGTAGTCGTGGTATTTTGGGGACAGTCCCCTGGACACAAGGGACAGTCCCCTGGACAAAGGGGACAGTCCCCCGCGTACAGCAATAGTGGTTACTTGCCGCCAAAGAGGGTGCGCAGACCGGCGCCAAACAGGCCGAAGGCGCGGCGCACGCGTCCGGACGTAGGCTGCGCGGGCTCGGCCGTCTCGGCTATGGCGTCGAGGGTCTCTATGTGCTCGCGCGTGCGCTGCTGGGCGCGCGAGATGAGCGAGGGGGCGGGCATCTTGTCGGAGGCGATGGTGACCTCCTCCTTGAACGCGGTGGAAGGTCCGATCTGACTGGTCTCGACGACGGCAGCGGGCTCACCGTCATCGTCCCCGGCCTCCGACACGACCAGCGTGCCACCAAGCTCCCCATGGAGCACCTCGGGTATGGGCGGGACCACCGACGCCTCGGGCACGAGCGGCACGTCCTGATTGTTGCGCGCCTTACGCGCGCGGTCGTACGCGAGCACGATGAGTGACTGCTGGCTATCCACCGATGGGGCATCCTCTTCGCGGGCGACCTTCTCCCAGGTGCCCTCAGAGTTGAGCTGGCGCGCCTTCACGTTGTCGGCGAGCTGGATGTTCATGTACTGCAGCACCAGGGCGCGGCAGGTGGGGTCGAGCACCGGATAGGCGATCTCCACGCGATGCTCGGTGTTGCGCGTCATCATGTCGGCGGACGAGAGGTACACGGTGTCCACGTTCGCGCCAAACGCATACACGCGCGCGTGCTCCAGGAAGCGTCCCACGATCTGCCGAATGATGAGCCCCTCGCCGGTGCCGTCCACGTCCACGATGCAGGTGATGCCACGAATCACCAGGATCACCTTGACGCCCGCGCTGCAGGCCTCAACGATCTTGTCGATAACGTCGCGGTCGGTGAGCGAGTTCATCTTCATAAACAGCTGCGCGGGCTGTCCGGCGCGGGCACGCTCGATCTCGCGGTTCATGCCACGCACAATAAGCGGCTTGAGGCCCTCGGGGGCAACGCCCAGGTAGCGGTACGTGCCACGAAGGTTGCCCAGCGAGAGGTTGCGGAAGAACACGTTGCCGTCCTCGGCAATGCCGTCATGGGCGGTAAGAAGCATGAAGTCGGAGTAGAGCTTGGCGGTTTTCTCGTTGAAGTTGCCGGTGCCCAGACAGGTGAGCCGCTTGATGCTGCCGCGCTCGTGGTAGGTGACCTGGCAAATCTTGGAGTGGCACTTGAAGCCCTCCGACCCATAGATTACGGTGCATCCGGCCGCCTCCAGGCGCTCCGCCCACTCGATGTTGTTCGCCTCGTCGAACCGGGCGCGCAGCTCCATGAGCACGGTGACGTCCTTGCCGTTCTCGGCCGCCTGGATAAGGCTCTCGCACAGGTGCGACTGCTTGGCCACGCGGTAGAGCGTGATCTTTATGGAAATGCAGTCGTCGTCCTGGCTGGCCTCGCGCAGCAGGTTGAGCAGCGGGCTCATGGACTCGTAGGGGTAGAAGAGCAGGATGTCGTGGTCCTCAACCTGCTCGCGCATGGGACGCGAGAGGTCGGCCATGGGGCTGGCCTGCGGTTCCACCGGCTCGTTGGTGAGCTCGCGATGGTGCTTCTCGGGGATGCGTCCCTCCAGGCCGTACACGTACGAGAGGTCGAGCGGCACGTTGCGCACGAACACGCGATTCTCGGAGAGACCCAGTTCCTCGAGTTCCTCATAATGGCGGAAAACATTTGACGGAGTGTCGTCAAACACCTTTTTCCCCTTTCCCATCACCACGATCCTCTCCACATAACGGGCCACATCGTCCATACTGTGTGAGACCAGAATGATGGTCATCTCGAGTTTTTTCTTCATGTCCGAGATCAGGCCGAGGATCTCGTCGCGGCC
>CACZFB010000072.1 GCA_902780305.1 uncultured Coriobacteriaceae bacterium | reverse complement strand
GGAAGCCACCATGCTAACCCACGACCGCCGGCGAGGCGCGTGTCGGCAGGCGGGGCTTCCCTCCCTTTCCGTCTTGCGATGGGCATATTGTCTTTGATATGCCGGCAGCGGCAATCAAAGGGGGTAACCCCTATTGATAGGCTGACACATCCTGGCCGACCCGTGAACGGCAAAACGAGCAAAATGAGAAAAGGGGAGGGCCCCTATTCTCACAGGCCGAAGTCCGGTGTACCTATATACTCTGAGTA
Organism: uncultured Coriobacteriaceae bacterium; assembly: GCA_902780305.1. Lineage (GTDB taxonomy): Bacteria > Actinomycetota > Coriobacteriia > Coriobacteriales > Atopobiaceae > RUG440. The sequence goes on along the minus strand of CACZFB010000072.1, from coordinate 9,192 downwards.
TTGCCTGACGAGAAGGAGCAAGATGCTGCAGCTGTCGCATATCTCCAAGTCCTATACCACGAACGCGTTCACCCAGGTCGCGCTCGACGACGTGAGCCTGTCGTTTCGGGACAACGAGTTCGTCTCGATCCTGGGGCCCTCGGGTTCGGGCAAGACCACCATGCTCAACGTTATTGGCGGTCTGGACCACTTTGACGGCGGCGACCTGCTCATCGACGGCATCTCCACGGCCGAGTTTCGCGACCGCGACTGGGACGCGTACCGCAACAACCGCATCGGTTTCGTGTTCCAGAGCTACAACCTCATTCCGCACCAAACCATCCTGGCAAACGTGGAGCTCGCCCTCACGCTCTCGGGCGTGAGCGCTACCGAGCGACGCGACCGCGCATATCAGGCGCTGGTGGACGTCGGCCTGGGCGAGCACGTGGACAAGCGCCCCAGCCAGCTCTCGGGCGGGCAGATGCAGCGCGTGGCCATCGCGCGTGCCCTTATCAACGACCCCGAGATACTGCTGGCCGACGAGCCCACGGGCGCCTTGGACTCTCGCACCTCGGTGCAGGTGATGGACTTGCTGCGCGACGTGGCCGCAGAGCGGCTGGTAATCATGGTCACGCACAACCCCGACCTCGCGCGCCAGTACTCCACGCGCATCGTGGAGCTTGCCGACGGGCGCATTGTCTCGGACACCAACCCCTTCGAGCCCACGCAGGCCGACCTGCGTGCGGCCAAGCCGACGGTGCGCACCTCCATGAGCTTCCTCACCGCCCTGTCCCTCTCGTTCAACAACCTCATGACCAAGAAGGGTCGCACCCTGATGACGGCCTTCGCCGGCTCCATCGGCATCATTGGCATCGCCGCCATCCTTGCCCTGGCAAATGGCGTGAACGCCTACATTCAGGAGGTGGAGGAGGACACGCTCTCGGTGTACCCGCTGCAAATAATGAGCTCGGGCTTCGACATGACCTCCATGCTGGTGGACTCGCGAACCGACCAGGGCGACGAGGGCGACGCCGACGGCGCCGGTAACGAGGACTCCCAGGCATCGAGCACCCAGAACGTGCGCGAGACGGCCATGGTAAACCGCATGTTTGGCCGCGTGGGCAAGAACGACCTCGCCTCGCTCAAGACCTTTCTCGACGAGGGCGGCGACGGCATCGGCCAGTACGTGCAGGATATCGAGTACAAGTACGGTGTGGTGCCGCAGATCTTCGACGAGAACGTGGCGGGCGGCGTGCGACAGATAAACCCCGACACCTCGTTTGCCGCCCTGGGCTTCGGTGGCTCGTCGTCCATGTTGGCCGCCTCGTCCTCGGCGTTCTCCACCAACGTGTTCCAGGAGATGCCCGCCAACCTCTCGCTGGTGGAGAACCAGTACGACGTGCGGGCGGGCAGGTGGCCAACGGGCCACGACGAGCTGGTGCTGGTGCTCTCGCGCCGCGGTACCCTGAGCGACTTCATCTCGTACGCCATCGGCCTGCGCGACCACAAGGAGCTGGAGCGCATGGTCGATCGCCTGGCCGACCAGGAGGAGATGGAGGCGCCCACCGACGAGCGCACGTACCAGATGGACGAGCTCATGGGCAAGAGCTTTAGGGTGGTGCCCGCCTCGAGCTTCTACACGTACGAGCCGGAGTACGACGTATGGACCGACAAGACCGACGACGAGGACTACATGCGCTCGCTGGTAAAGCGGGGCCTGCCCGTGCGCATCGTGGGCGTGGTGCAACCCAAGGAGGACGTGGACGCCACGACGCTGTCCACCGGCATCTACTACACGCCCAAGCTCACGAGCTGGCTCATGCGTGAGGCGGCGAACTCACGCATCGTGCGCAAGCAGCTGGAGGATCGTGGGACCAACGTCTTTAGCGGCAAGTCCTTCGACGAGGAGGCCGGCGAAGACGACTCGTTCGACATGGGCAAGCTCTTCTCCATCGACGAGTCCAAGCTCTCGCAGGCCTTTGCCGTGGACGAGGGCAACCTGGACCTCTCGGGACTGGACTTCTCGAGTCTGGGTGACGCGTTGGACTTCTCCAGCATGGGGGAGGGCATGGACTTCTCGTCGATGCAGATGCCCCAGATGGACCTCTCGCAGCTCTCCGGGGTCGACTTCGGCAAGGTCAACCTGGACTTCTCGAAGATCGATCTCTCCAAGATCGACCTAACGGGCGTCGACCTCAGCGGCGTGGATACCACGCTGCTCTCCTCTCCGGAGGTTACCGCCGCAATGATGCCCGATCTCTCGAACATCGACCTGGCCAAGCTGTTGGAGGGGATCAGCCCCAACGTAGACCAGGAGAAGCTGCAGCCCGTGATCGCTGAGCTGCAGGCGGGGTTCACGCAGTATCTCATCGAGCAGCGGGTGAACCCCACCGACCAGCAGGCCGTCTCTGCCGCGGTTTCGGCGTACTTCTCGCAGCCGGAGGTGCTGCAAAAGGCCATTGGGGGCATGCAGGGGGCGGTTACCCTGAGCGAGGAGGACCAGCAGCGCATCTCCGCGCGCCTGCAGGAGCAGATTAAGGCCAAGACGGCCGAGGAGGTGTGGGCGGCGTTGCCCAAGGAGACCCAGGACAAGCTGGGTGAGGAGGCCAAGAAGGTCGTGGGTCAGATTGCGGCCAAGGTGGGTCCGCAGATCGCCGCGCAGCTGGGGCCCCAGCTCGCCAAGCAGCTGGGCGAGCAGCTGGGCAGCACGCTCTCCACGAGCCTGGGCACCGTGCTGGAGTCGTACATGGGCCAGGCGATGGAGCAGATTCTCACGGCGTTTGGCTCGGCGCTGGAGGAACAGCTCACCGAGGGGCTCACGTCTGCCATGGAGGGTGCCATGACGCAGCTCATGTCTAACATGGCCGGCGCCTTCCACATCGACCAAGACGCCTTTGCCGACGCGTTCTCGTTTAACATGGACGAGAAGGAGCTCTCGGAGCTCATGATGTCGCTGATGAGTTCCGAGAAGACCAGCTGCGACAACAACCTGGTCAAGCTGGGCTACGCCGACGAGGCGAAGCCGTCCGAGATTGACCTCTACCCCGTGAACTTCGACAGCAAGGCGCAGGTGGTGTCCATTCTGGACGCGTACAACGAGCGCATGAAGGCCGAGGACGAGGACAAGGTGATTACCTACACCGACATCGTGGGCGCGCTGATGAGCTCGGTTACCGAGATCGTCAACATGATAAGCTACGTGCTCATCGCCTTCGTGGCCATCTCGCTGGTGGTGAGCTCCATCATGATTGGCGTGATCACGTACATCTCGGTGCTCGAGCGCAAGAAGGAGATTGGCATCCTGCGCTCCATCGGCGCGAGCAAGCGCGACATCAGCCGCGTGTTCAACGCCGAGACGGTAATCGAGGGGCTGGTTTCGGGCCTTATGGGCGTGGGAATCACGGCCCTGGGGTGCATTCCGGCAAACATCATCGTGGAGGCCAACTTCGACGTGCACCGCGTGGCGCGGCTGCCCATTGCGGCCGCCGCGATTCTGGTGGGCGTGAGCGTGCTCCTCTCGCTGGTGGCCGGCCTCATCCCGTCGCGCAAGGCGGCCAAGGCCGACCCGGTGGAGGCCCTGCGCAGCGAGTAGCGCCCGGTCTGGTAGTGTGGGGTGTCCGTTTGGGAAGAGGTACCTGTTGGACACGCGTGCATGTCCAACAGGTACCTCTTCCCAAACGGACACCGCTGCCGCGGCCGTGCCGGTTCGTTGGATTTCTGAGAAAATCGCATGCCTGTGGCATACTAGGGACGGTGCCTGACAACAAGGGGGCGACGCGGGTTGCCCGCCTGACGACAAGGAATCGCACATGGAACAGAGCCTTACGCGGCTGGTCGACGAACTGTCGTCGAGCCGCGAGTTGCCGCTGGAGGACTACGAGCGGCTTATAGCGGGTTATTCGCCCGAGCTGGCGGCCTATGCCGCCGAGCGCGCCGTCGCCGTGCGCAAGTCCGTCTACGGCACCGACGTGTTCGTGCGCGGCCTCATCGAGATCAGCAGCTACTGCAAGAACGACTGCCGCTACTGTGGCATCCGCGCGTCGAACGCCACCGCAGAGCGCTACCGGCTCGCGCCCGACACTATCGTGGACTGTGCCAACGAGGGCTACGACCTGGGCTTTCGCACCTTCGTGCTGCAGGGTGGGGAGGACCCGTGGTTCGACGACGAGCGCCTGTGCGACATCGTGCGTCGCATCAAGGAGGTGCATCCGGACTGTGCCGTGACCCTCTCGATGGGCGAGCGTAGCCGCGCGAGCTACCAGGCGCTCTTTGACGCGGGCGCGGACCGGTACCTGCTGCGTCACGAGACGGCGACCCGCGAGCACTACGAGCGTCTGCATCCCGCGCGGATGTCGTTCGACGATCGCATGCGGTGCCTGCGCGACCTGCGCGACATCGGCTATGCCGTGGGGTGCGGCTTTATGGTGGGCTCCCCGTACCAGACGGCTGCGCACCTGGCGGCCGACCTCAAGTTCGTGGAGAGGTTCCGCCCGCAGATGTGCGGCATCGGGCCGTTCGTCCCGCACCACGCGACGGAGTTCGCGCAGAAGCCGGCGGGCTCGGTGGCGCTCACGTGCTTCTTGCTGAGCCTGCTGCGGCTCATGCAGCCCAACCTGCTGCTGCCCGCCACCACGGCGCTGGGCACGCTCGATGCGCGCGGACGCGAAAAGGGCATCCTTGCTGGCGCGAACGTGGTGATGCCCAACCTCTCGCCCACGGCGGTGCGCAGCATGTACAGCCTGTACGACAACAAGATATGCACGGGGGAGGAGTCGGCCCAGTGCCGCGGCTGCCTCTCCACGCGCATGCTCTCCATAGGGTATACGGTCGTCGTGGACCGAGGCGATCCGCGCGCGGCAACCATGGCATTTGGCGGGGAGGGCACGAGGCCCGACCCAAAAGAGGAGGAGTGATCCATGTCCTACAAGTACGACCCAAAGTCCCATTGCGCGGACGAGTTCATCAACCACCAGGAGATCCTGGACACCCTGGCCTACGCCCAGGAGCACAAGGACGACCTGGACCTTATCTACTCGATCCTGGAAAAGTGCAAGCCCAACCTGCACCCCGACAAGGACCACTGCGCCATCATTAGCCATCGCGAGGCATCGGTGCTGCTGGCCTGCGAGGATCCCAAGGTCAACGAGGAGATCTTTAGGTTGGCGCGTGCCATCAAGCTGGCCTACTACGGCAACCGCATCGTGCTCTTCGCGCCGCTGTACCTCTCGAACTATTGCATCAACGGGTGCCTGTACTGCCCGTACCACGCCATCAACAAGACCATCCCGCGGCGCAAGCTCACGCAGGACGAGATTCGTGACGAGGTCATCGCGCTGCAGGACATGGGCCACAAGCGCCTGGCCATCGAGTCGGGCGAGGACCCGCGGAATAGCCCCATCGAGTACATCCTGGACTCCATTCGCACGATTTACTCGGTAAAGCATAAGAACGGCGCCATTCGCCGCGTCAACGTGAACATCGCCGCGACCACGGTGGACGAGTACCGCATGCTCAAGGAGGCCGAGATCGGCACCTACATCCTGTTCCAGGAGACCTATCACAAGGAGAACTACCTCAAGCTGCATCCGTGGGGTCCCAAGCACGACTACAACTGGCACACCGAGGCCATGGACCGCGCGTTCCAGGGCGGCATTGACGATTTGGGCCTGGGTGTGCTGTTTGGCCTGGACGGCTACGCGTACGAGTTCGCCGGGCTTCTCATGCACGCCGAGCACCTGGAGGCCGTCAACGGCGTGGGGCCGCACACCATTAGCGTGCCGCGCGTGAAGCCCGCCGACGACATCGACCCCACCGAGTTCGACAACTCGCTCTCCGACGAGATGTTTGCCAAGATCATCGCGCTCATCCGCATCGCGGTGCCCTATACCGGCATGATTATCTCCACGCGCGAGAGCGAGAGCGTGCGGAGGCGCGCCCTCGAGCTGGGCATCTCTCAGATAAGCGGCGCGTCGCGTACCAGCGTGGGCGGCTACACCGAGGAGGTTCGCCCCACCGACACCGAGCAGTTTGACGTGAGCGACCAGCGCACGCTGGACGAGGTCATTCGCTGGCTCATGGAGTGCGACCACATTCCGTCGTTCTGCACCGCGTGCTATCGCGCCGGCCGCACGGGCGACCGCTTTATGAGCTTCTGCAAGAGCGGCCAGATCCTGAACTACTGTCACCCCAACGCGCTGATGACGCTGAGCGAGTTCCTTACCGACTACGCCTCGCCCAAGACGCAGGAACTGGGCTGGGACATGGTACGTCGCGAGCTCGCCAACATCCCCGACGAGCAACGCCGCGCTCTGTGCGCCGAGCGCATCGAGCTCATTCGCACCGGCCAGGGCAACGACTTCAGGTTCTAGAAAAAAACTGGACGCGGGGGACAGTCCCCTGGACACAGGGGACAGTCCCCTTTGTACAGCGGAGAGGAGAGACATGGGGCTTGCGGCAACGCCGTCGGGCGAGCGAGTGCACATCGGCTTCTTTGGCGTAAGAAACGCGGGCAAGTCGAGCGTGGTGAATGCGGTTACGGGGCAGGACCTGGCGGTTGTGTCCAACGTGGCCGGTACCACCACCGATCCGGTGAGCAAGGCCATGGAGCTACTGCCGCTGGGACCGGTGGTAATCGTCGACACGCCGGGCATCGACGACGAGGGCGACTTGGGCGCGCTGCGGGTAAGAAAGGCGCGCCAGGCGCTGCGTCGCTGCGACGTGGCCGTGCTGGTAGCTGACGTCGTACGTGGGCTCACCGACGCCGACCGCATGCTGCTGACGGAGTTTAAGGCCCGCAAGCTGCCCTATCTGGTGGCGCTCAACAAGGCCGATCTGCTCGCTGGAACCGCACCCGAGCTCGCGGACCACGAGCTGCTGGTGAGTGCGCGCGAGGGGACCGGCATCCACGAGCTCAAGGAGCGGATTGGCGCTTTGGCCAACCAGGCCGGACGCAGGCGCCTCATCGTGAGTGACCTGCTCGAGGCCGGCGACGTGGTGGTGCTGGTGTGTCCCATCGACGCCTCCGCGCCCAAGGGTCGTCTCATCCTGCCCCAGCAGCTCGTGCTACGCGACGTGCTGGACACCCACGCCTCCGCGTTCGTATGCCAGCCGGCGGAGCTCGCGGGCGTGTTGGCCACGCTGGCCGCGCCCCCGCGCGTGGTGATCTGCGACTCGCAGGCGTTTGGCAAGGTGGCAGCCATCGTGCCGCGCGAGGTCCCGCTCACCTCGTTCTCCATTCTGATGGCGCGCTACAAGGGCGACCTTCCGGGGCTCGTTGAGGGTGCGCGGCGGCTCAGCGGCCTCACCGACCAAAGCCGCGTGCTCATCGCCGAGGGTTGCACGCACCACCGGCAGTGCGAGGACATCGGCACGGTAAAAATGCCCGCGTGGATTCGCGACCATTGCGGTGCCAGCCCGGAGTTCTCGTTCGTCTCGGGAGGGGAGTTTCCCGACAACCTCGCGACGTACGACCTCGTGGTGCACTGCGGTGGATGCATGCTCAACGAGCGCGAGATGGCACATCGCATGGCCGTGGCGTCGGCCGCCGGCGTGCCGATGGTAAACTACGGCGTCGCCATCGCACAGATACACGGTATCCTGGACCGTAGCCTCGAGCCCTTGAGCTGACGCTTGAACAAAGGGCTTGGAGAAGGCACCTCTTCCCAAACGGATACCGGCTTGCTGCCCGTGAAACGCAGGTTCCGGCCGCCCTGGTTCTAGTACAATAGTTCGCATGAGAGAAACGGCGAACAAACAATACCTGTGCATTGACCTCAAGAGCTTCTATGCGAGCGTCGAGTGCGTCGACCGTGGGCTGGACCCCATGACCACCGACCTGGTGGTGGCCGACCTCTCGCGCACGAACAAGACTATCTGCCTGGCCGTCTCGCCCTCGCTCAAGGCCAAGGGCGTGCGCAACCGCTGCCGCATCTTCCAGATTCCAACGCACCTGCGCTACGAGGTGGCGCCACCTCGCATGGCGCGCTACATCCAGAAGTCCGCCGAGATCTACGGCATCTACCTGCGCTGGATGAGCAAGGACGACATTCACGTGTACTCCATCGACGAGGCCTTCTTCGACGTGACGCCCTACCTTGCGCTCTATGGTCTCTCGGCGCGGGAGCTGGGGGAGCGGATTCGCGAGGACGTGGTGGCACGCACGGGCATTCCGGCGACCTGCGGCGTGGGGACGAACCTGTATCTGGCCAAGGTCGCTCTGGACATCACGGCCAAGCACAGCGAGGATTTCTTTGGCGAGCTGGACGAGCGGAGCTACAAGGAGACGCTGTGGAACCACCGTCCCATAACCGACTTTTGGCGTGTGGGTGCGGGGACCGCGCGGCGGCTCGCCCAGATGGGCATCCACACCATGGGTCAGCTCGCGCTCTCGCCACAGGAGCCCCTGTATCGAGAGTTTGGCGTGGACGCAGAGATTCTGATCGACCACGCGTGGGGCGTCGAGCCAGTGGAGATGGCGCATATTAAGGCGTATCGCCCGCAGACGCACTGCCTTACCAACGCGCAGGTGCTGAGCTGCGACTACGCGTTTGACGACGCCCGCACCATAATCAAGGAGATGGCCGACGCGGTGGCCCTCGAGCTGGTGGAGCGCGGCAAGGCGGCTACGTCGGTGGTGGTGTGGGTGAGCTACGGCCTGACGCCGGACGAGAAGGCTGCCATGCGCGCCGAGGGAAACGTGCGTTTTTGGGGCGGCCCATCGGACGGTGGGACGCACCGGTTCGTGACGCCCACCAGCTCGAGGCGGCAAATAATCGACGCGGCGGTCGACGTGTACGACCAGACGGTCTCGCCACTGCGTGGGATCCATCGGCTCAACGTTACGCTCGACGGCGTCGTGGACGACGATGCGGCCGGGGTGCAGCTCGACCTGTTTAGCGACACCGCGTCGCTCGAGCGCGAGCACAGGCGGCAGCTGGCGGTGAGCGCGGTAAAGGAGAAGTTCGGCAAGAACTCCCTGCTCAAGGGCATCGACCTGCTGCCCGAGGCGACGGCTCGCGAGCGCAACCGGCAGATTGGGGGCCATCGCAGTGGATAGGCGCGCCGCATCGCAAAAACCTCCGCGCGCGCCCATGCCGCTGGAGGACCGGGCCAAGATCTTTGTCCCGTTCGACCCCTTGCACGGCTTTAGAGAGGCCCTTCGCGAGCAGGAGCGCGAGGCGGACGCGGCCACCGAATGGGGTGGCAACGACCTGG
>CACZFB010000071.1 GCA_902780305.1 uncultured Coriobacteriaceae bacterium | reverse complement strand
TTTGTGCCATGCGCGCATGGCACAAAGGTACCTCTTCCCAAACGGACACCGTAGGCAACCAGCCGTATATTGCCAGCCCCTACTTGTTGTTGTTCGTGTACACGCTCCAGTCGTTGCCCTCGGGAATGCCATCGTCGGTGCTGACGACCATGTCGCCGGTGGGCTTCTCGAAGTAGGTAACCTGGATATTGGTAACAACCGGCGCGTTCTTGCTGGAGGAGCTCTTCTTGGAGGTGTCGTCGGCAATGCCCAGCGCGTCTATGCGGCAGGAGTACGTGCCACGCGCGATGGCATTTACCACCGAACGCGCCTCATCGTACGAGTTGCTGTTAAAGGTGATGGTACCGGCACGATGGACGTTGCTGTCACCCTCCTCGATCACGGGGTCCTCGAAGTTGATGGTGTAGCCCTGCGTGCCACCCAGCACGTTGTTGAGGTACGCCATGAGCTTTTGCGTGTTGTCGTACTCCGGAATGATGGGAGCCTTTATCCCGCGCTTTTGGTAGTCCTCAAGGAGCTTTTGCATGTTGGTTGCGGAGGCGGCCTGCGACTGGGCGACCAGAAGCTCGTCCTGCGCCGCGGCAATCTCGGAGTCAATACTGGCAACCTGGCCCCGGATGTTGCTGAACACGAACTGGTACCACAGGATGCCCAAGCCCACGACTGCCAAGATGGCCAGCATGATTTTTTCGCGGGTAGAGAACGTGTAGGTTAGCATGCTACTTCGCCTCCTCGCTCGAGCCGCCCACGAGTTTTGCCACGATTACCGACTCGGACTGGCCCTCCGTCTTTTGCGTGCTGGACGTGGACACGTTTACTGAGGCAATCAGGTTCTTTTGCTTGCCCAGATCGCGTGCGATGTCGCCAACGGTGTTAAGCGGTACGTCCTTAAGGGTGAGGGTGAGCACGCCGTCGGCGAGCACGATGTTAGTGACCTCCGCTCGGGGCTTAACGTACTTGTCCACCACGTCGAGCACCGACACCACGTCCACCGAACCGTTGCCATACTGGAGCAGATAGGCGTCGTAGGCCTCCTTCATCGCGCCCAGGTCGCCCGAGCTCCCACTTTGCGTGGCCGCGATGAGCGCGCGCTGCTGGGCAAGCTCCCCCTCCTTCTGCGAGAGGAGCGCCAGCTGGTCCAGCACGCCAAACTTAACGAACACGCCGATGGCCACGACGAGCAGCACCCCTATTGCAACGACCTTGCGCACATCGGTGGTCTTCTTGCTGCTCTGGTAGAGGTTCATCGTGGTCTTGGTGGGGTATTCACCCGATTCCTTGGCCTCACCCTTGTTGGGGCGCACCAAGTCCAAGATGGTGGCGAGACTTATCTCCTTCTTCCAGTCGAGCGCCATGCTACACCGCCTCTCCCTCAAGCATGCCAGCTATAGCAAGGCCAAAGGAGGCAGTCTTTTCGAGTTGCTGGATATCGGGGGGCATAACCATGACCACCGTCTCCAGGGGGATGGGGAACGAGCGCACCACCACGTCCAGAAGCTGGGGAATCTCCACGCCACCACCCATGAGGTACATGCGCTCGACGTCATCCGCATTGGAGAAGTTATAGAAGTTAATAACCTTGTTGATCTCGAAGCACAGACGATCGTAGATCGCCTCGCACTCAGGCGAGTCCAAGACACCCTCGAAGTTCGTGTCCTTGTAGGTGCTGGCCACATGGCGGTCCACACCCTTGAGGTCGGCAATGGCCATGTCCAGGTCGCGTACGCCAAAGTCGATGGTCTTGGAGGCCTTGAACTTGGCGCCATGGAACAGGTGGACCGACACGCGCTCGTAGCCGATGTCGATGAATACCTGATGCAGACCGTCCTCCAGGGGATTGCGTTCCAGATAGTCCAAGAGCAGGCGCGTGTACGCCATCTGGGACGGAATGGCTATTTTTAGCCGGAAGCCCGCCTTGCTCAGGATGGACGCGCGCTCATCCAGCAGCTTCTTGCTCACCGCAGCGGCAAACAGCTCAAGCCGCTCGGGCTTGCCCTCCTCGTCCAGCGGCACCTCGTCCACGGCATAGTCGTATACGTAGTTGCCAAGATCCTCGTCTATGTAATCACGGAACTCGTAGGGCAGGTTGAGCTTGAGCTCGGCGTCGCTCATGGGCGGGAGCGTTACATGACGGAAGAAGGTAACGCTGTCGCCAAGCACCAAAACGACGTCCTTGGGCTTTATGTTCTCCTGCTTGCGCAGGTCAGCGATAATCGACACCAGCGTCTCGGGTGCGACGAGGTCGTCCTCGTCCATCATGTTTTCGGGCAATGCCTTAAAGATGAGGTGCACGCCACGCGCGTCTCGGTACGCGATCTTTACCGACCCCGTTCCAATGTCCACACCAACATACGAAGTTGCCATGAGCGCCACTCCTAACCACGACCATAGACTGTTTCATAATACGTCATGCAAGCGGCAACACAAGACAGCAAACCTACAAAAGGAAGAGGCCAAGGTACCAACGGAGCACTGACTCCCCCACCAGCATGGTAATCCAGCACGCGGCAGCAATGGAGGGGCCAAATGGGATGAGATGGGCGTTGGCGGGCGGCTCGGGTTCGCCGTCGGTGACGTGGGTGTTGGCAGGGTCGGCGGCGTCGGCGGCGTCGGCGGCGTCAGCCTGGAGTGCGGAATCGTCAGGCTCGGGCGTGCCGCGCTGGCCCAGGAGCGAGAACACGAGTCCCAGCACGCAGGCCACCACGATGAGGAAAAGACACTGCCGCCAGCCAAAGTACATGCCCGCCACAAAGAGCAGCTTAACGTCTCCCCCGCCCAGGCTTTCGCGGCCCAACACGTGGTCCATAACCAACGCGAGCAGCAGGACGGGCACAGCTACCACCACACCACCGATGGCGGCGTCTCGCAGCAGCTCCAGCGTGTTGCCGCCGCCGGTCGCACCCACGGCCACGAGGTAAGCCACGCGAATGAGGATGGCGGCCACGATGGTTGCGTTGGGAATAATGTAGTCGTCCAGGTCGGTGAGCGAGAGCACCAGCAGCACGCTGGCGAACGCGATCAGCTCGATGGCCTGCAACGTGGGGCCATAGCACAAAACGATGGAGAGGTACATAACGGCGCACAACACCTCGGTGGCCGGGTAGCGCCAGCTCACGCGTTCGCCGCAGTAGCGACACCTGCCGCGCGAGAAGACCCAGCTCAGCACCGGGACCAGGTCCGCCGGCCCCAGCACGTGCCCGCAGCTCGTGCAGTGGCTGCGCCCATGCAGCACCGACTCACCGTGGGTCATTCGCCAGGCGAGGCAATTGAGGAATGACCCCATCACCAACCCCAGCAGCGTGGCGACCACCGCCGCGTATGTGGCGATCATTGGCGTCTCCAGCAACATATTCCACCTCCAACGACGCGATGCTCTCACCCTACCAGCGGCGAGGGCAAATAACAACCCTCGCCCCGCCGTGGTACGCGGGGGACTGTCCCCTGTGTCCGGGGGACTGTCCCCTGTGTCCGGGGGACTGTCCCCTGTGTCCGGGGGACTGTCCCCTGTGTCCAGGGGACTGTCCCCTTTGTCCAGGGGACTGTCCCTTTTGTCCGGGGGACTGTCCCTTTTGTGCCACGCCGGCATTCTCCCTCACGCGCCGCCCGCTTGTGGCATAATGGTGAATGCTTTTGAAACCAAACAAGGGATGCACCCGTGAAGCAGCTTACTTACGTGTTGGGCGAATCGCTCACAACCGAGCAGATGATCCAGATGGTCGTCGAGGACCCTGACTTTGTTAGTGCGAGAAGCCGACTGCTCATCTTGTTCGAGCCTCATTGCGACTTTAGAGTCATGCGCGAGCGCATTCGCGTTGGGGCACAGATGTTGCCCAACACCACGATCGTGGGCATGACCACGATGGGCGAGGTCGCCAACGACATAGTGGTGCCCACCCGCACCGTTTGCACCTTCCTGCTCTTTAGGAACTCGCAGGTTCACGTGGACCTGTTCGACTGCAATGGCACAACTCCGCGCAAGGCGGGCAAGCAGCTGTGCCGCAAACTGGGCTCATACGAGCACAAGCAAGCGATCCTGTGCATGCAGACGCAGGTCAACCTCAACCCCGCGCCATTCGTGGAGGAAATCGTGCGCGAGTACGGCGACCTGCCGCTGTTTGGCGCACAGGCGGGCATCGACACGATGGCCAACGACCGGTCGGCCATCTTCGTGGGTAACGAGCTGTGCGAGAAGGGCATGCTCACGGTGACCTTTTGCGGAGAAGACCTTCAGGTAAAGCCCGTGTACAACCTTGGCTGGCGCACCATTGGCAACGACCACGTAATCACCTCCTGCACGGAGGATGGCCGCGTGGCGACCATCGACGGAAAGCCGGCCGTCTCGCTCTACCAGCGATACCTCAACATGGCGTTGGATGAGAACTTCTTCGACAACTCAGCCCCGTTCCCCTTGGTTATTAGAAGCGGTAAGGAGCTCGTAGCGCGCGTTCCCATCTCCTTTTACGAGGACGGCTCTTTGCAGTTCCCGTGCGCGTTCGAGCGAGGCACACACGTGTTCTTCTCGTATGCGCATCCCAACAACCTCCTGCGCGAGACGACCACCTCTGCTAACGAGATGGCACAGTTCCTCCCGGAGGCCTTGGTGCTGTTCGCATGCGTCAACCGCCGCGTGTTCTTGGGCAACGCTCGTGCGGACTACGAGATTCTGTGCTACAGGCATGCCTGCAATAGCATGGCTTGGGCCTATGGCAATGGCGAAATCATGCATACTGCCGAGGGAGGCGGGCTGCTCAACAGCACCATCGTTGCACTGGGTATGCGCGAGGGAGCACCGAAGGGCGAACCGCCCGAGGCATTGCCCGACCCCATTGCCGCTACGGGTGGACGTCCCATTCCCCTCTCGGATCGTCTGGCCACGTTCTTAGACACAACCACCGCCGAGGCGAACGCTACCATAAGCGAGCTGGAGGTACTGGCCAAGCGTGACCCGCTTACCGGGGCAATCAACCGCAGGCGCATTGACGAGATCCTGCACTACGAGATGTCCAAGCGCCGCAGGAAGAACGACCTCGTTCTGCTCATGTACGACATTGACTTCTTTAAGGAGGTCAACGACACCTACGGTCACGACACCGGTGACATCGTGCTCATGGACCTCACGCGGTGCGTTCAGGCTTGCATACGCGAGGGAGACACCCTTGGCCGTTGGGGTGGCGAGGAGTTCCTGTGCCTGCTCACCGAGCTGTCTATGGACGAGGCCTACGCTGCGGCGGAGCGCATTCGCAAGCAGGTGGCACAGACAAACTTCCTGCGTGTGGGTCACATTACCATTAGCATTGGGCTTACCAGTGCCCGCACAAACGACACTGCCGAATCGTTCTTCCAGCGGGTGGACCAGGCCCTCTACGACGCGAAGCACGCCGGCCGAAACTGCACCTGCATCCGGTAGGAAGCTCTCCTGCCAATCGAAGGGGGTAACCCCTATTGATCGGTCGCACGACCTATCAATAGGGGTTACCCCCTTCGATTGGCAGTCGCTAGCCGACGAGGACCTCCTTGCCGCGGAAGGCGACGCCGTAGGTGCGGATGCGCTCTTCCGCGATGCCGCGCCCGACGAGGCCGGCGGCGTAGCGCCTCTCCTCGATCTGCCGCCGCGCGCGGGCGACGGTGTCGGCGAGCGTCTCCTCCTCGTCGGGGTCGAACACCTTGAACTCCATCACGACTGCCGGGTCGGTGCCGGCCGCGCCGTCGGCGGGCACGAGCGCCACGTCGTAGCGGCCGAAGCCGCTCTCGCGGTTGGACTCCACCGACCAGCGGCCGCGGAGCGAGGCGAGCAGCCCCAGCACCAGGCCGTGGTAGAAGCGCTCGGGCTCGCGCTCGGCCGGCCTGCGCGCGCCGTCGAACGAGGACATGCAGTAGAGGGTCACCTCAGCCAGGCGGCGCGTGGCCGTGCGGACGTCACCCATAAGCAGCGCGCGGGCGAGGTCATCGAGGTCGTCCTCGGCGTCGGCGAACCAGCCCTGCGCCATGCGGTCGAAGCTGATCTCGACCTCCCTGTTGGTGAGCCGCAGGCGGCGCGGCTCGTCCTCGGGGAACTCGGGCACCGGGCCCGGACTCGTGACGTAGCCGGCGGCGAACAGCAGCGCCCACGCGGCGTCGGGGCGCGTGGCGAGCTCGGAGAACACCACCTGCTCGTCGATGACCTTGGCCACCTCGCCGCCGCGCATGAGCTCCTCAAAGTCGGCCTTGAGCCGCGCGCCGCCGCGGCGCACGACCTCGCTCACGAGGCCGTTGCCCGAGGTATTCGCCCAGTACGCCCGGAACTCGGCGAACTGCAGGTACTGGGTGAGGGACCACGGGTTGTAGACGTGCCCGATGCCGCCGAAGGTGAAGCCGTCGTACCACTCGCGCACCATCTCGCGCTTGGAGGAGAGCCCGTACTCCGCCAGCGCCGCGTCCACCTCCCCCTGGCTGAAGCCGAAGCTGGTCTGGTAGAGGGGCGTCGACGAGGTGACCACGACGAGGTTGTTGAGGTCGGAGAATATCGACTCGCGGCTGACGCGCGTCACGCCGGTGATGAGTCCGCGGCCGAGCGCGGGGTTCGTCTTGAAGGTGGAGTTCATCAGCTGGCGCATGAAGTCGGAGGCCTCGTCCCAGAAGCCGCCCGTCCAGGCGCACTCCATGGGCGCGTCGTACTCGTCGAGCAGCACGACGGGCGCGACGCCGTGATAGCGGTGCAGCAGGCCGCAGAGGAATCCCACGGCGCGCGCGCAGGTGGTGGCGTCCATGTCGGGCCGCACCTCGTCCAGGCGGATTCGCTCGTTGCGCGTGAGCCCGTCCCACGACCGCAGGTGGTCGTGCGCGTCGAACGCGGCGGCGATCACTTCCCGCACTCCCTTGAGCATCCCTGGCAGGTCCTTCGCCTTCACGTCGGCGAAGCTCAGCGCCACCACCGGAACCGTGCCCTGCAGCGCCCGCATGGCGGGGTCCGCCCAGACCTCCAGCCCGCCGAAGAGCTCCTCGCCGCGCCCGGCGAGATCCGTGGACAGGAAGCAGCGCACGGTGTCGAGGTTGAGGGTCTTGCCGAAGCGCCTCGGGCGGCAGACGAGGGTGACGGAGTCGCCCCCGAGCCACCAGTCCCGCACGAAGCCGGTCTTGTCCACGTAGAAGTACCCGTTTTCGCGGATGTCCTCGAACCCCTGCGCCCCTATGCTGATCGTGCGTGCCATGCGCGACCTCCCTCGCCTCTTTTCCACCAGTGTAGCACGCGCCCATCGGGAGGGGTCGTCCCCATTGATAGGTCGCATGCGACCTATCAATGGGGACGACCCCTCCCGATGGGCCCCATGGGCAGTCCCTGAGAAAAGGGGCCAAACCCCTTTTCTCATTCCTATCAGCTAACCCAGTCGGTTATGTCGAGCCACTTCTGCGAATTGTTGGGAATGCCGTTTGCGTCCAAACTACGATCGCTGTTCATCTGGGAGTCGCTATGCACGGTATACCCGCCTTCTGTATTGGTGCGCAGCCAAAAATGCCTCTTGCCATCCTTCTCGGCCGTGTAAATCAATGCTTTGGTTCCCTGTTGAGGAGGTATGCCAGGCGCAGTGTATCGAAGAGGAAGCGTGTTGTAATCGTAGACGTCATAACCATTTCCAAGATAGACAACGTGCTCACTATTAAACAGCTCGTTGAGGTTATTCAGTGATCCATGGTTCCAATCATGAAGTGTCACGTAGAATCCTTTGGCATACTGGTCATTTCCCTCGTACCAAATGGTTGTTGCTTTATCTATGCGCCATCCTTGATTCTGAAGGTCGTTCGTGTCAACTGCCTCGCGGACTTGATTAAGCTCGTCGTCATTCAACTCGCTCAGCAGATACCACTCGTACGCCTTCATGCCAGTGTAGGTAGTGTTGCCGTACTCGAAGGTAACCCTGCCGCTGTGAGTCCCAAACGAGAAGGCTTCTCCTCTATGCGTACCAGACGTCAGGTAAATCTTGCCCCACATAGCGCTGTAGTCTTCCGGATTCCCTGTTGTCGGATTGAACTCCTGACCCTGAGGCTCTTGTGGCGTATCGCTGCTCGTATCCTCCGGAACAGTCGCGTCGACGCCCCAGAATAGACCCTCGATGTAAGTGCCGCGGGCGTCAATCGTTACGTCTTCGTTCTTCGCGTTCTTAATCGTCTGACCCGCATCGCCAACCGTGAGCTTGTAGTACGGCCAGGTCTCCGGCTTTGTGGCATCGTATGCGTCGTGTCCAGTCGGCTGGTAACCCGTGGGGAATTGCGTCTCCACGAGGTAGTAGACGCCATACGGCAACGTATCCACGAAGTACGCACCAGTCTTAGCATCGGACTCGTACTCCTGGTCAACAATCTCACGCCAGTCGGCACCGTAAATGCGGAACTTCGCACCACTTGGGGTTACGTACTTGCCGTTGTCCTCGCCTACCTTACGCAGGATAACCTTGCGTTGGAATGGCGAGACGTTCATAAACGTGTACACCGGCACCGTCTCGTCCTGAACTCCATTAACGACAGAGAGCTTCGTGGTGGGTACGTCCTTCCACTTGAGGTTGTTCTGCGCATCAAGCACTGCCCTGCCCTCTTTGTCGGTTTCGGCGTACTCCATCTTTATGGTGCCATTTGCGTTGACGGTGACCCTACGCATGACTACGTAGCGGTACTCGTTCTGAATGTTGGTCTTGTTGGTGTCCTTGTACTGGTCGAAGTAACGAGCTGCATTCTGGTCCGTGTTCGTGGAATCGACCTTCGGGAAAATCGTCTCTTTTATAAACCACGTACCAGTGGGAACCTTCTCGAACGTCACCAAGCCGTCTCCCGCGACGCCCTTCTCTTGCACGGCGTTGTTAACGACGACCTTAACGGCTGCGGGATTGGTGGTGGCAAGTTGCCTCGATTCGGCAGTTTGATATGCCGTAGCATTCGCCGGTATGTCACTGCGGCTCGCATTTGCCTGATACAGCTCAAACGTCGCGTTGTTCAGACGATCGCCATAGCCAGTGGTCTTGAGGAACGTGAAGTCGAAGCCGCCCGACCAAATGATCAATTCGCCCGTCCCGGCCTGACCAGTAAGATATGCGCCGGTGCAGCCTGTTTCTTCATCGTGACGTGCATTGCGGAAAGCCGTCATACTCGTTGACTTATCGGCATCGCCCAGATTGGTGCCCCCATCGACGAACTGGGCGAACTGCTCGAGTTTCTTGTGGTGGGGATTCTTTTCTGCCCAGACCCAGATGGTGCCAGGGCCAGAAGTCAGCTTGCCAGTCACTTGAATTGGAGAAGCATTCTTGTTCTCGTATCCCGCAAGATAGATGTCCTGACGGGCTTTATCGTCCGCATAGACCTCTTCCCCGCCGTTCTTTTGGCTCGCATAATTGGATACCGAGACAGTGTTAGCGGAATCGCCTTCCGAACCATCCCCAAACTGTGGACTGCCCGAGAGCTTCAGCGTGGCACGGTCTTTGTTATTGTTTTGGGCGTTGAGGTAAATTGCTGCGCCCGTCTTTGCCGTGCAGCCCTTGATTGCCGCACTGCCGGACAGGTTGTACGTTCCGTCCTCGACGTAAACAGCTCCACCCATCTCACCTGCCGTGCAGTTCTGAATAACGCTATTGCCCGTTTGAGTGAAGGTTCCACCGACACCTTTTCGTCCCAGTGTTACCGCACCACCAGAGCCACCGAGACTGTTACCCACCTTTTGAGCTTTGCAATTGCGAATAATTGCATTCTCATCCATCGTGAATTGTGCATTCTGCCCCACATAAACAGCACCCGAGCTCCTGCCCACACAGCCATCTATGACTGAGGTGCCCTTCATGGTGAATAAGCCATTTTCGTTAACATAGACGGCACCC
>CACZFB010000070.1 GCA_902780305.1 uncultured Coriobacteriaceae bacterium | reverse complement strand
CTGCGCGGCGACGCGCTTCTCCTCTCCTAGCTCTGGGTGGTTCCCATGGCGTTGCGCGTCGCATTGATATCATAAAACCAGATTATCTCGGCCCTTCCAGGTGGTCTACCACCGCTACGCAACCTGTATAGCAGGCATATGTGGGGAGGTGGTTAGCGAGTCGCCATTCGCCGAGGCCCGTCATCGGCGGACGTGACCCGCTCCATGTATTCGCCAAAGTGTGGAATCGCGTATGCGACGAACCCCCTGGCTGGGGCATCTATTACGTTCGCGTCAATGAGGCTCTTGCGGTAGGCCGCCGCCCAAGCGACGCTCTTCCCTGACCGTCGCGCAACCTCCGTCACGGCGGATGGCTGGGGCCAGTCTGGCGCCATAGCCCTCAGGAACGCCTGCTGAGCGCCCGTCAGGCCAAGGTACGCTGGCGCACAGACGGCATCGAGAAACACCATAGCCGCGTCGGCCGTAGCCTGCTCGACGTCACACCGCTCGATAGCATGCGACCGTCTTCGTTGTGCGGACTGCCACATGTAGTAGCCGACCAGCTGAATCATGTAGGGGTACCCGGCCGACGCCCGTGCCGCTTCCATGGCGTCTTCTGAGCCTATGGCGAGACCCGATTCCGCTACGGTCGACTGATATGCGTTGCGCACGTCTGGCAGGGGGATGTCGCTCAGCCCGTGGTGAACGGCCCTTCTCAGGAAGGTCAGGACGCGCTCGTTTACGATGTCGTCCACCACCGAAGGCAGCCCAGCAAAGACGAATGCGACGCCATGTTTGCGCTCGTCTGGCACGTCGCGCAGGTCCTCGTCGCCGATGACCTCTTGGAGCGCCGTCGCCAGCGCAACCATCTCGTCGGTGCTGGCGGCCTGCGCCTCGTCGATGGTGAAGAGTATTCCCTTGCCGTCGTCCAGGTGCTTGAGGCGCCGTTCGATTGCGTCGCGCACGGTGAGCGCCGCCGTCTTTTCAAGGGAGACGTGGCCCAGCTTGGCGCCGGCGACGCCGTCTATGTCAATCGAGGGCTCTATGCTCGCCTCTGAAACGTGAGGCCGATGGCTCTCAAGCGCACCGACGATTCGCTCGCACATGCCAGGCGAAGCTGTTTGGCGCACTACCTCCCACCCGTAGCTCAGCGCGACCCGGGCGAGCTCGACAAGGAGGACGGTCTTCCCATAGCCACGCTGTCCAGAGACGAGCATCAGTCTTGATGGGGCGCCCGCGCCGTTTTCCAGTCCCTCGGCGAAGTCCGTAACGACGTTTTCCCTCCCGATGAGGATGGGCGGCATCTTGCCAGCGGTGGGCTTAAATGGGTTTGGCATGACAATACCTCCTACAGTAGAGACGTCGTGCGGCCGGGAGTATCGGTGTGGGAGCGTGAAATCTCTCGAATGATTTCTAAGATACATGAGGAATCTCTAAATTACTCTAACATACTCTAATATCCTCTAATCTTCTCTAATAACTTCTCATGCCTTGTGCGGTGCCTCTTTCCAAACGGACAAAACCAAGGAGACTTCAAATGCCTAGATACGAGCACATCACGCAATACATAAACAGGATCCAGGCGATCTCGACCGAGGCGGAGTGTCGCCAGCTCCACCAGGAGTTTCTCGATTCG
The DNA here is from genome assembly GCA_902780305.1 of uncultured Coriobacteriaceae bacterium. GTDB lineage: Bacteria > Actinomycetota > Coriobacteriia > Coriobacteriales > Atopobiaceae > RUG440. The sequence continues at coordinate 8,441 of CACZFB010000070.1, read as the reverse complement.
TGTTACAACCCCTTCGTCCTCGATCGTGACTACCGCAGCACGCTCGAGGCACATGGGCTGACGAATGGCAGGCACATGCGCGCGAATGTCGAGGCGCTGGATCTCGACGCTGCCGTCGCGGTGCTCACGATGATCCACCGCGCCGGGCGAGGAGTGCGCAACCCGAGTGACCCGACCCCGCTCATGCGTGACTTTTGGAACGGATATGCGGTCAGGCTGCTCCAACGCATCGCCGAGCTCGACGGCACCTGGGTCCGCCCCAACGTGGTCACCTTCTACCACGAGTACCAGTAGGACGGCTACCTCAGCAACTGGTACGTGTCCCCGTTCGAGTATCACGGCATCAGCTTTCCCACGGGCGAGCACTGGATGATGTGGCAGAAGGCGCAGGTATTCCGCGATCCCGACATGGCGCAGAAGATTCTTGCGGCTACCGACCAAGGCACGGTCAAGCACCTTGGCAAGCAGGTGCACGGTTATTCCGACGAGGTCTGGGATGCTGTCAACCAGCAGCTCATGCGCGTGGGGCTGAGGCAGAAGTTCGTTCAGAACGACCGGCTCCTCAACGACCTGCTGTCCACGGGCTCTGCCGCCCTGGGGGAGGCTGCCGGGCACAAAGACACAAAGTGGGGCGTTGGCTTCTTCAAGGGCGATCCGAAGCTCGACGATCCCGCCAACTGGTATGGTCTGAACCTGCTTGGAAGGACGCTCGCGGACGTCCGCTCCGACCTGCGTCAGTTGAGCGCCACCGATGGCGCGCTCGAGTGGCCCATCGAGGTTTTGAAGAACTCTATGGTGTGGAACATGAACCTCCTGGAGCTCTCCAGGGTACCGTCCACGAGGCCGTTCGCCCTCATGTACGCGACCATAGTGGCGCAGCACGTTCCCCAATACCACGACGCGAAGGAAGTGCTCCGGAAGGTCAGGTCGGGCATCGGCGACATCGTTACCCACACGGCGCTCCCCGTCACTGGCCGTTTCGAGCTGCTGGACGAGCTGGCCCTTCAGGCGAGGCTGGGACGCTTGTGAGAAAAGGGGCCAAACCCCTTTTCTCAGTCATGCACAACTGACCAGCAGATCACGGACAGGGTCACCCGCCGATGTCGATGCAATTCTGTCTAACGTAACTTGTATAATCGCAGTCTATAAGGTTGCTTGAGTTTCAGCCGATTTGCATGATCAGGAGGATGGTATGGCATTCATCGACGTTGTCGAATGGTCGCCGCGTGGAAACGACATATATTGTTGGCGTTTTCCACACTCAAATCTCAGCACGAAGACCCAGCTCATAGTACGTGAGTCGCAGGAGGCGGTGTTCTTCTCGAAGGGTCAGCTGCTCGGTAAGTTCGGACCCGGTAAGCATACGCTTACCACAGAGAATCTACCGCTGTTACGCAACCTGTACGGCATTCCCTTCGGGGGCAGGAATCCGTTCACCGCGGAGGTGTGGTTCGTAAACAAGACCACACCGCTCACCATCGACTGGCGGACCACATCAATGCGGTACATGGATCCTGACTACGGCGCCATGGTGCCCCTCATCGCCCAGGGACGCTATGGCGTGCAGGTACAGGATGCCGAGAAGTTCCTCATCAAGCTCATAGGCACCATGGAGGAGTACAACGCGCGCAACCTCACGGACCACTTTATGGGTCCGCTCGTGGCAAAGACCAACAGCGCGATCATTTCATACATGACGGCAAATCGCGTGGGAATTACCCAGATCGCCGCTCATCTCGACCAGCTGAGCACGTTCATCGGCCAGCCCATGGCAACGTTCTGGGAGGAGTATGGGCTGAGGCTTACGGGGTTCTTCATCACGTCGATCGATCTCGACACTGACTCGCGCGAGGGCCAAAAGATTTCCGAGGCGATATCCGACCGCAGCGCGCAGAATATTGCGGGCTATACCTGGCAGCAGCAGCAGTCGTTCAACATGGCAAACAATGCGGTGCGCAACGGTGGCGGTATGGGTCTGTTTGGCGTGGCCATGATGACGGGCGGCTTTGGTGGCGGCGGCATGGGACAAGGCATGATGGAGCAGCCGAGCCAGAACGGATTCAACGCTGGGTTCGGCCAGCGACAGCAGCCACAAGGCTCGCAGTTCGGCCAGCGGATGGATGGCAGTGCGGGTACCCCGATGCAGGCGGCTGGCCGGGTGTTTTGCGCAAACTGCGGCAAGACGTACGCGTTGGATTCGCGCTTTTGCCCGCACTGTGGGCATGAGTACAACCCGTGCCCACTATGCGGTGCCGACAACCAGCGGGGGGCTCGACGCTGCGTCACTTGTGGCGCGCAGCTTGCACCCCCCGTCGCTGATGACATGACCCAAAGTCTCTGTCCCCGCTGCCACGAGAGCGTTGCACTGGGTACGAGGTTTTGCCCGCGCTGCGGCGCCCACATCAGGTAGGCGAGAGGAGAGCTCATCATGAAGAAGCGGAATAACGCAATGGCACTGAGATGCCTGCTGTTTGCGGCCGGACTTGCGGTGCTTCTTGTCGCTCTGGCTCTGCTGGAGCCCTATTCGTTGGGTGGGGTCGGCGCACGGGTGTTTACCGTCGTTGTGTCGGTTTCGCTGTATGTCGTGCTGGTGGGACCGCTCGTCTTGGGTAGCGCCTTGCAAAGCATGAGCGTTGGGCAGATTGTCGCCGGCGGGATGTATGCAAAGGCTGCCATCATCTATGCGCTATGCTCTGCGGGCACGATGGCGTGTGCCAACCTCATGCCACAGCCTCCACTCGGGCTGCTCGTCGTGGTCCAGTTGGTGGGCCTTGTGGCAATAGGGGTCTACATCGTGATGGGAGATGCCACGCAGGCGCACGTCTCGTCCGTAGAGCTTGGCGAGCAGGTGAGGTTGGCACCCGTTAAGGCGATGCGAATGAGCGCGGCACGCCTCGAAGCGCTTGCCCTCGAACTTGAAACCAAGACGAGCCCGGACTGTTCCGACGTGCAGCGCCGCGTGCAGAGAATTGCCGAGGACGTCCGCTACCTCAGCCCCAGCGGCAATCCGCAGGCGGCCCAGCTCGATGCTCGGATCGACGACAGCCTCAGTGCGATGAATACGTTGCTAGACACAAGTGCGCCGGACGCGCAAACCGTCGAGGAGCTTGGCGGCATGGCGCGCGAAACCCAACGGCTTATCGACCAGCGCAAGAGGCTGTGCGAATGATTAGACCTACGAGCATTCAAGACGATGGGAAGCAAAGATGACGGGAAAGGTGTTTTCTGAATCCGCGAACGTGGTAGAGGACGAGGCAAAGTTGCTGTTCGACTACTACCGGCAAGCCGCCGAGAAGATCGTTGCCGAGGAGCGCTCATACGAGCAACAGATCGAGGCCATGACCGCCGACCGTCAGGAATGGGCGAGCAAGCTCGGGCGGTCGAATAGGACAATGGTGATCTGGGCCGCCGCTGCGGTGGGCTCGTTGGTGCTGATTGCGGTCATCAAGCAATTTGCTCTGATCGTTGTGCTCGCATGTGGCGCCATGGCGCTCAAGCAGTACTTATCGCAGGGCGAGGCCAAGAAGGCAATAGGCCAGTGCGAGAGCAAAATCGTGGAGCTCCAGACGGCCATGCGTGGTATTCGCAGGAACTATCGCGTGTCGAAGATTGGCGTAGCCTACGTGCCCGTCGCGAAGCGTGTGGCCACGGGTGACAAGAGCTTTGTGGTGGACTATACGGGCGAGCAGCCCGAAACCGAGCTTTCGCTCACCTTGATCAACCAGCCAGATGAATTGCGGGCGGCCATGGACGACCTGAGCCAGCATATGGCGCAAATGCCTGTGGTCGAGTCAAACCAAGACGTCGAACCGGTGGATACGTCGGACTACTCCACGTCAATGCAGGACGTTACGCTGCACGACTACATGGGTACCATCGATCGGCAGGTGCGCAACATCCGATACCTGGTGGGGGATAGTCGCGACGTATCGGTAACGATTCCCGCCGTGCCGCCCACCAGTGAGCGCTACACATTCTTGCAAGAGCATGCAACCGACAATCCGGGCGACTACCCCGTCGTTCCCGTATTCGACGTTCGTGGAGTGTTACAAAAGCTCGACGATTTCGACGCGCTCGGCGAGCTCAACGCGCAGGCCGCTGCAGACGGAAGCGCCAACATCGAGTTCTTTACCGACGTGATGCGCCAGCTTGCGGAAGGTGTAGATTCGCTCACCCGCTCTCGCACCGCGAGTGTTTCCACGCTCACCAACTACGCCACGGGCATGCTGGGCAATGTGTTAAGAGCCGCGTTCGACCAGTACTCTCCGACGCTCGAGGCGGATGAGATCGAGCGTATACGCACGGCGACGTTCGACTATGCCGACAAGGTGGGCGATTACGTGCCCTTCTCACTCAAGGAGAGCTCACGGGTGCACTACGACATCTTTGCGGACACGTGGATCGCGGACAATGGCTCGCGTACGGCTTTGCCGTTTGGCATGCACCAAATTGACACCGAGGTGATCATGCCGGTAGTTCAAAACCTCATGCAAGAGAATCGCGTCGAGCGCCTGCGCATCTACAACGAGATTCAGGACCAGAAGACGGATTACCTCGCGCGTTGGCACCATGAGGTCGACGAGTTCTACCGGAGCAATCGCGCTGAGGCCAACGACCTTATCCAACGCATGCGTGAGTCGTTCGCGGAATATGCGGAAAGCTATAGCAACTACACGACACAGAAGGCAACGTTCGACACGATGAAGGGCAGCGGGAGCATTGCTGACACCGAGGTGGAGGACATCGACAACCAGGACGAGATCATTGCCAGCTTCGAGGCGCAAGCCAACCAGGCACGCGCAAAACAAGACGAATTCGAGAGCTATATGGAGCGGCTGAGCGAAGACATCGACGCGAGCAGCGAGCGCTTTGCCCACATTGAGTTCTACGAAGCATCGCTGCGAGATGCTGAGGCGCGCGACGTGGCTCAGGCTACTGCGGCGGTACGGGACCTGGATGCGCGTAGGAGGAGGCTGTCGTCCGTGAGCGCCTATTTAGCCCAAAACGCCAGCATTCCACCTGAGCCCAACGTTTCCGAGCGGCTTGACGCCGACTTTACGCTCAACCTGAGCGAGCGGGCGGCGTCCAACATTGCCCAGCTCGATGGGCCTGCCGCATCCGACGAATTCAATACGGGTCGGTGAGGGGCACATGGCTAACTTCGACGTAAACGTATCTACGGAACCGATGGCGCGCACGATGGATGGTGTCACCAAGAGCGTGCAGGTCGTCGGTGGGGCTGTTACTGCCATGCAGGTTGCGGTTATCGCCTCAGAGAAGGCGGCGGCAGATAAGATATGCCGAAGTGTGGACGCTGGGTTCTACACTCTTATGAAGTCCCGCATGAGCCAGCGGTTGGCACAGTTCCAGAGCACGATGCGCAGTCGCGTTGGCGCCATGCTCGAGACTGGTGCGGCCATCGAACACGTCCGCACGCAGATGACAGGCGACTTCAATCGCATTAAGGCGCGGTACACCAAGCTCTTTAGCGGCTTGGATCGTGCGCTCGACGAACGCGTGCGTGCAATTGACAGCGATGCTATGGAGCTATCGACAAAGCGTGCTTCCATCCTGCTCGACCGACAGTGCCAAGATGCGCCTGTTGCTATGTATTGTATGGCGGACACCACCAACGTTGCTCTGAAGTCCACGGCGGCGCGTGTGAAGGTTCGGACAGCGGAGTCCATAGACGAGTTGGGCAACGGGGCACGCCTTATCGTGCGGCATCAGAGGGCTGTGGACTCAATCGTCGAGAACGGCGTCGCGGCGCAGGACACGCTGTTCTTTATGCCGGTTGTCTATGCTGCCTGCGAGAGCATATCGATGCCGGACGTCTATAGCTTCGAGGCCTATGCGCCGCAGGCGGTCGATGCGTCAACGCGCAACGCCATCGTCTTGCAGATACGCGCGGCCGAGGCAGAGCTCGGCAATGACTTGGATACTCATGGCGCGCAGATTCGCCAGGAATACGAGCAGGCGGTGTCGCGCTCAGGGATAGACCCGCGTGTTGCCCAAACCATGCTCGAGCTGTACGACTCCTCTCAGACGGGCGCCTTGGCAACTACGGACAGCCAGGAGAACGGAAGTCGCTCATGAGCTATACCGAGTCATACCGCGGCCGCGTCCATTACTCAGGCTCTGAGAGCGTAACGTATCCCGCAAGCGAGCATGGCGGGCACAAAACGGTGCATTATTCCGGTGACGTTCCGGTTGAGATAACGATACATGTAAACACCGAGCCCTTTGACGCCAGCGTCAGCGAAGCGGAGACTGCCCTGGTCACGGTCGCGGGCACACTCTCTGCCACGGAAGCCGCCCAGGTCGCCGCCATTACTGAGGGGGGCGAGCGCATAGCGCAAACCACCACGGCGGGATTCTTCAACCTCCTACGCGGCGAGCTCTCGTCGCAGATCTCCGAGTTCGGCAACACCATGCGGTCGAGCGTGTGCATGCTGCTAGAGCTGTCGCATGCGGTCGACGACATTCACGAGCAAATGCGCAAGGACTATCAAAGGATCCAGAGCAGGTATCGGCGCGTTTTCGATCGACTTGACCAAGAGCTCGACCGGCGCACCAAGGCAATGGACCGTGCCTCGTTCGAGCTTCGTGGGCGGGTGATGGGCGACGTGGTGATGGGTCCGTATGCCGAGGGTGCGGGTAGGTTGTATGCGCAGACATCCGAGATGCACGCGCTTCCTCTTAAACTGCAGACCGCCCGTACGAAGGGGGTTGCTGCGGAGGTCCTTGAGGACCTTGCTGACGCATGCCTCTTTGTGAGGGATTACCAAAGCACGGTCGAGGCCGTTACCCAGAACGGTGGCGACGACGCCGTCATGTTCGTCCCTGCCATCTATATGGTGCAGGACACGTTGCAGGGAGAGTCGGAGCAACTCGTCGTCCACCAGGCGGGCAACGCGCGCGGAGACGATGTGCGCGCGGAGGTCATGCGCTACGTGGCGAGCGTACCCGACCAGCAATGGATCGCTATCGATTCCAGACAGCTCGACGAGCTTGATGGCGACTATCTGCGATTGGTGGATGCGTACGGACGCGGAGACGGCGCAGGCCACGTGGTTACTTCGGACACAGATTCCGAGGACCGCGAGCGCGTCTGCCGACTCATGCTAAAGATGTACCAAGAGGCCGGTATGAAAACCGCCGGTGTAGCCCACAGGATTGCTGAGGCGCAAAACAACGTGAGGAGTGAGGAATGGCAGAGCTAAGAGAGGTGCAGATTGGCATCGAAAACCAGATTGGTTTGTCGGATGCCATCGTACGCGGAGGCATCCTGCCGGAGTCGGCAAAAGAGCTATCTCGTTCGATTCACATCAAGAAGAACGTCGTCGTTGAGGGTGGTGTATATGCCGAGAGCATAGATATCGCTGACGGTCCGACGGAATTCAGAAATGCGGTGTTCGCCAATCGAGAGCTTCACGTGCAAACTGAGGCAAAAGAGCCCATCGTGTTCAGGAAGGCAGTCGCCAGCTCCGACACGGTGTCGGCGTACGTCACGAGCGGAAGGGTGCTGTTTGGGGCCGACATTAACGCGAGCGCCATACGGCTGAAGAACTGCTATGTGGGAGGCAGCATATACGGAACTGACGTCGAGCTTGAGCATTGTGTCGTGCTGGGCGGCGTGTTCGCCTCGCGCAGCATTTCGATGAATGACGTTATGGTGGGAACGTTTCATGGGCCGGAGGTTTTTCTTCGGGGCATCAACTACCTGCTGTATCCCACGGCATTCTCGGTGGAGCCAATGCTCACGCTGCCGGGCACCGAGCTGTACTGTTTGGCGTTGGCCGATCTCGGCTCGCTGTACAAGGGCGAGCCTGAGACGCCGGAGAGCGGAAGCATACCTATGGACGTCTCGGCCGACGCCCAGCGAACCGTGCTCGTCGACACCGACGGATCAAAGATGCTGGTAAACAGCTATTCGGTTGCCACGCGCGTGTTGGCCTCCGACTTGGCTGACCCCGGAAAGCTTGAAAACCACTTCCTCATCTCTGCGGGGGCGCTTGGTACGCAGCTACTCAAATCGTATGCGCTCAACAAGTCTGATGGCACGAAGTCTGACGAGCTCACCATCGAGAATATCGCGGAATTCCTGTTCTCTGTGCTCAGCGGCACGACGGCGGTCCAGACGCTGGACAGTCACGTATCCTTTGACGAGCTCAAGGAGAAGTTCGGCTAGGGCGCGAAGCCGAGAAAATGAGCCAAAATGAGAAAAGGGGTTTGGCCCCTTTTCTCATTGGGACGTGTTCGTGCGCATCTTGCAAGGCACGCCCACGGTGGTGCTGCTTATGATCTTGTACTACGTGGTGTTTGGCAAAACGGGGCTGGACGCCGTGCGGGTTGCCGTCATTGGGTTTACCCTCAACTTTGGCGCATACGGGTCCGAGATCATGCGCACGGCCATAGAAGGCGTTCCCGCTGGTCAGCGC
>CACZFB010000069.1 GCA_902780305.1 uncultured Coriobacteriaceae bacterium | reverse complement strand
CCAATGACCGCCGCACGCTCCGCATTGAGCTCGCGTCCGTACCGCTCGTTGCCCAGCACGCACAGGGCATGGGCGATCATCGCGACCTCCAGGGAGTGCTCGGCCAGGTTCTCGGGCTGAGAGCTTCTCATAAGCGCCCAACGCTCAATGTACTTAAGACGCGAAAGCAACGCAAAGAAGTGGTGCTCCTCGGTTGCGGCGTTTTGCAAATCGCACATCGTGTCTCCTCCCTCGTTTGAATGGTACCTATTCTATAGCCATCGCAGGCAGTATCGTCCACCCGCCGAACCAGCGATGCGCCCACCGACAACATCGCTGCATATCTTGCGCTACTCCCTAGACTAAGGTATCCAACACCGAGCGCAGCCAAGGAGGTGCCATGTCACCCAGTTCCATTCGAAAAGTCAACGTTATTGGCCATCTTAACCCCGACACCGACAGCATTTGCGCCGCCATCTCGTATGCATATCTTAAGAGCCATGTGGACCACACACCCACAAGCTACGAGGCTCGTCGCGCGGGAGCCATTAACCGCGAGACCGCCTTCGCGCTCAGTCACTTTGGGTTTGACGAGCCGCGCCTCATCACCAGCGTTGCGCCCCAAATTAAGGACATCGAGATTACCCCGCTGCAGGGCATTCACCGCGAGACCAGCCTGCACGTGGCGTGGAACCTCATGCGCGACTCGCTTTCGGGCACGCTGTGCGTAACCGACAGCGAGGGCGACCTGCAGGGCCTCATCGCCGTTAAGGACATCGCAAACGCCAACATGGACATCCTGGACACGTTTGCCCTGTCCCGCGCGCGCACCAAGTACCAAAACGTAATCGATACGCTTGAGGGTCACATGATTATCGGCGACCCCGAGGCCGTAATTAAGATGGGCAAGCTCTCCATTGGCACCACCCCCGAGATGATGGACGGCGTGGTGGCCCCAGGCGACACGGTTCTGGTTACCAATCGCTACGAGTCGCAGCGCTTCGCCCTCGACTCCGGTGCGGGCTGCCTCATTGTGTGCTGCGAGGCAAACGTCACCAACGTTATTCGCAACCTCGCCGAAGAGCGTGGCTGCACCATAATCACCACCCCCTACGACACCTTTGCCGCCGCACGCCTCATTACCATGTCGGTTCCCGTTCGTGCCAAGATGCTGCCCGAGGAGCGAATCGACGCGTTTTCGGTAAACACCTCGGTGGAGGACGCGCAGCGCGTGATGGCGCGCACTCAGCACCGCGTGTTCCCCGTACTCGACAACAGCGGCACCTACGTGGGCGTGGTGAGCTCCCCCAACATGCTCAACGTGGACAAGAAGCACGTAATCCTGGTGGACCACGCCGAGGTGTCGCAGATGGTGGACGGCATGGACCAGGCCGAGATCCTGGAGGTCATCGACCACCACCGCGTGGGCACCATCGAGACCGCCGGACCCATCTACTACCGCTGCGAACCCGTGGGCAGCACCTGCACCATCATCTACGAGATGTTCCAGGAGTACGACGTCAAGATTCCAACCAACATCGCCGGCCTCATGATGAGCGCGATTCTCTCCGACACGTTGTGCTTCCGCTCGCCCACCTGCACCTCGCGCGATATCGAGGTCGGTCGCATGCTCGCCAAGATTTGCGGCGAGGACCCCGAGCGCTACAGCGACGCCATGTTCGACGCGGGCGCCAGCCTGGAGGGCCGCACCGCCGACGAGGTGTTTAACTCCGACTTTAAGATCTTTAGCCGCGGAGACGCCACCTTTGGTGTGGGTCAGAGCAGCTTTATGACCAAAAAGAGCCGCAAGGCGGCCGAGAAGCTGCTCGCTCCGTACTTCGAGGCTGCCAGCAGGGCAAAGAACGTACCCAACATCTTCTATATGTTTACCGACATCCGCAGCCAGACCACCGAGATGCTTTATTACGGGCCGCAGGCCGAGCCGCTTATCTGCCGCGCCTTTAACGTGGAGGCCAAGGACGGCATGACGGTGCTGCCGGGCGTGGTGAGCCGCAAGAAGCAGGTAATCCCCGCCCTGATGACCACCATCCAAAAGTACCAGGACGAGAACCGGTAACGGACATCGTGAGAAAAGGGGTTTGGCCCCTTTTCTCACACGAGGCCTTGGTAATTCCGCGAGCCATGGAAGAGATTAGTGACCCAGACCGTACCCTCGTGCTCGCCATCTTCCCACACACGGAAGAGCACGAGGTACTTTCCAATGAGCGCCCTGCGATAGCCTCGTGCCTGGAGGCGTTCGTCCTGTGCAAGAGGGTACGAGAGGGGATTCTGCTCAAGCCTGCCTATCAGTTCGTCGAAGCCATCGAGCATGTCGGCTGCCGCCCCAGGGCTGCCGAGAACCTCCATTACGTAGCCCACGGCCTCATCAAGTCGCGCGACCACACCTGGGTCTATCACAACCTCATACGCCACGGTGCCGCCTAATCTGGGCGAGCGCGTCGCGGGCGGAGACACCCTGCCCCGATGCCAGCCGCGCCTCAGCGACGTCGACCTCGTTGTAAAGCTCCTGTCTGCGGCGCATCATAACGAACTCGTGGAAGAGATCAGGCGGCAGTACGAAAAACTCGTCGTAGCCATTCCTGGTGACGACGATGGGACCGTCGCTCTCACGCACGGTCCGGCAGAACTGCGCGGTATCTTTGAGGTCGCGCACGGGCACGGCGATTGGCTTGGTTGTCTTTGCAGCGGGCATGTCTCCTCCTTTCGCATGTCTTGTGGCCATATTATACCACAACACTTCGCGGCAACTGAGAAAAGGGGTTTGGCCCCTTTTCTCAGTTGCCCCACACCACGGCTTCCAGAGGACGCAGGGTGCCAGCCTGCGGCTCGCCCAGCGATGCGGCAAGCGGGACGAGGCCAGCCACGAGCGAGGTGTCGTAGGTTGCCTCCTCGCCCGAGAAGTTTGCCAGCGTCACGCAGCGCGCGCCTTCTAGCGTGCGCTCGAAGGCGAGGATGCGCTCGTCGTCGGCCAGCAGCTCTTGCCAGTCGCCGGCAACAAGCTCTGGCCTTGCCGCACGCAGCGCGGCCAAGGCACGGTACCACAAGAGCGGCGAGTCCGGATCGGCCTCCTGGGCCGCCACGTTACACGTGGCATAGTCGTCGTGCACGCGCAACCACGGCTCGGCCGTCGAGAATCCCGCATGGGGCGAGTCGTCCCACTGCAGGGGCGTGCGTGCGTTGTCACGCGAGAATCGCACGCAGGCAGCCAGCGCCGCCGCCTCGCTGAGCCCCTCTCCCAGCGCAAACTCGTACTGTGCGCGCGTCTGCACGTCGTTAAAGTCCTCGATGCGCTTCCAGGAGGCGTTGCCGTAGCCCAGCTCCTCTCCCTGGTACAAAAAGGGCGTGCCGCGCGTGGTGAGCAAGACGGCACCGAGCACCTTGGCCTTGCTGGCCAGCGGCCCGTCGTCGTGGAAGAAGTTTACCGTGGAGCGCGGCTGATCGTGATTCTCGAAGAACGCGGGGTACCAGCCGTTGTGCGCAGTGGCCGCCTGGCTCTGTGCAAGCACGCGTTTGAGGTCGGTAAGCGTCCAGGTTGCCGGACGGCACCAGATTTCCTCGGCACCCATAGGCACATGCATGTGGCTGAACTCAAAGAGCATGTCGAACACACCGTTTGCGCCCACCCACTGGTCCAGCTCGCTTGCCGCAACGCCGTTGGCCTCTCCCACCATAAAGATGTCGTGGCCGTCGCGGACCGCGCGCTTAAACTCGTGCAGGTAGTCCAAGATACCCGGCTGGTTTGCCGTGGCAGCGTGCACGGGATACAGCCCGTCCTCGCCGTCGGCGGGACCGTCCTCGAACACGGGGGGCTTCTTTATGTAGGTGATGGCGTCGATGCGGAACCCGCCCACGCCCTTGTTGACCCAGTAGTTGGAGATGTCGTACAGGGCCTCGCGCACCTGCGGGTTCTCCCAGTTGAGGTCGGGCTGCTGCTTGGCAAAGGTGTGCAGGTAATACTGGCCCCGCTCCTCGCACCACTCCCAGGCGCTGCCACCAAAGATTGAGCGCCAGTTGGTGGGCGCGGACCCGTCGGACTTGGCGTCACGCCAGATGTACCAGTCGGCCTTGGGGTTGGTGCGCGACGCGCGCGACTCCACGAACCAGGCGCATTGGTCGGAGGTGTGGTTGAACACCAGATCCATAACCACGCGGATACCGCGCTCGCGGCCTTGGGCAATGAGCTCGTCCATGTCGTCCATCGTGCCAAACGACGGGTCGATCTGCAGGTAGTCCTGCACGTCGTAGCCATTGTCCACCATGGGGCTCTTATAGCACGGCGTGAGCCAGAGCGCCCCCACGCCCAGCGAGGCAAGGTGGTCGAGCTTGGCCGTGATTCCCGCCAGCGTGCCGGTGCCCTGTCCCCGCGTGTCCAAAAAGCTCTTGGGATACACCTCGTAGGCGATGGTCTGCTGCCACCACGCCAGGCCTTGTGTGCTCATCATGCGCTCCTTTCGCAAAAAAGTGAGAAAAGGGGCCAGATCCCTTTTCTCACTTTGGCGCAAAAACGAGAAAAGGGGTTTGGCCCCTTTTCTCATATTTGCGACCTTCTCTTGGTTACTCCTCGGTCTCGAGCTTGGCGAGGGTGTTCATCATGGCGGGGATAACCTGCTTCTTGCGGCTCACCACGCCGGGCAGCACGGCCATGCCGTCCTTGGCCTCGACGTTAAACGCACGCGCGCACAGCCTCTCGGCGCCGTTGCCCCAGTACAGCATCTCGGTCGTCTGGGTCTTGATGTCGGTAAACATGTAGAAGATCATGGGAACGTCCTTGATCTTTGCCGCCTGCTCGAAGTACGGGGCAAGCAGATCCTCGCCCGCCTTGCGGCTGTTCTCGGTCATGTAGGAGCCCTGACCCACGCCAAAGCTCACGTTGCCGCGGCTAAAGATCTTGAAGTCGGAGTTAAAGACCTCGTCGGCGGAACGACCCTCCAGGTTGGCGCCCGCGTCGAACATGGCATCGCTGTAGGTGTCGGGGTCCTCGCCACAGATCTTGGCCAGCTCCTTGCCCACGTACTCGTCGCGCGGCGTGCAGGTGGGCGAGCGGAAGCACAGCGTGTCGGAGAGGATCGCGCTCATCATGAGGCCGGCGATGTTGGCCGGAATCTCGATGCCGTTCTCTTGGAACATCTCGTAGATGATGGTGCAGGTGCAGCCCACCGGTTGCAGGCGATAGAAGATGGGGCCGGGCGTCTCGAGCGTGCCCACGCGGTGGTGGTCGATGACCTCCAAGATCTCGGCCTGGTCCATGCCGTCCACCATCTGCGACACCTCGGCGTGGTCCACCAGGATTACGAACTTCTTTTGCGGGTTGACCATGTTGCTGCTGCCCAGCAGCGTAAAGTAGCGCCCCTCCTCGTCGGTTACGGGGAAGAAGCGATGGCCGGTGCGCGCCATCGTGCGCTGCGCCTCCTCAACGGCCGTGTTGAGCGAGAAGGACTCGACCTTACCAGCCTCAAGCATCTTGGCACGCACGGGCACCGACATGGAGACCAGCCGCGCGGCGGCGTAGGTGTCGTACTTGGTGGCAATAATGGCCACGCCACGGTCACGGGCCAGCTGCCTGACCTCGTCGGTTACCGGAGACTCGCAGCACACGATGAGGCAGGCGGCACCGGCGTCGATTGCGAAGCGCTGGGACTCCACCCGGTCGGTTACCAGCACGGTGTCACCCGGCTTCACCACGCCGTCCATGGCCTCGGGCGTGGTGCCCACGCACACGTCGCCGGTCTCGATGCGGCCGTTGGGATCGCCCACCACCATCTCGCCGTCGAGCGTGTCCAAGATGTTGACGTAGCCGGTGCGCGCGGTGGCCAGCGAGCTGCGGTCCAAGATGTCCATGTTTGCCGTAGCTACGTCCTGCACGGTAATAACGCCCTGCAGCCTGCGCTTCGCGTCCTCGATGGCAAGCGTGCTCGTGCCCTCCTCACGCATGAGGTTCCAAGCAACATAGAGGCTCGTCTCGGGGTTGATGCCCGCCTGCTCGGCAAGCGTGAGGTCCTTGATCTGCGGGGCGACGCTGGTGATGAGGCGCGGCTCCTCGAACCCAAAGTGCGCGAGGGCATATCCGGTCTCGCGGTTGACGGCACCAGCCCTGCGCGCCTCGTACACGGTGCTCTGGTCGAGCTGGTTCTTAAGGTACGCGTAGCTGATGGCAGCGCAAATGCTGTCGGTGTCGGGGTTGAGGTGACCGATGACGTTTACCTTGCGAATGGAATCAGGCATAACGGCTCCTAACAGACGTTGAGCATACATGTTGCTACTGTAGCGCCTTGCCGGGCAAACACCGCCGTCACATCGGGAGACGCGCGTTTTGGGCGCACTAAAGGCCCGACTGAGAAAAGGGGTTTGACCCCTTTTCTCAGTCGGGCCCCGCGCTCACATGGATACGTTGTGTGATGTGCGGTGCCCCGCCACATGATGCGATACCATGTGGGGGCTATAACGAAAGGTAACCAATGACTTTTTTCTCGCTCGGCTTTTTCTTCTTCCTCGCCTGCCTGCTCGTACTGTACTACGGGTGCGGGCGATTCGCCCCCAAGTACCAATGGATCATCCTCTTGGTGGGCAGCATCGCATTCTACGGCATCTCGGGTGGCTGGACCACGCTGGCCTTTATGCTTACCACGGCCCTTACCACGTGGCAGGGCTCCCGCATGATCGCCAACCTCAGCGCCCAGGCAAAGGAGGCACGCAAGGCAGCCAAGGGCCGAGAGGCAAAAAAGGCCGTCAAGCTGCAGTTTACCAAGAAGCGACGGCGCGTCTTGGTGGGCGTCCTGCTTATCAACTTGGGCATCTTGGGCTATCTTAAGTACTGGAACGTTATCTTGTACAACTTTGGCATGGCCAAATCCACGCACAGCCTGGGACTGCTGCTGCCGCTGGGCATCTCGTTCTACACGTTTATCTCGCTGGGCTACCTCATCGACATCTACAACGACAAGTACAAGATCGAGCCGAACTTCGCCAAGTTCCTGCTCTTCGTGTCGTGGTTCCCGCAAATCATCCAAGGCCCCATCAACCGCTTTGACGCCATGCGCGGACAGCTCTTCGAGCAACGCTCGCCCAACGCCTATGGCATGCGTCGCGGTCTGCTGCGCCTGGGCTACGGCGTCTTTAAGAAGTACGCCATCGCCAACGTCTTGGTGGGCAACTACCAAACGATCTTCGCCAACGCGGACGAGCATACGCTGAGCCCCGTCATCATTATTGGCATCCTGCTGTACACCGCCTACATGTACGCGGACTTCTCGGGTGGCATCGACATGGTCGAGGGCGTCTCGGAACTGTTTGGCATCGAGATGGCACCCAACTTTAGGCAACCGTATTTCTCCACCTCGCTCGCCGAATACTGGCGTCGCTGGCACATGTCGCTGGGCGCCTGGATGAAGGACTACGTGTTCTACCCCATCGCCGTGGCCAAGCCGTTTAAGGACCTCAACCGCCGCGCCACCAAGGTGCTGGGCAAGCAGATTGGCCGCACCATCTCGGCGTGCATCGCCAACGTCATCGTGTTTACCATCGTGGGCCTGTGGCATGGCGCCGAGTGGCACTTTATTGCGTGGGGCCTGTTCAACGGCACCATCATCGCGCTCTCGGACCTGCTGGCCCCCACGTTCGACAAGTGGGCCACCGCCCTCAAGGTCAACCGCAAGTCGGTGCCCTGGCACATCTTCTCCATCGTTCGCACCATGACCATCGTGTCCATTGGCCGCTACTTCGACTGCATCGAGGACATGGGCAAGGTGTGGCTGTGCATGCGCGACACCGTGGTAAACCTCTCGGCCTTCGAGCTCAAGTGGCAGCTCGCCAACTACGGCGTCGTGTGCCCGGAGTTCTACGGCTTCATTCCGCCGGCACTCGTCGCCTGCTGCGTCGTGTTCGTAATCAGCTTCTTCTACGAGCGCGGCACCGACGTGCGCGCCGCCATTCTTTCGTGGAAGTTCCCCCTTCGCGCGGCGCTTTACCTGGGCATGGGCCTGGTATGGGTCTTTGCCACGGGATTCGGCCTGACTCAAGGGGAGGTGTTCCTCTATGCGTTCTTCTAAGCACGACGGCGCCCCAGAGGCGCAGGAGGCCGCACAGACCCCGCGCGGCCGCAAGATACTGGGCAACGTGCTCAAGGTCCTGCTGTTCGTGGCCATTGCCGTTGGTCTCAACGTGGTAATCACCCTGTGCCTGGAGCCCTACGGCACGGCGGCGGAGGTAACGTGGCGCGACTACCACCAGTCGACCAACCAGAAGATCGACACCGTTATTGTGGGGTCCTCGTACGCCCAGCGCAACATCGACCCCTTTACCCTGGACGAGACGCTGGGATCCAACTCGTTTAGCCTGGCAACGCCCGCCCAGTCGCTGGGCAACGCGCTCGCCTCCATCCAGGCTGCCAAGCGCGACCACAACATCTCGCGGGCCATTCTTTTTGCAGGCCCGGAGACGTTTCAAAACGAGCCCTGGTTTAACGCGCAGGTCACCTTTATGCAGGCCAAGAGCCTGGGCGAGCCGGTGCCGGAGGTGCTTAAAAACGTTGGTCGCCTGGCGCTCGACGAGGTAAACGTTACCTCGTCCAAGTCCATTACCTGGATGTTCCCCTGGTTCTACTCCACGGTGAGCTTCGATCCTCAGGCCATTAGCGAGAACATCCAACGTCGTCTGACCTACCCCAACCCCATCGACACCGCCGGCCTGGTTGACCCCACCTGGCACTACATGGGCAAGGGCCACGGTGGCTACGAGGGAGACTTTACGAGCAACATCTTGTGGGACCACGAGATTCACTTTACCAGCGACGCCAAGTTCCTTCCCAAGAACATGAGCGACTTCGACAAGCTGCTCACGTACTGCGAGCAAAACGATATCCAACTCTATGTGGGCATCGCACCGCGTCCAGACCTCACCAACCTCAAGCATAAGGATGACGGGTATCGCGAGCTCATGGCTGGCTTGGAGCAGTTCGTAACCGAGCGGGGCGGCGTGTACTACGACTTCAACCTCACGCACCCCGACTTCTACCGCGCCGAGGAGGACGAGTACAGCGACAGCGAGCACCTCGACATCGAGGGCAGCGCTCACCTCTCGCGCGCCCTAGGCATGCTCATTGCCCAGGACGAGGCAAAGCCGGGATCGTCGGCCGAGCAGTTCTTTGGGTACGACGAGTGGGACACCTACCTGGCGTCGTATAACAGCGTGGAGTACTGCTACTTTACCTACAAGGTTAACTACGAGACGGGCTACGTGGACATCAAGGCTCACTCCATCGCCCAGCCAAACATGGAGATAGAGTACAAGTTCGACGTGGAGAATCCCGTTGCAGGACGAATGGAAAACGTGCGTCCCTACAGCACCGAAACCGAGTACCATTATCCCATGGTGGGCGGGCGTGGCGACGTGCGCCTCTACCTCAGCGCACGACCGGTCGGATCCAACGAGAAGGCCGCGTACACGTTCCACGCCGACATCTTCTATTGGTAAGACCCGACAAGACCGCAACCCAACACGTCCGGATGACGTAGGAGCAAGGAGAGACCACAGATGGACATTACGCTAGACGAAGTAATCGAGATGCTGGAGGACATCCAGGAGGACATCGACTACGAGAACTGCACCACACTCATTGACGACCGCATGCTCGACTCGTTCGACATTCTTGCCATCGTGAGCGGCGCAGACGAGGAGTTCGACGTCTCCATTCCCGCCAAGGACATCATTCCCGAGAACTTTAACAGTGCCCAGGCGCTCTGCGCGCTGTTCAACCGCCTGGCAAGCGAGGACTAGGGGAAGACACCTCGAACGAAGAAGTGAGAAGACGGGACTCGGGGGACACGCCTCAAAGAGGTGTGTCCCCCTGTCGCGTTTGGTCACATGGTCTACCGTTACCGCGTACACTAATCGTCCGAGAAAACCCCCACCGCGTACACTAATTGGGGATTAGTGTACGCGGTGGGGGTCTCTGCGAGCAAAAAGTGTACGCGGTGAACGCCGGGGAGGGGGAAACCGTACTCGGGGGACGCCGGGGAGGGGGAAACCGTACTCGGGGGACATACCTCGAAGAGGTGTGTCCCCCGTGTTCAGCTTGGCCGTTGCGTCGGGCCTACTTCTTAACGAAGGCCTTCGCGTACTGCTGCGTGACGCCCTTGTACGTGGCGTCGGGGGCCGGCGCGTCCTTGGCCACCAGGTAGTACACGTCGTAGGCGTCCTTCGCCTCGCCGGTGAGCTGGATCTGGACTGCCTCCACGCGGCGGGACTTGCCCGTGGTGCCGGCCACATTGCCGTCGGACGCCCACGTCTTCTCCCAGCCGGAGCGCTGCACGTGGCCGCGGTACTCGATGCCGCCTGCCACGCCGTCGGGGAGCTTGAGCGTGAGCGCCTCCATGCGGCGGGACCTGCCGGTGGTGCCGGCGGCGGTGCCGTCGGTGACGGGGTCCATCCAGCCGATGCGCTGCACGTGGGCTGCGACGGAGGCGTCGGGGACGACCTCTGGGGTGGGCTCGGCCTTCTTCCTGAAGTTGGCCGTGGCGGTGACGTCGGCGGCGCCCATGGTGAGCTTGGTCGTGGCGCTGTCGGCGTTGTCGAGCTTGGCGCCGTCGCCCTCAAGGGTCCAGTTGACGAACTCGTACCCGTCGGTCGCCGTGGCGGTGAGGGTCACCTTCTCGCCCTCGGCGGCCTCGGCGGGGCTCGCCTCGGCGGTGCCGCCCTCGGCGGGGCTGGCCGCCACAGTCACAGCGTGCTTGGCCGCGCTCACCGTCACCTCGCAGCTTGCGCTCTTGGTCTTGTCCGCGTTGCTGGTGCAGGTGACGGTGGCCTCGCCAGCCGAGACGCCCTTGGCGTAGACGGTCAGGGTTTCGGTGGCGTCCGTGCCGACCTCGGTCTTGCAGGCCTCGTCGGAATACAGCGTCACGGCGCTAGAGTCCGTCCCGCCGACGCTCCACATCACGGTCTGGTCCGTGGCATCTTCCGGGTTGACGGTCGCCTTCAGCGCAACGGGATCGCCGCCTTCGGTGAGGGTCGCGGTGGACGGATTCAGCTTCACCCCGGTGACCTTGCCGGGCAGCGAGAAAATCTTCGATTCAGATTCGAAGATCACGGATTCGAGATCGAGCTTGAGGGCGGGGCGAACGCCAAGCCCCTCTTTGAGATAGACGTTGTTGCCCGAGTCTTTGACGATGCCGATGTCGCCGCGCACGTACGCGGCCTTGGCTTCGGAGTTGCCGGGTGAGCGAAGCCACCAATCCATGCCACCGTTGTCAGCCCCTTTTCTCTTTGTTACTGACATACTAGTATCATCATTTGCTTCACCCGTGCTCAGAAGGTACGGGACGGCGCCGTAGCCACTTAAGGACGGTTCGCCGGTTGCGTCGCTTACGTCCGCGAGCGCGCCCGCGATCCCCGCGAGCGGCTGCCCCGCGTCCGTCAGGCCCTCCACGTACTTCTTGATGGAGGAGCTGGCGTATATATTCGTGTTGCTGTCGATGCTGTCGAACTCATGTTCGCCGAGCGCCTGCTTCGAGAGCAGCGTGACGGTCTTGGCGCCAGAGTCGTAGCCGATGACGTACCATTCGACGACGGCGTCGTTGTACTCCACCCCGTCGATCTTCACCGTGTCGTCGCTAGACGCGTCATAACGAGTGTATTTAGACGCCGGGTCGTACGTCGTGCCGTCCGCCAGCGCCTCGCGCGGCGCGACCCCCAGCGCGGCCACCAGCGCCAGCGCGACGCCGAACATCATCCCCAGCAGGCCTCTCGTCTTCCCTCTCATGTCCCTTCTTCCTTTCTCTCATTCCAGCGCGGCCACCGCGGCCGCGCCTTGTCCGCATTGCGCAAAAAGACCGCCAGAACGGGCGAGGCTCACCTGCCCCGCCCGACCCGGCGGTCATCCGTCGCGTAGTATAGTTGTAATCTGTTCTCGAAAGGGAGACGCGGCTACGCTCTACGCCGTGCCGTGCCGTGCCGTGCCGTGCCGTGCCGTGCCGTGCCGTGCCGTGCCGTGCCGTGCCGTGCCGTGCCGTGCCGTGAGGAGCCTGTGCCTATCCCGCATGCGTGTCAAGCCCCCTAAGCCCCCGATTGGTCCCCGGCCGTCATCCCGCCGTCGCGGCATCCCCGCGCAGGCGGCACTCATCCGTATATTAAGATACCATCCCACAGCGGAGTCCCACCGCACAAACTCGCAAAACGCCATGGCGCATTTGGGGAAAGGGGCCAAACCCCTTTTCCCAAAAACGTCCAGACACCATGCAAAGTAGTAAAAGCCAGTAAAGAGTAGTAAAATGTTGCAAAACCAGTAAGGAGTAGTAAACTCCACTAAACCAGTAAAGGCAGGCGCAATGGAGAGAAACCCCTACACCCTTGTGTTTGGCCGGGAACCCTTGCAAGTCATCCCGCGCGCATCAATGGTCACCCAGGTCGTCGAGACGTTTTGCGCAGAGCCCCCGTCCCAGCAGGTGTTTCTTATTACGGGCGTACGCGGCAGCGGAAAGACCGTCCTCATGACGGAGGTGTCGAAGCACCTCGATACGTACGACGAATGGGTGGTGGTCGAGCTCAACCCCGAACGCGACATGCTGCGGTCACTCGCGGCGAACCTCAGCAGCCGGAACAGCCTCGCCAAGCTGTTCCAGTCGGCCAAGATCAACCTCTCGCTCTTTGGCTTTGGCCTGGAGGTCACCGGGTCCGTGCCCATATCCGACATCGAGGTCGCGCTCGACAGGATGCTCGCCAGCCTTCGCAGCCACGGGAAGAAGCTCCTGGTGACGGTGGACGAGGCGGCCAGCACGCCTGCCATGCGGGAGTTCGCAAGCGCGTTCCAAATACTCGTTCGCAAGGATCTGCCCATATTCCTGCTCATGACGGGGCTCTTTGACAACATCCGCAAGCTGCAGGACGAGAAAACCCTCACCTTCCTCTATCGCGCGCCACGTCTCGACATGAGACCCCTCAACATTGGCACCATCGCCGGCAACTACCGCAAGAACCTCGGCTTGGACGGCGACGAGGCGCTTCGCCTGGCAAAGATGACGAAGGGGTACCCGTTCGCGTTCCAGGTGTTTGGCTACTTCGTCTGGCAGAGCGGATCCCTGGGTGAACGGGCAATCGACGAGTGCAAACAGTACCTCGACGACTACGCGTACGAGAAGATCTGGAGCGAGCTCTCGGAGGGTGACAAGGCCGTTGCGAGCGCGATAGCGCAGGCGCCGAGCAGTCGGGTACGCGACGTCCGGGAGGTGGCGCAGATGAGCACCAACCAGTTCAACCCCTACCGAGACCGGCTCGTAAAGAAGGGCGTCGTGGACGGCTCGACCTATGGGCACGTGAGCTTTGCGCTCCCGCTGTTCGACCGCTACGTCATGGAACATTCGTAGCCGCCGGTAACGGTCCCCATATCCCGTCCCGCAGGTATCTTTCTGTTTAATCGCGCCGCCAATCCAAGAGCTGCTCGAGCGTGAGGGGCTTCGCATAGTAATACCCTTGGAAGCATCCTACGCCATACCGGTTGAGGATGTCCCTCATGCCCGCCGTCTCCACGCCCTCGACGCAGGTCTTTGTGCCAAAGATGGATGCCAGGTCCACCATGGTGCTCACCAGCCGTCGGTCCACAGGGCTCTCCTCCACCGCCTTCACAAATCCGCGGTCAATCTTGAGGATGTCAAACGGGACTTCCTTGAGGACGCCAACGGAAGAGAACCCCGTGCCAAAGTCGTCCAGCGCGATAAGAACGCCGCTGGACTTGAGACTCACAGCCACGTTGCAAAGAAGGTCGGTGTCCAGTAGCCTGCACCGCTCTGTAATCTCCAGGCACAGATGCTCTGGCGGATACTCCAGTTCCTTGAGCATGCGAAGTACCATGTCCGCAAAACCGGGCTTCTCCAATTGCGTGTAGGACAGGTTGACGTTTACGACAAAGTCAGGATGCAGGCTCAGCATCTGTTTTGCCGCAAGGATGGATTCCCGCAGAATCCACTCGCCAAGCTCCGGGAACAGCGGATCGGATTCCAGGATGGGAATAAACTGATTCGGTGGAACCATGCCATGGCGATCGCTGTTCCAGCGCAGTAGGGCCTCGGCTCCAATGAGCTGCTCCGTCTGGGCATCCACGACCGGCTGATACAGCAGGTAGAAGCCCTCGTAGCCATGCATGATGGAGGCACGAATCGCGTGCAGCTTCTCCAGTCTCTGATGGCTTTCCTCGTTGAGGTCGTCACCAAACTCCACGAGGTTCCCGTGTTGGCGGAGCTTGGACTCTTCGTCAGCATAGTTCAGGCAGGCATAGACCGTTTGGGAATCGATGTCAAAGCTGTCCACTCGCAGCGCACCGCAGTGCAGGTCGAGCAGCATGTTCTTGCCGTCCACCGTAAAGCCCTCGTGAAGAAAGACGCAAAAGCGCTCGTATGCCTCTTGCAGCTGCGCGACGGAAAGCGTGTTGCTGATAACCGCGAACTGCGTCCCGTCAATGCGATAGACGTGCCCTGCGCTTCCCATGCGCGTGAGCACCTCTCTGGCATAGAGCTGCAGAACGCGATTCCCAAAGTGATATCCGTGCATCTCGTTGATTTGGGAGAACTTGCTAATGCCAAACAGAGCTACGCTAATCCCCGCGCTCCTCTTGATGTAGCTGTCCAGGTCCTCAAAGAAGCCGTACTGGTTTCGTAGCCCCGTGAGCTCGTCGATGTGCCCCTGAATGCCGTGGTTGCGTATGGCGCCCGCAAAGTAGTCCGGTTCGCCGGCAGGATCGCGGATTACGATGCCGCGACAGGTGCACACGTCGTACTCTCCCGAAACGCGTCGTGCTCGGTACTGCATGTCGTGTCCTGCGGCATCGCCAGCGAACACCTCGTCGATGCCCTTGTGATAGGCTTCCCTGTCCTCGGGATGGATCCTGTTCTCCCAGATGTCGCCCGCGCCGTACATGTACTCGGCTGGCAGGCCGTACGTGTCCACCGCGTTTTTGGACCAGCGGGAGAAGTCGTACTTCATATCGCATAGGAACACGTAGGTCCCCTCCGAGACCACCTCAAACGCCTTGTACAAGGCGTTGAGCATCATGCGCCTGTCCTCGGTGATCGCCCGGATCTGCGCATTGCTCGCCGAAACGTGGCTCTCCAAACGCAGCTGCAGGTCTTTGAGGCGCGCCTTGTCCTCGTACATCTGCTGGTCGGCACGGTTGAACACGTCCTCCACGACGTGGTCCACGTGGGGCTCATACGTTGCGAGTCCCGAGGCCACCACAGGCCCCTCGCCAATCCTCACGTTCTCCTCTGCCCGTCTTTGCAGGTGGGAGAGCAGCCTCTTGCGGTGCTTGTAATCCTGGTCTTTGAGGATTACGGCGAACTCGTCGCCGCCAATGCGGAACACGGGACTGTGGTGGAACACCTCACAGATGAGCATGCAGGCCGCCTTGATGTAGTCGTCGCCGGCCTTGTGTCCCCTCGTATCGTTGATTACCTTGAGATCGTTGATGTCGCACACCGCAATGCCAAAGGGGTCGCACCCATCCTCGCCTTGGATCTGCTCCTGCAGCACACGCTCCATTTCGCGATAGGCCGTCTTGTTCTTCGTGTGGGTGAGGCCGTCGCGTCGAGCCATCTCGTTTGCCGTGGAGAGCTCCGCCAGATGCTTCTTCTCCTTGAGGATGTCCTCGTCGCGGTTCTCGACGCAAATAATAAAGTGCCTATGATCCGAGGCATACGTTACCGACATGCGTGTATACTGCGTTTTCCCGTTGCCAAGAATCATGCGATAGTCTTGGGTCAGTTGTCGTCTGCTCTCGAGCTCAGAGATCAGACGGTCCCTGTCGAGGAACAGCCTGATTCGCTCCCGGTCCTCCGGATGGATAAGACGGTCCACGTTCTTCCAGGCAGCTGCGAAGAAGTCATCTCCCTCATCTTGGACCTTGAGCTCGCCACCTTGTTTCTTCTTCGTGGAGAACTCCGCATAGTGTGAGCTATCGCGATTGATGTAATAGATAAAGTCGAAATGGGTGGCCAGTCGCTCGGCAATCTGCGTATAGGTAACGCTCTTCTTTTGGGTGGCCTGCAGGGCCTGCTCTGCCCGCACCTCCTCGTCGATGTTCTTAATGCACACAATGAGGTGCTTGCCGTCGCGGGCCATGATCTCGGTATGCCGGATGTGGCTGACCTGGCCGTTCACGACGAGCCGCCAGCTCATGGAGAACGTGCTTTTGTGCTTGAGGTTGTTGAGCATCACGTCCTTGTAGTGCAGGTTGTAGGCCTTCGCCTGATCCTCCGGATGCACGTATTTGCGGATGCTCCTCCTGCTCTCGGCAAAGAAGTCGCTTCCGGTTGCCGGCACGTTGAGCTTCTTGTACTCGTCGGTCGAAGAGATCTCGATGTAGGTGTTCGTTTGGATGTCGATGTAGTACAGCGTGTCGTATTGCTCGGCAAGGCTCGCGGTAATCTGGTCGTAGATCTCCTTTTGCCGTGCGATCTCCTCGTCTATCTCCCGCTGCCTCACCTGCGCGTCGATGTCGTTGAGACCAACGATGAGGCGCGGGCCCTCCTTCTCCTCCACCATGGCGGCAGTAATTTGGACGTAGCGGGACTTGCCGTCCACCAAGACGCGGTAGCTCAGGTTAAAGACCCCGTCTTGCTCGATTTTGGCCATGAGGTTCTTTGCCGTGACCTTGGTGAGGAATCGGTCCAGGTCGTCCGGATGGTTGTAGGTTTGCGCTTCTTTTCTTAGTGTGGCAAAGAAGTCCGTGCCCTCCTTGGCCTGCGCAAAGCTCTTGCTGTAGTCGTCGGTCGCGCTCAGCTCTCGGTAGTGGCCGGTCTGCGGGTCCACCACATAGACGCAGATAAAGTTTCCCGTAATGGCGTGGAGCCTTGCGTAGATGATGCGTTCCTCCGCTATGCGCTCCTCCGCCTGACGCTTCTTTACCAGCTCGTCGATGTCCAACACGGCAATGACCACAAAGCGCCTGTCGTCCTCTATCCTAGATACCCGCATCTGAACATAGAATGTTCTTTCCCCTTGGATTCTGCGGTAGGTAAGCTCGAATACCTTGGATTGCTCCAGTGCCTGAGCGAGGAACTCGCGGTTCATCGCCCTCACAAAGGCCTCCTGGTCATCTGGATGCACAAACAGCTTTGCGTCACGCTCGCATCCCTCAAAGAAGTCCGCGCTTCGCCTTGCCTCGGTGAGCACCCCAAGCTCGTCGTTGGTGTGGTATTCGATGAGCTCGTCGGTTTCCGTGTTGACGTAGTAGAGGTCCGTGTAGCCTCGGGCCAGCGCCTGGGCAATGTGGGCATAGATGATGTTGCTGCTACGCACCCGTTCGTAGGCCGCCTGCGTTGAGGCGTGCTCGCGCTGGATGCGAACCATGTCCGTTACGTCCTGGCACAGCCCCTGCAGGCAGAGGCGCCCGGACGCGTCGGTGCGCTTGAACTTGGTGGTTTGAAACTGCCGCTGGTTACCGGCTGCGTCTGGCACATCCTCAAAGAAGATGTAGGGCCGGTCCATGGAGAGGGCCTTTTGGTCGTCCGCAACAAAGTGCGCGGCCGTGACCGCGTCGAAGATCTGCGCGTCGGTAAGACCCACCACGCCATCGGGCGTCTGCTTGTGGGCATACTCCGCAAAGGCCTGGTTGCATGCTAGATAGACACCCGTCTGGGCGTCCTTGGTAAATGCCATGCCAGGCATGTTGTCCAAGAGGGCGTTGATTGATTGATCGCAATTCCGCGCTTGCGCCTGCGGGCTCTTATACGCGCCGTCAACCTCGCTGCTCATGGTTACCTCCGCTTTTTTGCCTCTGACCCAACCAATATTGTCTGGCAAAATCCCGTAGGTGTCCATATAAACGGTTTTGTAATCTGCGTTCGTGCGTGTCCGTTTGGGAAGAGGTACCTTTGGGACATCCCTACACGTTGCAGCAGATTCGGGGGCATGGCCTATGCACCGGTGCAGATTGCAGCAAATCCTGAGATGCGCCCGAACACCATGCAAAGGAGTAAAAACCAGTAAAGGCAACCACCATGGAGAGAAACCCCTACACGCTCGTGTTCGGCCGTGAGCCCCTGCAGGTTATCCCGCGCGTCAATGGTCACCCAGGTCGTCGAGACGTTTTGCGCAGACCCCCCGTCCCAGCAGGTGTTTCTTATTACGGGCGCGGGCGCTACGCACATGCGCCCACGGCCTCTTCCAACACCCCCAGGAACGTCTTGGCATCGCGCGTGGCAACAAGCTCTTGGGGGAAGTGAATCTCCTCCAAGAGCGCGCTCACGGCATCGAAGCGACCGACTTCGTGGGCAATGTGGGCGTCGGTGCTGGTTGCAATCATCACACCCAGCTCGGCGCAGCGCTCGGCAATGCGCCGGCAGGCAAGACCAATACGCTCGCCGTAGTGTTCTTGGAAGCTGTGCTCGTTGATCTCGATGAGCTTATGGTGCTCCTTGGCAGCCAACAGCACGACATCGAGGTCGGCCGGCACGCCCGAGCGACCCAGATGGCCCAAGATGAGCACCTTGGGGTCCTCCAGGGCCCGCACGTACATGTTGGTGGTCTGCGTCAGCGAGGCGCCGCGCGCAAACGTGGCATCGTGTATGCTCGCAACGGCGTAGTCTATGCTGCGCCACACCATGTCCTTGAGGGTGATTGGCTGCGTGAGCTTCGCGCCCGTAATGCCCTTCTGGCACATGAGGTCCCAGCCAAACAGGTGACCGTCGAGGTCCACGATGTCGGCCTCCGCTCCATGCATCACCCACACGCCATCCCAGACGCGCGGCCACACGGAGAAGTTGATAAAGTGCTGATAATCCCGCACATGCAGCGTTGGGCTTATCATGCGGGAGTAATGGTCGCACGAACCCAGCAGCTCGAGGCCGCGCTCGCGGGCAACAGCAACGCACTCGCCAATGGTGGAGTACGCGTGCCGAGAGAAGATTGTGTGCGTATGCACGTCGCAGCCAAACGCCACGTTACCGGATGTCACCATGGGACGTCCCTTCGCGTTTTGATGGTTCTGGAAGTATTATGGCATGTATGCACAAGGTTTGGGTGCGGGCAGTCGGGTAAGCGACCCCCTGCGCATCTTTTGCCAGTCGCCGCACGTCTTTTGGAGGAACCTATGCGCTTTGACTTTACCACGCCCATCGACCGGCACGGGCATGACTCGCTGGCCGTCGACGGCCTTCAGGACGGTTCCGGCTTTGCGCCCGCAGCACCCAAGGAGGGATTCGACTCGATTCCCATGTGGGTTGCCGACATGGGCTTTGCGACGGCACCCAGCGTGACTGCTGCCATGCGCGCACGCCTCGAGCATCCCATCTTTGGCTACTACGAGCCCTCGGAGGCATACTACGAGGCAATCATTGCGTGGCAGCGCAATCAAAACGGCGTGCGTGACCTGAGGCCAGAGCACATTGGCTACCAAAACGGCGTGCTGGGTGGCGTGGTGAGTGCGCTGGGCGTGCTCTGCTCCAAGGGCGACAACGTGCTGGTGCACGCCCCCACCTACGTGGGCTTTACCCACGCGGTGGGCAATGCCGGATACCACCTGGTCCATAGCCCGCTCGTGCTCGACGATGCGGGGGTGTGGCGCATGGACTTTGCCAACATGGAGCGTCTCATTCGAAAACACCGCATCCATGCGGCCATCTTTTGCTCGCCACACAACCCCTGCGGACGCGCCTGGGAGCGTTGGGAGATTGAGCGCGCCATGGAGGTGTTCCAACGCAACGACGTCTTTGTGGTCTCCGACGAAATCTGGTCGGACCTCGTACTCGACGGGCACCTGCACACGCCCACGCAGTCCGTAAGCGACTGGGCACGCGACCACGTTGTCGCGCTCTACGCCCCGTCGAAGACGTTCAACCTCGCGGGTCTCGTGGGGTCGTATTCCATCGTGTACGATCGCTGGCTGCGCGAGCGCCTGGAAAAGGGGTCGTCGCTCTCGCACTACAACGCGCAAAACGTCCTCTCGATGCACGCGCTTTTGGGCGCATACTCCGACGAGGGTGCAGCCTGGACCCGCGAGCTGCGCGAGGTGCTGAGCCAGAATGCCGCCTACGTGTACGAGTGGGTGACGAGCCGCTATGCGGGCGTGCAGATGGCGCGTGCCGAGGCAACCTACGTGCTGCTGCTTGACTGCCGCGAGTGGTGCGAGAAGCACGGTGTGAGCAACGACGAGCTCGTGCGTCGCGGTTGGGATATGGGTGTGACCTGGCACGACGGTCGCATGTTTGAGTGCCCTTGGTGCGTGCGACTCAACGTGGCGCTGCCCTTCTCGCAAATCCAGGACGCCTGCCAGCGCATGGACCGCTACGTCTTTTGCGCGTAGGCTGGGACAGTCCCCTGTGTACAGGGGACTGTCCCTTTTGTCCAGGGGACCGTCCCCCGAGTGCGACTTAGGCGTGGTAGCTGTCCCAGAGCTTCTGCCAGGCAGGCATGGAGTTTACGATGGTCTCGTAGCTCACGCAATAGCCCACGCGGACCCAACCCGTGCAGCCAAACGAGTCACTGGGAACCGGCAACAGCTCCAGCGCCTTGGCCCGCTCAAAGAACGCGTTGGCGTCGGACTCGAGGGAGCGCATCCACAGGTAGAACGCCCCCCGCGGCTCGATGAACTCGTAACCAATGGCCGCAAGACCGTCCGTGAGGGCTTTTCGGTTGCGCGCGTACGCCTCGATGTTGGTCGGCTCGTCCACGCAGTCCATAAGCACTCGCTGGAACAGCGCCGGAGCGCATACGAACCCCATCTTGCGACCAGCACCAGCCACGGCGGGCACGAGCTCGTCGTGCTCGGGATGAGTGTTCGGCACGAGCACCCACCCAATGCGCTCGCCCGGAAGGCTCAGCGACTTGGAATACGAGTAGCACACGATGGTGCTCGCATAGAGGTCGGGCACCCACGGCACGTCCACGTCGTAGGCAATCTCGCGATAGGGCTCATCCGAAATGAGGTGGATGGCATGGCCAAGCTCCCGCGACGCGTCTTGCAGCGCCTGGGCAAGCGCCGTCAGGTTCTCGCGTGCATACACGGCACCCACGGGGTTATTGGGCGAGTCGATCATTACGGCAACCGTGCGCTCGGTAATGGCCGCACGAACCGCCTCAACGTCTATTTGGAAGGTGACCTCGTCCGCAAGCACCTCAACGCACGTCGCGCCGGCATTCTGAATGAACACGCGATACTCGGGGAAATAGGGGGCGATCACGATAACCTCGTCGCCGTCGTTGCACACCGCGTTGAGGACGATGGAAATCGAGGCGGCGGCGCCACAGGTCAAATACAAATCATCAGCCGCATACGCGGTCCCAAACCGACGGTTGAGCGAGTCCGCAACCGCCTTGCGCGCGGCGGGAAGGCCACTTGCCGGCGTGTAGCCGTGCAGCGTGGTTGCGGGCAACTCCAGCGCTCGCGCTATGGACTCGCGTACGGCATCTGGTGCGGGAACACTCGGGTTTCCCAGCGAGAAGTCGTATACGTTCTCGGCGCCGATCTGAGCCTTTCGTGCCGCTCCATAGGCCGCTATCTCGCGTATTGACGACTTGGACGCGCCATAGGCGTAGCTCTGCTTGTTAATGCCCATGCTTTTGCTCCTCTCTTTGTGTGCAAAGCACATTGTAGGTCACTTTGTGTAGGGTATGCGCAGGAAGCATGAAGGAGCGATGGTGAGGTGGTGTAGGGAATGTGATACACCGTTTTTTGGTATGGGTCCACCGCAAACGGGAAAAGCTGTAAGTAACCGATGGCGTTAAACCCACGTCATCTTTCCTTCCTTTTTGCGCGTGGCCAGACGCGCACCTGTCCCAACAAGACAGGCACAGGCCACCGGGTTCCTCCTTCCGCCCGGTGGCCTGCTGCTGTATGCAATTCGATATGTGCATATCACCTGAAAATGCATAAATATACATAAAAGGCTGTTAAATTGGGACTTTGCATCTGTATTTGCGCACATCATGGTCTAAATTTGCATCTCACTCGCTATTTTCTCCCAATTGTGTAATAATGTCGTTGCGTTGCTTAAAGAAAGATGAATGGGGGCTCTTCATGCGTCCTGCGTATGACGCCATATATTTCGACCTCAAGAACTCCATCAGCCGGGGTGAATACCAGTTCCGTGACTACCTTCCCTCGGAGTCCACGCTGGTAAAAAAATACGGATGTGCCCACAACACCGTGCGCAAGGCCCTTGCCATCCTTGCCCGCGAGGGTTACGTGCAGCCCATCCATGGGAAGGGTGTGCGCATTATCTATCGCAAGATGATTCCACGTGAGTCAGGTCTGCGCACCTACATGCTTTCGGACATTGAGCCGTTTTGCGAAAGCGTCACGTCGCAGGGTTTCGAGGCACAAACCAAGGTGCTCCTTATGGAGGACGTGGTAACCGATGCCGACTTGTCCAAGATTCTGGGGTTCGACGAAGGAGAGCCCCTGGTTCACTTCGAGCGTGTGCGCCTGGTGGACTGCAAGCCGCTCGAGCGGGAGATCAACTACTTTAGGCGCGACATCGTGGAGGGCATCACCAAGGAAGACGCCGAGAACTCCATCTACCACTACATCGAGGAAGTCCGCGGCGAGAAGCTCGTTACCTGTAAGCGCGTGGTTACGGTTGAGCCAGCCAACGACCGGGACCGCGAGCTGCTGCAGCTGGATGGCGCCGATTACGTTGCCGTAGTCGCCTGCGAGACTTACGACGGAAACGGCCTGATTTGTGAGGCCAGCATCGTGCGCCACGTACCGCACATGTTTATGATGTCGCAGACCGCCATCCGCACGCGCGTAAGCCAGCGGTACCCCAACGCGTAGAACTGAATCCGATCAGAATGGGTTACCCCCATTGATAGGTTGCCTGCAGCCTATCAATGGGGGTAGCCTTTTTGATTGGGCACGCCTAGAACAGAGGCGACTCCTCGGCAAAGCTTTGCTCGGACACAGGCTGGGACGTAGTCTGCTCCACCGTGGTCTCAACCGTGGTCTCCGCGCTGGTCTGGGCGTCCTCAGACGTGGACGTGGCGTCCTGGGCATCGCCGGCGTTGCCGCTCGCGTTGCCGCTCGTGTCTGCCCCAGAGCCACTCGACCGCATGATTTGCAGGCCCATGGCCTCAACCGCCGTGAGATCCTGCCCTATGTCGTCCACCATAAACGTATGGGAATAGCGATCGGTCATCCAACCGCTGGCACCCATGGTGGGATCGCAGATGCGCGACGACCCGTTTTCGTCGGTAACCAGGCAATAGGCAGCATCAACCGTACTCTCCCCTCCCGAGCCAATGAGGACTGGCACGGCCAGTGCGTCCGAATAGCCAAAGTACCTGAGGCACTGGGCCGTGGCGGCGGCAAGCTCGTAATAGTCCGCCTCGCCGCCCAGGGCGCCAGCCGCCTCGTAACGAGAGAAGAAATCGCGGGCGCACGCCGTGTCCCAGTTGGGACCCGCAGGCTTCGCGCTTTGACCGCGGTCCACATAGGAGTAGTTCCACATGATGTTGTTGTAGACGTTAAGCGCGTTGCCCGAAGCGTTGGTGTTCTCCACCGTAAGGTCGTCGCAGAACTTCTTGACCTTGGCATCAAGGTTCTTGTCACCTGTGGTGAAGTATCCCGACGTCACCCACCGGTCCTCCACGCCCAAATAGGACGGCCTTGCCTGAACGGCAGCGTCACCCTGCACCACAGCTCCCGCGCTGCTGGTGTCCGAGCTATCCGACGCTGCGGTTATGGGAGGAAACGCAAAGCGGAAGATTGCGCACAAACCCACGAAGGCAACAGCCACGCACAGCAGCGGCACCAGACGAGCAAAAAACATGCGTACGGTAAACGGGGCCTTTGGTTCGGATTTTTGATCCCGCTTTCGCTTTTTTGGCTTCGCCTTGCCCTGCTTGGCCGCGTCGGCGCCTTCCTTGTCCTTGGCCGCGTCCTTGGACCGGACAGCAACGCGTTTCTTGGCCTTGCCCTGCTTGGGAGGCTTGGAGGCCGCCTTGGCAGGCGCGCCTGCACCTTGCGCCGCAGCCGGCGCTTCCCGCCTTTTGCGTACGGGCTTGGCCTCCTTGGCAGGCTTGGCGGGCTTGGCGTCCTTGGCAGGCTTGGCGGGCTTGGCGGGCGCCCCCTCACGCGGCGGCGTGCTGCCCTGCCGTACCGGTCCTGCCGGCGCGACCGCGGCCTCGTCGTTTGCCATGATGGAGCACCTCCCTTCCCCGCCTCCGCGAACGCTCTTGCGCGTTGGGCTCTTGGCTATTCCGCGTGCGCTTGCGTGTATGCTTCCCACTCGTCGTCGAGCAGCGCCTTTACCACGTCGCCCTCAACGGTCTCCCGCTCAAGAAGGACCTGCGCCATGGTGTTCATCTGGCTGGCGCGCGTGCTGAGCACCTCGCGGGCACGGCTGTGGCCCTCGCGCATAATGCGCTCGACCTCGTCGTCAATGCGTTTGGCCGTCTCGGCCGAAAGGTCGTTGTGGTTGGCCCAGTCGCGTCCCAGGAACACCTCGTGCTGCGCCTCGCCGTACACCTGCGTGCCCAGCTCCTCGCTCATGCCATAGCGCGTAACCATCTCGCGTGCAATCTTGGTGGCGCGCTCGAGGTCGTTGCTCGCGCCCGTCGTTATGTCGGAGCAAAACAGCTCCTCTGCGGTGCGACCGCCCAAAAGGACGGCAATCTGGTCGAGCATGCCGTCGCGCGTCTCCAGGAAGTGATCCTCCTCGGGCAGCTGCAGCGTGTAACCCAGCGCACGCCCGCGCGATATGATGCTTATCTTGTGTACCGGGTCGGAATTCTCCAGCACGTGGCCCACCAGCGCATGACCGCACTCGTGATAGGCAATGGTCTGCCGTTCCTTTTGGGTCATCACACGCGACTTCTTTTGCGGCCCAGCCACCACACGCTCCATGGCCTCCTCGATCTCGTCCATGGAGATGCGCTCCTTGTGGCGACGAGCGGCCAAGAGGGCGGATTCGTTGAGCAGGTTCGCGAGGTCGGCTCCGGTAAACCCAGGCGTGAGCTTCGCCAGAGCCTCGAAGTCGACACCCTCGTCGAGTGGCTTGTTTGCGGCATGCACGCGCAGAATCTGCTCACGGCCCTTTACGTCCGGACGGTCCACGGTGACTTGGCGATCGAACCTACCGGGGCGCAGCAGCGCCGGGTCCAGGATGTCGGGACGGTTGGTCGCGGCAACCAGGATGACGGCCGTGTTGTCCTCGAAACCGTCCATCTCCACCAGAAGCTGGTTGAGCGTTTGCTCGCGCTCGTCGTGACCGCCGCCCAAGCCGGCACCACGCTGCCTGCCCACGGCGTCTATCTCGTCTATAAACACGATGGACGGCGCAGACTCCTTGGCCTGCTTAAACAGATCGCGCACGCGTGATGCGCCCACGCCCACAAACATCTCCACGAAGTCGGAGCCCGAGATAGAGAAGAACGGGACGCCGGCCTCGCCGGCAACAGCCTTGGCAAGCAGCGTCTTGCCCGTTCCCGGAGGGCCCATGAGCAGGACGCCGCGGGGAATCTTGGCTCCCATCTTTACAAAGCGGTCAGGCTCGGACAAAAAGTCGCGCACCTCCTTGAGCTCCTCGACCACCTCGTCGATGCCGGCCACGTCGGAGAACTTTACCTTGGGACGGCTGCCCTCGTCGGTCCTTGCCTGCGCGCGGCCAAAGCTCATGGCACGACCGTTTTGGCCCTGCATCTGGTTCATAAAGTAGACGATGATGCCAATCATGAGCACGGTGGGCAGAATCGAGATCAGCAGCGTCTCCCACAGCTCGTTGGTGCTGGTGTCCACCACAAACTCGATGCCGGAGTGGCGGGCCATCAGCTCGTCGAGGTTGTCCTCGCCCACGTATGCGGAGCGGAACTTGGTGCGACGCCCCTCCTCCTTGTCGCCGGACGAGGCAAAGAACTCGCCCTCAAGCGAGTGGTCCTCCGCCTTGTACGTTACCTTGGTAACGCGGTCTTCCTTTACTGCGGTAACAAACTCGCTCGTCGCGATCGTCTTTACCTTCTGGCCACCAAATACGCCGTTCGCGCTCACGATGAAGTATGCGAGAAAGGCGGCGAGCAGCACCATGTAGGCGATGCCGCGCACGCGCTTCTGAGGCGTCATGTTGGGACGGTTGTTCCTGTCGTTTGGCAAAACGATGCTCCCGTCATGAGGTTCCCTATATCTAACCCACTTATAATACCCGTTTTTCTTTGCTCCCTCAGGCAGCAAGCGGGTTGGCAACACACTTCACGCCGCAACTGTGGGCTACCGTGGGTCGCCGTCGTGCCCAATCGTACTATGAGTAGACCTCAGGCTTGAGCACGCCCACAAACGGAAGATTGCGATATCGCTCAGCATAATCCAAGCCATAGCCAACCACGAACTCGTTGGGAACGTGCGCGCCCACGTATGCGGGCTCGATGGCTGGAGTGCAGCCGGGAATGTCCTTTACCGAGAAGGTCGCGACGGCAACGGAAGCGGGGTGACGGCCTTCCAGCAGGCCAATGAGGTACTTGAGCGTGAGGCCGGTGTCCAAGATGTCCTCCACGATAATTACGTGGCGACCCTCGATCTTGGTGCTGATGTCCTTTACGATCTGCACCACGCCCGAACTCTTAACGCCGTCGCCATAGCTCGACACCGCCATAAAGTCCACGGAGCACGGGATGGTTACCGCGCGCATGAGGTCGGCCGTAAACACGAACCCGCCACGCAGCACCGAGACGAACAGCGGGCTCTTCCCCTCATAATCCTTGGATATCTGCGCACCAAGATCGTGCACGATGTTACGTATCCTCTCCTCAGAAAGAAGAACGTACTCAATATCGGGATGCAGCTGCTCGCTCACAAAGACTCCTCTCGGAAGGTGGACCCATTTCCTCTCTATCGTACTATAATATGACGTGCACACCCAAAGGAGGGGTGGCAGAGTGGTTGAATGCAGCGGTCTTGAAAACCGCCGGGCCGAAAGGTCTCGAGGGTTCGAATCCCTCCCCCTCCGCCATAGGTTAGTCCACGCCCCCGCAACGGGGGCGTTTTTTGTTAGGGGACCCGTGCGGGGATTCGAACCGCAAGGTCGCGAGAAGCCCTCT
>CACZFB010000068.1 GCA_902780305.1 uncultured Coriobacteriaceae bacterium | reverse complement strand
ACCTCGATGATGCCCAGCACGCCGGTTTCGTCCTGCCCGTCCAGGGAACACACCACGTACAGCGAGCCGTTGCGCAGGTTGGGGAAGGGGTGGCGCGGGTCGACCATGAGCGGCGAGAGGATGGGCGAGAGGTTCTTGCGGAAGTAGGACGAGACGACCTCGGCGTCCTCCTCGGTCATCGTCTGGCGGGTCACGCGGGTGAGGCCATGGGTGCTCAGCACCGACTCGATCTCGAGCTCGGCCTGCTCCTGGCGCTCCACAAGTGGTGGCAGCATGCTAAAGATGAGCTCGAGCTGCTGAGACGGCGTGAGCCCGCTCTTGTTGTCCACCGGCTCGTGCTTGAGCGACGCGAGGTCCGAAAGGCCCCCGATGCGGATCATAAACCACTCGTTGAGGTTGGAGCCGAAGATTTCCACGAACTTGAGACGCTCAAACAGCGGCACCGACTCGTCGAAGGCCTCGTCGAGCACGCGATTGTTAAAGCGGAGCCAGCTCACCTCGCGGTTTTGCGTGTACGAGGTGTCTACGCCACCGCCGTTGCGGTGCTTGCCCGCGCCCAGGCGGTCCATCGTCTCCTTAACGGCCTTGCGTGCCTTCTTGGAGGACTCGTGCTCGTAGGCGCTGGTGGTGGCTGAGTACTTGTCGACCTGCTCGCCC
The DNA here is from genome assembly GCA_902780305.1 of uncultured Coriobacteriaceae bacterium. GTDB lineage: Bacteria > Actinomycetota > Coriobacteriia > Coriobacteriales > Atopobiaceae > RUG440. Next base: position 12,330 of record CACZFB010000068.1, on the reverse strand, counting down.
CTGGGCGTGAGTTTCTCCTGTCGCGCCGCCTCGATTTCGGCGAGCTCGCGGCTCTTCTTGTCCTTTTTTGCCATGGCATCCTCCCGTATCCGTGGTGATACGTCATTATCTCGCGAACTGTCCCCGTTTGCCATGGCTATTTGGCGAGGGATGGCGGCAGCCTATCAAAGGGGGTTACCCCCATTGATAGGCTGGGGCAGATTAGTCAGCCGGCAAAAGTAACCAAGCCGTAAAAAACAATGTGCATTTCCTCGGAATCATGCTGCAATAGAATAGTGCGAAGGTAAAGACGGTTGACGCTGTCGTGCGGAGGGGAGCACGCATGAGACACCGGGGATGGTTTGCGGTCTGCATCGCGCTTGGCTTGGCCATGACGTTGTGTATACGCCCGACCGGGGGCATTGCGGAGGAGATCGAGGTGCAGGCCGAGGGCGACGAGACGGTCGTCGAGGTTGAGTCCGGAACGGAGGATGCGGCTGCTCTTGAGGCGCAGGGCTCGCAGAACGTGGCGATGGTACAGGCCGTCAAAGCGGATGGCATCGCCAAGACTGAGTATTATCCAAGCGTGGGTAAGGCGCTCGAGGATTGGGCGGGAATCAAGCCTGACACACTTTACAGTGGCAGTGCCTCGCTCATCCTTCTGGACGACTGCGAATGCGAATATGAATATACAACGTTTGTTGTCTATGGTTACTACAAGACGCTCGACCTCAATGGCCATGCGCTCGATATGCGTGGTGGCACGATTCAACTGAAAAGTCAAAGCCTCAACATTCCCACGTTCGTCCTCGAGGACAGCACCGACTCTGGTGCGGGCGCTGCGGCAGGCCTGTTGAAGAACTGCCGCGTCGAAATGAACGATACGGAGGCGTCTGCCACGTTCATGGTAAAGAGTGGCACCTTGACGTATGACGGCTCGGCGAACGACAGTCCAGAGGACGCCTGTGTGGGGATCGGTCCAAGGGGAACGTTCATCATGCGGGGCGGCACGATTCGGGCTACCGACGCGTATGCCGTGTATGCTCATTCCAGGAAGGATGATCGAGGGAATAGGGACTCGGCGCTGTATGGCGGTGTGATAGATGGCGGGATTCTGTTACGAGGACAGACCAATAATAGTGCGGCCAATAAAAACTTCACCATGAGCGGCGGAACCATAACCAACGGGCATGGTACCGGCGTGGTCGTGGACCCAAACATCATGTTTACGATGACCGGCGGTACCATAGAGGGCTGTACGAACGGTGGGATTTGCGTGGACCCGGACGAGCAGAGCGTGCTTGCGGTGAGCGGCACGCCCGTGGTCGCGGACAACACGAAGGACGGCCAGACGGGCAACGTCTGCCTGCCCACCGGCAAGACCATCGCGGTCGCCGGCGCGCTTGCGGACGGCGCGAACATCGGCGTGACGACCGAGGATGTGCCCTCTGCGGCCAGTCCCGTCGTCACGTTCACCGCAGGCTATGGCTCAAGCAATCGGGATGTCTTCCCAACGAGGTACTTCTTTAGCGACGCGGGTCGGGCCGATGTGAGCGTCTACTGGAACAACGATGCCGCGAAGACGGAGGCCGCCCTTACGTATCACCAGCACGACTGGACATGCGGCGTCGCGGGCAGCGTCCTTACCGTGACGTGTACCGCAAAGGACTGCATCGCCGAGGGCGGAGCCGTCCAGACGCTCACACTCGTGGCACAGGACAAGGACTACGACGGCAAACCTGCGGCTGCGAAGGTCCAGACGAGCGCGGGCTGGGCTGCGACCGGGGCGGTCGCAGACGTTACCTACTACGAGGGAGGCAAGAAGCTCGACGCCGCGCCCAGGGACGCAGGTGCGTACGAGGCGAGGGCGACGGTGCGCATCGCCGGCGGCGAGCAGACCGTGAGGGCTCCCTTCACGATCCGACGGGTCGCCCTCACCGTTGCCGCCCAGGACAAGGCGATCGCCTACGGCGAGGTCCCGGCGAACGCCGGCGTAACCTACGCGGGCTTCGTCGATGGCGAGGACGCGTCCGCGCTCTCCGGCGCGCTCGTCTTCGACTACGACGGATATGCGGCCGGCTCTCCCGCGGGAACGTATGCGATCACCCCCTCGGGCATCTCATCGGCTAACTACGACATCACGTACGAGGCCGGCGTGCTCTCGGTGAGGGCCGCGCCCTTGCCCGATCCGGCCGCCTTGCCAGACGTCGTTCCCGTGGGGGCGGTCGCCCACGTGCAAAGGGCGGGCACGCTGCCCGTCTCCACCGGCATTGGCCAGGTCGTGGGCACGACGGGCAAGTCTCGCAGGCTCGAGTCGATGCGTCTGTCGCTCTCTGGCCAGCCCCTCTCGGGCGGTATCGAGTACCAGGCCCACGTGCAGCGGACTGGCTGGCAAGGCTGGAGGGCAAATGGGACCATGGCGGGTACCCAAGGGAAGGCTCGCCGCATCGAGGCGATTCGCATCTGTCTTACCGGCCAGATGGGGGAGCAGTACGACGTCTGGTACCGCGTCCACGTGCAGCGCCACGGCTGGATGGCCTGGGCCAAGAACGGCGCGGCCGCCGGCACCCAGGGCAAGTCCTTGCGCGCCGAGGCGGTGCAGGTGGTGATCGTCCGCAAGGGCTCGCCTGCTCCGAGCCAGACCTACAACGGCGTGACCCAGGCCTATGGCAAGGCCTTCTTGAATACGTAGCCTGGCCGCGGCGGGCACGATGGCCCGCTTCGGCACCGCCGACGCATGCCTGACGGCAGGAAGGGAGAACACATGGGGCAATGGGGGAGAATCGCGCTGGGCGTCGTGCTCGCCGTCGTCATGGCGTTGGGAATGTGCCCTGCGCAGGTACGCGCGGAGGAGGTCGTCGAGGTCGCATCGGGCGGAGAGGGCCAGGCTATGCAGTCCCAGGATACGTTGGAGAACGACGACGTCCAGCTCGAGCCGCAGTACGCGGACGTGGTGGAGGTAACGATTACGGAGATCGAGCCGCCCCACGAGCACGAGCCCCAATGCTATGGCGACCTGGTCGTGGCGCTGAAACTCCTGAATACAACGATCTATCCGAAGCGCACGGTAACCCTCAAGCTCGTGAACGACACGACCGTTACGCAGGACTACTATGCTTCCCACTACTTCAGTCTCCAGCAGGCCAACACCACGATCGACCTCAATGGTTGCACGGCCAACATGACCGACCATGAGCTGAAGGTGGCCAACAGATACACCGGTCCCACACTCACGATTACCGATACCGCTGGGGGCGGCGTGCTTGACGCATGCTACATCCTTGTTGACGCCTCACCCATTGATTCCATTGATCCGAATCCCGCTAACCTCGTCATGCGTGGCGGCACCATAAACGGCTGCGTGAAGCTTGCCGCTTCGGATGATTCACGCAGGGCCGAGTGCCTTATGACCGATGGCACCATAACCAACAAGAATGGCGCCATGAAGAACGGCGTTGGCGTGGACGTGGGCGGTAGTAGCCATGCGAGCACGTTCGCGATGACCGGCGGCAGCGTGACGGGCTGCGTGGGCGGCGGGGTCACCGTGGGCGCGAACGGCACGCTCAAGGTGAGCGGTGCACCTGTGGTCACGGGCAACACGAAGGATGGCCAGGCGTGCAATGTCTATCTGCCAACGGGCAAGGCCATCGAGGTCGCCGGCGAGCTCGCGGATGGCGCGCGCATCGGCGTGACGACCCAAGCGATTCCCGCAGCCGATAGCTCGGTTGCCATTACCAGAGGCTTTGGTGCGAACAATTCCGGCGTCGACCCCGCGCGCTTCTTCGTGAGCGACGACCCCCGCTACTATGTCGCCTTGGGGGACGACGAGGCAGTGCTCAAGCCCCACACGCACGCATGGCAGTGGGAGGCGAGCGGCAGCGTGCTTACGGCCACCTGCGTGAACAAGCACTGCACGGCCGAGGGCGGCAACAGGCAGACGCTCACACTCGTCGCCAAGGACAAGACCTACGACGGCAAGCCCGCAAGCGCGACGACGCAGGCGAGCGCGGGCTGGGAGGCTACCGGCGCGGCCGCGGGAGACGTTGCCTACTATGCCGGCGGCAAGCAGCTTGCCGCCGCGCCCAAGGACGCGGGCGCGTACGAGGCGAGGGTCATGGTGAGCGCCGAGGGCACGCCTTACGAGCTTGTCGCGCCCTTCTCCATCAAGAAGGCCCCTCTTACCGTGGCCGCCAGGGACAACGCGGTTGTCTTTGGCCAGGCTCCGGCAGGTGCCGGCGTAACCTATTCGGGCTTCGCTGCGGGTGAGGGCAAGCAGGTCCTCTCCGGGACGCTGGCATACGACTTCGGCGGCTGTCAGGCGGGCTCGCCCGTCGGCACGTACCCAATCACCCCCTCGGGTTTGCGCGCCTCGAACTACGACATCGTATACAAGGCGGGCACGCTTACCGTGTGCGTCCCCGATGCGTGTGCCGTCACTGCCATCGCTCACGTGCAGCGCAAGGGTACGCTCGAACCATCGACTGGCGTGGGCGAGGTCGTGGGTACCACCGGCAATTCTCTGCGCCTCGAGTCGCTGCGCTTGAGCCTCTTTGGCCAGCAGCTTCCCGGTGGCATCGAGTATCGCGCTCACGTGCAGCGAATCGGCTGGCAGGGCTGGGTAGCCGATGGGGCTTTGGCCGGCACGCAGGGGAAGTCCCGTCGCGTGGAGGCCTTCCAGATGCGGTTGACTGGTCGGATGGCCGAGTGCTACGACGTGTATTACCGCGTCCACGCGCAGCGCTACGGTTGGATGGCCTGGGCGAAGAACGGCGAGTCCGCCGGCACCCAAGGCAGGTCTTTGCGTGTTGAGGCCGTCCAGGTGGTGGTCGTTCGCAAGGGCAGCCCCGCCCTAGGCACAACCTACCACGGCGTCGTCCAAACTTACACCAAGCCCTTCGTAAAGCGCTAGCCACGACGCCCTGGTGGTGCACAAGGGACAGTCCCCTGGACACAAGGGACAGTCCCCTGGACACAAGGGACAGTCCCCTGGACACAAGGGACAGTCCCCCGGACAAAAGGGACAGTCCCCTGGACACAAGGGACAGTCCCTTTTGTCTACTTGGGCTCTGTCCGTATGCCATAATGGACTGAGGAGGCGTTGGAGCATCCAAAGACGGCGGCGAGGAGGTACCCATGCAAGCCAACCTGTGTGTGCACAACGAGATCGGTCGACTTCGCACGGTGATGCTGCATCGTCCCGGAGACGAGCTGCTCAACCTGTCGCCCTCCAACCTGGAGCCGCTGCTCTTTGACGACATCCCCTTTTTGCATGCGGCACAGGAGGAGCATGACGCGTTTGCGCGCATGCTGCGTGAGGAGGGGGTGGAGGTCATCTACCTGGAGGACCTGCTCACCCAGACCCTGCAGGGATCTGCGCGGTTGCGCCGGCAGCTTATGGATGACTACCTCAACGAGAGCGGCCTTGCCGGCGCACGTTCCAAGGCAGCGGTACGCGAGCGACTTGCCAGCATAGCGGACACCCGCGAGTTTGTAGACAAGGTGATCTGCGGGGTCCGCAAGGACGAGCTCGACCTGGACGGTGCGGGGGCTGTGGAGCTCGCCGATTTGGTGGGCACGGCGCAGAGCGGCAACCCCGACCTAGCGGTGGATCCCATGCCCAACCTGTACTTTACGCGCGACAACTTTACCATCGTGGGCAACGGCGTCAACCTCAACAGCATGTACAGCGTCACGCGTCGCCGAGAGACGCTGCTGGGCTATTACGTGTTCACCTATCATCCCGAATATCGCGACACCCCGGTGTGGTATCGGCGCAACAGCCCGTATCGACTGGAGGGTGGCGACTTCCTCAACCTCTCGGACCGTGCGGTGGCCATTGGCATCTCGCAAAGAACCCAGTCGGCGGCCATCGACCTGTATGCCAAGAACCTGTTTTGGGGTGGCGAGGGCCGACCGCAGATCGAGGAGGTCTATGCCTTCCTCATCCCCGAAACGCGCGCGATGATGCATCTAGACACGGTGTTCACGCAGATCGACGTGGACGCGTTCCTGTACCACCCCGGCATCTTGGACACACTTGAGGTGTTTCGGGTCACCCGTGGCGCGCGCGTGGGCGAGCTGGGCATCGAACGCATGGATGCCCCGCTCTCTGCGGTGCTTGCGCGGATTATGGGTCTCGATGCGGTGCGTCTTATTCGGTGCGGTGGCGCCGATCCCATAGCCGCGTCCCGCGAACAGTGGAACGATGGCTCCAACACCTTGGCCGTCAGTCCCGGAAGGGTGTTCGTGTACCAGCGCAACTCGGTTACCAACGAGATTCTGTATCGTGAGGGCTTCGAACTGCTCGAGATACCCTCAGCTGAGCTGAGTCGCGGCCGTGGCGGCCCCCACTGCATGAGCATGCCCTTCCTTCGCGACGCGATTGCGTAACGGCGTCTCCTCCCAAGCGGACAACGCCACCGTGGTCGTTGTGGTACAGTGTGAGCCTATTCGTCGAAAGGACCGTTATGGGCGTAAACATCTCTGGGCGCAGCTTTCTTAAGCTGCTCGACTTTACTCCTGCCGAGATCACCTACCTCATTGATTTGTCGGAAGACTTCAAGCGGCTCAAGCGTGCGGGCGTTGCGCACCGCCATCTTGAGGGCAAGAACATCGTGCTGCTGTTCGAGAAGACCTCCACGCGCACCCGTTGCTCGTTCGAGGTCGGTGCCATGGACTTGGGCATGGGTGTGACGTACCTGGATCCGGGCAGCTCTCAGATGGGCGCGAAGGAGTCCATTGAGGACACCGCGCGCGTGCTGGGCCGCATGTACGACGGCATCGAGTATCGTGGCTTCGACCAGGCAATCGTGGAGGAGCTGGCGAGCAACGCGGGCGTGCCGGTGTGGAACGGCCTTACCACCGAGTTCCATCCCACGCAGATGATTGCCGACATGCTTACCGTGCGCGAGCGCTTTGGGCGCTTGGAGGGTCTCAAGCTCACGTTCTTTGGAGACGCGCGCAACAACGTGGCGAACTCGCTCATGGTGGCATGCGCCAAGCTGGGCATGCACTTTTGCGCCTGCGGTCCCAAGGAGAACATGCCTGCCGACGAGCTGGTGACAACGTGCACGAAGATTGCCGAACAGACGGGCGGGTCGGTTACGCTCACCGACTCGGTTGCGGTTGGCGCGCAGGGTGCCAACGTGCTGTATACCGACATCTGGGTCTCCATGGGCGAGCCCGCCGAGCTGTGGGCCGAGCGCATCCGTCTGCTCGCCCCGTACCAGGTAAACGCAGCGGTAATGGACCAGGCCGCAGAGGACGCCATCTTTATGCACTGCCTGCCCAGCTTCCACGATACCAAGACGACCATTGGCGCCGACATTGCCAAGCGCTTTGGCATCCAGGAGATGGAGGTCTCCGACGAGGTGTTTGAGTCGTCGCGATCGGTCGTCTTTGACGAGGCCGAGAATCGCATGCACTCCATTAAGGCAATTATGTACGCGACGCTCAAATAGGCACGTAGGGGAGGATCGATGGGCGACCAAGACCAGATTGCGGGCGTTCCCACGGAAGAGCTCAAGGGCGAGGCGGACTTCTTTGCCGCCATGCACGCCTACCGTGCCGCTCGTGATTCCGGTGACGACCAGGCGACGCAGGATGCCGAGGATGCCCTGCGCGAGCAGGTGCGCGCCGAGCTCATCGCGCGGATGAGCTGACCTGCGGACGAGGCGCGGCGGCAAGTCCCGCTCGCGCCTGCTACCAGCTGCGGTCGAGCCAGAGGAAGTCCATGAAGCCTGGCACCTGGCGCTCCCAGTCGGCCTCGCGATGCCGACCACCGGGCACGAAACGCGTCATGACCGCGGCACCGCGCTCCTCGAGCGCGTCTGCCACATCGTGCGTCGCACGTGCCTCAGCGCTGTCCCAGGCAGGGTCGCCGGGGGCGCCCTCGTGCTCGTAGAGCCTGCCCGCCTCGCGTTCGCCCCACGACAGATACACGCGCGTGTCGGGGGAGACCGTTGCCGTGCCAAGGTCGCGTAGCAGGTTGCGGCGACTAAAGCGGATGCCGGTGGAGAGCGCTGCGGCCTTGCCGAAGACCGCGTTGTGGCACATCACGCCATACAGGCTCATCAGTCCGCCCATGCTTGCCCCGGCTATGCCCGTCGCCTCACGATGCTCCCAGGTGCGAAACTGGGCGTCGATCGCGGGCTTCACGTCCTGGATGATCCAAGAGAACGTCTCTTCCCCAAGGCCTTCCATGCGCCGGCCGAGGATGCGCCTGTTGTAGGGGTTGTATTCCGAAAGGCGCTCGTTGTCCTTGTGGCTGCACTCAAGGCCGACGACGATCATGGGCTTCTCCCAACGGCGTAGGAAGCGCTCGAGCCGCCAGCTCCTCCCGTAGGTCGCGTGGTCGTCGAAGAACAGATTGTGCCCGTCGAAGAAGTACATAACGGGGAATCGCTCGTTGGTGTCGTGGTACCAGTCGGGAAGATAGATGTGCAGAAGCCGGTTGGATGCATGGGGTGCGTACCAGCTGTCTTGCCAAACGATCACGTGTGCTCCCTTCCCGCGTCTTTGCTCGAGGTCGCCTAACAAAAAGCGAAGCCCGCCTCCCGTCGCCAGTCTGCGCTCGCGGCGAGGAAGCGGGCCACTGGCCATGATGTGTGGCGCGTGAGCTAGATCTTCTTCTTGATCTGGTCGATGTCGTCCTTGAGGCCGTCCACGCGCTCCTCGTTCTCCTCGATCCAGCGCTTGATCTGTGCGACCTTCTCGGGGTTGAGCGTGGACTCCAGGCGGGTGGTAAGCGTCTCGTTTTGGTCCTTGAGGTGCTCGATCTGGCCGTTCTTGCGCTCGACGGCCTCCTGTAGGCGCTCAGAGCGCTCACGACGCTGCTGGTTGCGGCGCGCCGAGTTGCCCTCCCAGTAGGAGTTCTGCGCGGCGCGCAGCTCCTGCCAGAGTGTATCGTTGGCAGGTCGCCCGGCATAACCGATGGCCTTGTACTCCTCGTTGAGGGCGCGCATGCGGTCGCTGTTCTCGCGGATGTATTCCTCGGACTCGGCGATTGCCTTGGCCTCGTCCACGAGCTTGCGCTTTGCCTCGGCGTTCTCGCGCTCCTTGGCGCGGCGATCGGCCAGGTCGGCCTTGCGGCGGGAGCGGAAGTCGCGGCGGATGCCGTTGAACTCCTCCCAGAGTTGCTGCTCGTTCTCGCGTCCGGCGTTGCCGGCGGCCTTCCAGCGATTCATCAGCTCGTTGAGCGCGTCGGAGGTCTTTACCCAGTTCTGGACGTCAGCGGTAAGCGCCTGCGCCTCGCTGATAATATCCTTCTTGACCTTGATGACCTCTGCCTGGTGCTCACGCAGCTCGGCGTAGTGCTCGTCGCGGCGGGTAAAGAACACGTCGCGCGCCGCACGAAACTCCTCCCAGAGCTTGTCGTTCTGCTCCTTGCCGGCGTAGCCTGCAGCGCGCCACTCCTCCATGAGCGCACGCTGGGCATCAGACGCCTTGCGCCACTCAGACGAGTCAGCCAACTCCTTGGCGCGTGCGATGAGCTCCTCCTTGGCGATGCGGGCGATGTCTATCTTTGACTGAGCGGGCGCCACGTCGGGGGTGGCGATGATGGTCTCACCCTCCTCGGTCGTCTCGGCCGCGGGAGCCTCATCGGCGGTGGCCGCCTCTTCAGTCGCGGGAGCCTCCTCGGCCTCGGGCGCCTCTACAGCCTCAGGTGTCGCCTCGACTTCGGTTTGCTCCGCGGGAGCCGCTGCCGTCTCGCCTGTTGGGGCGGTTGCTTCCGTTTGCGCCTCGGTCTCGTTGGTGACGAGCTCCTGCGTGAGGTTCGCTTCGGACTCCATAACAAACGTACGAGGTGATATTTTACCGCTCTGAGACAAAAAATAAAGGTGCAGCCGTGGACGGTTTTAAGAAGGGTTACTTTACGTTGCTTTTCGCGGGCTGGCCAGAATGTGCCGGCCTATCAAAGGGGGTAACCCCCATTGATATGCCGCCTGCGGCAATCAATGGGGGTTACCCCCTTTGATAGGCCACTGTCCGCCATCGATTTACATGGCTTGCGGCTAGGCCAACCTGGTGTCAGGCGCGGTGGCGATGCCCTTACCGCTGGCGATACCGCTTGAGCACGTCACGCAGCTCCTGCTTGCCGTCAATGTAGTCTGCGAGCGCATCTGTGGGGTCTGCCCGGCGAAACAGGACGCACAACCCGCACGCGTCGCAGTCGCTTATGCAGGCAAAGTGCTCCCTCACGTAGGCAAGCCGCTCGTCGCGCGTCGACGAGGCTATGCTGGGACGACCTGACTGCCACATGGATGCCCACCCCCCGAATACCGATTATGCCAGCGCGGAATAACGTGACGTCACGTGGTATGCTGATGGAAGTCGGAGCGTGAGGCAAAGGACAGCGATGGACATCCTCGAAACCATCATGGTGTATGCGGGCAGCGTGCTCATGGTATACAACATCGCGCGTTGCTATGGCTTTGTGCAGCGCATGCGCGACAGCGGCACCTGGCATCGCTCCACGTTCGTCCTGTATGTGCCCCTTGGACTGCTCGTCTCGTTCTTGGTGGGATACCTCATCGTTGGCATATTTGGCGATCCCGACCTCGTGGTCGCCGGAATCCTATTCGGCGGCAGCATCTTCGTGTTCGTGGTGCTGGGCATTATGTACGACATCATCGACCGTTTGCGTACTGCCAACGCGAACACGGAGGCGCTCTACGCCGAGACACGCAAAGACCTGGTGAGCCTCTCGGAGCGCTATCAATCGGTGTTTCGGGTGAACCTCACCACAGATCGCATATTGGAACGGAGTGGAACGGACCTCTACCCAAGCGACGTGGATGCCAGCACCTATACGGAGATCATGGAGGCACGTAGGGAGCATCTCCTTTCGGACCACCAAGTCGTCGAAGGCGTGGGCTTCCTCACGCGCGAGGGCCTGCTGCGCAGCTTTGCAAACGGGTCGACCGAGGTGAGCGTCCGCATGGCGCACAAACCAGGCTCCACCGACGTGATCGCGTTTCTAACTGAGGAAGTATGCAACGACGAGCTGGTTACCGATGCCCTGCTCAACAAGGCGCTCATTGGACAGTTCGACATGATTACCTATCTCATCGACGGGCATTACCGCGTCGTAATTGGCGAGGACGCCTCCAAGCGGCGCGGCAGCATCTTTCCCAAGGAGCGAGAAGGCTGGTACGAGCAGTACCTTCGCGAACAGGTTGCGCCCGCAATCATGGGCACCAGCGAGGAACGCGCCGAGCTGCTGTGCGCGCTGGATCCCGCACATGTGGAGGAGGAGCTCGCCCAGCATGACCCGTACGTGGTAAACATTTCCTGTCTCATCGACGGCGAGGTGTTCTACAAGCGGTTCGTGTACTACGTGATCGACTGGGATGCGCGCTTCTTCCTGCTCCTCAAGTCCGACACCACCGAGGCACGCCGCGAGGAAATCGAGCGAAACGAGCGCCTGCAGGAGGCACTGGAGGAGGCACAGCGGGCCAGCCAGTCCAAGACGACGTTCCTCAGCAACATGTCGCACGACATTCGCACGCCCATGAACGCCATCGTTGGCTACACCGACCTCGCCAGGCGCGCCGACGGCATGGATGCGGTACAGGGATACCTAGAGAAGATTGACGCGTCGAGCAAGTACCTTTTGGCCCTCATCAACGACGTGCTGGAGATGAGTCGCATCGAGAGTGGCAAGCTGGATCTGGAGCCCGAGGACACGGACCTGCACGAGCTCATGGAAAACCTGCAGGACATGTTCGACACGCAGATGGCCGAGAAGCGCATCGAGTTTGTTGTGGAGGAGCGCAACCTGAGCAATCGCTGGGTGCGTTGCGACCGCACGCGTTTTAACCGCGTGCTGCTCAACCTGTTGAGCAACGCGTACAAGTTTACGCCCGAGGGCGGACAGGTGCGGGTCGTGCTCGAGCAGCTTGACGACGCGCCCAACGGCTACGGCTCGTACGAGCTGCGCGTGCAAGACACCGGCATCGGCATGTCGCAAGAGTTCGCGAACAAGGTCTTCGAGGCGTTTGAACGCGAGCGCAACACGACGACGAGCGGCATACAGGGCACTGGTCTGGGAATGGCCATCACCAAGCGCATCGTGGACATGATGCAGGGTACGATTGACGTGTATTCCGAGCAGGGCAAGGGCACCGAGTTCGTGGTGCGGCTGTGCTTGGAGCTGCTTGCCGACGAGGCCGGTCGAGCGGTCGACGAGGCCGGTGCCGAAGATTCCGCCAAGCTCGTGGACTTCGAGGGTGTTCGCGTGCTGCTGGTGGAGGACAACGAGATCAACCGCGAGATCGCCTGTATCCTGCTTGAGGACCTTGGGTTCGTGCTCGATGTCGCGGTGGATGGTCAGGACGCAATCGACCAGCT
>CACZFB010000067.1 GCA_902780305.1 uncultured Coriobacteriaceae bacterium | reverse complement strand
TACCTTTGTGCCATGCGCGCATGGCACAAAGGTACCTCTTCCCAAACGGACACGGCGCTTACGAGCGGATGGGGAGGTATTGCGTTCCCACATGCCAACGGGTGGGTGGTGTGCTACAGTAGTACGCACTCGTACAAGCTAGCACGAGGAGCATATATGTTGCACAAACGCACCACCAACGTTTCTCGCCGCGACGCCCTGCGTTTGGCGGCGACCGTCGCCGGCCTTGGCCTTGTGAGCTCGTCCGCCCCCGCCTTTGCCGACACCAACTCCGACCTCGCAAACGCACAGGCGCAGCTCAAGGAAGCCGAGGATCGGCTCTCTGGCATCGCTTCGGAGTATCAGGAGCTCAGTGCTGCCCAGTCGCAGACCCTCGATGATCTTTACGACGTGGAGAACAAGATCGAGGAGATCGGCAAGCGCATAGTCGTGTTGGAGGACGACCTCGCCGCAAAGCGGCAGGAGCTGGGCAAGAGCGTGCGCGAGGAGTACAAGGACGGCAACCACGGTGTCGTGGACCTCATCCTTGCCGCCACCACCATAGAGGAGCTTATCTCCAACATCTACTACTTCGACAAGGTCTCTGCCGAGAAGGCGCGGCTCATCCAGTCGGTTAAGGACGCCCACGAGGCCCTGCAAAAGGAGCAGGCGGAGCTGGAGGTTGAGCGCAAGAACCTCGAGGAGATAAGCCAGGAGCAGGAGGCCCAGCTCGAGGCCATGCGTGGCAAGCAGCTCGAGGCGCAGCAGGTTATCGACGGTTTGAGCAAGGAAGTGCGCGAGCTGTTGGAGAAGCGCGACGCCGAGCTGCTGGCCGCCCAAAAGGAGGCCGAGACCGCGCGCAAGCAGCGCGAAGAAGCTGCGGCTGCGCAAAAGAAGAAGGAGCAGGAGCAGGCTGCCGCATCGGCGGCGGGAGGCTCCAACCAAACCAAGCAGGATGCTGGCGGCGATACGAACAAGACTCAGGAGTCCAAGCCTGCCGACGCCAGCGCGAGCAAGCAGGAGAGCGCTCCGCAGCCAGAGCCGGAGCCGGAGCCCGAGCCTGAGCCAGCGCCCGGCAGCTCTGCCGGTCGCGGTGGCAACGGCACGGGTTCGGCCGCTGCGGTGGTCTCGGCGTGCTACAGCACGCCCTCGCCGGGTCTGGGCCTGTGCGCGGGCTGGTGCTCCGACGTTATGATCAACGCCGGCTACGGCTTTGTGGCGGGCAACGCCAACGACATGTATGCCGCCTATTGCTTTAGCTCCAACCGCGCCGACCTCAAGCCTGGCATGGCGGTGGCCGTGTCGTCTCATCCGCACACCACTATGGGCCAAATCTACGGCCACATTGGCATGTACATTGGCAATGGCATGATGATGGACAACGTGGGCTACATTCGCACCATCAGCGTGGACGAGTGGTGCTCGTTCTACGGTGCCACGGTATCGCCGCGCTGGGGTTGGCTTAACGGCATCGTTCTTTCGTAGGGTTATTTATGTAGAGGCGCTGGTTCCGTGCCATGCGCCATTGGGGTGATGGCAGTGGAACGCCAGGAGCTGCGCGATCTGATGCGTGCCGTCGCGGCGGGCGAGGTGGCGGTGGATGACGCCGTGGCCAAGGTGGGCATGGCGCCGTTCGAGGACCTGGGCTACGCGAAGCCCGATGTCCAGCGCGGCGTGCGCACGGGCGTCTCGGAAGTCATTTACGGTGCGGGGAAGACAGCCCGGCAGATTGCCGGCATTGTGGGCTCACTGGTGGGCGCGGGGCAGCGTCGCGTGATTGCCACGCGCGTGGACGAGGCCAAGGCACGCGAGTGCCTTGAGCTCCTGCAGTCAGACGACATCTGCGATGGGCTGCCCGTGACATACAGCCAGGACGCGCGCATTGTAATTGTGGGCGAACGGCCCGAGGTGGACGGAAACGGGATTGTGGTGGTGGCCTGTGCGGGCACGAGCGACCTGTACTGCGCTGAGGAGGCGGCCGTCACCGCCGAGATGATGGGCAGCGAGGTCGTGCGCGTGTTCGACGTGGGCGTGGCGGGCATACATCGGCTGCTCTCGTACGGCGAGGTCTTCCAGCGTGCCAGCGCCGTGGTGGCGGTGGCGGGCATGGAGGGGGCACTTGCGAGCGTAATCGGCGGGCTGTGCGCCTGCCCCGTGATTGCCTGTCCCACGAGCGTGGGATATGGCGCGTCGTTTGGCGGCCTCTCGGCGCTGCTGGCCATGCTCAACTCGTGCTCCAGCGGCACCTCGGTGGTCAACATCGACAATGGGTTCGGTGCGGGGTACCAGGCCTCGCTCATCGACCATGCGCGTACCAAGCGGTAGCTGGCGGGGTGGTTGGTGCGGTGGCTGCTGAGGCTGCGGGCTACGGCTACAGGCTGCGGCCGAACGGCTATAGGCTCATCAGCTGTGCCTCGTGCCATTCCAGCACGACGTAGGTGAGCGCGGCGATGCATGCGATGGCGATAAGGGCGACGAGGACGGACACGAGGAGCTCCTTGCGTCTCGTGGCGGGGGAGAGGTCGGCATGGCAGCGATCGCACTCCTGTGTCCCGTTTGGTAGTGTTTGTCCGCAGTGCGGGCAGCGCATTGGTCTCCTTGGCTCGCATCCTGTTGTATAAATAGTATCAGGACAGGGCGGGCAATACGACCAAAAAACGAACGGGGTGCGTGTTATGGGGACGACGGGAGACATCCAGCGAGTTCGCTACCGGTTTATTGGACACGTGCAGCACCGGGGGTTTCGGTTTGCCTGCTCGGTTGCCGCCGACGCCGCACAGGCCACGGGCTGGGTAAGAAACGAGCCCGATGGCACCGTGATCGCCGAGGTACAAGCCAGCAAGGAGGGCCAGCTTGCCTTCGTCAGGCGACTCTCGACCATCGTGCCGGGTCTGGGTTACGACTGGAGCGTGGCCCACGAGGAGATCGTTGATCTGCGCGGCGGCGAGCACGGCTTTACCGTGCGCAGGTTCTAGCCGCACGTGGTGCCTCGTGGTACAAAGGGGACAGTCCCCGGTATGCAGGGGACTGTCCCCTTTGTACCGGGGACTGTCCCCAAAATACCACGAGAGGGTTAGTAATCCGACCGAGAGAAGCTGTTGCGCATGCCCATGCTGGCTTCAAAGAGGACCTTGGCAAGCAGGTCCTCGGTTAGCTCGCGCACCATGCGGGCGATTGTCTCGTTGGCCTCCTCCAGCGAGGAGCGGTTCCTGCGGGTCTCGAGCAAAATCCTGCGGGCGCGCGAGACGACCTCGGACTGATACCGCTCCACGTGCGGGAGCGAGCGGTGGTAGCTCGCATCGGCAAGGGCGCCAATAAGGCGGTTCGCCCAGTAGAAGCTTTGCGTGGACACCTCGGCGCTCGTGTTGGAGAAGTACTCCGGCGTGGTGTTGACGTTGGCAAACAGTGGTACGAACGCGTTGAAGGGGTTGCTGCCAAACGCAATCCACTGCACGGCATAGTCGTCACCCGAGGCGTAGGTGCGCAGCTGCGTGGCGCAAAGCTGACTTGTGCGGTTGATGCCGATGGGCCGGTACCGTGACCGCTCGTTGGGCGTGCCCATTGTGCCATAGGGATCGTACGGCGTCCCCTGGTAGTGCAGCGAGAGCGCACGCTTGACCATTCCCATGGTGATGGCACGCTCCGGAACGCGACACCAGGGGATGTCGTCGCTCTCGGGGCGATACTTGGCGTCCGGTCCGTCCCACGTGTTGCCGTTGGGATTGATAAGACGCTGTATGGCCCAGGCGCGCGGGGTGTTGTACACGTGGTCAGAGTCGCTCGAGCTGCCAAAATCCATTCGTGGGTTGAACACGTTGGCGGGCTCCCCATGAGATCCTATGCCCCAATGGTCGCGTATCGTGAGGTCCAGGTAGTTGTCCTCCACAAAGGCGCGCAGGCCGGGAGAGCAGAGGTATCCGCGACCCTCGCCCTCAGCATCGGCGAGGTCGAACCAGTCGATGCCCAGCTGGTTGGTTACCACCACGTAACAGTCGTCAGGTACCCGGCGTGCGATCCAGTGATGCCCGCCAATGGTCTCGAGCCACCAGATTTCGTTGGCGTCGTGGAAGGCGATGCCGTTCATCTCGTAGGTGCCGTACTGTTCCAGAAGCCAGCCCAGGCGTAGCACGCCCTCGCGGGCGGTGCGGATGTAGGGGAGGACCAGCGTTACCATGTCCTCCTCGCCGATGCCGCCGGGTTGCTCGGGCACATAGTCCTCGTCGCCCGGTTTTCCGTGCGCGGGCACGTAAGCGACCAGGGGGTCGGCAGACAACACGCGTGCGTTTGAGGTTATCGTCTCGGTGGCGCTCATGCCCACGTTGGCCTCATTGACGCCTGCCGCAGCCCAAAGCCCCTCGTCGGGAAGGGCGTTGGGAAGCGAGGTGTAGCGCATGGGTTTTTGGCGGAGCTCGATGGTGCGGTGGCCAATGACGCTGGTGTAGGTGCGCGGCTGCTCGTTGGCTAGCACCACGGCAAAGCGCTTGGGCGTGAACTCGCCGTGTTGGGAATCCTCGGTGCGGGCCACGATGGTCGACCCGTCGTAGCTGGCGCGTTTGCCAACCAGAATTGTTGTGCAGGGCATGCTCGTCCCTCCGGTGGAGTTTCATGTACCCATTAACTATAGCGCGTTTGGTGCGGTATGGGCACGAACGACTGGGACTTCTCGGTGAGTCGTAACTCAAAGCGCCGTTTTCCCGGCTGGACAAAGGGGACAGTCCCCTGGACACAGGGGACTGTCCCCTTTGTCCAGTCCCCTGTGTCCAGGCGACGGGCGGAAACACGCAGGCAATACATTTGCTGCATAATGACGCTTTATGCATGCCCACACACGTTTGTCCTTGCGAGGTGGAACCCATGTCCATGAACTTCAAGCGCCGTCTGCCCATCCCCCAGGAGATACGGGAAGAGCTGTCGCTCTCGGCCGAGATGCAGGCTAAAAAGCCCGAGTTCGACGCGGAGGTGCAAGGTGCGCTCACCGGCACGAACGGCAAGATCCTGGTGGTGGTGGGTCCCTGCTCGGCCGACCGCGAGGATGCCGTTTTGGAGTACGTTACGCGGCTGGCCAAGCTTCGCGAGTCCGTGAGTGAAAAGATCGTGCTCGTTCCGCGCGTGTACACCAACAAGCCGCGCACCAAGGGCACGGGCTACAAGGGCATCCTGCACAATCCCGACCCCTCAAAGCCCGACGACCTCCTGGAGGGCATCAAGGCACTTCGTCACCTGCACCTGCGGGTAATTGAGGAGAGCGGCATGTTTACCGCCGACGAGATGCTCTATCCCGAAAACCACCAGTTCCTGTACGACCTGCTGTCGTACGTGGCTGTGGGGGCGCGCTCCACCGAGAACCAGGGGCATCGTCTGGTTGCCAGTGGCGTCTCGGTGCCTGTGGGCATGAAGAACCCCACCGGTGGCAGCCTGGACGTTATGCTGAACTCCATATTTGCCGCCCAGCAGTCGCAGATGTTCATCTATCGCAACTGGGAGGTGGAGACCTCCGGAAATCCGCTGGCGCACGCGGTCCTGCGCGGGCGCATCGGCTCGGACGGACATCCGCACGCCAACTACCACTACGAGCACCTGGAGCATCTGGCGCACGCCTACACCACCACGGACTTCGCCAACCCCGCCGTTATCGTGGACTGCAACCACGACAACTCTGCCAAGCGCCCGCTGGAGCAGATGCGCATTTGCAACGAGGTGTTGGACTCGGTGGCGCGCTCCAAGGTGATCGCTGGCCTGTTTAGGGGCTTTATGATTGAGTCGTATCTGGAGGACGGTGCGCAGGACGTGAGTGGCGGTGTGTTTGGCAAGTCGATCACCGACCCTTGCCTGGGTTGGGAGAAGACCAGTCACCTGATTATGGGCATCGCCGACCGCCTCTAGCGTCCGCCAAGCCACAAAAACATGTGGCGTCCGTTTGGGAAGAGGCGCCTTTGCGACATGCGCGCATGCCGCAAAGGCGCCTCTTCCCAAACGGAGCGCACTACTGCGTGGCTACATGCCCAGGCCCATCATCACGCCCACCTGGATGAGCACGGCCATGATGATTACGAAGCCAAAGGCATAGATGGCAATCTTGCCCAGCACCTCTCCGTCCTTGCCCACCAGGCCGCATGCCGCGGTGCCGATGGCAATGGACTGTGGCGAGAGCATCTTGCCTGCCGAGACGCCCAGCGAGTTGGCGGCGCACAGCCAATACTCGTTGGCGCCGATGGCCTGCGCGGCCTGCTGCTGCACCGAGCCAAACAGAACCTCGCTGGAGGTGCCGGAGCCAGTGACGAAGGTGCCCAAGGCGCCCAGCACGGGAGCCATAAGCGGGTACAGGCCGCCCAGCGTGTTGACGAAGAAGGCGGCGATGCTGGCGATCATGCCCGAGTAACCCATGATCTTGGCGCAGCCAAGCACGGCGAGCATGGTGAGGATGGTCTTGGACATCTGCTTGCAGGTGGACCACAGCACGCCCATCATCTCGCCAAACGGGCATCCCTGGATGAGGCCGCCCACGATGCCGCAAATCAGGATGAGGACGCCGGGGGTGTTTATCCACGAGAAGGACAGGGTTGCCTCGGGATCGCCCTGGTAGATGTTGACCGTGGTCTTGATGCTGGAGAGCGGACCGTTGATGAACGGCACGAGCTTTGAGGTGAGTACCAGCACCACAAAGATGAGGATGAACGGCGCCCAGGCGGTAAGCGCGCGCTTGGGTGTGAGCGCCTCTTCGCTCTTGGGCGTCTCGAGTCGGTACTCCTCGGGCACGTCGCCCTTCATCTTGAGTGCCACCAGGAAGGTTACGATAAGCGCGACGACTGCGGCCACCACCATGGGAAGGTCGGCGCCGATGAAGGCGGCTGCGGCAATTTCGGGAAGCGACACGGCAAGACCGGTGATGAGCGTGATGGGCAGGACGCCCTTGAGGGCCTTGGGTCCACCACCTACGAGCATAACCATGAGGAACGGCGTGGCCAAGACGAACGGCGCGACCTGAAGTGCCTGGGTGAGCGCGAGCTTGATGGGGTCGAGGCCGGTGATGCTGGCCAGCGTGGTGGTGGGGATGCCGATGGAACCGAACATGGTGGGCACGCCGTTGGCGATGAGGCAGCCCAGAATGGCCATGATGGGGTCGAAGCCCAGTGCCATGAGCATGGATGCCGGGATGGCGACGGCGGTGCCGAAGCCGGCCATGCCCTCCAGGAATCCGCCGAAGCACCAGCCAATGAGCAGCACGAGCACGCGCTTGTCGCTGGAGACCGAGGTGAGCATGCCCTTGATGGTTTCCATGGCGCCCGTGTGCACGGTGAGGTTGTAGGTGAAGACCGCAGCGATAATAACGATAACGATGGGCCAGATAGCCATGGCCATGCCCTCGAGGGCGGCCGTCGCCGCATTGATGGGGGTCATCTTCCATACGCCGATGCCAAGGCCCGCCGAGATGACGAGGGCGCCAAGGCTGGCCTTCCATGCCTCCATCTTCATGCCGCACAGCGCGAGCACGAGCCAGAGAATGGGCATGAGTGCAAGAACGAACATCACGAGCATATCCATTGTGGCAACACTTCCTTCCAACTCACCGCAGACGAACTCAGGATAGCGCGTCGCGCGCAAGAATCCTCTATGGCGGGCGTGATTTTAGGTGGCTGGTAAGTGGCTGTGCGGTAGGCGTTGTGGGAGTGGGGCACACCGCCGACCAGAAGGGGTTACCCCCATCGATGGGTCGTGTACGACCCATCGATGGGGGTAACCCCTTCTGGTCGGCGCGCTATCGCGTGCCGGTTGCCGTGCTGCTGGTTTCGGTTGTGGTTGAGGTTGTGGTTGCCGCCGTCGCGCCGGTGGTCGTCTCGGTGGAGTCGCTCGTCGTGGAGCTCGTGTTCGTCTCCGTGGAGGTGCCGGTGCCCTTGGTCGTCTGGGTGCTGGAGCTTGTGGCGTCGCTTGTTCCCGACCCCGTAGTCGTACCCGACCCTGTGCCAGAGCCCGTGGCCGTGCCGGTGTCCGTGGTGCTCTTCTGGCCCTCGGCGAGCACGGTGCCGCCCTCCTCCACGAAGTCCTTGGCGATGGCGTTGGTTATCATGTTCACGTAGTACGGCTGTCCCTCGGGCGTGAGGTGCTCTCCGTCCGGGTAGATCCAGTCGGGATGCCCCTCGCTGTACGCGTACCAGTCGATGAGGGTCACGTTGTCGTATGCTTCGGAGAACTTCTTTATGGAGGCGTTTATCTGCTCCTGCTCGACCTCGGGGATGCGCACGTTTACCAGATACACGCGACGGTTGCCGCATGCCTCGATAAGCTGCTTCATGGTGTCGTCGGTTGCCGGCACGTTAGAGAACGAGTCGAGCACCACGATGTTGCTCACCACGCCCTGCTGCAGGTAGCCTTGCAGCACGCTGAGCGCCTGGTCGGGCCTGCGGCCGATGTAGCTGTCCAGCAACGCGTTGGGCGCATGCTCCTTAAAGCACCAGTCGGCGTCACCGGCCACGGAGTCGGCAATAATGACCGGGGAGTACATGCCCTTGGAGGTGAGGTCGGAAGACGCCTTGAGGGTGATGGCGCCGGTGGGCAGGTTGTTGGGGTCCTGCTTGGCCTGGGTTTGGGTCGAGTCCTTGGTGGTCTCGTCCTTCTTGGCATCCTTGTTGTCTTGGGTCGCCTGGGCGCCGGTTCCGTCCTTCTTGGAGAGGTCCATGGCCTCGTTGGCGCTTGTCCCCGTGTTCTTTATGGCGTCCTCGGGGACGGCCGTTTCGTCGGGAATCACCACAAGTCCCGTGGCGCCGCCCGCAATGGCTATGGCGAGCAGCGCGGCCGGTAGCATGGTGAGGTAGCTGATGCTCCCGGCCCGTGGGTCGGGGCCGTCACCCACCACGAGCGGCAGCTTGCCCTGCGAGATGCGCGTGTCCACCAGTCTAAACGAGAGTTCCGCCAAGAGCAGCGAGAGCACGATGGCCAGGACGACGAGCACCGGCGAGGTGTCGTTTTTGGTGACGCCAAAGATCTGGAAGAGTGGGAAGTGCCACAGGTACAGGCCGTACGACCGCGTGCCCAGCCACACGAGTGGGGGCAGCGAGAACACCTGGCTAAACACCGAGCGACGCTCCAGCGCAGCAGCGATGATTACCACCGAGAGCAGGCTCACCAGCAGCATGCCGCCGCGGAAGAGGAAGGGGGAGGTGTTGGGGACGAGCACCATAATGAGCACCAGGCCCACCAGCGCCACTGGCCCGGCAATCTGCAGGGGCACCACGTTGCGCACGTTGTGGCGCGCACGGTCCAGCCGCACCGGTTTACCGCCCAGCGGCCAGGCAAGGCCCAGCCAGGCGCCCAGCATGGGCGAGAAGGCGCGCGTGTCGGGTCCGTAGTACACGCGCGTGGGGTCGGCGTTGGGGTCAAAGAACACGGCCATGAGGATGGCCGAGACGAGCGCGAGTCCCAGGGCGACGCGGCGGGCGATTCGGTTGGAGCGGCCCTTGGGGCACAGGAAGAAGGCGATGGCGGTCCACAGCACGAAGAACTGGAAGTCGACGCCCAGGTACCACAGGTGGGCGAGCGGGGAGGTGCCGCCCAAGTTGTCGAAGTAGGAGGCGCCGCGCAGGATGGCGCCCAGGTTGTTGCTCAGCAGCAAGGATGGCAACAGGTCGGGCTTGAGCTTGGTGAGCAGTACGTGGTTGCACACGCCGCAAATTGCCACGATGAAGAAGATCATCGCCGCCATGGCGGGCCAGATGCGCAC
Source organism: uncultured Coriobacteriaceae bacterium (assembly GCA_902780305.1). Lineage (GTDB taxonomy): Bacteria > Actinomycetota > Coriobacteriia > Coriobacteriales > Atopobiaceae > RUG440. Next base: position 961 of record CACZFB010000067.1, on the reverse strand, counting down.
CACGCGCTTCGCCCAGGTGCCCAGCAGCGAGAACGTACCCTTGCGCATGGCGCGCAACACCGAGCTGGAGGCGAGGTATCCGGTGAGGACCAAGAATACCACCACGCCCATGTGGCCGCTGGGCAGCCAGGGGATGGACATGTGGTAGAGCACCACCGATACGATGGCAAGCGCGCGGATGCCGTCCAGCGAGTTCACGTGGCGGCTTCTGCCACCGCTCTCGTCGGCGCGCGCCGCGCGTCGGGTTTGTTGAGATCTGGCCATGTTGCCGCCATTCGTCGAAAAGCTGCACTGTTGCAACATAATACGGCATTTTCGGGAAATGTGAGAATAGGGGCCAAACCCCTTTTCTCATTTGTGGGGCAAAACGTTACTCGTTCACGGGTCGGCCATAAGCCACGTAAATCGATAACCGGCGGTGGCCTATCAATAGGGGTTACCCCACCGCCATTAAGTTAAGATAACGCGTGGCGACGCGCATGGCGAACTGTCCGGCGGCGGGGCGCATTCCCGCCTCCGGGCCGTCACGCTCCGGGTTGTCGGGTTGTCCAGGCCGTCACCTCTCCATCCGTCGGGGTCGGTTGCTCGGTCGGGCGCCCTGGCGGGCGCGGTCGTCGCCGGGCCCCCGCCGGGTCAGTGCCTGCCGCACGACCTCGGCGGGGACTTGGGCCTCTTGCGCCGCGGCTGCCCGCGGCCCTCCCTCACGCTGTGCGACATCCTCGCCGCGCAGGCCTCCACGTCGTAGGCCGCCCTGCGCACGAGGTCGCGCAGCATGTGCGCGAACGCCTTGAAGGCGGCCGCCCGGTCGGTCCGGCGCCCGTGCTTGGGCCCCGGGGCGGGCTCCGGCACGCCGGAGGTGCCGAGCGAGCACGCGTCGTAGAGCGTCAGGCGGCCCCAGAGCTCCTGGACGGCCCGCCCGTAGTCGAGCGTCCTGGGCGCGTCGAGGCCGACGGCGTGCTTG
>CACZFB010000066.1:5161-15827 GCA_902780305.1 uncultured Coriobacteriaceae bacterium | reverse complement strand
GAGGCCAGGCCCGGGAGTAGCTACCCGGACCTGGCCGAACTTTCTCAAAATTCCCCCTTGACGCTGCGATGGGCATATGAGGGGGTAACCCCCATTGATCGGCCGTCGCCGGTTATCGATTTACGTGGCTTGTGGCCAGCCCGTGAAAAGTAACGATTGGCTGACGCATCCTTATGCCCAGTACCAAAACAGGCCACTACGCGAAGTGTGCTAGACTTGCAGCAATGCGACGATGTGCAAAGGAAGTGTTACGAGTGCCATCATATGAGGAACGAGGACTGCCGGGACGCCATCGCACCATTTTGGTGGTAGAGGACAGCAAGCAAAACCGCGCGATTCTGCGCGCCCTGTTCGAGGGCAACTACCACGTCTTGGAGGCTGCGGACGGCCAGGAGGGCATCGAGCTGCTGCAAAAGCACTACGAGACCATCTCGCTCATTCTGCTCGACGTGTACATGCCCGTGCTCGACGGCTTTGGCTTCCTGCGCTTCCGCGCGAGCGACGAGCGTTATGGCAACATCCCCGTAATCGTCGCCACGGCAAGCAATTCGTTGGACGACGAGATTACCGCCCTCAAGCTTGGCGCCAACGACTTCGTGGTAAAGCCCTACAACCCCGAGGCCATTCTCAATCGCGTGAGCAACACCATTCGCCTGCGCGAGACCGCGTCGATTGTCAACCAACTGCGCTGGGACGTTACGACGGGCCTGTATCGGGAGGACTTCTTCTTCCGTAGGGTCGACAACCTTCTGGCGGCCTATCCGGACCATGCGTACGACATGGTGTGCAGCGACATACGCGACTTCAAGACGCTCAATGAGCGTTATGGGCGCGAGAGCTGCGACCGGCTGCTGCACGACCTGGCGGACAAGCTCAAGGTCGCCCTTCCCGACGTGGTTTCGAGCGGAAGAATCGGTGGAGACTCGTTTGGGTTTGTCATCGAGCACCAACAGAGCGACTGGACGGCCATACTCGATCCGCTCATACGAAACATGGGCGTTGCGCATCTGTTCGTTCGATTTGGCATCGTGCAAAACATCGAGCACGACCTCTCGGCATCGCAGCTGTGCGACCGGGCCTCCTTTGCCATCGACGAGCTGCGCGATTCCGAGGGTGCGGGCGTCTCGTGGTACGACGACGCGCTGCACCAGCGAAAGGCCATGGAGCGTACGCTGGTGGAGAGCGTGCAGGAGGGTATTGAACAGCACCAGTTTAAGGTGTACTACCAGCCCAAGCACGACGTGGACACGGGTCTGGTGGCAGGCGCCGAGGCGCTGGTGCGTTGGATCCACCCCGAGCTCGGCTTCGTGAACCCCGCCGTGTTCATCACGCTGTTCGAGCGCAATGGCATGATCTCAGAGCTGGACCGCTATGTGTGTCGCGAGGTATGCCGCGAGATCGTGAACCTTACGGAGGCAGGACTGCCGCTGGTGCCCGTCTCCATAAACATGTCGCCGCTCGACTTCGACGACCACGAGCTGCCGCAACGCGTCCTCGACATGGCGAACGAGTTTGGCGTGGATCCCTCGCTGCTGCATCTGGAGCTCACCGAGACGGCCTATGCCGAGGACCCCGACGTCGTCGTGCACGCGCTGGAGGAGCTTCGCACGTTTGGGTTCAAGGTGGAACTCGACGACTTTGGGAGCGGCTACTCCTCGTTGGCGCTGCTCAACCTGCTTCCGCTCGACATCCTCAAGATCGATGGCGGCATGGTGCGCAATGCCTCGCGATTGGACGACTTCCGCATCATTCGCTGCGCCATTCAAATCGCGCAGCTCCTTGGCCTGGAGACGGTGGTCGAAGGGGTGGAGACCGCAGAGGACGTGCAGCGCGTGCGGGACATGGGCTGCAACCTCATCCAGGGCTTCTATTACTCCCGCCCGTTGCCTCAGGAGGAGTTCGAGGAGTACCTGCGGGCGCACGCGAAGGGTTAGTCCCCAACCGATCAAAAGGGGCAACCCCCCTTGATGGGTCGTGTGCGACCTATCAAGGGGGGTTGCCCCTTTCGATCGGCGGCTGCCTCGCTATGCGTTGAATGCGGCACAAATCGCGTCGAGCAGCATGACGGCGTAGGTTTGCGCATCGCTTACGGTAAACGTGCCGTTGTAGTTTGGCCCGCCAAGCGATAGCTCTATGCGCACGGTGGGAACGCTCTCCTTCGAGACCTCGCATGCGGTGCGAATGCGCATGGCTAGCGTTCCCGGGTCGTCCACTACCACGTTGGGGATGCTGGAGCCGTCCTCGAGTGGCGTGGTTGCCAGTACGAGCAGGGCGTGGTCGCCGGGACGCTTGTGATCCGGAGACTCCACGATGTCCAGACCGCTCTGCTCGTTGGTTGCCGAGGCCAGGTTCCAAATGCGGCCCGCGACGTTGCGCGAGATGGGGTCCTCTGCGGTAATGGAAATCCTCACGCTCTCCAGCACGTTTGCCGCGCGGGCGAATCCCATCGAGCCCAGTGGGTGGGGGCCAGAGGCGGACTTTCCCTTCCAAACGTGATGCAGGCGCTCGATGGCGTCGAAGGTGTCGGGAAACGCCATGCCGTCCGGAAGCTCGCCCATGCTCTCCTGGAACTGCTTTACGGCTGCCTCGGTATGTGGGCCGTAGAAGCCGTCCTCCTCGCCCGCAGAGAATCCCAGGATGTTGAGGCAATGCTGCAGCTGACGCACGTCGGCGCCATGGAAGTTGGGAAGCCGGAGGTACAGCGTCCGGTCGCCCATCCGGTACGTCTCGTCCACGAGCGCCACCCATGTGGCGGAGTCCACTTCGTCGCCAAGCGACATCCCGTGGTCCAGGCGAAAGTGCGCCACGGCGGTGGCGGTGGAGATGCCATACGACTGGGTCGCACGTTCCTGCTCGTCTATGCCATAGTCGATGGAGCATAGGCGCTCCTGAATGTCCTCGACCGCGGCTCCTGTCATGCCTCTTGTGATGGGTTCCATCGCCTGTCCTTTTCTGGGGAGTGTGCACCACGCCCGTGGCTAGCTTGCACGTTCCACGAAAAAATCCGCCATAGAGATTAACACCTTACGGGCGTCATCATCTATGGGAAGTCCGTTAAGGTCTGCCTTTGCCGAGCCAATGAGCTGCTGGGCGTATGCCTGCGCGTGTGCCAGCGCCCCACATGACTCGGCGAGCTCCACGGCACGCGCGAGCGCCGCCATGTCGACGGTCTTGCTGGCGAGTATGCCGAGCAGCTCCTCTTTGTTGGCGCCGTCCAAATGCGCGAGCGCCCACACCATTACCAGCGTACGCTTGCCCTCGGTGATGTCGGACCTAAAGTCCTTGCCCTGCGCACTGGCGTCGCCCGTCAAGTTGAGCAGGTCGTCCTGGATTTGGAAGGCCAGGCCACAGCGCATGCCATAGGCGCGAAGGCCCTCCACCTGCTGTTCCGTACCGCCGCCGCAAATGGCGCCCATTGCCAGGGGAATTGCCGCCGAGTAATAGGCGGTCTTGCGCGTGGCCATGGCGAGGTAGTCCTCGGCAGAGATGTCCCAGCGCCCGTCTCGGGCCCAACCAAGGTCGAGCGCCTGGCCTTCGAGCGTGCGGTTCTCCATGCAAACGATCTCGTCCAAGAGCCTCAGGCGCGTCTGCTGGGAGAGCGCGTCGTCCGCAAGGATCGTCGAGACCACCGACACCAGGATGCTATCGCCGACGTTTACGGCAATGCCGGTGCCTTCGGCAACATGCACGCAGGGCTGGCCGCGACGCAGCTCGCTTTTGTCCGCGATGTCGTCGTGGATGAGCGCGCACGCCTGGAACAGCTCCACGGCGGCGGCCACGGAGTAGGCCCGCTCCTCGGGTGCGCCAACCGCATGGGCGCCCAGCAGGCAGAGCGCCGGGCGGGTGCGCTTGCCGCCGCTCGTAACGAAGCGCGCCGCGGGGGCGTAGAGGTAACGATCGAGGTCAGCCGCCTGCGTGTCGTGCGACTCCATGGCCGGCACGTGCGCGCTCACACACGCGTCAATCCGATCGCGATGCTGCCTCAAATAGGATACAAAGGCGGAGCTGGAGGATGACACGTCTAGCCCTCGTAGCCGTTGGGGTTATGGCTCTGCCAGTTCCAGCTGTCGCGACACATGTCGGCGATGCCAAACTCGGCCTCCCAGCCCAGCACCTCGCGTGCCTTGGTGCAGTCGGCCCAGTTGGCCGTCACGTCTCCGGCGCGACGCGGCTCGATGACGTAGGGCAGGTCGCGACCGCAGGCTGCGGAGAAGGCCTTGACGATCTCCAGCACGCTGGTTCCCTTGCCGGTGCCCAGGTTGAACACCTCGCATCCCGTGCGTCCGGCCATCCATGCCAGTGCCGCCACGTGACCGGCTGCCAGGTCCATCACGTGGATGTAGTCACGCACGCCCGTGCCGTCGGGGGTGTCGTAATCGTTGCCAAACACGTGCACGGCGTCGCGCCTGCCCACGGCAACCTGTGCCACGTAGGGGAGCAGGTTGTTGGGAATGCCCTTGGGGTCCTCGCCCATGAGGCCCGAGGGATGGGCGCCAATGGGATTGAAGTAGCGAAGCAGCACCACGTTCCATGCCGGGTCGGCGACGACAAGGCTGCCGAGGATCTCCTCGATCATCCATTTGGTCCAGCCGTAGGGGTTCGTCGCGGGCTTCTTGGGGCTTCCCTCGGTGAGGGGCAGCTCGTCGGGGTCGCCATACACGGTGGCGGAGCTGGAGAAGATGATGGACTTGCAGTCGTGCTCGCGCATGACGTCAACCAGGGTAAGCGTGTTGCCAATGTTGTTGGAGTAGTACTCGATGGGCTTCTGCACGCTCTCGCCCACGGCCTTGAAGCCGGCGAAGTGGATGGTGGCGTCCACGTCATTCTCGTCGAAGACCTCGGTGAGGGCGGTTCGGTCGTTGACGTCGGCACGGTAGAACGTCAGGCGTTCGGCAGCCTCGTCGCCAACAATCTGGTCGATGCGGTCCAGGACCTTCTCGGAGGAGTTGGACAGGTCGTCCACGATTACCACCTGATAGCCGCCCTCCAGCAGCTTGACCACCGTGTGGCTACCAATAAAGCCGCAGCCACCGGTAACAAGCACGCAGGTGTCCTGCGGCAGTTTTGCATTGCTCATGCGTACCTCCGTATGTACATGTGTGAGAGTGAGACAAGTATACGCCACGCCTTCCGTTGTCGCTAGCAGTGCGTGATGTTCACGGCCCGGTCACAAGCCACGTAAACAAGCGGACACCACCACCTAGGCCTCCCAGGCAAAGCGCTGCATGTCCACGCGTCCGTCGGCGAGGAACTCCACGCGCTCGGCCTCGAGCAGCCGGCGTTGCGCGTCCTCGCCCCCAAAGGCGAACCCTGGCGCGAGCGAGCCGTCCTTGAACACCACCCGATGGCAGGGGATTATTCCCGGCTCGGGATTCACGTGCAGGGCATAGCCCACGAACCGGGCGTTGCGAGGCCTTCCCACCATGCGGGCAACCTGGCCGTACGTTGCCACGCGCCCCTCGGGAATCTGCTGCACCACCTCGTAGACGGCATCATTGAAGGCGCCCATGGTCGTTCCCAACCTTATCCGTGCGTGTACTTGGTTGCGGCATTGCGCAGGTTGATCTCGGCGAGCTCCATCTGGCCGTCTATGTAGGGCTGGTACATCGCCTCCACGCGGGGTGCCCCCATGCTGCACCCGCTACAGTTTTCGCAGCTGCCGTCCCCGCACCAGTCCAGTCCCTTGGCCACTATGGCGATGCGTTCCTCTCTGGTGGTGTCTTGTATGAGTTTGCTCTTCGACATGTTGTCCTCCAAAGGGCGAAGCGACAGACCACATGCTTTACTATAACAGGAGGGCAATGGACAAGGAGACAATCGTGGACTTTGTGGAGCTTGCACGCAGTCGCTGGTCGGTGCGGGACTACGACGAACGGCCGGTCGAGCAGGAGAAGATCGACCGCATCCTGGAAGCGGGGAGGGTGGCCCCCACGGGGGCGAACCGTCAGCCGCAGCGCATCTATGTGCTGCAGAGTGACGAGGCGCTCGCTGCGGTGCGGGCGGCCACGCGCATGGCGTTTAACGCGCCACTCGTGCTGATGCTGTGCGCCCAGGTGGACGAGGCGTGGCACAACAAGGCCGAGACGGTTATGCGCGGGATTACCTGCGACACCTACAACGTGGCCGAGATGGACGTGTCGATCGTGTGCGATCACATGCAGCTTGCGGCGACGGAACTCGGCCTGGGCACGCTGTGGGTGCGCGGCTACAACACACAGGCGCTGCTCGACGCGTTCGACCTGCCGGAGGGCGTCGTGCCCATGTGCCTGCTCGATGTGGGCTATCCCAGCAAGAACGCCAAGCCGTCTCGGCTGCACGCCGACCGCAAGCCGCTGGAGCAGACGGTCGTGGTGCTGTAGTCGCACGAAATGAGAAAAGGGGTTTGGCCCCTTTTCTCAGTTGGGTGGGCTACCAGTGCCGGATGCCAAGGGGTGTCAGGGCGTCCTTTACGGGCGCCCATACACCCAGTCCCTGGAGTGCGTTGTCCAGTGCGAACAGGGCTGCCAACGCGCAGGCGCACAGGGCGGCTGCCTTCTGGTGTCCGGCTGCCCACCGCCGCACGCGTGGGAACACGACGTAGAGTGCCACGAGGCCCAACACCACGAAGCGCAGCGTGTACTGCGGGGCAATCCTACCGTCAAAGTTGAGCCAGGCGTGCGAGTAGTCCCAGGGGACGTATCCCATAAGCGCCTCGCAGACGTAGCTTCCCGCAAGCTCGACCAGAGCGGTGAGCGCATAGATGGCGATGGACATCACCACGACCTCTACGGGCTTGGCCGTGCGGGCTACGAGGCGCTGGCGCAAAGGCTCGAGCAACGTCACGATGAGCAGGCCACCGATGCCGTAGATGGGGCACCAGGGAAGCATGAGCGAGGCACGCAGGTACAGACCACCAAACGTGAACACGTTGTCGACGGTCTCGTACAGCCAGCCGGCAAACGAGAACACCGCAAACAAAATGACCGCCACGCTCGCCACGACGCCTGGCGAGAGCCGCTCCTTGGCCTGCATGCATCCACCGCCCCTCGTTCGTGCTCGAATTCCTGTGAACCATGGTAGCAGTTGGCGATCTGGAAGGCCGGTTGATAGGTTTGACACGCCATTGGCGACCGTGGGTGGTGGTGTCCGCTTGGGAAGGGGTACCTTTGTGGCATGGGGCATGCCACAAAGGTACCCCTTCCCAAGCTAACGCCGCAGGCGACCAAGGGGAATCACAGCAGAGAGGAGGCGCAGATGCAAGAGAGCAAACGCGTTGCCGCCACACGGATGATCGCGAGTACGGAGGGACGCCTGTACGACGCGAACTTCGACCCCAACGTTATCGCCGCGCTCGACGAGTGCAAGGAGTTGTGTCACGACTTCAACCAGATACGGCCCACGCTGCGGGAAGAGCGCATGAAGGTGTTGCGCGGCATCGTGGGCTCCATGGGGGAGCGTGCCACGGTCTTGTCGCCCTTTTGGTGCGACTACGGCGTAAACATCCACCTGGGCGAGGACTTCTTTGCCAACCATGGGCTGGTGGTGCTCGACGCCGCTCCTGTGATCTTTGGGCATGACGTCTACATCGCCCCCAACTGTGTGTTCTCCACAGCCGGCCATCCCATCGACACACCGCGCAGAAACCAGGGGCTGGAGTATGCCCTGCCCATTACCGTAGGCGACAACGTATGGTTTGGCATGGGCGTTATGGTGTGTCCCGGCGTTACCATCGGCTCCAATGTGGTTATTGGAGCGGGAAGCGTCGTGACCCGCGACATCGACTCCGGCGTGGTGGCCGTGGGAAATCCGTGTCGGGTGATGCGCAAGATTGGACCCCAGGACGCGGCACGCCACGAAATCTTTTTGCGGGAGTAGCGCCGCTAACCGATTTGCCCGCTCTCGGAGTCAAATCCGAACGGTGTGGGGGGTACAAATAGCAAGAGCGAATATGCCGCGTCATACTTCGATGGACGGGGGCGTATTCGCGGTGTTCTTCTGGCGAGTTGTGTGGAGTGATCGATCGTGTTGCAACAAGCGGCGGACCTGTTGCAGTCTAAATCCGAAAAACGGGGTTCGCATAGATCACGGAGGGCGCGTGCGGACTATGAGGTCGAGCGTGATGCCTATTTGCGGTCGATGAGGTTGGGCTGGTATCAAATTACCATTGTGTTCTGCGCGTGGTCGGTAATCGGCCTGCTTTTGGAAGAGACGTGGATTCGCGTGAGCATGGGCCTTGAGCAGAGCAGGCCAGGTTTGGTGTGGGGTCCGTTCAGCCCCCTGTATGGCGTAGGCGCCGTGCTGCTCACGGCATTGTCGCTGTACCTGTTTAAGCGCGAGTCCTCCCTGGGTTCGCTGTTCTTCTCATCCATGCTGATGGGTGCGCTGCTGGAGCAGATAACGGGCTGGGGAATGCAGGTCCTGTATGACGCCGTGGCGTGGGACTACATTGCGGGTGGCGTTCCGGGGGCAATCACCCAATGGGTGTCGTTGCCGTTCATGCTGTTTTGGGGCGTGCTGGGGTGCGTGTGGGGACGGATCGTTATGCCCGACCTGCTGTTTGCCATCGGTGAACCCTCGTCGCGACTCAAGATGGCATCGGTCGCACTGCTTGCCGTGTTCTTGACCGCCGATATCGTCCTCACGCTGCTCTGCTTCGAGAGGGTCGTGGAGCGCAAGGAAAGCCTGCCGCCCAGCAACCAGCTGGAACAGTACGTGGACAGACAGTTTAACGACTCGTTCGTCTCGCAGCGGTTCCAAAACGTGTGGATAGCGGGCGTCAACGAGGAGCCGTTTGAGGACTAGCTCGCTGTGCGATGGACGGGGCCGCTTGGTCGCTGGTAGCCTATCAAAGGGGGTAACCCCCATTGATAGGCCGCTTGCGGCAATCAATGGGGGTTACCCCCTTTGATAGGCTGGTACTGGTTAGTTGCCGATGCCGTGGTGGGGAACGCAGGTCTGGCGGTCGATGGGGGCAAACTGATAGCCCTCCTCCTGGAAGTACTCGATTATGCGGGGGAGTGCCTCGACGGTGGTCTGCTTGCCTGCCCCGTCGTGGGCGAGGAACACGATGCTCTGGTATCCGTAACTGGTGTCGGCAATCGTGGCGTCCACGAGCTCGTCGGCCGTGTGCTCGGCGCCGTCTCCGCAGCTGGCATCCCAGTCGAAATACTGATAGCCCGCATCAACCACGTCCGAAGAGAGCTGCGTCATAATGCCCGGCGTATAGTTTGCCGAGATGGTGTTGGATGATCCACCGGGGAAGCGAATGAAGCACGGCACGTAGCCAATCTGCTCGCGCACCAGCTCGCCAATCGAGCCAAGATCCTCCCAGTACGCATCCGCCGAGGCGTAGACCTGCGCGTAATCGTGCGTGTAGGTGTGCAAGCCAATGGTATGACCACGAGCGTAGCACTCGGCAATCATCGGCGCGTAGTCGGGGTTGATGTTGGTCACGAAGAAGGTTGCCTTAATACCGTAGCGGTCCAGGATGTCGAGCACCGCCTGGGTGTTCTCGGACGGGCCGTCGTCGAAGGTGAGGTAGACGGTCTTTGTCTCGGGTGCCTCGAAGTTCCAGTCCGTGCGGCTGGGATCGACGGCGAACTCCTCGTCGCGTGGGTCGGTGCCAGCCTGCGTCGTCGTGGGCCCGGTGTTGGTGCTCGTGTCGGTGTTCGCGTCGCCTGAGTTGGACTCTGTCGCCTCGGGTTCCGTTGCGGCGGGTTGCGACGCGGCGCTCTGGGCGCTGGCCTCCTCCTGGGGCTTTGCCGGTGACGCCGCGCAGCCCGTTGCGAGGACGAGGGTCACGAGGGCCAAACCCACAAGCAGGAGCGTGCGGACGAATGCGACCGGCGCAGGTGTGATGGTGCTCGTGTTGCGTTGCATGCCAGACTCCGTACTATCGCCTACTGGTGCGGCCCAAAAGGTACAGCAGGTTGAGCACCGAGACGAGCGCGCCGGCAACATAGGTGAGCGCTGCGGCGGTAAGTACCTGCTTGGCACCCTGCTGGTCTATCTGCGAACCGGAGTCCGCGAGGAAGCGCACGGCACGGCGGGAGGCGTCTATCTCTACCGGCAGGGTTACCAGCTGGAACAGCACGGTAAAGGCAAAGAGGAAGATGGCCACCTGCACGAGGCCCACCATGCCCATAAACACGCCGCCCAAGAACACGAACATCCAGGTGCTCTGAGAGAAGTTGACCACGGGCACCAGCGCCGTGCGAATCTTGCCGGGAAGGTAGCCCTTGGCGGTTTGCACGGCATGGCCCGCCTCGTGGCAGGCAACAGCCACTGACGCCACCGAGCCTCCGGTGTAGTTCTCGCTGGAAAGGTGCAGGTTGTTGTCGCGGGGGTCGTAGTGGTCGGTAAGATGGCCCTCAACGCGACCGATGCCGCACTGCGACGCCCCGTTTTCGTTGAGCATCCTGCGTGCGACGTCGGCGCCGGTGTTGTGCAGGCCACTGGGAACCTTCGACCACTTGTCGTACGTCTTCCTAATGTACGCCTGCGTCAGTCCGCCCAGAACCATCGAGATAATTACTATAAACCAATATCCAATGTCACCATACCGATACATGCTGTCCCCTTTCCTTGGCGTTGCTTTCACCATGATATACCCAGTTGCCCCTGGTGTCCGCTTGGGAAGAGGCACCTTTGTGGCGTGCGCACGCCACAAAGGTGCCTCTTCCCAAGC
>CACZFB010000066.1:0-5111 GCA_902780305.1 uncultured Coriobacteriaceae bacterium | reverse complement strand
GCTTGGGAAGAGGCACCTTTGTGGCGTGCGCACGCCACAAAGGTGCCTCTTCCCAAGCGGACACCGCTGTCCCGATTCTCAAATCACTCCCTCGGGGGGATGACGGGGGTAGAAGTCGCTGAGCAGGACGTCGTGGGGTATGGGTTTGGAGATTAAGAATCCCTGGGCCATGTCGGCGCCCATCTCGCGCAGGAACTCCAGCTGCCCCTCGGTCTCGACGCCCTCGACGAGGGTTCTCATGCCAAGGCTGTGGGCGAGGTTGGTAATGGAGTGCACGATGGTCTTGGACCGCTCGTTGCCCTCCATGCCGCGCAGGAACTCCATGTCCACCTTGAGCACGTCGAAGTCGTAGTCCTTGAGCAGGTTGAGGGAGGAGTAGCCGGAGCCAAAGTCGTCCATCCACACCTCGTAGCCCGTCTTGTGCAGGCTGCGAATCACGTGTCGCAGCAGCTCCGGGTCCTCGGTGAGTGACGACTCGGTTATCTCCACGTGCAGGAGCCTGCGGTCTATGTTGTAGCGACGCACCGTCTCCTCAAGCAGCGCCGGAATGTCCATGAGCGCCAGCGCGGTGGGGGAGAAGTTGAGCGAGACGGGCACTGCGGTTCCCAGCTGCTGCTTGGTGCGTGTTATGTCGGCGCAGGCGCGCTCCACGACGGCACGGTCCAACAGGTGCACCAGCCTCGCCTCCTCGAGCACGTGCACATAGCGCGCGGGAGGGAGTATGCCCTCGTTGGGATCGACCCATCGCGACAGCGCTTCGAGGCTGCAGCAGGACCTGGTGGAAACACGCACCACGGGCTGGTAGTAGTTACGAATCCAGCCCTCCTCGACCGCCTGCTCTATGTGGTCGACGATGTAGGTGCGCATGTCCTCGCGCATGGCGAGGTTCGGGTCGTAAAAACAGAAGAACTGGTCGTAGCGACCCTTGATGGACGCGCACGCGGCCTTTGCCCTGTCGTGGGCAAAGGGGATGCGCAGCTCGTTTGGCGCAAGCTCGTAGATGCCTGCCTTGAGCTCCACGGTCATACCCGATACGATTCTGGCAACGAGGTCGTGAGCACGCGTAATGCGCTCCTCGACGCCCTCACGCGACGTAACCAGCACGAAGTGGTCGTTGGAGAAGCGCGCCAGCAGCTCGTTGGGAAAGCACTCCTGCAGGATGTGGGCCACGCGCTGCAGGATTTGGTCGCCGCCCTCGTATCCCAGGCGAAAGTTGATGGTCCTAAAGTGGTCTATGTCGAAGAATACGTCGACCATAGGAATGCCCTGCACACTGGCTTGCGACAGGGCCTGTGCGACATGGGTGTGGTAGTAGTACATGGAGGACAGGCCGGTGAGCGCGTCCACGCTTGGCAGGATCTCGGTGGGCAGTGCGCCTTCGCGTTCCTGCGCGATTTGGTTGGGAACGGCAAGCGTGTCGGTTACGAACACGAAGAACAGGTCGCCCGACGCGGTGTCTTTTACCAGTCGGCCGTACTCATCCAGGTAACGGAGCGTTCCTCGTTTGTCGACGACGCGATAGGTCACGTGGTCGCGTTGCGCGGGATCGTCGCTCTCGCCGTCGATTTGTGCCCAGATGGAACGTTGCACGCGCAGACGATCCTCGTGGTACACCAATCCCATAAAGGTGCCGCCCACCAACTCGAGGAACTCGTCGACGTTATCGCACCCAAAGATGTGCGCCATCTGGTCGTTGGCAAACAGAATGCGGCCCGTGCCGTGCGCCTCGTATGCGAAGAAGCCACCCGGAAGCCCGTTGGCGAATGCAGAGAGGTCAAGTCCAAGTTGATCGAGGTCTTCCATGACGGCTCCTCTCGAAGCTCTTTTGCTGTAGGCGTCCAAGGCACCTGTTGACGAGCTATGCCTGGGTGTTCTTTGTTGTATCGTCGTCTGTGCGGGCCGTGTCGACCTCTTCCTGCACCAGGTAGAGCGGACGGTGCTTGGCCTCGGCAAACGTGTTGCCCACATAGATGCCTACCATGCCCATAACCAGGACCGTAATGCCGCCCACAAAGAAGACCGAGGCCACGGTAGAGGGCCACCCCATGGGTACCTCGGAGTCGACGAAGTGTTGAATCACGAGGGTTACGAGCACGAGGAAGGCAAGCACGGCCATAAAGAAGCCAAACTTTACGGCGAGCTCGAGCGGCTTGTTGGAGTGGCTGGTAATGGTCTCGATGGCCAGCGACATCTTCTTGGCGAAGGTGTAGGACGACTTGCCCTCAAAGCGCTCCTCGGCCTCTATGTCCACATAGGCGCGCTCGAAGCCCACCCACATCATAAACAGGGAGTAGTCACGTCCCTGCTCGCGCATGCTGAGGTAGGCATCCAAGGCACGCCTGCTCACGATGCTAAAGTTGCCCACCGACGGATCCACGGTGGTCTCGGCAAGATACGAGAACACGCGGTAGTAGGTCTTGGAGAGGGCGAGGGTGACCTTTGAGTCCTTGCGGTCGATGCGACGCGCGAACACCACGTCGTTGCCCTCGAGCGCCTTGGCATAGAGCTCGGGAATCATCTCGGGGGGATCTTGGCAGTCGCAGTCCATAACCACGGCCCACGAGCATTGCGCCCGGTCGAGCCCGGCGGTAATGGCGCGCGCCTGGCCAAAGTTGCGCGCCAGGTGTATGCCCAGTACATGCGGGTCCTGCTCGGCCAGCTCGCGAACGCCTGCCCACGAGCCCATGGGGCAGCGGTCGTCCACCAGAATAATCTTGTAGGTGACGCCCATGTTCCCAAGCGTGGCGCTCAGGCGGCGATGCAACTCCGGAAGCGCTCCCGGGCACCCGTACACGGGCACCACGACCGCTATGTCTACCTGCTCTGTACTCATCTACGTCTTCCACCCATGCCTTCGTGCAAGGCGGCGTCGGGAACGGTCCCCGAGGTCGCCTCGTTTGTATAACTCAGCAAAGCTGCATTCTACCCCAAGAGGGCGAAGACACAAATGCCCCCCACGATAAGCGCAAGAGCGAGGAGTTTCTCCTTGGTCACGCGCTCCTTAAAGATGAGGGCGCCGAAGGCGGTAACGTAGAGGTAGCTCGTGGCCTCGAGCACGGGGCCAAGCGAGAGGGGGACCTCCTTGTAGGCGTACACCGTAAGCAGCGTGGAGAGAACGAAGAGCGCATAGGCGCCAACGACCAAGGGGTTCGCGTACTCACGTACCGCACTGGCGTGCTCCCGGTTTGCCGAGACCTTAAGCATCACCTGCGAGATGGCGCTTACCAGCACGCTGCCCAACAGGATGAGCGAGTAGATGAGCACGGTGTTGCTCATGCGCGCTCACCTTCCTCCTCCTGGGCGTCGGCGTGCGAGAAGAGCGCGATGCCTGCGATTATCATGGCGGCGCCTGCGAGTTTGGGCAGCGTGACGGGCTCGCTAAAGAACACGGCGCCCCACACGATGCCCCATACCACCGTGATGCCGCGATTGGCATAGGCGGTGGTCAGTGGCATGCGCTTGATGATCTGCTGCCAACCCAGGGCGTATCCCGCAAGGATTACGAGCAGGATGCCATAGCACACCACGAACCCCAGGCTGAGGAAGTCGAATCCGGCCGCAAACTTGCTGGCCACGTCCGCGAGTGAGTAGCCAAGCAGGAGCAGGTGGAGTAAGAGCAGCGTCTTTGCGCGGGATGGGACCATGCGCTACGCCCGGTCGCCGGTCGCGTTGGCCTGTGCGCTGGCAAGTGCCGCGCGTGCGAGCTTGGGCGGCAGGAAGGGGGCCAGCTCTTGGGCCGTGGGCGCGCTCAGCACGTAGTGGCCGAGTCGCGTGGAGCTGTCCGAGACCACCTGCTCGTCCTCCTCGGCAGTCATGAGCCACAGCTGCACGAGCTCGGGATGTTCCTTTTGGATGCGCTCGAACGCGCGAACGTCCTCGCGGTTGAACATGAAGCACGAGGCCGCTGCCGCAGGCGCGCTCTTGGGGGTGAGGTCGGGCTCGTTGCCCATGGCGACGTCGACGACGGCAGCCACGAAGTCTATGCCGGTGGACAGGCGCACCAGGTCGCTGCCAATGCAGTCGCCTCCCATGCGCGCGCCAATCTCGATAATGCGCACGTCCCCGCTGGGCGTGATCTTGAGCTCGGTGTGCGACGCACCGTTGCGAACCTGCAGGGTGTCGAGCGCGTGCGTGGTCACCTGCTCTATGAGCTCGACCGTCTGCGGGGGCAGGCAGGCGGGCTGCAGGTGTGCGGTCTCGATAAAGTGGGGCGCTCCCGAGGTGGCCTTGCGCGTGATGGTGAGGATGTGGTGGTGGCCCTCCCAGCTTATGCCCTCCACGCTGAACTCGTCACCCTGCACGTACTCCTCAACCATGGCCTGCTTGACGAAGCTCTGCGAGAACGCCTCGCTGAGTGCCGTGGAGACCGACACCGGGGTGTTGGGCGCCTCGAGCTTGGTGACGCCGCGGCTGCCCGACCGGTCGGTGGGCTTTACGATGAGCGGGTAGGCGAGACCGTAGGCCGCCGGGTCGAAATCGCGCAGATCCATGGCGTCGCCAGCGGTCTGGCCGGCAACGCTCACGCTCACGCGCGAGGTGGCCTGGTCCAAGCCTATGGTGAGGCTCTTGGGGGAGGGGTCGCCGCCCCGCTGGAAGGCGTCGCGCATGTGGTGCTTGTTGGTGGAGAGTCGCGTGCACTCCAAGGAGTTGCCCACAAGGCCCAGCTCGTGGGCAACGTGGTTTACTGCTACCGTTGCCAGGTCGCTCGCGATGGTGCAGATGCCGTCGACGCCCACTTCCTTGCAGGCGGCGACGATGGCGTCGACCTCAACGATGCTAATGGGATGGAAGACGTCGGCGACGGTTTCGCCCACGTCGCCGCACTCCCAGGCAAATGCGTGAACCTCACAGCCCATGCGCTGTGCCGTCTCGATTAGGGGCAGCTGGAAATGCGAGGCGCCAATGACGGCGAGCTTCGTTTTTCTCATCGAATGAGCTCCGATCGTACTCGGTCAAACTTCGTGCTGTGGGAATGATACCGCTATCGCGTTGCGGAGTACGTTTGGGAGTTTGATTCGTCTGGAAGTTGTGTAGGGAAGGTCCGTGGCTGGCCTATCAAAGGGGGTAACCCCCATAGATCGGTCGCTCGCGACCTATCAATGGGGGTTACC
>CACZFB010000065.1 GCA_902780305.1 uncultured Coriobacteriaceae bacterium | reverse complement strand
GCCACCCTGCAGGAACGAGCGGCGGTTGATGTTAAGCGTCATAGCATTCCTCTTTCTTTTACGACACTTGTATACACGTATCAATATTCTGGACGTTGGCGAAATATATGCAATATTCTTGCGTTAAACGGCCCGCTCTCTTGCGTGACCGAACAAAGGGGACACGCCTTGCACGACATGTCCCCTTCTTTTGACGTTACGCAGTCCACACGTTACATTCCAGAAATGGATCCAACGGGGAACGTGAGCGCCATCACACAGATGCAGATGCCAAAGATGACGGCAAATATAATGGTAAGACGATCCAGGTTGCGCTCCCAGATGCCCGAGCCAGCGGTGGCGTTGTACATGGACGACGCAATCATGTCCGACACACCCGTGCCCTTGCCGGAGTGCATAAGAATCAGGATAACGGTAAAGATGGCAGAGATGGCCATAATGATGAGCAGTGCGATGTTGAGGGCGGTCACGTTACGGACTCCTTTATTGATGACAATACAAGCGAGGAAGTACTGTAGCACAAATTATCCACGATTTGCAAGTCTTTTGAGAAAAGGGGTTTGACCCCTTTTCTCAAAACAGGTCACCTTCACCGCGGGCGAGGGTGATGTGCGCGTCTTTGGTCGTGAGAACTGGCGACTGCTGATCGTGCTCGGGAACGAACAGCGTGCTGTCGCCGAGGGATATGCGCCAGCCCGGCACGCCATCCTGCTCGCCGCGCGTTATGTCGGCCTCCACTATGGTGTGCGTTCGGCTCTCGTCCCTGCCGTTTCCCTGCATAACGTAGAAGACCGGCCCCTCGAACACATAGGCTGGCAGGGCTTTGCCCGACTCGCTGGCGTCGATCCACCACCCTTGCAGGTCGTCTACCACGCCCATGCCCGTTGGCTCTGCCGCGGTTGCGCCCGAGTCCGCCGGCTTGGACTCTGGAATCTGGTCCAAGCTCTTCTGCGCATCCACATCCACATCGAGCTCTGTGCTCGATTGCGGCGCTTGCGACACCTGCACACCGCACGCAGCCAGCGCAACCGTCACGCATGCCGTCAAGCCCATCGTCACCAATCGTCGCCCCATGCTCCCCCACCCTTCTGTTGCCTGAGAATAGGGGCCAAACCCCTTTTCTCATTTTGCGAGCGGTGTGAGCTGAGAAAGCTGCGCGCGCTCCGTTTGGGCAACGACACGATACACGGTGCTTTGCCCGATTCCCAATATACGCGCGATTTGCTTGGGAGACAAATCGCGTCGCGCGGCGAAACAGATAGCCCTGTTGCGCTGTGCCTTAGAGAGCTTGAAGGATGCGCCACGCAAGTCCAGTCCGCAACCGCGCTCAATGATCTTTCGGGCCTGATCATCCGAGACGTACATAGTCCTCGACCGATCCTTGACTACGCAGTCATAATCGATATTGCCGCAAAGCAGCTCTTGCACGCTACCAGCTAGGCCTACCGCCGGATTCGGGTCGATGATGTGCGGACTGTTGGCATACTCCTGGTAACTGCTCCATGGATACTCGCTCGCCGCGCAAATGCTGGCCCGCTCCGGATTGTTATGCACATAGCGAACGGTGTTCACCAGCTGTTCTTCGTAGTCAATCGGTTTGCTGCGAAACGGACTTTGGAACAAATGGCCCACCCGATCCTCCATGCCGTTAAAGTACACGACATATGCCGTGGCAAGCCGCTGCAAGGTGGCAGACAAATCCACGTCGTTCGCATCGAGCACCAGATGCACGTGATTGCTCATGAGGCACCACGCGATTACCACGAAGCCACACTCGGCTGCATACCGCTTAAGCAGCTTAAGAAAATGCCACCGATGCGCATCGCACTCGAATATGGTGACCTTTGCATTTCCCCTCATGGTGATGTGATAGAAGCCGGAGGCAGCCGGCTGTCGTGGCATTCGTGGCATGAACACCCCTCTCCCCTTCTTGGTTAAGTATATCTTACTTTCCCATAAAGAGGCACCGGTAAACTGAGAAAAGGGGTTTGGCCCCTTTTCTCAAAAAAGGCCCGGGCGGAAGCCCGGGCCGTGTGTTGCCTTGAGCAGGCGGTTATGCCATGGCGGAACGAACCATGTCGGCAAAGCCGTCAGCCTTGAGCGAGGCGCCGCCCACGAGGGCGCCGTCCACGTCTTCCTTCTCCAGGAAGCCGGCGATGTTGCTGGGGTTGGCGGAGCCGCCGTACAGCACGCGGATGCCCGCTGCCGTCTCCTCGCCGAAGATCTCGATGAGGGTCTTGCGGATGGCGCCGCACACTTCCTGCGCGTCGTCAGCCGTAGCGGTCTTGCCAGTGCCGATGGCCCAGATGGGCTCGTAGGCGATAACGTACTTGGAGGGATCGCTGATCTCGAGGCCAGCGGTGTCCTTCTTGATCTGGTCGACGACGAACTCTACGTGCGTGCCGGCCTCGCGGATCTCCAGGGACTCGCCGCAGCAGGAGATGGGCACGATGCCATGAGCCATGAGGGCCTTGGCCTTCTTGTTGATGTCCTCGTCGGTCTCGCCAAAGTAGTCGCGACGCTCGGAGTGACCGATGATGCAGTGCGTGGCGCCAATGGCCTCGAGCATGTTGGGAGCGGTCTCGCCGGTGTAGGCGCCGGCCTCCTCCCAGTACACGTTTTGCGCGGAGAGCGCAAACGCTGCCTTCTCGGCGGCAATGACGTCGGCAACGCCCTTGAGATCGACTGCCGGCGGGGCAACGACAACGTCGACGTCGCCCGTGCCGTCCTTCAGCTCGGCGGCAAGCCCGGTAGCGAGCTCGACGGCCTCGTCGAAGGTCTTGTTCATCTTCCAGTTACCCGCGATCATCCTTTTACGCATCGAGAAGCGCCTCCACTCCAGGAAGAGCCTTGCCCTCGACGAGCTCCATGGAAGCGCCACCACCGGTGGAGATCCAGCTCATCTGGTCGGCCAGGCCAAACTTATTGATTGCTGCGACGGAGTCGCCGCCGCCGATGATGGACGTGCAGTCCGAAGCGCCGATCGCGCGAGCGACGGCCTCGGTGCCCTTGGCGAACTGATCGAACTCGAAGACGCCCATGGGGCCGTTCCAGAACACGGTTGCGGCCTTCTTCACGGCGTCGCAGTACAGCTCGATGGTCTTAGGACCGATGTCCATGCCCATCATGTTGTCGGGGATGGCGTCGGAGGCCACGATGGTGCCCTCGGCGTCCTCGCCAAAGTGGTCGGCAACAACGTTGTCGATGGGCAGCAGAATCTGGCAGCCCTTCTCTTCGGCCTTCTTGAGCATCTCGCCGGCGCGCTCAATCCAGTCGGGCTCCTGCAGGCTCGTGCCCACGCTGTAGCCCTTGGCCAGGAAGAACGTGTAGGCCATGCCGCCACCGATGATCAGCGTGTTAGCAGACTCGATGAGGTTCTCGAGCACGCCAATCTTGGACGAGACCTTGGAGCCACCCACGACGGCCACGAACGGGCGATCGGGATCGGCGAAGATGCCGGTAAGGGTGTCAACTTCCTTCTCAAGCAGGAAGCCGGCGACGGCCGGGATGAACTCGGCGGCGCCCACGACGGAGCCCTGCGCACGGTGCGCGGTGCCAAAGGCGTCGAGCACGAAGATGTCGGCGTAAGACGCGAACTTCTTGGCAACCTCGGGGTCGTTCTTCTTCTCGGCCTTGAGGAAGCGGACGTTCTCGAGCACGAGGATGTCACCGGGCTTGACGGCGGCGCAGGCCTCGGCGGCCTCGTCGTCATAGGTGTGCTCGATGAACTTGACCTCGTAGCCAGTGAGCTCGGCGAGCTTCTCGGCTGCGGGACGCAGGCTGAGGGCGGCCTCGAAGCCATCGCCCTTGGGACGGCCAAGGTGGCTCATGAGGATGATGCCGGCGTTGTGCTCCTTGAGGTACTGAATGGTGGGGATTGCCGCGCGGACACGGGTGTCGTCGGTGACGACGCCGTCCTTTAGAGGCACATTGAAGTCGACGCGCATAAGAACGCGCTTACCGTCGACGTCGATGTCCCGCACGGTCTTCTTGGTAAAGGCCATGGGAATCACTCCTTAAACGAGAACTAACGGACAAATAGAAAAGGGCGCGGCGCGGCCCGAAGAGCTGCACCGCGCCCCCTTTCCCAAAGAGGAGTATCGACTAGGCGACGAACTTCTCGAAGTACTTGATGGTGCGGACCATCTGGGAGGTGTAGGAGTTCTCGTTGTCGTACCAAGAAACGACCTGGACCAGGTACTCGTCGTCGGAGACCTGCGACACCATGGTCTGGGTGGCGTCGAACAGCGAGCCGTACATCATGCCGACGATGTCGGAGGAGACGATCTCGTCCTCGTTGTAGCCGAAGGACTCGTTGGCCTGGGCCTTCATAGCGGCGTTGATGGCGTCAACGGTGACCTCCTTGTCGGTCTTGATGACCGCAAACAGCAGCGTGGTGGAGCCGGTGGGCGTCGGGACGCGCTGGGCGGCGCCGATGAGCTTGCCGTTGAGCTCGGGGATGACCAGGCCGATGGCCTTGGCGGCACCGGTGCTGTTGGGGACGATGTTGACCGCGCCGGCGCGGGCACGACGGAGGTCGCCCTTGCGCTGGGGGCCGTCGAGAATCATCTGGTCGCCGGTGTAGGCGTGGATGGTCGCCATGATGCCGCTCTGGATGGGCGCGAAGTCGTTGAGCGCCTTGGCCATGGGAGCGAGGCAGTTGGTGGTGCAGGAGGCGGCGGAGATGATGTCGTCGTCAGCGGTCAGCGTCTCGTGGTTGACGTTGTAGACGATGGTGGGGAGGTCGTTGCCGGCGGGAGCGGAGATGACGACCTTCTTGGCGCCAGCCTTGATGTGGGCGGCAGCCTTGTCCTTGGCGGTGAAGAAACCGGTGCACTCGAGCACAACGTCGACGCCCAGCTCGCCCCAAGGCAGCTCTTCGGGGTTCGGCTTTGCGTAGATCGTGATCTCCTTGCCGTCAACGGTGATGCTGTTCTCGCCTGCGACGACCTCATGATCGCGAGCATAGTTGCCCTGAGAGGAGTCATACTTCAGCAGGTGCGCGAGCATCTTCGGGGAGGTGAGGTCGTTAATAGCGACGATCTCGGAACCCTCATGACCGAACATTTGACGGAACGCCAGGCGGCCGATTCTACCAAAGCCGTTAATAGCTACCTTAACTGCCATACTTTCTCCTTTCGCGAGGCCGTCGGGGCACATCCCCGATGCAGCCAAAACAAACCACTGCAAGCGATTATACCCCCGCCCCCTCGCGTGTGCCTCACGCCTCCGTGAGCGTTGCGATTTGTTCTGTGAGTTGGCTTCCATCACAAAACCTACAGGTTGACAAAGAATCTGGGAACAAAGGCTTGACATTGCGGGACTGCTGAGCACTCCCCCACGCGACGCTCACTCACCCGCCAGCTTTTGCAGGCGAAGCAACCGATGGTACATGGCCGATTTGGAGGCGGGTGGATCGCAGAGCGCCCCAAGGTCGGAAAGCGACATCTCGGGGTACCTGCGGCGCAGCTCGCAGAACTCGCGCAGCGCGGGCGGCAGCTCCTCGCTCCCCTGCTCCCCCAGGACGCGCGACACCAGGTGCAGCTGGTCGGCGGCTGACCGAGACGAGCGCCGCTCGTTTGCCAGCTCCGCGTTCACGCGCCGGTTGACGTCGTTCTTCACGCTCTTCAGCTGCCGTACCCGCTCCACGGCACGGGACGAGCGCATGGCACCCATCTGCCGCAGCAGCGAGCGCACGTCCTCGTAGCTCTTGAGGTACACGGCAAACGAGCCGCGCCGGTGGTTGAGACGGGCGCACACCCCCATGCGCCCCACGAGGTCCACGATGCCCTGCGCGAAGTCCTCCCCCGAGACCGCTATCTCCAGGTGGAAGTCCTTGCGCGGGTCCGCCACGAACCCGCCGGCCATGAAGGCGCCGCGCACGAAGGCCTCCAAAGACTCGCGACTGGAGGTGAGGTGCTCCGGGACGCCCGAGGCAAGCCCGCGACCCGGCGCCAGGATCCCCAGCCGCACAAGGTCGTCCGCAAGGCGCTCCTGCTCGGGTATCTCGATGAGGTAGTTGCGCGTCTTGCGCTGGACGGACTTGCGCACGGTGAGCATGGTTTGCAGGTCGAGGGTGCGGTGCACCAGCCGCATGGCCGTGCGCGCCACCGAGCCCGTCTCGGTGGCGATGCGAATGGAATAGCGGCCCGTGCCCCTAAACGAGAGGGTGCCGCACACCCGCATGAGCGCCGAGAGCTCAGCGAGCGCGCATGTGACGTTGGCCTCGTCCACGCGCGAGAGCTCGTCCTTTACCTCTGCCGTAAACGACATAACTAGTCGTTTCGGACGTTGGCCAGCGACAGGTCGCGGTGCGAGAGCGCCACGCGGTACTGCTCGGCCTTCAGGTAGTCGGCCGTGGCGTTGGCGATGGCCACGCTGCGGTGCTGGCCACCCGTGCAGCCGATGGCGATGGAGACGCGCGACTTGCCCTCGGCAATGTAGCCCGGCACCACGACGTCGAGCAGCTGCTTCCAGGCCACCAAAAACTGCTCGGTAACGGGATGCTCGATGACGAAGTCGCGCACCATGGGGTCGTTGCCCGTGAGCGGTCGCATCTGCGGGTCCCAAAACGGGTTGGGCAGGAAGCGCACGTCGATGAGCAGGTCGGCCTCAACGGGCATGCCGTGCTTGAAGCCGAACGAGAACACGTGGACCTCGAGCAGCTGCTGGTCGCTGAGCTCGGCGAACTCGCCGCGAATGAGGGTGCGCAACTCGCTAGCCAGCATGTTGGACGTATCGATTACCAGATCGGCCAGCCTGCGGGTATCGCTCAGGCCGGCACGCTCACGGGCGATGGCATCGGAGAGAATCTCGCCCTCGCGCGCGATGGGATGCCTCCGGCGATTCTCGTTGTAGCGACGAATGAGCACCTCGTTGGCCGCATCCAGGAAGATGACCTTGTACGACAGGTCGCGCTCCGAGAGCTCAGCCAGCGTGTGCGTGAGGTTGCCAAACAGGTCCTGGCTTCTGAGGTCGCAGGTGACCGCCAGGTGCCGGCCGGCGCCGGAGCCCACACCCACGGCGTTGGCAATCTGCAGGATAAGACCGGTGGGCAGGTTGTCTATGCAAAAGTAACCCATGTCCTCGAACACGTGCATCACCTGCGTACGCCCGCTACCCGAGAGGCCCGTGATGATGACGACGTCGGCGTCGCGGTCGCGCTTGGCGGCCTCGCGCATGCTCTCGTCGGAAGCCCTTGTGGCCATGGCAAACCCCCTTGCGTCGTGGTACGTATACCTAGCATAGCGCAAGGCGGGTATACTTGAGCGCACGCAACCGTCAGGCGATGCCGGGGCTCGGGTCCCGCGTGCCTTGCCCCCCGTTAGGAGGACCTTGTGAGACGCGCACTGTATTCGGAACTACGAACGGTATACGAAGCCACCGCAGAGAATCCCCGCACGTTTCGCGTTACTATAAAGCTCAAGGACATGGTTGACGCAAACGTCCTTAAGAGCGCCGTGCACAAGACGATGGAGCGCTACCCCTACTTCCGCGTGCGGCTGGGCATGGACGAGAAGGACGTGTTCTTCGAGGACAACCCCGCGCCCACGCCCGTGCTGCACACCGACGGGCCCATCATGCTGGGCGGTTACGAGACGCAGAGCCACCTTTTGGCCTTTTGCTGGTGGAAGAATAAGGTCCACATAGACGTGTGGCACGCGCTCACTGATGGCGGCGGCATCCATCACCTGTTCCAAACGTTCTTGTACCTCTACTGCGGCGAGTACTACGGACGGGAGCTCTCGACCGAGGGCATATGGTTTGCCGGCGACGAGGTGAGCGAGGTCGAGTGGACCGATCCCGCGCGAGAGCCTTTGGCCATCGACCCGTCGCTCCTCATCCCGAAGTGGCACGGCCACGCGTTGCAGATTGCGGACGCAGGCATCGCACGCGTGGGCCGACGGTGCATCGTGTACAACATACGCATCTCCGAGAAGGAATTCATGCGCTTTAACATCTCCAATGAGGGTAGTCCGGGAACCATAGTCGCGCTCTTCCTGTCGCGCGCCATCGACAGCCTGCACCCGCAGGCTACCGAGCCCGTATCGATTGCCTTATGCGTGAACCAGCGGCGTGCGTTGGGGGCACCGCTCGCCCACCAGAGCCTGGTGGGCGACGCGCGGCTCGTGTTCGACAAGCAGATGCGAGAGATGGACTTCGAGACGCAAGAGACCTGCTTCCGCGGCATGGTTGCGGTGCAGACCGACGTCGACATGGTGCGCAACGAAGTGCGGGAGTATCAGGAGCTCGTGGAGGTGCTGGAGGGACTGCCCACCCACGAGGCACGCCATGCCCACTGCAAGCGCCTGGCCGACGAGAAGAGCCGCATGTTTACGGCCACGGTGAGCTATGCGGGCAAGGCAAACCTGGGCGACGCGGAATTCTATGTGCAGGAGTTCCACGTCCTGCCCTCCACCGCGCTTCCCTCGTGCTCCACGCCGCTCATGCTGGAGCTGAGCGCCGTAAATGGGAGCTTCTACGTGAACTTTGTCCAGTTCTTCGAGGAGGACGACTACTTGCGCGCGTTTATTGTCCAGCTGCGCGAGAACGACATCAACTACGACGTGCTGTACCAGGAGCAGACCAAGTTCCCCGGCTTCGTGTGTCCGTGGTCGTAGCGGACGGGCCTGCGTAGGTGGAATAGTGGGAACAATTTGCGCGCGAGAATGAGCAATCCTGCGGGTATTCCGTAACGGGATGACGCGATTTCCCACTGTGTATTTTAGCCAGTGGGAAATCGCGTCATCCCGTTTTGGCATACGCCCAGTTGGCGGCGAAATCGACCCAAAGTTCTTCCCACTAATTGGCCATCTGAGAAAAGGGGCCAAACCCCTTTTCTCACTCGAACAGCGGTTTTGCCGTGTAAGTGTTGATTGAACAGTAAACGACAGTAAAATTATACGAGCACAGTAAACGACAGTAAAACTGGTCGCCAACAGTAAATGAGGTGGACACACGCATGGCAGCTGCCCAGAACCCCTATACCGTAACCTTCGGCAAGGAACCGCAGTCCCTCATCCCCAGGACGATGCAACAGTCGATGATTCTAGACGAGTTCCAGCGGACGAACCCGAGCAATCAGGTCTACGTGATTGTTGGCCCTCGGGGATCGGGTAAGACGGTGTTCATGACTAACGTGTCAAAGAAGCTCGCCCAAAAAGACGAATGGATAACCGTAGAACTCAATCCCGAACGTAACCTGCTGGAAAGCCTGGTCGCCAAGCTGAACAGCGAACGTCATCTGGTCAGTCTCTTTCGAGAAGCGCGAATCAACCTTTCGTTCCTTGGATTTGGCGTGCAGATAGAGGGTGAGCCGCCCATTGTGGATATTGAGGTGGCCATCACAAGAATGCTCGAAAGCCTCAAGCGTCATAACAGACGCGTGCTGATTACGGTTGACGAAGTCACGAGCACTCCGGCCATGCGAGAGTTCGCAAGTGCGTTTCAAATCTTCCTACGCCAGGACCTGCCCATATACTTGCTTATGACGGGTCTGTACGAAAACGTGAACAGTCTCCAGAACGAAAAGAGCCTGACGTTTCTCTATCGCGCACCCAAGATTGCGCTGAAGCCGCTCAACCTGGGAACCATTGCGCGCAACTACCAAAGAACGCTCCAAGTGCCTCGCGCCACCTCCTTGGAGATGGCGCGTTTAACGCGCGGCTACTCGTTTGCATTCCAAGTCCTAGGCTACCTCACATGGGAAAAGGGCGAGCTGTCCGAAGGGGTCATCGATGAGTACCGCCAGTACCTCGACGACTACGTGTACGACAAAATCTGGTCGGAGCTCTCGCCCGGAGACAGGCGGCTCGCTGTGGGCATCGCGAAGTCGAAGACCGGCAAAGTATCCGACGTGCGAAGCATCTTGGACATGGAGACGAACCAGTTCAACCCGTATCGGCGCAGGCTCATTCGCAAGGGCGTTACTAACGGAGAGGAGCGGGGTTACGTAAGGTTTGCCCTACCCTGCTTCGAAGATTATGCCATCGAGCACGAGGAATGACGCATGTGCCCTCGTTGTCCCCTTGGGAAGAAAAGGGGCCAAACCCCTTTTCTCAGAACTACAGCTACCCATCCAACCATCCCGAGAACAAAAATGCTTCGCTACGGTCTTTTTTTACCATTCTGCGCGCCAAGTCCACGAGTTTGTCCTCGGTACAATTTGCGGCGTACTCAGAGGCAACAAGCAGCACGTCATCGCCGTCAGAGTTCGTTGACCAAAACATAATCCTGCCGTCCACATCCATGCAGAACGGTGACACCACCACACACGCACAGTCACGGGTGCCGTGAGCTTCCGTTACCGACACGAGCAGTCGCCTCGCAAGATCCGCTTGTACACCATGGCCATTGTCCTCGCTCTTACACGCATATCCCGTCGAGAAAAACTCAGGTTGATGGACGACCATACCTTCCGCAATCGGTCGCAAGGCCATCATGCAGACCGCCACCGTGACCAAGGCCACGCATACCGACGAGATCCAGCCCCATCGCACGCGTCGCAACCACGCCGCCCTAAGACACACGGCCGAAGCAGCTCCTACCGCAAGCACAATCCAAAAAGCGGCGACGCCCTTCGCAAGCAAAGAAAGCTCAAGAACCGTAGGCGCACAGGCGCATGCAGCCATAGCCAACGGGAACGGAACGTGCCTGGACAAGATCAGGGCGAGCAATCCGCACACAACGGCGAAGACGGCAGAGCAAAGCAACCACAGCCACGAGAACGGCGATACAACGGCGCCACCAGGCAAAACTTGCGAATAGGGAACAATGCGCGTCAGCAGAATAAAGCCGATGGTCGCAGTTATGGCCACGGCATACCAAGGCGTATGCAGCAAGGTTCGCATAACGTCAGCCACGAGATATCCGTAGCCCTCGCTGCTCGATTTGTGCGTTGTCGTAACCTGAGATTTAACACGTGCCATGACGTCTCCTTCCCCTCAAACATGAACGCGGCGCGTGTGCTGCGCAACCGCTTGCAGTGGCGTATGGACCTTAGCGAACGTATGACTCCAGCGGTGAGTACTTGGGATGGCGCAAACGAACGAGGGCCTTGCTCTCAATTTGGCGGATGCGCTCGCGCGTGACGCCAAACTCGCGGCCGACCTCCTCGAGCGTGCGCGGGTGGCCGTCCAAGAGACCGAAGCGCAGGGCAATCACCGTT
>CACZFB010000064.1 GCA_902780305.1 uncultured Coriobacteriaceae bacterium | reverse complement strand
GCCGTCGTTGGCCATCGCGCGCCTGGGCGCGCTCACGGCGACGGCGCCGCCTATGGCGAGGGCCAGCGCGAGGCCGGCGACGACGGACTTGCGGGCGGTGCGGGCGGTCTTGGTGCTCTTGGTCATGGTCTTTTCCCTTCTGTCGGGCCGCTCCCGTGCGGCCCCTGCCTTCTTGACTCACGCCCTTTACTACGCGCCCGCCGCGCGCCCGTCTCAGACTTTTTTGAGCGGCTTCCTCCGGTGTCCGTTTGGGAAGAGGTGCCTGACCCCTTCCCGCAGGCAGGGCCTGGCCAAACTGTGCAGGCAAGGGGGACCCTGACTGCCGATTCGCGAGGGCGCGCCGTATACCTGCGCCTTTGCAACGACGCCGCAGGCAGGGGCGCCCCAGCCTGCACAGCTAGCCCCACCCTTGCCTGCGTGGTCCTCGGGACGCGCCCCTGGGAAAAGGGGTTTGGCCCCTTTTCTCAGTTCAGTTGGGCGAAAACGTGTGGTTTGGTTGGCGGTGGCAACACTATGGTTTAATACCGAACAAACGCTTCCGTGAAAGGAGGACCCACGGCAAGGGAAGTCGTTAGCGCCTGGACCAGAGATGGTTGACGAGGATGGCAGTTATCGAAAGATTCGGCGGGTGCTGCCACGGCCACATGGCGGGTCGAGAGGAAGAGAGCAAAAAGCGGAATCAACACCGTAACAGAGGCTCTTCCCGCGCCAGGACAGTAACTACGAACGCGACCCCGTGTCGCAAGGAGGGTTTATCATGCGCGTTGTTATTCAGGACGACTACCAGAAGATGAGCAAGTGGGCGGCGGACTACATTGCCAACAAGATTCGCAACCACACCGAGGACCGCCCGTTTGTGCTGGGCCTTCCCACCGGCTCCTCTCCCATTGGCGTGTATCAGGAGCTCGTGCGCCAAAACCAGGCCGGCGAGCTGAGCTTTGCCAACGTGGTGACCTTTAACATGGATGAGTACGTGGGTCTCGATCACGACCACGACCAGAGCTACTGGTACTTTATGCACGACAACTTCTTCGATCACCTCACCGACATGAAGCCCGAGAATATCAACATCCTTAACGGCATGGCCGACGACCCCGAGGCCGAGTGCGCCGCCTACGAGGAGAGGATCGCCAGCTACGGCGGCATCGACCTGTTTATGGGCGGCATCGGCGTGGACGGCCACATCGCCTTCAACGAGCCGTACACCAGCCTCAGCTCCCGCACGGGCGTGCGCAAGCTCACCACCGACACCCGCATCGTAAACTCCCGCTTCTTTGGCAACGATCCCAACAAGGTCCCGGCCGAGGCGCTCTCGGTGGGCGTGGGCACCGTGTGCGACTCCAAGGAGGTCCTGATCCTGATCAACGGCCACAACAAGGCACGCGCGCTGGCCAAGACCGTTGAGGGTGACGTGTCCTCCAAGTGGACCTGCTCCGCGCTGCAGCTGCACAACGGTGCCATTATCGCCTGCGACGAAGAGGCCTGCGGCGAGCTGACCGTGGACACCTACAAGTACTTCCTCGACATCGAGAGCGACCAGAGGCTCTAGGGGGAAGGCTCGCATGTACACAATCGAAGATCTTTACGACCTCGACCAGACGCTGGCCGGCGACTACCTGCGGCAGTTCACGTACCCCTGGGAGGCCCTGGCGGGAATAAAGGACCTCATCGTTGAACTTGGCGCAACGCTGGGTGACGATTACGAGGAGCGCAGCCCCCAGGTGTGGGTGCACAAGACGGCGACCGTGTTCGACTCCGCCTATCTGGGTGCCCCCTGCATCATTGGTCCGGGCACCGAGGTGCGTCAGTGCGCCTTCGTGCGCGGCAGCGCGCTGGTGGGTGCCAACTGCGTGGTGGGCAACTCGGTGGAGCTTAAGAACGTGATTCTGTTCAACAACGTTCAGACGCCGCACTACAACTACGTGGGCGACTCCATCCTGGGCCACTACAGTCACATGGGCGCGGGTAGCATCACCTCCAACGTGAAGGCCGACAAGGAGCTCGTGGTGGTGCACAACGGCGACGAGCAGATTCCCACCGGCATCAAGAAGTTTGGCGCCATGCTGGGCGACCATGTTGAGGTGGGCTGCAACGCGGTGCTCAACCCCGGCACGGTGATCGGCCGCTGGAGCAACGTGTATCCCACGTCGTGCGTGCGTGGCGTGGTGCCTGACCACAGCATTTGGAAGAACAGCGGCGAGGTCGTGCGCAAGCGCGAGGCCTAAGGCGCGCGGAGCTCCGCGGTCGCGACGCATCCACAAAAGACGAACGGGGGACGTACCGTGCGGTGCGTCCCCCCTTTTTGCTTATTCGCGAAGCTCGCTTGCGGCTGGCTCGCGTCGTGCGGCCAAAGCGACCTTAGGCCTTGTACGGCTCCAGCGCGGCAAGCACGATGTCGTTGGCCTGCTTGCACAGCTCGTCCTCGGGCGTCTCGGAGAGAACGCGCACGAGGGGCTCGGTGCCGGAGGCGCGCACGAGCACGCGCCCGTTGCCCTCCAGGAACTCCTCGGCCTTGGCGATGGCGGCCTCGACCTCGGGCGCGCCCATGGCCGCGGCCTTGTCGGTTACGCGCACGTTGTCCAGACGCTGGGCATAGAGCTTGACGGGACGGGCGAGCACGCTGAGCGTCTCGCGCTCGGCACGCACGGCCTCCATCACGCGCAGGGCGGTCATGATGCCGTCGCCGGTCTGCTCCAGCTCGCCAAAGATGATGTGGCCGGACTGCTCGCCGCCCAGCACATAGCCGTTCTCGCGCATGCAGGCGTACACGTACTTGTCACCCACGTCGGTCTTCTCGTAGTGGATGCCCAGCTCGTCGAACGCCTTGTACAGGCCAAAGTTGCTCATAACGGTGGGGACCACGGTGTCCTTTACCAGGCGGCCGTACTTGTGCATGAAGCGCCCGCAGATGTACATGATGAGGTCGCCGTCGACCACGTGGCCGTTCTCGTCCACGGCCAGGCAGCGGTCGGCGTCGCCGTCGAAGGCGAAGCCCACGTCTAGGCCCTCGCGCACCACGAAGGTCTGGAGGTTCTCGATGTGCGTGGAGCCGCAGTGCACGTTGATGTTAAAGCCGTTGGGGGCGTTGTTAATAACGTGGACGTCGGCACCCAGGGCGTCGAACACGGGCTTGGCCACCGAGCTGGCCGCGCCGTTGGCGCAGTCCAGGCCCACGCGCACGCCCTGCAGGCTAAAGTTGGCGCTGGCAATGAGATGGGCGATGTAGCGGTTGCGGCCCTGCATGTAGTCGATGGTCTGGCCGATCTCCTCGCCGGTGGCCAGCGGCACGTCGCACTTGCCGTCGATGTAGTCCTCGATCTGCTCCAGGACGTCCTCGTCCATCTTGTAGCCCTCGCGGTTAACGAGCTTGATGCCGTTGTCGTAGTAGGGGTTGTGGCTTGCGGTAATCATGATGCCGCAGTCGAAGGCGCCGTCCACGACCTCGTAGCTTACG
The DNA here is from genome assembly GCA_902780305.1 of uncultured Coriobacteriaceae bacterium. Taxonomy (GTDB): domain Bacteria; phylum Actinomycetota; class Coriobacteriia; order Coriobacteriales; family Atopobiaceae; genus RUG440. Next base: position 7,804 of record CACZFB010000064.1, on the reverse strand, counting down.
CCGGGCGTGGGGATAACGTGCAGCATGTACACGTCTGCGCCGCTGGCTACCAGGCCCGCGGTGAGGGCGGCCTCGAACATGTAGCTCGAGCGCCTGGTGTCCTTGCCGATGACGATGCGGGCCTTGCGCTCCTGGCGCAGGCCGTAGTACCAGCCCACGAAGCGGCCAATCTTGAATGCGTGATCCACGTTGAGGCCCTCGTTGGCCTGACCGCGGAACCCGTCGGTGCCAAAGTACTTCATAATGCACTCCTCTCGCGTCCGGACAATTCTACGGCATAATGCCGTGGCGTTCCCAACGTTTAACAAAAAAAGGAACCAGCCGGATCGCGCGGCAATCAATGGGGGTTACCCTCTTTGATAGGCGCGCTGTCCCGTTTGCTTGGTTTTGCTGCTAGAATCGTGTGCGTACAAATCGAGACGTACGTGGAGGGGCGCATGGCGCTCGCAGGCATTGGTGTGGACATACTGGAAATAGCGCGCATGGAGAAGGTCCTCGACCGCAGGCCCAACTTTGCGCGACGCGTGTTTACCGAGGAGGAACGCGCGTATTGCGACCGCATGGCCCGGCCGGGCAAGCACTACGCCGCGCGGTTCGCCGCGCGCGAGGCGGTGCTCAAGGCGCTGGGCACGGGATTCTCGCAAGGCATTGGGTTTGCCGACGTAAGCGTGGCGCGCAACGAGGCGGGCCGACCCGAGGCCGTGCTCACTGGTCGCGCGCAGGAAATCGCGCTTGAGCAGGGCGTACGCGAGGTGGCGCTCTCGCTCTCGTACACGCACGACGTGGCCGTGGCAAACGCCGTGGCCATGACCGACGAGGTGCGTCCCAAGGTGGAGGAGCGCCCCGACCCCAAGGCGGAGCTGCAGGCGTCGTTTAGGGCCGCACGCTCGGTGCTCGACGAGCTGGAGCGCGTGGAGGAACGCGGCTCGGACGGCCTCGGCGGCACAGATGACCTCGGCGGTTCGGACGTCCCGCAGAGCCCAGACGGCTTGGCGTCCGATGGGCCCAATAACACGAACACGATGGAGGGTGATGCTCATGCAACCCGTGCTTAACGTTGAGGACGTTCGCAGCCTGGAGCAGGCGCTCACGCGAGAGGGCGTGAGCCTGGCTGAGCTCATGAGACGGGCAGGTGCCGCGGCCGCCCAGGAAATAGCGCGCCTGGAGGACGTCAAGCGCGTGGTTGTCCTGGCGGGCTTTGGCAACAACGGCGGCGACGGCTGGGTGGCGGCGGAGCGTTTGCAGTCGCGTGGCTACGATGTGCAGGTGGTCACCCCCATCGAGCCCGAGCAGGTTCGCTCCGACCTGGCGCACGTGGTGGCCGTGGCTGCCCAGCGTGCGAACGTCGCGTATGTGGTCTCTCCGCCGCGCGAGCAGCTCGACGAGATTCTGAGCACGGCCGACGTGGTGCTCGACGCCATGCTGGGCACGGGGTTCCACGGAGAGCCTCGCGCGCCGTTCGACATCTGGATCGACTGCCTTAACGCGTCGGGCGCGCGCGTGGTGAGCGTGGACGTGCCCAGTGGCCTCTCGGCGCAGACGGGTCGCGCAAACGGCGTGGCAGTGGTGGCCGACGAGACCATAACCATGCTGTGCCTCAAGCCCGGCCTGCTTACCGACGAGGGTCGTGACGTGACGGGCGCCATTACCGTGGCCCCGCTTGCCGAGCAGACCGAGCGCCTGGTGGTGGAGGCCGACCCGGTTGCCTGGCGCACCGAGGTGGGGGACTATTTGGACGTTATGGTTCCGCCCTCGTCGGCTGTTGACAAGTTCACGCGTGGCTCCGTGCTGATCGTGGGCGGCTCCACGCGGTTCGCGGGCGCGCCCATTCTGGCCGCGCGCGCGGCGGCGCGCTCCGGCGCCGGCTACGTGACCTTGGCCGTTCCCGAGCCCGTGGCGACCATCGCCCAGTCTCAGCTGGCCGAGATACCCGTGGTGGGACTGCCGTTCGATCCCCAGCGCGGCTCGTTTGCCGCTGACGCCCGCGAGCAGATTGAGGAACTGGTTGGCAAGAGCTCGGCGGTGGTGGCCGGCCCCGGCATGACGGTAAACGCGTCCACGATGGCCGTGGTTGCCGGACTGCTGCAGTGCGACGTGCCGCTGGTGCTCGATGCCGACGCCCTCAACTGCCTGGCCAAGCTCACCACGGGGCGTCTGGACAGCTTCCCCGAGCTCATCCGCCGCAAGTCTCCCTTGGTGCTCACGCCGCATCACCGGGAGCTGGGCCGTCTGGTCGGCCTTGCCGACGAGCCGCCCGAGACGCTGAGCGCGGCGCTGGAGGCCTCGCGTCGCATCGTGTGGGCCGAGGGAGGCAGCGAGGTGTGCGTGGTCGCAAAGGGATCGGCGACGGCCTGCGTGGGCGTGGACATCGCCCTGCTGCCCAAGCCCGGACCTGCCGCGCTGGCAACCGCCGGCTCGGGCGACGTGCTCGCCGGCATCATGGGCGGCGTGCTGGCCAGGAGCGCCGGCAAGCTGGAGGGCGACAGCCTGCCGCTGCTGTGCGCCATGGCGTGCGAGATTCACGGCTACGCGGGGGCCATTGCCGCCGAGCGTTACGGCTCGTTTGGCGTGATGGCCATGGACGTGGTCGATGCGGTTGGCCTGGCATGCGACGCCATCGTGGAGCGTGCCTCGTTTACGGGTGACTACAACGCATAGGGGGTGTGCCGTATGGCGCGTGGCATGCGATGCCCGGATGACCGCTGGGCATGGGTGGAGATAGACCTGGATGCGGTGCGCGACAACACCGTCGCACTCAAGCGGCTTCTGCCCCGCGACGTGCAGATGATGTGCGTGGTGAAGGCGGACGCCTATGGCCATGGGGCCGAGCGGTGCGCCAAGGCCATGGCCCGTGCGGGCGCGGACCAGTTTGCCGTGGCCACGGTGCGCGAGGGCGTGCGACTGCGCGAGTCGGGGGTGCGCGAGCCCATCGCGATTCTCTCGGAACCGCCCCTGGAGGCGATTCAGGACATCGTGGACCACGATCTGGCGCCTGCGGTGTACACGCAGGATTTCGCCCTCGCTCTGGGCGAGTGCGCGGCGGCCGCGGGAAAGGTGGCCGGCTACCATCTGGCCGTGGACACGGGCATGACGCGCATTGGCGTAAACTGGCGCGACGTGCTGGAGCTGCGTCGCTGCATAGACTTTCATCGCGGCATCGAGTGCGTGGGAACCTTTACGCACTTCGCGACAGCCGACGTGTTTGGTGACTGGGACTTCGAGATGCAGCGCCGGCGCTTTGGCGAGGCGGTGCGCGCCATTGCCGACGCCGGCTTTGGCACGGGTCTGGTGCACTGCGCGAACACGCCGGCCACGGTGCTGCATCCCGAGGTGCACGAGGACATGTGCCGCGTGGGCATTGGCCTGTATGGCCTGCACCCAACCGTGGAGACGCGGCGCAAGGTACGTCTGCGTCCGGTTATGAGCGTGCGTGGGCGCATTACGCGCGTGGAGCGTCCCGAGGTGGGCACGGGCGTGAGCTATGGCCTGACCTACCGTGTGCCCAAGCCCAACATCCAGATTTGCACGGTGCCCATTGGCTATGCCGATGGTCTGTCCAGGACGCTCTCGGGCAACATGGACGTGCTGGTAAACGGCGAGCGCTGCCGTCAGGTGGGGCGCATCTGCATGGACCAGTTTATGTTTGCGGTCGACGTCAACAACGTGCGGGCGTACAGGCCAACGCGTGCGGTGTCGCAGGGCGACGTGGTTACCATCCTGGGCACCGACGGCAACGAGATGATATCGGCCGACGACATGGCCACGCGTCGCAACACGATTAATTACGAGGTCGTGTGCGACTTTGGCCTGCGGCTGGACAAGGTGTATGTGTAGCGTTGCGCGCCGCGGACGGCGCAGGGTCGAGCGTACGTACCTCACGAAGGAGGATGGCAGCATGCCCGTTATGCACATTCCCGGCCACGACCACCAAAAGCCCCAGGAGGTGCGGCTGGACGAGATCCTGGCCGTGATGGGGGACTGTCACCTGTGCCCGCTGTGGGAGACGCGCACCAACATGGTGTTTGGCGTGGGCAATCCCAACGCGCGCGTGATGATTGTGGGCGAGGGTCCGGGCCGCAACGAGGACCTGCAGGGCGAGCCCTTCGTGGGGGCGGCCGGCAAGAACCTGGACGCGCTGCTCTCGCTTGCGGGCCTGCGCCGCGAGGACGTGTACATTGGCAACGTCATCAAGTGCCGCCCGCCCAACAACCGCAACCCCAAGCCCGAGGAGATTGCGGCCTGCGCGCCGTTTTTGCGCGAGCAGATTCGCTCCATCTGGCCCGACGTCATCGTGTGCCTGGGCAACTTTGCCGCGCACTTCGTGCTGCGCACCGAGGTCGGCATCACCAGCCTGCGTGGGCGCTTCCACCAAACGGGCCACTTTGCCGTGCTGCCCACGTTCCACCCTGCCGCGGCGCTCTACCATCGCGAGTGGCAGCCCGTGCTGGAGGACGACTTCCGCATGCTGGGTGCCTGGCTCGCGGAGCATCCCGCCGGTCCGGGCAAGGAGGCATAGATGGAGGCGACGTTCGTTGCGGAGTCCACGGAGCAAACCATCGCGCTGGGCGAGCGGCTGGGACGGCTGCTTGCCGCGGGCGACGTGCTGGTGCTTACCGGCGACCTGGGCGCGGGCAAGACGCAGCTCACCAAGGGCATCGCGTGCGGCCTGGGCGTGGAAGACGACGTGACGAGCCCCACGTTTACCATCGGCATGGTGTACGAGGGCGGCGAGCTGCCGCTGTATCACTTTGACCTCTACCGGTTGGAGGACGCCGCCGAGCTGGACGACACGGGGCTGTTCGACGTGCTGGGTGGCGACGGCCCCTGCGTCATCGAGTGGGGCGAGCAGTTTGCGGACCAGCTGGGAGACGAGCGGCTGGACGTGTTCCTCACCCGCATGGACGACGAGGCCGCGGTGGGCGAGGAGCCCGCGCGCAGCGTGCGCCTCGTGGCGCATGGCCCGCGGGCCAACCAGATTGTGGAGGCTCTGGCGCGCTAGGACGTTGTGCCTCGTGTGGTTGCCGATCAAAAGGGGTAACCCCTTTTGATCGGCACGAGAAAGTCTCCCGGCGGGCCGGTCGCGTGGTTGCGCTACACTATGTGGGCAAAAAAAGCGACCACAGAGAGAAGCTGCCATGAGCAAGACCCAAGAGCGTGTTCTTCTTGCGCTGGACACGTCGTCCGACATGCTGTGCTGCGCCGTCGGGCGCCTGGACGAGGGCGTGGAGGTGTTGGCCGTTGCCGACCACCTGTGCCGACGCCACGCGAACGAGGAGCTCGTGCTTTCTGCGCAACAGGCGTTGGAGCGTGCGGGCCTGGGCATGCAGGACGTGGACGGCGTGCTGGTGGGGCGTGGCCCTGGCTCGTTTACCGGCGTGCGCATTGGCATCGCCACGGCAAAGGGGCTTGCGTGCGGGCTCGGGCGCCCGCTGTATGGCGTCTCCACGCTGGATGCCACGGCATGGACGGCCTGGGCGGCGGGTGTGCGCGGCACGCTGGCGGTGGCGGCTGACGCCATGCGCGGTGAGGTGTACCCCGGCATCTATCGGCTGGACGAGTCGGGTGCGCATCGCACCTTTGCCAGCGAGACGGTGTGCAAGGCCGACGCCTGCGTGGCGCTGTGGGCCGAGCGCGAGGACGCGCGGGAGCTGCAGCTCACGGGCAACGGACTGCTCAAGTACCTGCAGCGGTTTACGGATGCGGGTGTTGGGCGTGCGATTGACGACGCGCTGTGGTACCCCAGCGGCGAGGCGCTGCTGCGGGCATGGGGGTGCGACCCCGCGCGTGACGAGGTGGGCGACCCCGCCTTGGTTCTGCCCGTGTACACGCGTCTCTCGGATGCCGAGGAGAACGAGCGTAAGCGGCTGGGGCTTGCTCAGCCGGCCAGCGTGGAGGTCACGGGCGTCAGTGACGAGCTGGCAAACATGCACCTGCAGCTGCGTCCCATGCAGGTAAACGACGTGGAGCAGGTGGCGGCGCTGGAGTTGGACGCCTTTGCACAGGACGTGCACACGCCGTGGTCTCGCCAGCTGTTCGAGGACGAGCTGGCACTTCCTGGCCGCACGTGGTGGGTTGCCCACGACATGGGCACGATCGTGGGCTTTGCCGGCGGGCTGCTCGCCGGCGACGTGCTGGAGGTCCTGGACGTGGCGGTTGCGGCGGGTCGGCGCCGCGAGGGCATTGCCCGTCGTCTGCTGCAGCGCGTGGCCTACGACGGACACGTGCTGGGTGCGCAGACCGTCTCGCTTGAGGTTGCCGCGTCCAACGAGGGCGCCCGCGCGCTGTATGAGGCCATGGGCTTCGCGCAGGTGGGCCTGCGCAGGGACTACTACGGCCCCGGCAACGACGCGCTCGTGCTCAGCGCGCAGCTTCCGCTGGTCACCCACAGTGCCACCGTGCCCGAGCCGCAGGCGTCCGTGCGTCCTTGGCCCATTGTGTCCGCGCCGCGCAACGAGGAGGCGGCCGCCAGCATCGAGGCCGCACGACCGCTTATCCTGGCCATCGAGTCCTCGTGCGACGAGACGGCGATGGCGGTTATCGACGGGGCGGGAAGGATCGTCTCGAACGTGGTGGCCACGCAAATCGACTTCCACGCGCGCTTTGGCGGCGTGGTCCCCGAGATCGCCAGCCGAAAGCACACCGAGGCCATCGTGGGGGTGTTCGAGGAGACCCTTGCGCGGGCGGGTGCCCACTTTGGCGTGGACACGCTCGTACCGTCGGACCTGAGTGCCGTGGGAGTTACGGCCGGTCCCGGGCTGGTGGGCGCGCTGGTGGTGGGCGTGGCCTTTGCCAAGGGCGTGTGTGGCGCCACGGGCCTGCCGCTTGTCCCCGTGCATCATTTGGAGGGCCACCTGATGGCCAACCTGTTCCAAACGCCTGACCTGGAGCCGCCCTTCGTGGCGAGCCTGGTAAGCGGCGGCAACACCATGCTGGTGCATGTGCGCGCCTGGGGCGACTACGAGCTGTTGGGCGCCACCATCGACGACGCGGTGGGGGAGGCTTTCGACAAGGTCGCCAAGGCCCTGGGGTTGGGGTATCCGGGCGGTCCGGTAATCAGCAAGCTCTCGGCGCGGGGAAACCCGCGCGCCATTCCGTTCCCGCGCGCCATGATGCACAGCGGAGACTATCGCTTCTCGCTCAGCGGTCTCAAGACGGCGGTCATCACGTACATCCAGGGAGAGAACAAGGCGGGCCGGCCCATCAACCTTCCCGACCTTGCGGCGAGCTTCGAGGCCGCGGTGGTGGACGTGCAGGTGTCCAAGGCGTCGCGGGCGGTGGAGGAGTGCGGCGTGAGCGACGTGTGCGTGGGCGGTGGCGTGGCGGCAAACCCCAAGCTGCGCGCTGCGTACGAGGAGCGCTTTGGCCGCATGGGCGTGCGCGTTACGGTACCACCCCTTGCCGCGTGCGGCGACAACGGCGCCATGATCGCGCTGGTCGCCCTGCGCAGCTTTAACGCCGGCCTCGTGGCCGACCTCTCGCTGGACGCCGCCCCCAACGCAAAGCTGGGCACGTGGTCGTGCGACCTCGCTCCCATCGTGTGGACTGGCGAGCAGGACTGGCTCGCCTGAGAAAAGGGGTTTGGCCACTTTTTCTGCTGGGCGCTGGGGGACGAGACGCTGCTGCCCTACGCCCGTTCCTGCGCTGCTCGTCGTGAACGAGCTCTAAAGAGTTGCTGTTCACGGGCTGGCCAGAACGTGCCGACCTGTCAAAGACAATATGCCCATCGCAAGACGGAAAGGGAGGGAAGCCCCGCCTGCCGACACGCGCCTCGCCGGCGGTCGTGGGTTAGCATGGTGGCTTCCCA
>CACZFB010000063.1 GCA_902780305.1 uncultured Coriobacteriaceae bacterium | reverse complement strand
GCCACGTCGCACCTCCTGCTCGGGTTGTCGTCACGAGCGCATTGTCGCGCCTGGCGTGGACGGAAAAACGCCCATCTTGACTCATCTTTAGGGCCAGGGGCCAAACCCCTTTTCTCAGTCCCTGCGACGGCCGCGGCGGTCGCCCACCATGCGATAGTACTCGCGTTTGTCGTGGTACATGGCCGTGTCGGCGCGATCGAACACGTCCTTGTATGTCACGTCGCCGTCCGCCTCGAATCGGGCCGCTCCCTTGGAGAGGGCCAGCATGGCGGGACAAGGCCGCTGCGATGCGTTGAACGCCGCCACGGACTCGTCAACCTTGCCAAGGCACTCGTCCATCTTTTCCTGCCCAAAGCCCTCCGCAATCACGGCGAACTCGTCTCCGCCGATGCGGAAGGTCCGAGCGCCGGCAAATGCGTCGCCCACGATTTGCGCGGCAGCCTTAATGTACACGTTGCCGCACTCGTGCCCATAGTTGTCGTTGAGCTCCTTCAGGCTGTTGATGTCGAAGACTGCCACCCAGAAGTCGGCCGTGCCGGTAGCAATTCTCTGCTCCACCGCGCGCACGAGCTCGTCGTACGCCGAGTAGTTGTCCGTGTTGGTAAGCGCGTCGGTATAGGCCTGCACCTGCAGGTAGTCCAGATACGTGCCCAGCTCCTCGCGTATAACGTTGATCTTGTCGCCAATCATCTCCAGCTCATCTGTGTCGTGTGCTGACGACTCGACCTTTTGCGACACCTGCGGTGCCGCATACCCCGCATGCGAGGCCATCTCGCCCACGAGCTGGTCCACGTCGCCCGAGAGTTCCGAGAGCCCCCGCTCCAGCTCGACGAACCGCCTGCGCACGCTGCGCGAGACGAGCGTTACCACGATCACGCCCACCAGGATGGACGCAACCGTAACTGCCGCGATGGACACGGTGTAATGTGCGACCTGATCGTCGTACCACTTGGCATCGAAGTCCACACCCACTATGCCAGCAATGCGGCCCTTCGAGTCCAGCACGGGACAGTAGGCGCTGTAGAAGTTGCCCCACTCGTCCTCGGCCGGGCTGTCGTCCACCGCCGGCTCGCCGTTGCCAGCACTCACCAGCGCGGGCGTCACCAGCACCTCTTCGCCGAACTCGGCCGGATCCTCCGGATCGGGGTCCACGGTAAACACGAACTGCCCATCGGCCTCCTGTCGCACGGCATAGATAAACTCGATGTCCACGCTGTTCTGAAACACCAGCAGCCGACGCTTAATCTCGTTGAACGCCGGACCATCCACGTCCTCTTTGGTGAGGGCACCCAGGGCATCGGGGTCGAGCGAGCCCGCTGCCGACTTCACCACGTCCAGCATGTCCTTGTTGATCAGCTGCTTCATGGCGTACTGAGACTGGCTCACAATGAGGAATCCCAGCACCACGTTCGCAACGAAGAGCAGCACGCCAAACGCCAACACGTAACGCATCGTAAAGCTGAGCTTCTTGCCGTTCACTCATCCTCCTTCCGATGCGTCACGCAGGCCATGCCTTCAATGTATAGTGTGCCATAAGTCACTGGCATTCGGTGTTGGAATCTTATCGCTTCGGGCGGGTACGGCCCCTCAGCGTCACACCAGCTTTTCCAGGCGCACCAGCATGCCGCTGCCCGACGGGCGCGGCACGATGCTTACCGAGTCCACAAGCAGGCGCATGAGTCGAATGCCCCTACCCCGCTCGTCCGTCTGGTTCAGGCACCGCGCTGCCTGCTCGCTGGGGTCGAACCCACCGCCGCAGTCGGCGACCTCGATTACCATGCGGTCGGGATACCCACTTGCCGTGGCCAGGATGCCCTCGCCGCAGGTGTGGTCCACCGCATTGCCCAAGGCCTCGCCCGCGGCCAGCATGAGGTCGAACACCGCGTCGTTCGAGAACGGCATGGTACGCGCCAGGTGCTCGATTCTCTCCCGCGCCGCACAGAGCTCACACGTGCACACGGGAAAGGTCGTGCGCCACAGGGGCTTTGCCGAGGGGTCGAGCTCCGGAACCGACCGGCGCTCCCCCGCCAAGCTCACCGGCGCCAGGTCCACGAAGCGGGCAATCTTGAGCATGTGCATAACGTTGGGCGACACGTTGACGAGCGAGAGCAACCCGCCACGATCGCGCATGGCACGCAACGCACCAAAGATGACGGCCATTCCCGATGAGTCAACATAGGGCACATCGGCCATGTTGAGCACGATGCGCTGGGTGCCGTCGTCAATAAGGCTTTGCAGCGTGCGCTTGAGCGCAGGAGCCGTCTGCACGCTAAGGTCGCCCTGCACGGGCACTAGAGCTATGTTGGGTTCGTTAGCCATACGGCCTGTATTCCCCAAACGGCCCCGCGATATTCTGTCAAAGACGTATTTTTAAAAACTTGTCCCATCGATGCGCGGGCCGACTATAAGCAGCATACCCAGCGCAGCGGTTACTGCGGGCCAAGGGTGTCGAAGCGCAGACACAGCAGGGCAACGTCGTCGTCGAGCGTGTGGCCCGCAAAGGTGCGCACGTCCTCCAACAGTCGGTCACACAGCCCGTCGAAGCCGGCAACGACCTCCCTGGACACCACCTCGCGCAAACCGTCCTCACCAAAGAAGACGCCGTTGGGATTGCGTGACTCGGTTACCCCATCGGTGTAGAGCAGCAGCATGTCCCCCTCGTCCACCAAAACCTCGCCGTCCCGGTAGGCCATGCCCGCAAAGGCGCCCACGACGCCCGACTGCTCGCTGAGGGTTATCAGCTCGCCGCTGCTCGCCCGCACCAGCAGGGCAGGCGGATGACCCGCCGAGCAGTACACGAGCGAACGGGCGTTGAGGTCGACCATGCCCACGAACAGGGTAGCGAACGTCTCCATGCGCGAGAAGCCCAGCAGGAAGTCGTTGAGCAGCGCCACCATGCGCGCCGGTCGCAGCCCCTCCCAGGAGTAGGCCCCCAGCGCGGTCTTTACCGCCGAGGAGACCGATGCCGCCTCCACGCCCTTGCCCGAGACGTCGCCCATTATTACGCAGGCGCGCTGGTGCGGCAGCCGAATGAGGTCGTAGAAGTCGCCTCCCACCAGCGCTGCCTCGGTCGCCGACGAGAAGCAGCTCTGGGCAGAGAGACCCTCGATGTGCTGCAGCTCGTTGCGCATGCCGCGCTGCAGGGCCTGGGCTATGCGCTTGTCCTGGCTACGCACGCGCTCCCCCTCCCGCACGGTGCGCACGTCCTCCGCAAGGCGCTGCACAAAAGAGACTTCCATGTCCTCAAACGGCTCTTCGTCACGAGCACGAAGCAGCAGACAGCCATAGCGCGCATGGTCCATAACGCAGGCGAGCACGAGGATGCCCTGCGCGTAGTCGGTGTTGGCCTCCAGCCAGTCGCGCAGCTCGTCGTGGGCGGCCAGCGTACCCACGTACGGGACCCCCTTGGCACGCTCGAGCTGGCACAGGTCCACGGGCAGGCTCACCTCGCCCAGCTGGGGGAACCGACCCACCGTGCCGGCTTGGCGGCCCCCGTCCTCCAGCAGCACCAAGGTGGCGCCCAGACCCTCCGCGGCATCCCCCAACACCCGTGCGAGCTGGGAGGCCGAGAGCTCCTGTGCCAGCAAACGCTCGCGCAGCGTGGTGCCCAACGACTCGAGCGCCTCGGCGCGCTGGGCCCTAAACGCGGCGAACGCACCCGCAAGCTGCACCGACAGATACTCCGAGACCGCGTCGAGCAGACGTGCGTCCTCGCTGCGCAAGCCATGGGTAAGATGACGCCAGCCCACCTCCAAGAGAGCGATCATGTGGCCGCCAAACCACACGGGCAGCAGCACGAAGCTGGGAAACGGCGGCAGCGAGTCCGCCGACACGGCAACCGTGGCACCCGTGAGCTCCACCACCACCATGCGCGTGTCCATGCTCCCCCGGCGCAGGTCGTCTCGGGAGGGAGGCATAACGCGCACGAAGGCGGCATGACCCACGCGCGACGCCAGATCCACGAGCGGGCTGCCGTGTGCCATGAACGCCGGGATCGGGGCATCGCCCACGGTGCTGGTCTGCCCGCGCAGACGGTAGCCGTTGCTCTCGTCCACGTATGCCAACGTGGCCCAGGCGTCCATGGTTTGGGTAATCTCGTCCAGGACGCGACTAAAGAGCGTGCCCACGTCGAGCGAGTCCAGCGTGCCCAACACGATTTTGAGTGTGCCCGAAAGCCGACGGTTGGCACGGTAGAGCTCGTCCACCAGGCGCTCGCGATTCTCGCCACCCGGCGCGGTGCCGTTAGGACGCGCTACCAGCAGGTACGCTTGCACGCCGGGCATGCGCACCGGTGCGCAGCGAACCAAGAGGTCGAGGCTGGTATGGTCGACGCTCTGACAGGTGAGCGGCGTGGTGGACCCATCCAGGGGAAACGGCAGGGCGCCAGGCAGCGGCCCCTCGAGCGCGTCCACGGTGGCAGCAGGCACGAACAGCAGGCGCACGTTGGAGCCCACGAGCTGCCCCTCGTCTGCCCGCAAGAGCCGTTGGGCCTCGTCATTTGCCAAAAGGACGGTACCCCTGTCATCGAACAGCACGACGGCGTCGTAGGTGAGTGCCAAGAGCGAGGCCAAGGTAGACGCGAGGGCCTCGTCACCTAAGGCGCCCATGCCCCAACAGGCGAGTTCGTCATGTGCCATGCAGCGCTATGCCTCGTCCGAGAGATACACGTCGGAGGGCTTGAGGCTCCTGATGCCCGCCTGCACGAGCTTGGCCCCCACGGGGTCACCCGTTACCTTGAGCACGTCAACTGTACGCGTGCCGATGGAGGCGCAATACGCATACTCCACGTTGAGTCGCACGCGGGCGAGCTTCTCGAGCACGTCGGCAAGGCCGCCGGGGACGTTGCTCACCTCCACCGCGAGCACCTGCGTGGTGGCCGCCCTGAAGCCCTTGCTCTCCAGAACCGCAGACGCGGCCTTGGGTGTGTCGCAGATAATGCGGACGATGCCAAAGTCGGCAGTGTCGGCAACCATGAGCGCGTGCATCTGGATGTTGGCATCACCCAACGCCCGCGCCAACTCCGCCAGGTTCCCCGGCTCGTTGGGAAGAAACACCGTAAGCTGATTAATCATGCGACCCTCCTCGAAGACGTCTTGCGATCCTGCAACTTGAGTATACAAAAAGCGGGTTCCTTACGGAACCCGCTCCTGTGTTTGGTGTCGGAGGCGGGACTTGAACCCGCACGACCGTGTAGTTAGTCACTAGCACCTCAAGCTAGCGCGTCTGCCAATTCCGCCACTCCGACTTGCATCGCCTTTCGGCAAGGGATACATTAGCACACCCCGTACCCACACGCAAGCACTTTTTGAGAAAAGGGGCTTGGCTCCTTTTCTCAGTTAGCGCGGTAGGATGTTCTCGTTGGCGTTCCAGCACAGGTAGTGGGTGCCCATGTACGGGCTTATCTGATACTCCTCGGGGCGCTCCTTCTTTATGCGCTCGAGCTCCGAGCCGGGGACCTGACCGATGAGCTGCCACGTGCCCGCCTCGTAGTTGGCGAGTGCTCCTGTACGGTCGTCGGTAAGGTGGAACGCGATCTGCGGCATGAGCACGCTCGCGTTGTCCCAATACGCTGCGTTCTTTTGGAGCGTTACCTGAGAGCCGTGCTCCCACGAGGCCATCGTGTACGGGCCGTTGCACACGTAGGTTGCAGCATCGTTGGCCCAGGTACCGCTCGACGCCACGTCCTCGCGCACCGGGGCAAAGGCAGGCAGTGCCAGCAGCTGGCTCCAGTACGGAATGGGGCCGGCGACGGTCACCACGAGCGTCTTGTCGTCGGTGGCCTCAACCTTGAGGCTCTGCGCGTCGTTGCCCGCGATGGCCGAGAACAGTAACCCGGATGCCTGAGCCCGCTCCTCGCTGGCCGCGCGCTTCCAGCCAAAGGCGAAGTCGCCCGCCACCAGGGGCTTGCCGTCGGACCATGCCAGACCGTCCCTTAAGACGTAGGTGTACGTTACGGTGCCGTCTTCGTTTGGCACGCCCGCGCCCAGCTCCACGGCGCAGTCGGGCTCCACCACGAAGTCTTTCTCTCCCAGCTTTACCCAGCGCGCGAGGCCGGACCACAGGTGACCTGCGATGGTTGCCTGCGCCGGGCTCGCCATGCGCGCGGGGTCGAGCGAGACGGGCTCGGGACCCAGGCACACGTGCAGCATGCCGTCGGGGCTTGCGAACTTGGTGGCCTTGAGCTGATGCGTGCCCAGCGGCGTGACGACGTGGCCCTCCACCGCCTTGGACCGCAGGAAGGCGACGGCATTGTAGTACAGCGGACTCACGCAACCCGTAGCCATAAGCTGATCCTCGGCAAGGTGCATCATCTTAGAGCGCTGCGCTGGGTCGGCCGCGGCGCGTATGGCGCCAACGAGCACATCGTAAGTTTGGGCCCACGTGCCCTGCGGCACGATGACGTCTGGACGGCCGCAGGTCGAGAGGTCCAAATCGTAGAGGGCAACCCCCTCGTGCCCGCCCTTGCCAAAGTGCGCGGTGTTGGTGGGCGAGGCCGTGGTCCAATGGTCCAGCAGATAGGCGGGGTCTAGGAAGTCCATGTCCCTGCTGGCCACTATGAGGGAATAGCTACCGTTGGCGCAGGTGTTAGCAAACGCCTTCGCGTCCTGGGAGTCCACTTCCATCGTGATGCCCAGCTGCTCGAGCAGTGTTTGCAGGTACGTGGCAACGCCAACGCTCACCTCGCTCTGATCGCACACGCACAGCAGCTCGGGAAAGTCCACGAACTGGCTCTTTGCCTCGTTGAACGTGTAGTACTGCCGCAGCGTCTTTATGGCCTTGTCGGAGTTTGCCTTAACGGCGCCGTGCGTGGCGTTGAAGTACCCCTTGCCCTCGCCCTCACCGGCATTGGTGCAGAACTCCTTGCCGTCGACGTCCATAATGCCATGACACACGAGCGTTCCCGCCGGCAGCTCGCCGCCCTGCGCCACGGCTTCGGTAAGGTACGCGCGGTCCAGCAGCAGGTTGAGCGACAGACGAATCTGCTCGAGCGCCTCTTGGGCCTCCGTCTGGTCGGCGATCTTGGCGGTGGGCTTCACGATGCCCGCCTTCTCCTTGTCGCTTGTTTGGGCACATGCGCCCAGGCCACCCGCTGCGGCCACGGCACCCAATGCCCGAACGAACCCTCTTCGCGTAATGCTCGCCAACACGACCTCCCGACTCGTTGTCCTTTGCACCCGAAAGTATAGCGTATGGGCCACGCAATGCGGGAAGCCTACACGCACCAATCAAAGGGGGTAATCCCTATTGATAGGTTCGGGCCTATCAATAGGGATTACCCCCTTTGATTGGTATTTGTGAGCCAACCCTGCGCTAGAGCTCGATCGAGGACTCCTTAATGGGGTTGGGCTCGGCAAAGTGGCAGGCGCAATAGTGGCCCGGCAGCACCTCACGCAGCTCGGGCTTCTCCTGTGAGCAGCGCGCCTGCGCGATGGGGCAGCGCGTGTGGAACGGGCAGCCGGAGGGCGGGTCGATGGGCGATGGTGGATCGCCACGCAGAATAATGCGGTTGCGCGACGCCTGGATGTCGGGGTCGGGAATGGGCACGGCCGAGAGGAGCGACTGCGTGTAGGGATGGCACGGCTCGGCATACAGCGTCTTCCAGTCGGAGTACTCCATCATGTTGCCCAAATACATAACCGCCACGCGGTCGGAGATGTGCTGGACCACCGACAGGTCATGGGCAATGAACAGATACGCCGTCCCGTACTCCTGCTGCAGGTCGCTGAGTAGGTTGAGCACCTGGGCCTGGATGGACACGTCGAGCGCCGACACCGGCTCGTCGCAGATGATGAGCTTGGGCCGCAGCGCAAACGCACGGGCGATGCCCACACGCTGTCGCTGGCCGCCACTGAACTCGTGCGGGTAGCGGTTAATGTGCTCGGGGTTGAGGCCCACCACGTCCAGGAGGCCGCGCACGAACTCAATGCGCTCGTCCTTGTTGGGCATCATGTCGTGGATAACCAGTGGCTCCGAGACGATCTCGCCAATGGTCATGCGCGGGTTGAGGCTCGCGTACGGATCTTGGAACACGAACTGCATGTTGCGACGCAGCTCCTTGAGCTCCTTCTTGTTCATGGCGGCAACGTCTTTGCCCTCGAAGTACACATGGCCGCTCGTGGGCTCAGTCAGACGCATGATGCAGCGACCGGTGGTGGACTTACCGCAGCCCGACTCTCCCACCAGACCAAAGGTCTCGCCGGCACGGATGTCGAACGACACGTTGTTTACGGCGTGCACGGAACGGGCGGTTCCGCGACGCTTGGAGATGAAGTCCGTGTCCACCGGGAACTCCTTGCAGAGGTTCTCGACGCGAAGCAGGATGTTGGAGTCTGCCATTACGCCTCGCCTCCCTTCTGGGCTTCGGTGCGCCCGGCCCTGGTGCGCGACGTCTCGGGTGCGTTGGCGGCAACGAACTCGGCGTCGTTGCAGTAATGGCACTTGGCGTAGTGCCCGGTCTTGGTGGTGTGCACCGGCGGCACCGTCGAGCGGCACAGGTCGGTGGCGTAGGGGCACCTCGGCGCAAACGAGCAGCCCTCGGGCAGGTCCACCAGCGAGGGCGGATTGCCCTTGATGGGCGTGAGCGGGTGCTTCTCATCCATTACCGGCTCGGGTATCGAGCGGTTCAAGCCCCAGGTGTAGGGATGGATGGGGTTGTAGAAGATCTCGTCACGCGTGCCGAACTCCACCGGGGAGCCAGCGTACATCACCATAATCTTGTCGGCGATGTCGGCGACCACGCCCAAGTCGTGGGTAATCATGATGATGGCGTTACCGTTCTTCTGCTGCATCTCCTGCATGAGCTCGATGATCTGGGCCTGGATGGTAACGTCGAGCGCGGTGGTGGGCTCGTCGGCAATAAGAATGTCCGGGTCACAGGCAAGCGCCATGGCAATCATCACGCGCTGGCGCATGCCGCCGGAGAACTCGTGCGGGTACTCCTTGACGCGCTGCTCGGGGTTGGGGATGCCCACCATGCGCAGCAGCTCGACCGAGCGATCGAGCGCCTCCTTCTTGCTGAGGCCCTTGTGCAGGCGCATGCCCTCGGAGAGCTGGCGGCCGATGGTGTACACCGGGTTGAGGGAGGTCATGGGGTCCTGGAAGATCATGGCGATGTCGTTGCCACGAATAGACTCCATCTCCTCCTCGCTCATGCCGATGAGCGACTTGCCGCGATACAGCACGTCGCCACCCTCCACATGTCCGGGAGGCATGTCGATGAGGCCCATAATGGTGAGCGACGTCACGGACTTGCCGGAACCCGACTCGCCCACCACGCCCAGCGTCTCGCCACGGTCGAGCGTGTAGCTTACGCCGTTGACAGCCTTTACCACGCCGTCCTGAGTGTGGAAGTACATCTTGAGGTCGTTTACTTCGAGCAGGTGATGCCCTTCGGGGATGGGGGTGTCGCGCAGGTCCTGCTGGTTGCGCTTTTTGAGTCCAAATCCAAACATCATGCATCCTTCATCTTGACGTCGAGGGCATCGCGAAGGCCGTCACCGAGCAGGGTGAAGGCAAGCACCGTGGTAAGAATGGCAATACCAGGCATGATCATGAGCCACGGCTCGGTGGCCAGGTAGGTCTGGCCGTCCTGAATCATGATGCCCCACGAGGGATTGGGCGGCACGACGCCCATGCCCAAGAACGACAGGGCGCTCTCGGTAAGGATCGCGCCACCGATGTTCATGGTTGCGTACACCACGACCGAGGCGACCGAGTTGGGGAAGATATGACGGATGATGATGCGCGCGTTGGACGCACCCATGGCGCGAGCCGCGTCCACGTAGTCGTTCTCCTTTACCGAGAGAATCGCGCTGCGGAACACGCGCGCGATGGAAGGCCAGCCCAAGACACCGATGGCGATGAACACGTTTTGAATGCCGGGACCAATGACCGCGAGCATTGCGATGACGAAGAGCGTGTACGGGAATGCCAGGAAGATGTCGGCCGTGCGCATGATAAGCGTGTCCCACCAGCCGCCGTTGTAGGCGGCAAGGGCGCCCGCGATGAGTCCGATGAACGTGGAGATGGCGGTTGCCAAAATGCCGACCGACAGCGAGATGCGCGCGCCGTAGATAACGCGGCACAGCACGTCGCGACCGAGGGTGTCGGTGCCAAAGGGGTGCTCGGGCGAAGGCGGCAGGCGTGACATCGACTTCATGGACGCAGAGTCGATCTCGGTGGGGCTGCCAAAGGTCTGGGGCACCCACAGGTCTGCCGTCACGGCGACAATCACGATGAAGATGATCCAGACCGCAGCGATGATGGCAAGCTTGTTGCGCTTGAGGCGTCGCCAGGCGTCTCCCCAGAGGGTACGCGAGGGACGGGCGGAGCCAGAGCCCGTGCGGGCCTCCTCGCTTGCCTCCATAACCTCGAAGTTATTGCTGTTCGCTTCCTTCATGTGTCCTCCCCTACTCGCTCTTCGATCCGTCAAAGCGAATGCGCGGGTCCAGGAACGCATAGCTTACGTCCACCACAAGATTGATCACCATCACGACCACGACGATTACCGTAACGCTGCCCAGAACGATGGGCCAGTCACGCTGCGTGATGGCACGATAGGTCTCGAAGCCCACTCCCGGCCAGTTGAACACCGTCTCGGTGAGGATGGCGCCCGCAAGCATGCCACCGAAGTCCATGCCTATGTACGTGACAACGGGAATCAGCGCGTTTTTGAGCGCGTGGCGGAAAATGACTGCCTTGCGCGAGAGCCCCTTGGCGCGCGCGGTGCGTATGTAGTCCTGGTTGAGGACCTCAAGCAGCTGCGAGCGCATGATGCGGGCCGTGTATGCCGTGGACACGGCGGCCAGCGTAAGGGCGGGCAGGATGTAGTACATCGCGTCCACGAACTCGGCGTGCGGGCCACCGGCGCCCGATATGGGCAGATAGAACGCGCCGCCCGTAACGTTCTTGAGGAAGATGCCCCAGAAGAGCTGTTGGAGCATACCGAACCAGAATGCCGGCATCGCGACCAGCGCCGACGTAACCGTGGTCACGCCAACGTCCCAGGCTGAGTAGCGCTTGATTGCCGATATCATGCCGGCGGCAATGCCGATTATGGACTCTATTACGATGGCCACAAGCGCCAACTTAATGGTGTAGGGGTACTTCTCGGCCAGAATCTCGGCGACCGGCTTGCCGTTTTGCTGATAGGAACGACCGAGGTCACCGTGCAGAAGGCCGCCTATGTACTGGATGTAGCGCTTCCACA
Source organism: uncultured Coriobacteriaceae bacterium (assembly GCA_902780305.1). Lineage (GTDB taxonomy): Bacteria > Actinomycetota > Coriobacteriia > Coriobacteriales > Atopobiaceae > RUG440. The sequence continues at coordinate 419 of CACZFB010000063.1, read as the reverse complement.
TGGGAGTCTCGATGGGGTTGCCGGCCTCATCCAAGACTGGCTCTCCGTTCTCGTCCGTCTCTATAAGGTGGTACGCCGCCCTCAGGCTGATCTCGGTTTGGGGGTCCAGCTTCTTCTCGCCTGCTATGAGCTTGATGGGGTCTCCGGGGACCACGTTTTGCAGCACAAAGAGGATGAGCGTGACACCCAGAAACACGGGTATAAACTGCACGATGCGCTTTGCGATGTACTTTATCATCTTTTGGACTCCCATGGTCCTAGGCTTGCAGATGTACGAACAGCGATGGGCTGCCCGTGCGGGCAGCCCGTTGCATGAGCCGCTTGTCGTCTAGTTCCTGCGCATCCTAGGCGAACTCGACCGTATCGAATTCCGTCTTGGTCTGCGGGTTGTAGTACAGGGACTTAAGACGCTCGGATCC
>CACZFB010000062.1 GCA_902780305.1 uncultured Coriobacteriaceae bacterium | reverse complement strand
GGAGCCGGCGGACGCGGCATACTCTAAGCCGCGTTATCTCGTTGCGAGCTGCGGATATGCCGGTTCTGCGGCTTAGCGCTCTCTGCGGCATAGTCGGTGTGGAAGACGTCTATGTCATGGAGGGGGAACGCCACCGTGGCGAATGCGGCCATGACCAGGGCAGCGTCCCTGCCCCTCGACGCCGCGTGGCCGACGATCTCGCGGTCGTGGAGGTCTATGGGCAGGCACACGTGGCACCAGGCGGCACCCACGCGCACGTAGGCGAGATCCGAACAAACGTGGGCGTGCGGCGCGTGGCCGTCGAGGTCGCGGTCGAGCACGTTGGGCGCCTCGGCCTCGTTGGGCCTGGGGCGTTCGGCCCGAAGGCCTTCCTCCGGTGGCGGCTCCTGAGCCCCTGCGACCTCATCGGCCCGCGGATCCTCCCTCCTGCTCGCCACTACGCCCCTCCTCTCCAGGGCCCTCTTCATCCTGCGGACCCCGTAGCGGCGCGAACTCCTCTCGAACTCCTCGCGCACGGCGTCGTCTATCAGGTCCCCGGAATCCGGCTCCTCCCCCTTGCCCCTGAGCTTGTAGTAGGTCGACCGGGGCACGCCCAGGATCCCGCACTGCGCCGATATCGGATAGGTGCCGGCGTTCGCACCTATCGCGGCTACCTCCGAGCGAATGTCAGCGCAGCCGTTCTTGAAACATCCGCCTCCATGCGGAGCCTCTTGTTCTCGCGCTCCAGCTCGAGGATCCGCTCCTGCTCCGGGGTCCTGTTGTCCCCCGCCCTCGTGCTGCCGTTCTCTCGTATGGCCTTAGCCCAGCGGTGCAGCGTCGAGCTCCCTATGTCGTACTCGCCCCTGATCTCCTTCGGGCTCTTGCCGCTCTCGTAGAGTTGCACGATCTGCCGCCTGGACTCCTCGCTGAACTTCCTGGGTGCCTGGGATCCGCCATTCCGGGACTTTCTTTCTCCTGTTCCTCAGTCCCTCTTCAATCTGTCCCATTTATTGCAACCATTCCATCTCCATGCAGGACATGTACAACCTCGTCTACCGCGAGGAGGAGAAGGAGATGCACCCGATGCTGCTCGACCAGGGCGTCGCCTGCACCCCGTTCAGCTCGCTTGCGCACGGCGTCTCCACCAGCGTGATCGCACAGGCGTGGAACCTCGCCAATCCCGTGGTGACCAGCCCGCTCGTCGGTGCTTCCAAGACCAAGTACATCGACGACGCCATCGCCGCGCTCGACCTCAAGCTCACGGCAGAGGAGATGGCCTACCTCGAGGAGCCCTACGCGCCCCACGCGCAGTACGGCTTTAGGTAGGAGTGCCCTTCGGGGGCTGCAGAGGGTTCTCCCCTGTGCCCCCTGCGTCATGGAAGCAAGGCGCTCAACCTGGCGCCTTGAGCAGGAGATTCTCTTAGTGAGGCGAGACGGTCGTTGGCCCATGTCCCACGCCGTCGCATCGATGTACTAACAAGGAGGGGTGTTCGCGTGGGAGGGGCTTCGCGGACACCATGGGAGGGGAGGGGAATATGGCACTGTCTATCAGCGAGTTCAAGGGACGCCTTGGCTTTGGGGCTATGCGTCTGCCCATGGCCGGAGGCGAGCCAGACTACGAGCTCTGCAGCCAGATGCTTGACGTGTTCCTTACGTCGGGTCTCAACTATTTCGACACGGCGCATGTCTAACTACTTCCCGTACAACTACGCTGGTACCGACATGTACCGCGAGATCCACGATGCCAAGGCAGTGGCGACCACCGTCACCCTGCAGGGCGAGGGCGTCCCGTACGTGCTCGACGCCTGGACCGGCGAGGTCAGGGTGGCCGAGAGCTGGGAGGCCGTGGACGGAGGCGTGGCCGTGGACGTGACCATCGCTCCTAACGACTCCATCATCATCGTGTTGGCCACCGACGAACTCGCCCCTGCGGTAGAAGAGGTCACCTCGTTTGATGGCTCCGTCGAAGTCGCTGGCTGGAACCTCTTTGTTGAGCGATGGCTAGCCGGCGAGACCGTCCTTGACACCCGCAAGAAGATGGTCGAGATTGGCGTCATCGACGAGCTCAAGCCATGGAACCAGCTTTCCAAACATCTCGCCAACGCATCAGGCGAGGGCACCTACACCGCCACGTTCACCATGCCCGAGTCCTTCAGCGAGGGTCAGCCGTCTATCTCCACATGGATCATGTGAAAGGTGCCTATGGCGTGAAGATCAATGGAGCCGATTTTATGGTCGACCAGGCAAGTGGCGATGCGAGCATCTCCGCGCTGGTCAAGCCTGGCGAGAACAAGATCGAGGTCACCGTTGCCAGCTCGCTCCTGAACGCCGTCCTCAAGAACAACAGGGAATCCTCAACGACGATGGACACGTGCTGGACGACTCTGATCTGGGTAATGCAGAATGCCCAAGAAAGCAATGCAGTCGCAGGTAAAGCGGCTGTTTTCATATCTAGTCCAGACGATTCCCAATAATTGGTCCAGCCGACAAAACGAATCTTCCTCCTTGGGGCGGCGAATCGGCAAACGAAAAGAACTCCGGCATCGGTCGATTTGTTGACTTATCTCGTAATAGAAGTTCTACGACAGGGGCTTCGCCACGCCGGAGGAGGCTGCCTTCAGGTTTGACCTAGCTGTGGCTGTTGCGCTGTTCGCCGAGAAGTGTCCCGAGGAGTATTCGCTGGAGCTGCCCACAGTCCTTGGCGAGTGACGGCGGATTACCGTCTCTTAATGCTTTTGATGGCAGTGCGGCCGCGTAAGACGTGGTGTGTCGTTGAATCACAACTCTGCGTGTTCCCCGGCCGCTCTTTATCGCAACATGATTGAGATGGACAAGCCAAATCTCCAGCGGGGTAATGCCGGATGAGAGCGGGGGGGTGCGAAGACGGGGCGTCAGAGCTGCCGAAGCCGGTCAGCTTGCATTACCTTTTTCAGTATTTCGGCCTTGGAGTCCACCAAACCGTCCACCTGATTGTGTGGACTTGGGGCAACTAGATGGACTAGGTGGACTGTGCTCGAGGCGTGAAGATGGACTCTATGGACGAGAAAGACGGCAGGAAACCCAGTGGCTTTCGTGCCGTTCTACCAGCAGTTTTTGCCTGCCAGTCCACCTCTGCTATAATGGACACACACGGGGAGCTGGCGCACGCCGGCTGAGAGGTGGCCCATCTCGGCCACGACCCAAGAACCTGATCTGGGTAATGACTATGACCCATGAATGTAAAGACGGCAGCCTCTGAGCTGCCGTTTTTTGTTTCGATCCACGAAAGTGCACGGAGGGCAGTCCACGAGGTCAAAGGGCAGTGCACGAGGCTGTCTGAACTAGACGCCAAATCGGTGAGCGGTCGCGTTCCGAGTGACCCGGAAAGCCTCCAACGTGAGTCGGCTTAACGTGCATGGTATCATCAGCGGTCTTGCTGGGCCATCATGCCATCCAGAGAGGTGCCAAAGTAGTTTCGACGGCGATAGGAAAACGGTCCAGCTGCGGTGTAGCCACGCATTACCCGCTGAGCACGTCGCGCAGTGTTGCCATGTCACGTATCTCTATGGTAGGCGGGCGGTACGCGATTGCCCCCTCCGCCTCCAGCTTCCTCAGCTCACGGTGCAGTGAGGTTCGCGACACATTCATCAGCATGGCCCAGATTGAGACCGACCCGGGGATGGTGACGAGGCTCTGTCCGCCCTTCCTCGCCTGGATCAGCAGGTAGAAGGCGGCCTTCTGCGCGATCCCGCTATAGGAGAGCAACTCGAGACGCTGTTGCAGCATGTGGGCGGCGGTTGCGAGCTCGGATATGAGGTTGCCCATGATGCTCACGTCGCGTTGCATGAGCGTGAGGAGGTCCTCCTTGCGGAGTATCAGGATGGCGCTGGGCTCGAGTGCCACCACGTCGCAGGGGTAGCGCTGGCTCTTGGAGAAGGCGGCAGCCGGTCCGATGAGCTCGCCGGCATTGCGGACCGAGACGCTCACTTGGCTGCCGTTGGGGAAGGGCTTCTGTGCCTGGACGCGCCCCTCCAGAATGTCGCCGACCCTGTCGGCGGGGTCCATCAGGCGGAACACGGCCTCGCCCTTGCCGTAGTGTTGAACGTGGTGGGGGACGGCGCCAAGATCGTCGCGGACATCTTCTTCAGGAATCCCAGCAAACAGCGAGCACGCTCCGAGCGTTGAGTGGTCCATGCAAACCTCCTTGTGGCCAAAATTAAAAGTAAGACGTGTAAAACTTTTAGAGTGTATCTGTGGATACAGACTTTTGGGAAGGGGAGAGACAGACTTGCCTCATACGGACAAGTCGCTGACGCTGAGAAAGGGGGTATGGAATGGGCAAGAGAATCGACCTGAGCAAGACCGTCGCGCAGCTGGTCAGGGAGCATCCCGAGGTCAAGGACATCATGGTGGGCCTTGGGTTCAAGGACATCGCGAGCCCCGCCGCCCTCATGTTCATGGGCAAGGTCATGACCATCCCCAAGGGCTCGGCCATCAAGGGCATCCCCATGGAGCGCATCGTGGCAGCGTTCGAGGAGGCCGGCTTCGAGGTGGTAGGCGCCGACCTGCCCGCGCGGGAAGCGGAAGGCGTGGCGGACGAGCCCACTTATGACGACGCACAAAAGGAGGACAAGAATGCCCAGCTCAGGGCGCTCATCGAGCGCCTGAACGCCGGCGAGGACCTGGAGAGCGTGCGTGCGGACTTCGTGAGCCAGTTCGAGTCCGTGGCCGTTGACGACATCGTGGCCGTCGAGCAGGCGCTCCTGGACGAGGGCATGCCGCTCACGGAGGTCCAGCGCGCGTGCGACCTCCACTCTGCGCTCTTCCACGGGCACAACGAAGGCGAGGTCTGCTCCTTGGGCGAGGGGTCGGACGTCCCCGCGGGACACCCTGTGGACGTGCTGCGTCGCGAGAACCGCGCCTTGGAGGAGGTGCTCGACCGCGCCGAGGCCGCGCTGGCCGCAGGCGATACGGAGGCCCTCGCAGCCGAGATGTCGCGGCTGCGCAGCATTGGCACGCTCTACAGCAAGAAGGAGTCCATCCTCATGCCCATGCTACTGCACCATGGCGTGACGGGTCCCAGCGACGTGATGTGGGGCGTGGACGACGAGATCAAGGCCGAAGTGGCGCGCCTGACGGGCGAGCTCGCCGCCAGTCCCGAGGTACTTCCAACTCTCCGCGACGACGTGGCCGCGGTGCTCGCCCGCATGCGCGAGATGATCTACAAGGAAGAGAACATCTTCTTCCCGCTCTGCCTGCAGAACCTCACCGACGACGAGTGGCTCGAGACCTACCGTGACCTGCCCGAGATGGGCAACGTCTTCGCGGGAGAGCCCCCGCGCTGGCAGTATGCCGAGCTCGAGCTCGCGGTGCGCGCCTCGCTTGCTGCGCACGAAGAGGCGCCCGACGACGGCATCATCCGCCTGCCCGGTGGCGAGCTCACGTTGGCGCAGCTCAAGGGACTCTTTGCCGTACTGCCCGTCGACATCACCTTCATCGATGCAGACGACGTCAACCGCTTTTTCACCAACGAGGGCAAGGTCTTTGCGAGGCCTCTCTCGGCCCTGGGCCGCTCCACCTATGAGTGCCACCCGGAGCGCGTTAAGCCCATGGTCAAGCAGCTGCTGGACAGCTTCAAGAGCGGCGAGCGCGACTCTATGGAGGTGTGGACTCCCAACCCCGACCATCGCGTGCGCGTGCTCTACCTTGCCGTGCGTGACGAGGATGGCGTGTACCTGGGCGCCGCAGAGCTCGTGGAGGACTTCACCGTCGTGCGCGAGCGCTTCTTGGGCGAGCGATAGGGAAGGCGAGGATGGAGAGCAGCGAGCAGTACGGAAGGTATGTCAGGTTCATCAAGTCTTGCAATGAGCGTATCGCGAATGTGAACGACTGTGCCATCGCGCGCGAGTTCATTCGAAACGTCGAGGGACTCCAGGATGTGTCCATAGAGGAGCTGGCCGAGAGGGGCACCTGTGTCCGACCGACCCTGATCTGGGTAAAACTTGATACAAGACACTCCCTCACAAATCTGACTGAATGCAACGAAACCGCAGGTAAAAAGTGTTGTGTTGGGATTCTCGTGGTGACACTTCAGAACGGTTCGAAACGCTCCTTTCGGGATGATTCGGACTGGTATTCGGACCGCCCCATACCCCGTGAGGCGCCCCTGCCGGCCCATCGTTAAGGCATAAGTTATTGAATAAAGTGCACTGCTTGCCTTCATGGCTGCGAGGAGCAAGAGAGAGGCGACCCGCCACCTTCGATGGTGACGGGCTCCCCCCCCCGCTTGCCATGCGGATGGCCTCAGAAGACCGACGACACCGCCGCGAGCGCGCTGCGCTTCGCGTCCATGTTCACGTGGGTGTAGATGTCCATGGTGATCTTGGAGCTGGCGTGCCCGGCGAGCGCCTGCATGACCTTGGGGTGCACGCCGTTGAAGGCGAGCAGGCTGAGGTAGGAGTGCCTGAGCTCGTGGAGGCACCAGCCCTCGAGCCCGAAGGCCCCTCGGCTCCTGTTCCACCAGTGGCTCAGGTGGGGCTGAGCGCACCATCCGTCTGGTGCAGGGTCTCAGCTGCACTCAGGCGTTTGTTGTTCCGCCTCCGTTGTGGCTGCGTCTCTTCGTAGACAGAATATACTAATTACTCACACTAACTTGTGTAGTGTGAGTAATTAGTATATTCTGTCTTTTGTGATGATCATGATCTACAGGTACGAAGACATGCTCGAGAGGTACGGGTCCGCCTACCAGATAGGCCGAGCGATCCGTTCCGGCGAGGTCCACAAGGTGGCACGCGGGGTCTACTCGGACGAGCGCCACCCGGACCCCGGCGCCGTCGTGTGCGCCATCCACCCCCAGGCGGTGCTCACCATGGACTCGGCCTTCTACCTGCACGGGCTGACCGACGTGGTGCCCGAGCTGGTGCACGTGGCCACGCCGCGCAACTCGACGCGCATCCGTGACGCGGGCGTGCGCCAGTACTTCATGTTGCCGCACTTGCTGGGCTTGGGGGTGCGGGCTATGGAGAGCGGGGGCTGCGCCGTCCGCGTCTTCTCCCGGGAGCGCATGCTGGTGGAGCTCCTCCGCAGCGCGGGCACGCTCCCCATGGACTACTATAGGAAGCTCATAGGCTCCTACCGTCGGATCACGGGCGAGCTCGACATGCGCGAGGTGGAGAACTGCCTGGCGCTGTACCGGCGCTCCGACTCGCTCTTCGACATGATGCAGAGGGAGGTGCTGTAGGTGGACCTTCGTGAGATACGCGACGCCTACATGGACGACGGCCTCGACTTCCAGAACGCCACCGTGCGGACGTGCCGCGACGTCATCCTGACGCTCATCGCGGCGTCCCGCATGGCAGACCACGTCACCGTGAAAGGGAGGCGTGGCCATGCAACAGATATCAGGCGACAGGAGGCGGGCAACGCGCGACATCGATCTGGACTTCGTGCGCTATCCCATGACGGACGGGGGAATCAGGGGCTTCATACGCGCGCTCTGCCCGCAGGACGCAGACGTTGAATATTGTCGGTGACTGTTGGCATCAATTGCATTGTTGTTTGCACCGTTTATCAACAATGTTTGCGTTGGAGCGCAACATAAATACTGTCTTGGTTTGCACTGCTCGCATGGAGGCCTTGTCGTCAATCGCTACGTACGGGGCATGCAGCGGGATGTGCTGGGTGAGCGTGTCTGGACCTTTCAGGCGGCAGTCGGGCGGCAAGTCGTCCCCGCCTGCCCGCATCGTGTGCGTGATTTGCGCGTCGGGGCAAGGACCATACACGAGACCTGCCAAGAAGCCGACGTCGATGAGTGCGTGGATGACGTGGCGCGCGTTGACGCTTGCAACGAAATCACATGTCACGTCGCAAGGTGCAAACAAAGATGCTATTGGGTCCGCAAACAACGGTAGGACCAACGCAAACATCGTGCGCAAATATTCAGCCAACGAGCACCTTGTTTCCGTCCAGTTCATAAGAATGAGCTAGATCAACTAGTTCCAAACATTAGCTTAGCGAGTATGTCTCTTGCCGCTCCGCGTGAGAGGGAGTCCTGCTCTCCCTGGTTGAAGTAGTTGCACAGGCATCCGTAGCAGCAGGAGTCCTCGCCGCAGTCACAAGTGTCGACTATCTCATAGGCCCTTTCCAGCAGGGAGTCTATGCTGCGGCTGAGCTGGAGTGCCCTCCCAGCTCCGCCTGGGACGTCGTCGTAGATGAGGGCCGACTCGTCGCCCGTGTCGAAGTTCGTGTAAGTTGTCGCCCCAATCTCTCCCTCGGGAATGTTCATGACGGAGACGGCTGCCTGTACCAAGGCCCACATGAGCGAGCGCCACTCTGACCGTTCGCGATTCGAGTGGTCGTCCAAGGCGAATGTGAGCTCGAGGATGTCGGTGGTGAAATCTGTGCCAAGACCTGCGTATCGCTGGGTCTCCTTGGCCACGCACCAGCCCTCGTGCTTGATGCTCTCTCCGGTCGGGGCTGCCGCTCCGCAGTACCCGCAGACCGAGAAGCCCCTCGATCCCGGCCCGCGGTTGATCGCGTAGAGGTGTCCGTTGCCCGCATGGCGCATGCCGAGCTTTCCGCCGGGCATGTCGCGCCACTCTATCTCGCTGCCCTGCATCCAGTCCTGGGCGAACTTGACGTCGACGAAGCCGAAGTTCCTTGGTCTTTTGAAGGATGAGGAGACCTTGGCACGTTCGCGTCCCCTGAAGCCGTTCGAAGGGATGAGTATCCTGCTGGTCAGTCTTACCTTCTGGTGGCAGAGGGGACACTCTGTCTCGTCCTCGCCGGTGTCAATAGGAACGACGAAGGACCTGCAGTCTTCGTTTGGGCAGATGCCGAACCGCCTGGTCTCGTAGGGCCGCTGGCGAGGCTTGGTTATTCCGACGGATCCCCACACCCTCTTTCCTGCGACGATCTCTGCGCCAGGGGCGTACTCACGTATCGCCTGCCTCAAACCTCTGGAGAGGTCGAGTCTGTCCTCGGGGAGGGCGCTCTCCTGCTCGACGAGGGAGAGTTGCACGAGGTCGGTGGGGAAGCCGTACTTGGGGAGTACTCCCGACTCCGCGAGGACGCCTATGGTCTTCTTCTTCAGGAGCACGCCCTGCTGTCTGGTGTTGATTCCCGCTCTGTCGTACTTGCCTTCGGCCTTGGCCGCGTTCGCCGACCTCTCGAGGCGGTCCCAGTCCTCGTGTATGAGCGAGTGCGCCCGCATGAGGCGCCCGTCCTCTCCGACGAGGCCATCGACCCATGCGCTCTCGGCGACCCCAGGAGCCTCGCTGACCCCGGCGGGCAGGATGTCACCGAGGATACCATCAAGCGAAGACCGATTGTCTGAGATGAACTGGGCGACCGACGCAAGGGAGCTCGGCTTGGACTCGGAGATGCGCATGAAGTCGTCGTAGTTGTTGGAGCACGCCTCTCGTTCTGGACTGCTCCTGAAGTACTCGGACAGAATGACGGCGTAGATGTGCCTGATCGCTATCGAGGGGTTCGAGAGGTAGCAGAATGGCGCTCGAGTCTTGCCTGCAATGATCTTCGAGGGGGAGCGGTAGTACTCGATGTCGTGCGGCCTGAGCCGTGCGAACGTGACGGCGAACCCAGGTTTCCCCGCCCGTCTTCCGACGCGTCCCGCGCGCTGCGCGTAGTTCGCTGGCGATGGCGGGACGTTCCTCATGAAGGTGGCGCGCAGGTCTCCCACGTCCACGCCGAGCTCGAAGGTCGTCGTGCAGGACAGCACGTTGACCTTGCCATCAATGAAGTCGCGCTGGACAGCGGCAGCGCGCTTTGTCGAGAGCTGGGCGGTGTGCTCCTCGACGCGGATGGGAAGCGGGTCCTCCCGGTAGGTCTGCTTGTAGTAGCGGTCCTTGCCGAACGCCTCCGAGGCGTCGACTCTCCTGGGGTGACCGCTGCAGTTCCTCGTAAGGCAAGTCCCTCCCGTGTCGTACTGCAGCATGCATCCGCACGTGTCGCACAGATAGAGGGGGAGAGCGCTTCCGGCTGGCCTCATAGTCCAGAGGTCGCCTGAGATCAGGAACCCTCCCGTCACCCTGTCTTCGAATATGAGCTGCGCGCCTTCGCGCTTTCCCATTGTCCCGAGGAGCCTCCTGAGGTCCCCGTAGAGGTTGGAGAGGAACTGATCCGCGTCATGTCGGGAGACGTCGAGCCCATGGCGCTGGCGCGCTAGGTCGGTGACGAAGCGGCTCCGTTTGTTGCCGGTGCTCCTCGGCGACGGAACGAAGCGGATGGTTCCTGCCGGGGTGTCGTCGTCCCCTCCGAGGACGACCGAGCTCTGCCTCACTCGTATGGTCATGTGCTCCTGGGCGCCCTCCGGCCTCATCAGTGCTCCCTGCTCCCTGAGCGTCTCGAGGCACACTCGCAGGATGGTAACGTAGTCGTCTGCCGTCATCCAGGAGGGGCCGGATCTCCTCGCGAGCTTCTCGAACGCGGCTGCGTTCGACCTAGCGAGGTCGAGGAGCGGCTCGGGACTTACCTCGACGACTCCGAGTCCCTCGAGGCTGTTTCGACTGTCCTCTGCCATCAGCTCGTCGTATACCCATGCGTTTCCGACGTCCCTCCTCGCGATGTCGGTGTCGGGTCCTCCGTCGAGCCTGTACGCCGTCTTAAGCTCCTTGGCTATCCATCTGGCCACGTCGCTCGGCTTGCATCCGTCTCCGCTGCGCGAGAGTTGGTCGACTGCCTTGCGGATCATCTGCCTCTGGGTGACGCTGTTGTACGTCCTCAGCATCGCCGGCGCGAAGAACGCTGCGTCCTGCCTGCGGTCGGAGAAGCATACGACGCTTCCGCCCCTAACGGTCTCGACATCGTCCGAGTCGAAGAGACTGTCGAAGTCGTCCTCATCCTCTTGCTGCTCGAAGGATGGGGATCCTTTTGCATGCCTCGTGGCGGTGGCGGTGCGGCCCGCCCTCCGATTCGGCGTGGAGCGTCCCGCACTTGGGGCAGAGCCACATGAGCGTCTCGGCATCGTCCACCTCTGCATCGTTGCGAAGGATTCTGAAGTAGGTCCTGGCAGCGTTGTCGTCCGAGTCAATGTCGGGCCTCTTGGGGTCGAGCCATGCATGGTCCTTCGTGTTGGACACGGTCCCCAGGATGTAGGCTTCCCCGCAGTGTCTGCAGACCGACACCTCGTACACCGGCACCGTGGTCCCGTCGTTCCCCGTGCGCTCGGCTGTCCTTTCCGGCGTGAGGCTCATGTCCTCGAGGCAAATGAACAGCCCTTCTGGCGCCCTGAAGAAGGTGTGGTAGCGGCTCGCCAGGATCGGCACGCCCTCGGAGAACTCCGCGTAGGAGAGCACCTCGACAATGGCAGAGAGGCGCGCCGCCCCGCGGGAGTCGCAGGTGAGTCCCTCGATGCCGAGCTCCTCCAGCCTCGAAAGGTCGGTCAGGTCGAGCGGGTCCTCGGCGGACGAAGAGACTCGGGCGACGATCTTCTTCGAGTTCTCGTCCCCGAGCAGCAGACCGGAGAGCCAACCCCTTGGCTCGGAGGTCTCCAGCCTACCCATCTCATCGGCTGAGACTGACCCACCGAGGGCTCTGGCGAGGTCGTCGCGCGAGGGATTCCCGCTGGCAACGGCGTCACGTAGGGCCTCCCATCTGTCGGGTGGGAGGGCTCCCCACATCTCGTCGCGGAAGTAGCTCATCGGGTCGTCCCTGTGGCTTCCGATGACGGCGGGGGAGTCACCGTGGTCGAACGGCTCGCCGAAGAGGTCTTCGGCGAACTGTGCAATCTGCGGCCTATCGGCGTCGGTTCCCATCGTGGCGCTCGTCGCGTAGCAGCGAAGGCTCATGCTCCTGCCCGTCGCCTGAGACACCCTCGCCTTGAGGCGCCTGAGCAGGTAGGCAATCTCGGTGCCCAGTGTGCCCGAGTAGACGTGTGCCTCGTCGATGGCTATGTGGCGCCAGTTCGAACCGAAGACCGACGAGAAGAAGGGTGCGTCTTTGGGCCTCAGGAGCAGGTACTCGAGCATGGAGTAGTTAGTGAGCAGGATGTTTGGCGGCGTCGAGCGCATCTCCTCGCGGGAGAGCAGCTCGTTCGGCAGCGAGCCTTCGCCGGGATGGTCGTTGTCCCATGCCTTACGAGCCTCACCCCTCGTCTCAGGGGTGTCCCCGACGTACCTGCCGAAGGTCACGTCGGTGCCCTTGAGGAGCTGGCGGAGCCTCTTGAGCTGATCGTTCGCGAGAGCGTTCATGGGATAGAGGATCATCGCCCGCACGCCTGCGCCGGAACCATCTGCCTCCTGCTCTCGGAGGATGTCGTCGAGGATGGGAAGGAGGAAGCACTCGGTCTTGCCCGATCCAGTCCCCGTGGTGACGATGTAGTTCTTCCCCGCGCGAGCCATCTCGATGGCCCTGACCTGGTGCTCGTACAGCACGAGGTCGGGGTCGAAGAGCTCCCTCTCACCTCCTCCGAGCCCTAGTATTCCCTCGCAAAGCGTTCCCCGCTCCACGAGCTGCCTCGTGCTCAGCCCCTTCGTGTAGGGAGGGGTTGCCTCGAGGAAGGGTCCCTTGGAGAGAAACCCTGGTTTGTCGAGAATCCCCTCAAGCTGCTCCTGCAGCCTGGGGTCGCCGAACCTGATGGTGGTGGCGAGGTACTCGCTGTACGACCTGGAGATGTGGCGGGATGCCTCGACCGGGTCGAATCTCTTGTCGTCCATGTCACTGTCTCCTGATCTCGATGCGCTGCCCATCGGCAAAGTCGACGTCTCCGAAAACGTCCTCGACGGCGAACGTGGCCACTATGTGCCGACGCCCCACGAGCGCATCCAACGCCTCGCGGGGGAGCGGGATGCTCGTCTCTCCCGCAGGGAGGCTGATGACCTCGCCGAGGGATGATTCCCTTCCCCCGAAGACACTGGTGAGCCTGACCGCAAGGTCGTAGTCAACGGGCCTGTCGAGCCTGAGCTCCCTGCCGGCAATCGTGGACACCAGGCGGCATCTGCCGAAGCCGTAGCCAAGCAGGAGCGACCCGAGGCCTAGGGTGCAGCTTGAACGCGACTCTTCGCTACGGAAGCCGCACTCGTAGCTGATGATAAGCGCAAGCTCGGTCGGCGTCTCCCCGTCCTCGCTCCATGCGCCAGGGAGCGGGGAGAACGGTGTGATGCGGTAGCTCGACGCCACGGGTAGCTTCTTGTAGAACTTGGGTGCGGCGCCGAGCGAGAGGTACGCGCCTCTGCTGTTTCTGCGTCCCTTGCACTCAACGGAAAGCGTCCCATAGCTGTCGGGCATCTCGGCGAGGTCGTACCTGTCGGCCATGATGTTCTTGGCTTCGCGGGTAGCCTTGGGGCCGCTCACGCTGATTCCGGCGAGGAAGACGTGGGCTTCCACTGCGGGATCCTCCCCGTCACCGAGGGGTGAGACCGTTGCGGAGAGCCATTCGTCGGAGAGTGGGGCGTCGACGTATCTTGGGGCCGACCTGTAGGCCCTGGAGGCATCGGCGCCGCGCCTGATTTCGCAGGCCCTGTCAACGACGACGGCGTAGGTGGCCATGATGTCATCGTTGGAGGTGATGCGGGCCGACTCCAGTGCGATCCTCCTGACCGGGATGACCGCGAACCTGTAGCTGAGGATGGCGCTGCCGCTCTCCTTGTGACGCACCCTCAGGTGCCCCTCGTTCACGAAGGCCCTCACCATGCTCTGGTCGAGCCTCAGGACGACAGACTTCGCCCGGTCTAATCCTGGCTTGTCGACCGTGGTCCGTTTGATTGAGACACGTCTCCCGTCGCAGGTGCACTCGATCTCCAGTTGTCGGTCGTTGAAGCCTTCCGTCAGGCCTTCGATCTCTATCGATGGGAGGGCGGCGTTGTAGGAGTCCCCGTCTGTGGTGCTGATGAATGGGTAGAGGTCCGAGCCGCCCTTTCCCTCGCCGATTACCTGGCTCCTGTCTACGGTGGCCTTGAAGCCCTCGCACCATGCGGAGGCCTGCTCGCCTCTTGGGCCTAGGACCTCTCCGCACCCCATGACCTCCATATCGAAGGTCTGTATCGAGTAGCCGCCCGGGAGCGAATCGGTGTTCACAAGGGTCATGCCAGCCTTCGGGACGACCCTGAAGCCCGGGGCGACGAGGCAGACCACGTCGCGCCTTCTCCTCAGTGGCCTCACCTTCTGTCGCACGGTTCCGTCCGACGTCCTCAGGAACTCGTATACTCCCGGACGGTTCGCCCTAAACGAGTGGGTGGCATACAGCCTTCCGAGCTGGGAGTTGTCGGCGGCGGAGAGCTCGACCTCGACGTCGTATGCCCTCTCAGGCTTGAGGCTGATGGAGGCTTCCTCGAGGACGGCGGAGTCGACTCCTGAGAGCACCTCTGCCTCGAGGTATCTCTCGCCATTGACCCTGTACGTGACGGTCCTGCCTATGTACTCCTTGGGGAACCGCGTCCTATCCCAGTGAAGCACGATGGGGGATTCGCCATCGGAGGGCTCGAGCCTGAGCTGGGCAGGGGGGAAGTAGACGATCTGCGATGCCCTCTTGCCGTTCCTTGACCCCTCGGCCGACAGGACGGACCTCAGGGCCTCCATGGCGAGGCTGGGGAGCAGCTCGCTTGACATCATGACCTGGTCCCCGTCACCTGTGGAGCTGTCAAACAGAGTTGTCGCCACGGACAGCGCGCTGGTCAGCAGGCCTCCGATGATTTCAGGGGCCTTGGAGATTAGGTTCTGGGCTGACCTGTTGGCGAGGTAGTACCCGCTGTACTTGTCGTTCGCGAGTTTGATGAGCTCGTCGGCTGTGGGGTAGGAGCCTCCGGGGAGCTTTCCCTTGCGCATGTCTTTAGCTAGGGGGAGCATGAGCCGAGACCAGATTGACTCCCAGTCAGAGGCGGCGAGTCCCGCGTGGAGCAGCATGGTGTAGAAGTACTGAAGGGAGGTCTCGCTCTCTTCATATGTCCGAAAGCCCCGGTAACCGATTCTTTCGTATAGGAGCCTCGGTATTACCTGTTCGGTCTGGAAGTCCTTGACTCCAAGTTCGGCGAGGGCGGGCTTCCAGGCTGAGTTGCCGGTGAAGTTCCTTTGGACTGAGTCGAGCATGTACAGGAGGAAGGAGTCGGGAACGTCGTCCATGAGTCCTCTGGCTGCCGCGATCGATGATCCTGTCGGGGATGACTTCTGGCTCATGGTGAAGATGCTCTTTATGTATAGCCTCAGTTCGATCATGTCGCCAGAGATTGCTCCGAGCGCCTCCGCGATGAAGGCGTCCTCTGCATGGTCCGCGACGACGCTAATGGCTGCCCGTGCCTTTCGCTCAAAGCTAATCAGCCATCTTGATTCGTTGCACGAGGGTAGTTGTCCCGCATATCGCGTACGTTCTGATTGGTGTTTGCTCGCCCTCGACACGTTGGCTTTTCGCGCTGTCGACGCAATTATCGAGCCTGCAGGTTTGAGCGTTGTCTTGTGGTTCGGCGTTCTCTTGCCTGTTACCCTTCTGGTGAAGCCCGTTGGGTCCCTCTCATAGGACTCTGCAAGCAAGAGGATCTCGTCAGTTGCGTCTGGGCCTATGCGGTTGTCGAGTTCCCGGTCGGTTAGGTCGAACGCTTCGCCCAGAGTCCTGATGTTTGCGTTGATGAGTATGCGACGCAATCGAACATCGATGTTGGTCTCCTCAAGAGGGGTGTTCCAGAGGGTATTCTGTGCTGTTCCACCGCTGTCTTGCGCCATTAGGCCTCCCTAATACGGAATCATTCTACACCGATGATGGAGACTCGACAGATTGGGTTCAGAAGGTGGTAGCTCATGAGGTGTGTACGGGCACGAGCCATCTTTGTTCCCGACTCCATAGAATCGTCCACTTTGGATGCTAATGGGTGGGTCGGACACAAATTCGGTTTGTCAATTCGCACTGCTGACCTACCTACATGCGATCGCGTATGGCCACCTGGTTTGCGAGCGGTATGACGAATGCGGACGCCTATGACTGGCGCGTCGACTCATATGTGGTTATGGTATGAGTTCACAGCTCCCCATCCCGACAATAGAGAGCCGATGACCTCACGCCAAAGACAAGGCGGTATTCCTAAGGCAGCCTCCCTTTCTCGATGAGCTCCTTGGCAATCGTCTTCTTGTTGACGCGAATCGAGCGCCCGATATAGATGTGGGGAAGCTCGTTGCATACGTTGAACGCCTTCGACCTCCTGATGCCAAAGACCTTCTGTAGATCCTTGGAGCTGAGCCACTCAGGCCTGTCGGCTAGGGGAGAGTTGTCCCTCAGCGATGCCACATTTGCGACTCGTTCGTTCATTGAGTTCTCACCAGCCTTGCTCGACCATTCAGTTCGGTTGGCCGGAGCATATGGCAAGCGGGGAAGTGGGTTCTGCTGCGAGCGTCCAACAACTTGCTCTAAGTTGCTCTAAGGTGCTCGACCACAGAACCCACACCAATCTCTACCGCTGGGACATGAGGTTGGCCACGACCGCACCTGCCGCCGCTCTTGCTTGTGGATCCGTGCTGGCATAGACGTTGAGGGTCATCGCAACGCTCGAATGGCCCATGAGGCTTGCGACGGTCTTGGCGTCGACCCCGGCGCGCAGGAGCATCGTCGCGTATGTGTGCCTCAGTGAGTAGAAGGTCGCGAGCTCCCCGGTGGTGCCGTAGATGTCATGCTCCTTGGCAAGCCTTCTGAAGGAGCGGGTGAGATCGGCCGGTCGCAGGAAGATTCCGTCCTTGTCGCCCACCACGTAGAAACCCTGCAGGCCGGAGGGTCTCTCCGCCTCGAAGACCTCCCTTGCTCTTGTCTTGAGCTTCTCTACCAGGATGGGGTCTATGGGTATGTCCCTCCTGCCAGCCGCGGTCTTGGACTCCTTCTCTATCGCTTTTCCTCCGGCGGACGATATGACACTTCGGATCCTGATCATGCCTGTAACGTTTTCCCATTTGAGCCCGATGACCTCCTCGTTCCTGAGGCCGGCTCCTAGACCAAGCCTTATTGCGAGCGTGATTTGGTCGTCGGGCATCTCGTCAAGGATGCTCATCAGCCTCTTACGTGTCGCGTCATCCAGGGCGTTGGGGTCTTTGCGCTCCACGCGAGGGGGCTTGACCGTCCTCGTGATGGGGACGGCGATGATGAGCCCCTTCTCAAGAGCCTCGTAGAGGTACCTCTTGAGGGCGTTGTGCGCACGTGCGACCGTCTCCCTTGCATATCCCTTGGCAAGCATGTCCTGGTCCATCTTCCTGACCATCGCAGCAGTGACCTTGTGGACGGGCACGTCGTCGATGAATCGCAGAATGAGGTTGGCCTCGCTTTTGTATTTTGCACCGGTTGTCGGTTCGATGAGGCCTGACTTCAGCATGCCGTCGATCTGCTCGAACATGATCTTGGAGAGTTTGGGGTTCTTCTTCTGGCAGGGGAGCATGTCCTCGATGAGTGCTTCGCGCTCGAGCTGGTCCCTGATGCGCGCCTTCTCGAGGACTGCTTCTTTCTGTGAGGCCGCGTGGAAGTCTAGAGTCCACCTAACAGTCCAGCTGGATGCGTGGATTTAGGTTAACGTCCGTGGACTAGGTGGTCTGTGCTCGAGGCGTAAAGATGGACTCCATGGACGAGAAGGACGGCAGGATACTCAGTGGCTTTCGTGCCTATCTACCTGCGATTTTGCCTGTCAGCCCACCTCTGCTATAATGGACACACACGGGGAGCTGGGGATTTGGCCCGGCTGAGAGGTGGAACCCAATTCCACGACCCTCAAACCTGATCTGGGTAATGCCAGCGTAGGGACCAAAAGATCGCACGAACGAGGTCCCGGACTATGCGGGGCCTCTTTTTGCCTCGCGGAGAGGAGTGCGATGAACTGTGCCGTTGCCATCCAATACCTGCCCATGGACGCCACATCCGACGAGGAGACGTGCCGCGTGGTGGACGAGGTGATCGCCTACATCGACTCGACCGGTATGGACTACTACGTCGGCCCGTTCGAGACCACCATCGAAGGCGACTACGACTTATGCATGGAGGTTCTCAAGAACTGCCAGATCGTGGGCGCCCGTGCCGGCTGCGGCCACGTGATGACCTTCGCGAAGATCGACTACCGCCCCGGCAGCGACGTCATGTCCACCGAGCGCAAGATCGGCAAGTACCATGCCACCGACTCCGAGTTCGCGGCGCGCGAGGAGTCGGTCGCATGACCGCGCCGTCCACGAAGTCGCGGAAGTGGATCGTGCCGACCATCACGGTAATCGTGCTGCTGGTGGTGTGGGAGCTCGTGGTGCGCCTTGGTCTGGTGCCCAACTTCCTGCTGCCCAGCCCCACCCAGACGCTCGTGGCACTCGTCCAGGACGCGCCCGAGCTCGCGGCGCACGCCGGCACCACGCTGCTCGAGGCGGTGCTCGGCCTGACGCTGGGCGTGGCCGTCGGGTTCGTGTTCGCGGTGCTCATGGACCGGTTCGAGACGCTCTACCTGGCGCTCAACCCGATCATCACGGTGAGCCAGACCATCCCGACGGTGGCCATCGCCCCGCTTCTGGTGCTGTGGTTCGGCTACGACCTCGTGCCTAAGGTGGTGCTCATCGTACTGACCACATTCTTCCCGGTGACCGTTTCGCTGGTGAGCGGGTTTCGCTCCGTTGACCCCGACACCATCGCCCTCATGCGCACCATGAAGGCCAGCGAGCTGCAGATATTCACGCGCGTGAAGCTGCCTGCGGCGATGGGTTCGTTCTTCAGCGGCCTGCGCATCAGCGCCACCTACGCCATCGTCGGCGCCGTCATCGCAGAGTGGTTGGGCGGGTTCTCCGGCCTGGGCGTCTACATGACGCGCGTGCGCAAATCGTTCAGCTACGATCGGATGTTTGCGGTCATCTACCTCATCTCGGTGCTCTCGCTCGTGCTCATGAAGTGCATCGACCTCTTGGAGTATGCGTGCATGCCTTGGAAGCGTGCGGAAAGGAAGCAATCATGAAGTCATTGTCACGTCGTTCGTTCATCGCGGGGTCGGGAGTGCTGGCGGCATCCGTCGCGCTCGCGGGCTGCGGCCAGCAGCAGGGCTCGGGCGGCGCCTCGGGCGGGGGAGCGAAGAAGCTCACGTTCTGCCTGGACTACACCCCCAACACCAACCACACGGGCATCTACGTGGCCAAGAACAAGGGCTACTTCGCGGACGAGGGCCTGGAGGTCCAGATCGTGCAGCCTGCCGAGGACAGCGCCGAGGCCCTCATCGGTACGGGCAAGGCTGAGCTGGGCGTGAGCTACCAGGACTACATCGCCAACGCCTACGCGGGCGGCAACGACGGTCTTGTCGCCGTGGCCGCGGTCGTGCAGCACAACACCTCCGGCATCATGAGTCGCGGCGGCGAGGGGATAACGCACCCGGCGGCCATGGAGAACCACACCTACGCCACGTGGGACATGCCCGTCGAGCAGGCCACCATCAAGCATATCGTGCAGAAGGACGGCGGGGACTTCTCCAAGATCAAGCTCGTGCCGTATACGGTGGAGGACGAGATTGCGGGGCTCAAGGCCAAGATGTTCGACTCCGTGTGGGTCTACGAAGGATGGGCCGTGCAGAACGCCGCCGTCCAGAACATGGCTGTCGACTACTTCAGCTTCATCTCCATCGACGACGTCTTCGACTACTACACGCCGGTGCTGGCCGCCAACGTCGAGTACGCCAAGAAGAACCCTGACGTGGTAAAGGCGTTCCTGCGTGCCGCGAAGAAGGGCTACGAGTACGCCATCGCGCACCCGCAGGAGGCGGCCGAGGTCCTGTGCGCCGAGGTGCCCGAGCTCGATTCCGCGCTGGTGGGGCAGAGCCAGGCGTATCTCTCCAAGCAGTACCAGGCCGACGCTGGCTCGTGGGGCGTGATCGACGGTACGCGGTGGTCTCGTTTCTACCAGTGGCTTAACGACAACAAGCTCGTTGAGAAGCAGCTCGACGTGAACGCGGGCTGGACCATGGACTACCTCGCATGACGCGGGCGCTCGAGGCTGAAGGGCTCGTTCTCTCCTGGGACGGCGGCGAGACGATCGTGGCGCGTGACATCTCGCTTTGCGTGGACGCCGGCGAGACCGTGTGCCTGGTCGGGCGGTCGGGCTGCGGCAAGACGACGATTCTGCATGCGCTCTCGGGGCTCGAGCGGCCCGTGTCCGGCACGGTGCGGGTGGCGGGGGAGGACGTCACGGGCGTTCCCGGCCACGTGAGCTACATGCTGCAGAAGGACCTGCTGCTGCCGCACCTGCGCATCGTGGACAACGCGTGCCTGCCGCTAAGGCTGTCGGGCGTGCCCAAGCAGGAGGCCCGCGACCGCGCGCGCGAGCTGATGGGGCGCTTCGGGCTGGAAGGCACCGAGGAGCTCTGGCCCTCGCAACTCTCCGGCGGCATGCGGCAGCGCGCGGCGTTCCTGCGCACCTATCTCATGGGCAACGACGTGGTGCTGCTCGACGAGCCATTCTCTGCGCTGGACGCCCTCACGCGAACCGACCTGCGCGACTGGTACGTACAGATGGCCGCGCAGCTCGGTCTGGCGTCGGTGGTCATCACGCACGACGTGGACGAGGCCGTCGAGATGGCCAGCCGCGTGTACGTGCTCGGAGGCAAGCCGAGCGAGGTCGTGGAGGAGGTTGTGGTCGGCGACGGCGCCCGTGACCATATCCTCGAGCTGCTGGCGTAGATTTGCATAAAAGGTGTGCCGCGGGGGGAGTATCCCCTGACGGCACACCCGATTTCGTTGATTGCCTACGCCAGCGTGAGGAAGGCCTGGTAGCCGCGGTAGGCCTCGTAAAGGTCGGCCTTCGAGATGGTCTCCCACGGTGCGTGCATCGAGAGGACCGGTACGCCGCAGTCAATTACCTGCATGCCGTATTTGGCCAGGATGTAGGCGATGGTGCCGCCACCGCCCAGGTCCACCTTGCCCAGCTCGGCGGTCTGCCAGCACACGTCGTGCTCGTCCATAACGCGACGGATGAGGGCCACGTACTCGGCGTCGGCATCGTTGGAGCCGCCCTTGCCGCGCGAGCCCGTAAACTTGTTAAACGTGAGCCCGCGTCCCAAATAGGCGGCGTTCTTGGGCTCGAAGGCGCTGGCGAAGGCGGGGTCGAAGCCGGCCGAGACGTCACTGGAGAGCATGTGCGAGTTGGTCAGGCACCTGCGCAGCGCGAGGCTCCCCTCGCCATAGCCGGCAAGGGCCAGCACCTCGGCGACGGTGTTCTCGAAGAACCGGCTGGTCATGCCCGTGGCACCCACCGAGCCAATCTCTTCCTTGTCTACCAGAATGGTGAGCGCGGTACGGGCGGGAATCTCGTCCAGGGCAAGTTGCGCGCGGAGACTGGGGTACGAGCACGAGCGGTCGTCGTGGCCGTAGCCCAAAATCATGGAGCGGTCGAATCCCAGGTCGCGGGCGGGACCCGCCGGAACGATCTCCAGCTCCGCGGAGTAGAAGTCCTCCTCGTCTATGGCGTACTTCTGCGAGAGCAACTTAAGCAGCTGCGCCTTTACCGGGTCCTTCTTGTCCTCGTCGCCCTCCACCACGAGCGGCTTGTGGCCAACGAGCAGGTCGAGCATCTCGCCATCGATAACCGTGGCGGCATCCTTCTTGAGCTGCTCCTGGGCAAGGTGGATGAGCAGGTCGGTAATAACGAACACGGGGTCGGACGGATCCTCGCCCACGCATACGGACACCACGGTGCCGTCCTTCTTTGCCACGACGCCGTGGATGGCGAGGGGGAGGGTCACCCACTGGTACTTCTTCACGCCACCATAGTAGTGCGTGTCCAGGTAGGCGAGGTCGTTCTTCTCCTCGATGGGGTTTTGTTTGACGTCCAGACGGGGTGAGTCGACGTGTGCCCCCAGTATGTTGATGCCCTCGGTAAGCGGCTTCGTGCCCAGCTCCACGAGAATGAGGGACTTGCCACGGTTCGAGGCGTACACGCGCGAGCCGGGCTCAAGCGCGGTCTGCGTGGCGATAACGTCTTCCAGGTTGCGGTATCCCGCCGCCTCGGCCAGCTGTATGGCGCTGGCCACGCACTCTCGCTCCGTCTTGTTCTTGCTCAGGAATGCCGTATAGTCACTCGAGAATTTCTCAAGCTCCTCGAGCTGCTCGCTGGTGTAGCGCTTCCATGCGTTTGGTCGTTCCATGTGTGGCTCCTATCGTGCTTGGTTGGGTGGTTAGTTGGCTTGCTCGGTGGTCGCGGGTGCGTCCTGGGTGGTCGCGGGGTCGGCCGTGGGTTGTGCGGTGCTGGGCGAAGCAGCGTCGTTTTGGGTGCCGGCGTTCGAGGACTCCTCAGGTTGCGTCGGTTGTGCTGGTTGCGTTGGTGCAGTGGGCTCGGACGTGCCTTGGTTGCCTGAGGTGTTGCCGGGTTGCGAGGTCTCCTGCTGGGTGCTCTCGGGCACCCAGGTCTCCTCCTCGCCCTCTTCCTCCGGATAGTACGTCCACTCCTCGCTGTAGTATTCCTCTTCCTCCTCGTTGGATGACGTCGTGCGACGCGTGTTGCGGTGGGTTGTGGTCGTGCGGGCCGTGTCGCTGTCCTGTGCGGCGGAGGGGAAGAGCGTGCGACCGCCCAGGTAGAAGTGAACTCCGCGGCCTCCGGTCGAGGCAAGAACGAGTCCCGATGCGAGCGCCGATACCACAATCGCGATGGCGATCACTACCTTGCCAAAGCGCCGTGCGCGGTCGTAGGCCACAGGTTCGGTCCGAACCTGGCCCTCGGCAGCGTCGAGCTGGCTCGAGTCGAGAATGCCCTCGAGTTGGGCCGAGCCTTCCATCTCGCGCCTTACCTCAGCGGAATCCTTGGAGAGTGCCGAGGAGGCAATAATGACGGCGGCGACGCTCGCGCACAGGGCGATGAGCACCCCGCCAATGCCGGTCCAATATATAGGTGCGATCGACACGACAACCGCGAGCGCGATTGCCCTACCCTTGGGCACGAGCGCGCCGTTTTCCTGTTCCATTGCAACCTCCCGTAAAAGCCTTAAGCATTGCAATACCCTCATCCTATGTCACCAAACCCACCTTCACACGGAACGCAGAACCCCAGCGAGCTCCCGCCGACATGGCCCATGCGTACCGCTCACCAATCAGCCTTGGTCTGAGGGCGCCTACCACGCTACCATGAACAAAGTTAGGTACCGCTGGTACGTTGTCAACGTTGTTCGGGAGGTAACCAATGCTCGTTAACGCTACTGCTATGCTTCAGGCTGCCGTAAAGGGTCACTACGGCATCGCCGCTTTCAACACCAATGACCTTGAGTGGACTCGCTCCATTCTCCAGGCTGCCGAGGAGCTCCAGACCCCGGTTATCATTCAGTGCACCGCTGGTGCTGCAAAGTGGCAGATGGGCTTCAAGGTCGTCGCCGACATCGTTAAGGACCTTGTCGACTACATGAACATCACTGTTCCCGTTGCCATGCACCTCGATCACGGCTCCTACGAGGACTGCTTCAAGGCCATCGACGCCGGCTTCACCTCCATCATGTATGACGGCTCCCACGAGCCCACGTTCGACATCAACCTCGAGCGCACCGCCGAGATCGTGAAGCTCTGCCACGGCAAGGGCATCTCGGTTGAGGCCGAGGTCGGCGGCATCGGCGGCGTCGAGGACGGCGTTGCCTCCAACGGCGAGCTCGCAGATCCCGATGAGTGCAAGGCCATCGCCGACCTCGGCGTTGACTTCCTCGCCTGCGGCATCGGCAACATCCATGGCCTGTATCCCGACGACTGGGCCGGCCTCTCCATGGATCGTCTGGCCGAGATCAAGGCCAAGACCGGCGACCTCCCGCTCGTACTTCACGGCGGCACCGGCATCCCCACCGCAATGGTGCAGGAGGCCATCGACAACGGCATCGCCAAGATCAACGTCAACACCGACCTTCAGGTTGCCATGGCCAAGGCCACGTGGGCATTCGTCGATTCCGGTGAGGCCAAGCAGGGCAAGAACTACGACCCGCGCAAGCTCCTCAAGCCTGGCTTCGACGCCATCGTCGCGCGCGCCAAGGAGCTCATCATCGACTTCGGTTCCGACGGCAAGGGCTGGGCATAAGCTCGATTTCCGCGCCGTTTAACGGCTCGGTTAACACCAACCAAAGGGGGTGGCCCCCATTGACATGCCGCTTGCGGCAAGCAATGGGGGCCACCCCCTTTGGTTGGTGGGCAGAGAGCGCTCCTTGCGCGCGCTCAATGTGGTATGGTGCTTTATGCACGTTGCCTTGCGTGGGAAAGAGGTCGTTTGTCTCGCATACGTTCGCTCGTGCGGAATCCACAGTTTTGGTCCGCACTGGCCGCAGTCATTATTCTGGCCTCGTGCTACGTTGCTTGCTTCACGCAAAGCGGGATGCTCTACCTCACCAACGACGATATGAGCATTCAGGAGACGCTGTCGGGTGCGCGGGTGGGCGAGCCGTTCCCCTTGTCCTGGTTTATCAGCGTGATTGCATCCGTTCCCATCTCGATGTTGTATCGGATTGCCCCTGGGGTCCAGTGGTGGTTTATATACAGCCATGCTCTGCAGGCTATTGGCTTTTTTTTAGTTAACTACTGTGTTATCCAGTCGTCTGCCAAATCCACGTGGCCCGTGCGCGTCCTCTCGGTTGGCATGGCCGTCGCCTTCGACCTCGCGTTCCTCATATATCCCACGACCAAGGTGGCCTTTACCATCGTTCCGGGGGTGCTGGGCGCTGGAGTTGTCGCGCTCGTGTTTCTTTCGGGGGAGAGGAGAAGCCCGGCACATTGGCTGCTGTGCCTGGCTCTTTTCGTGCTGCTGCTCGCCCATCGCGAGGAGACCGGCCTTATTGTGCTGTGCTACGTGTTGCTTGCGTTGCTTGCCGGCTGCGCCCTCAACGGCCGTGGCGACTCGCGTGTTGGGTCTCTTGCGAGATTCTCCGTTTTGGCTGGCATCCTGCTCGCCATCACATGCGTCGCGGTGCTGGGCAATCGCATAGTGCAGGACAACGCGAACGGCCGGGAGTTTAGGGCCTACACCGACGCGCGTTCCTCGTTCGTCGACTACCAGCACGAGCCATACAAACCCAAGAATCCCGTGCCATACAAGGACGTGGGATGGAATGCAGACCTGTATTCGCTGATAAACAACTGGTGCTTTATGGACGAGCGCGTTACCACCCAGAGCTTTACGTACGTGGTGGAGCACCAAAGTGCCAAGGATTGGACCGTTGGGGCGGAGCACGAATGGCAGCAGCTTCTGAGCCACCCACTTGCCAAGGGCATGCTCATCTCGTGGTTGGCCGTCTCGGTTGGGGCCTGTCTCGCGCTGCTCCTCGGAGCAAAGTGGGGTCCCTTGGGCATACACGTGCTCAACATGCTGGGGACACTGGCAATACTGTTTATGCAGCTGCTGTTGGGTCGCATCGTGTACCGAACGGTCCTGGTTACCATATTGCCTAGCACGGCACTTGCCATGATGCTCGTGTTCCGGGCCTTTAGGGGACAACGTTTTCCCTGGCCACACTTCGCTTTTTGTGCCCTGTCGCTCGTTGCCATGGGGATGGGGGCACAGGAGGACCTTAACGTGGCATTCAATCGGGCACGCATCGCGCCCATAGTGAGGGAGTCCAAGAAGGCAGAGGTCCTGCTGGAGTATGCCATTGCCCACCCAGACCTCGTGTATGTTAAGGGTCCGATGGCGCCAACCAGCACGAATCCCAACAAGACGTATCCCACGAGCCAGCCGTCGAACGTGATTGCCTGGGGAGGTACGGAGTTCACGTCGCTGGTGTTTCGCACACGCCTCAAGGTAAACGGGTTGGACTCGTTTAGCGGCGACGTGTGCGCGCAAGAGAACGTGCGGGTCGTCTCGGGCATATCGCTGGGAAACATAGACTATGCGCTGGATGGGACCGACACGCTCTCCACCTTCCTGCGCTGGCAACGCGACGCGTATGGGGCAAAGGGCGTTATCCAACTTGCCTCGCCTTGCTACGGCGTATACATACTGCGCATGATCTACGATGACCAGGATCAGTCGTTCTACGACCAGTACTACCGTGGGTTCATCCTTCCCGTGTACGACGACGTCGACGATGAGGAGTCCGAGGAGGATGAGGAGACCGAGGAGTTTGGAGAGGAGGACGAAGGCGAGGAATGGGAGGCGGACGACTCAAGTGACGCCTTCCAGGCGTATGGGTGGAGTGACGAGGCGAATTCGGGCGTCAGCCCTGGCACGACGATGGCTGGATGGTAGGTGAGACCATGGCGGAATACACGCATGTGGTCCATTCCATTCCCCCCACGTTCGACGAGAACAGCCGCGTGCTGGTACTCGGTAGCGTGCCCAGCCCGCGCTCACGGCAGACGGGCTTTAACTACGGCCACCCGCAAAACCGCTTTTGGCGCGTGCTTGCACGCTTGGCCAACGAGCAGGTACCGAGCACGAATCAGCTCAAGCGGGACTTTTGCCTGCGCCACGGTATTGCCTTATGGGATGTGGTTGCCGAGTGCGACATCGCGGGTGCGTCCGATACCAGCATCCGTAATCCCGTTCCCAACCAGCTCACCCTCATCACGAACGTGGCTCCCATAGAGGCTGTGTTCTGTACCGGTGCCAAGGCCCATGCGCTCTATGGACGGCTTTGCCAAGATGAGGTGGGTATGGCGGCGCAACGGCTTCCCTCGACCAGTCCGGCCAACGCCGCATGTGGCATGGAGCAGCTCGTGGCGGCATACGCCGCCATCTTCGAGCACTGCAGGTAGCCGTCCGCGCTGGACAAAGGGGACAGTCCCCTGGACACAGGGGACAGTCCCCTTTGTCCAGCTGGCGGAAGCGCGAAAAGCCAGCAGAGACAAAAAAGTAAAAGAAAAGGGTCATGTCGCTGTGCTCAGCGCAAATTTGTCGCCTCTATTATTTCTGCCTATCGTGCGCTCAATGAGGCGCAGGCTGCCATAGCGCGTGCCGAGACGCTTGACGAGGCTCTGCAGGAGGGTTTGAAGACTATCCTTCAAAACTGCAAGGCGGAGTCGGGTGCCATCTGGTATGCGACGGAACTGCAGACCGACGACGAGGACGAAGAGCCAGAGGTCGTCCTCCATCCGTTCTTCTGGGTGGGTTCGTCGGACCTCACCTCGCTTTCGCACGTGCCGGGAGAGGGCGCCGTGGGTCGCGTGTTCCAAAACCAGGAGGCCGAGCGCTACCTCACGTTTAGCGCGGCGGACGACCCCGTAACGGTCTCTGACTTCGAGGACACCGAGATCACGTCGATGATTTGCGTGCCCTTTTCGAGCACCAAGAAGAACCTCGGGTGCATACAGTTCGTGAACAAGGTGGGCGGTGGCAGCTTTACCGCTGAGGAGGCCGACGTCTGCGAGATGATGGCCATGCTCGCGGCCATGGCCATCGAGGAGAACGACAATCTCCAGCCCGCATGGAAGCCCGGCAAGACGGTTATGCGCGTGCGCGGCGTCACGAGGGAGTTCCAAAACGGCGACGTGGTCACCAAGGTCCTCAAGGGCGTCAACCTCGACGTGTACGAGGGCGAGTTCTTGGTCCTGCTCGGCGAGTCCGGCTGCGGCAAGTCCACGCTGCTCAACATTATTGGCGGCATGGACCATCCCACCAGCGGAACGTTCGAGTGCTTTGGCGAGGAGCTGTCGCAGGCCGACCAGGACAAGCTCACCGAGTATCGCCGCGACAACATCGGCTTTATCTTCCAGAGCTACAACCTCATGCCCAACCTTAACGCCACGCAAAACCTGGAGCTCATCGCCAGTCTGGTGCCCAATCCCATGAGTGCGGACGAGGCGCTCGACATCGTTAACCTGAGCGAGCGCAAGCACAACTACCCCTCGCAGATGTCGGGTGGCCAGCAGCAGCGCGTGTCCATTGCCCGCGCCCTCATGAAGCGTCCTCCCATCATCCTCGCCGACGAGCCCACCGCGGCACTCGACTACACCACGTCCATCGAGGTACTCGAGGTCATGGAGAAGATCATTGCCGAGGGAACCACCATGATCATGGTTACCCACAACGAGGAAATCTGCCGCATGGCCGACCGTGTGGTTCGTATGAGGAACGGGCGTATGGCCGAGGTGACCATCAATCGTCGCAAGGCGCACGCCACCGACCTCGTGTGGTAGCGGAGGGACTGCATGAAGAAGATACGACTCGTCGAGTTAATCGCCAACATCAAGGTAAACCTCGTGGCGTTTCTCTCGATTTCCATGTTCGTTGCCTTGGGAGTTGGCCTGTTCCTGGGCATCCAGTGGGGTGCCACGGCATTGCAAAAGGCCTCCCAGGGAGTCCTGGAACAGGGAAACATGCACGACATAGAGGTGCAGTTCCCCTATGGCATCACCGAGTCCGACCTTGCCCAGATTCGGGCGGTTGAGGGCGTCGAGGACGTCGAGGTCGGCTACAGCACCTTCGTGTCCATGCAGCGCAGCAGCACGAACTACACCTTTAAGCTGCAAACGCCCACGACACGACTGAATCAGCCCACCTCGATTGAGGGCAGGATGCCTGCGACTAAGGGCGAGGCGGCCCTGCTCAAGTCGTGGTGCGAGGAGAACGAGGTCAAGATTGGCGACGTGCTTAAGCTCAAGCACGACGTCGACGGCGTGAGCGTGGACAAAGACGGCAACAAGGTGGAAGACAAGGACGGCATGAGCATGCTCTCCACCGACACGCTCACGGTTACCGGCATCGTGGAGATGCCCACGTACATATCGAAGATGGAGAACACCTTTGGCGTGTCCAACATCGCCTCGGGCGCCGTCAACTGCGTAGCCATCGTCTCGCAAGACACGTTCGACGCCAGCATGTACAACGACGGCTATCCAAACGTCTACATGCGCTGCAGCGGTCTGGAAGGTCTCAACACGTTCGACAAGGAGTACGACGAGAAGCTCGCACCCATAACCGAACGAATCACCGAGCTGGGCGGCAAACTGGCGCCCGTGCGCTACAACAAGGTGCATGGCGACGCCCAGTCCAAGCTCGACGAGGCCCAGGACAAGATTGACGACGGCCAGAGGCAACTCGACGAGGGCAGGCAAAAGATCGCGGACGGCGAGAAGGCGCTGGCCGACGGACAGCAGGAGCTCGACAACGGCCGCCGGACGCTCGTGGACTCCGTGCTGAGCGCGAGCGATGAGCAGGGCGTGGCGCAGGAGCAGCTCGACGAGGCGTATCGCCTGTTGGCGGACGGCCAAGGCAAGTACGACGCCGGCGTCGCGACGTACAACACGGTGAGCGACCTGTACAACCAGCTCAACTCGGAGTTCAACTCCATAAGTGGCGAGTACTACGAGTTGCTCTCGCTTGCCGATAAGCTCAGCGAGCTGGGAGACGAGCTGTCCACCGAGGCAGACGCGACGGAGGAGACGTCAAAGAGCGGGGATGACGCCGCGACCTCCTCCGCGCTCAATGAGCTGTTGGGAACCTACAACGAGGCTGATAGCACGATGAACCAGTATGGCGACCTGCTGAGTGGCGTGACGGGCATATTGGGCTCCTCCACGTCCATCGGTGGCCTGCCCGACCTCAGCGGCATGAGCCTGAGCGATGTCGGCTCGATCATCTCTACGGCTCGTGAGTCCGTGGGCACGATTTCCGACGCGGTCAACAAGCTCACCTCCACGTCCATTACGGTGGGCGACATCACCATTCGGCTGGACGACATCCCCGGCGGACTCGACCAGGTGGCGGATTACCTGGACGACACCAGGGCTGAGCTGGTTTCGAGCGAGCAGGAGCTCAGCGACGGCTGGGCACAGTACTACGCCGCAAAGGCCGAGTACGACGGCGCCGTTGCCAGTGGCCAAGCCGATCTGCGCAGCGGCTCCAAGAAGCTCGATGACGGTAGCGTGGAGCTCAGGGACAAGACCAAGGAGCTCGAGGACGGTAAGGTTGAGCTTGCGGACAAGACCAAGGAGCTCGAGGACGGCAAGGCAGACCTGCAGTCTGCCAAGGACAAGTTTGCCGAGATGGTAGAGTACGAGTGGGTGGTGATGCCGCGTCGCGACAACGGTGGCGTGCAGCAGGTAAAGACCATGAGCTACATGATCAACAATGTGAGCTGGGCCATGGCGCTGCTGTTTATCCTTGTTGGCCTGTTCGTTGCCTACTCGGCGATCTCGCGTCTGGTGCACGAGGAGTCCATCCAGATTGGCACCAAGAAGGCGCTGGGCTTCCGCAAGGGTGAGGTCGCGGCCATGTACTTTGGCTTCTCGGGCCTCTCGGTGTTGCTGGGCATTGTGATCAGCATCCTGCTGGCCGTCTTCCTGGTGCAGGGGATTATGAACCCCATTGCGGCACGGCAGTTCTCCATGCCCGAGTTTGGGCCGCACTTCGACATCGTTGGCCTGCTCATCCTGGGCGGCATAGAGCTTGCCCTCATCCTGCTCTCTACGTGGATCGCCATCAACGGCCTGCTCAAGAAGCACGCGGTGGAGTTGCTCAAGGGCGAGTCCACGGCTAACGTCAAGGAGCACTTCTACGAGAAGTGGGCGATTTGGGACAAGATGTCGCTCTTCTCGCAGACGGTTGTTAACAACTGCGTTAACGACACGCGCCGCGTGGTGGGCACGCTGATTGGCGTCATTGGCTGCACCGCGCTCATCGTAACGGCGGTAACCCTCAACAGCAACGTCTCGCGAAGCCTGGACCGTCACTACAACGAGGTGTACGACTTCGACACGGTGGCATACCTTACCAAGGCTGGCGAGGAGAACGCCAAGAGCGTTGCCATGGCGCTGTACGATCATGGCGTGGACAGTGCGCCCGCCATTATGAAGCAGCTGCAGGTGCGCCAAAGCAATGGGGCTCGCATGGTGTCTACCATGGTGGTTCCCACCAACGACGAGGCATTCAAGAAGTACTACCACGTAATCAACATGGATGGCGGCGAACCGGCCAATCTGGACAAAGGCGTGTGGATGGCTGCCGCATATGCCGAGCACATGGGCGCCAAGGTTGGGGACGACGTTACGTTTACCGAGTTCACGGGCAAGACGCACACGTTTAAGATTGCGGGCTTCTACGATTACTACCTGTTGCGTCAGGAGTTCGTGATGACCAGGGAGACGTACGAGCAGGCCTTTAACGAGGAGGCGAAGCCCAACGTGCTGCTGGTCAACCGCGGCGAGGCTGACATCGACACGCTCCAGGACCAGCTCTTTAGCGTGGACGGCTACCAGGCCCTGGTAGACGACTTTAAGACCGCCACGTACGCATACGACGAGCTGAAGGAGATTCTGACCACGGTCGTGCTCATCTACCTGCTGCTCTCGGCACTCATGGCCCTCATGGTGCTGCTCAACTTGGACGTCATGTTCGTGGACGAGAAGAAGAAGGAGCTCATCGTGCTCATGATCTGCGGCTTCTCGACCAAGGATGCCAAGGCGTACATCTACCGAGACTCCATCGCACTCACCATTATTGGCATCCTTCTGGGCGTGCTGCTTGGTGCCATAATGGGCGGCATTACCGTTTGGGCCTTGGAACCCGAGACGGGCTACTTCGTTAAGGGATTCAATGGGGTGGCAGCGCTCGTAGGCATCATAGGCGCCGGCGTGTTTGCGGCGGCGGTGCTCATATGGTCGCTACGAAGAATACCCAAGTTCGACCTTACGGACATCAACCGCTTCTAGCAATCGAATTAACGGTGGTACGAAAGGGACAGTCCCCGGCATACCGGGGACTGTCCCTTTCGTACCACCGGCACACGTTGGCGTTTTCGTGCTAAGCTAGCTTTATGGCAAAGACACTCAACATAGAGGCGGTGTTTAGGCGAAACTTCGACGCGGTGTTTCGTCTGTGCTACTCGTACCTCGGCTCTCCTGCCGATGCCGAGGATGCGGCGCAAACGGTGTTTGCAAAGCTCATCGACAAGCCGCGCACCTTTGCGGACGAGGGTCACGAGCGGGCTTGGCTCATCGTGTGTGCGTCCAACTACTGCAAGGATGTGCTTAAGAGCGCCCAACGCAAGCGCGTGGTCCCCATGCCCGCATACGAGCAGGCGGCCTGGTCGTCGGTGGACGAGATCGACGATACCATCGATGCGGTGCTGCGTCTGCCATCGAAGTATAAGGACTGCGTGTACCTGCACTATTACGAGGGATACAAGACTGCGGAGATAGCGACGATGCTGAACGTGCCTGCCTCGACGGTGCGAAACAGGCTGAGGGATGCACGGGCTCTGCTCAAACAGGCTCTGGGGGGTGATGTGGCGTGAGTGATACAACACACGGCAATAGGGAAGAGACGTTGTTGGACAGACGCGTGCACGCGGCCTATGCGGCCATGGGTCCTTCCGACGAGGCGACCGAGCGAGTGCTGGCAAACCTGCGTGCGCGGCAATCCGCGGGGCATGCCACACGCCGAAACGCAAACGTCCTGCGCTTTGCGGTTCCCTTGGCCATTGCGGCATCCGTGGCGGGCATCGTGGTCGCGCTCAGGCCCGCAACCCAGATGCAGACCGTGGCCAAGTCCACCACGGTCGAGTTCAACGAGCAGGACACCAAGGCCATAGAGGTGGCAGACGAGGCTGCCGAGTCAGCCGAGTCGGCCGTTATGGCTGAGGAAGCGCCGGCGCTCTACGAGCTGTACCCGTACGTTGAGCTCTCTGACGGCAAACGCATGACCGTCGGCCCCAAAACCACCGACGAGGTGGACGCCTCTCTCGCAGAGGACGCCGTTGCCACCGACCAGGCGCACGAGCGCTCGGTGCCGTGTCAAGTCGTGCAGGACCGCTACCTTCGCTACGAGGGTGACGTCGTATGGTACGAGCTCAAAAAGTCGTAAAAGAATTCCCGACATTTTGCTTACCTCGTTCGTGTCTTTAGTAGTAACAGCCCGGAGAGGAGAATACCCATGAGCAAGCTATCCAAGGTGCTGCGGTTTGCCACCATAGGCGTTACTACGCTGTCCCTCGTCGCCTGCGGCCTTCAGCCCGTGCCATACGAGCAACCTGCGCCCTCACCCACGATCGAGGTACAACCCACGTCACCCGAACAGAACAAGACCGAGAGCGCGGAGCCAAATACAGTATCCGACGGCCTTGCGACGGAGGTCTACATAAACGACGAGGCGAATTCGCTTACCACGCAAAGCATGCCCTCCATCGACTACACCGTGTATAACACGGAGGAGTATTCCACCATCGACGAATCGGGCTTCGTGTCCACCATGTCGCGTCCGCTTTCCACGCTCTCGGCCGACGTGGACACGGCAAGCTACGCCAATCTTCGCCGGATGCTGCGTGACGGTTACACCACGCAACAGCAGGCCAAAAAGGATCGGCCTGATGGCGAACCAGTGGAGATCGTGGACGAGGAATCCTCCATGAGCTATGGCGGCTACAGCGTCATCCCGACTGGCGCGGTGCGCATCGAGGAGATGCTCAACTACTTCGACTACAACTATGCCGGCCCCAAGGACAAGGACGGCTTTGGCATTACGGCACGCGTGGGGCAATGCCCCTGGAACAAGGACACCAAGCTGTTGGTGCTGGGCTTTGCCACGGCAAAGGAAGACCCGGCAGTGGCCCAAAAGGGCTCCAACCTCGTGTTTCTCATCGACGTGTCGGGCTCCATGGACTCGGCGGACAAACTGCCGCTGCTCCAGAGCTCCTTCGGCAAGCTGGTAGAGTCGCTCGGCGAGAACGATCGCGTGTCCATCGTTACCTACGCGGGTGGTGAGGAGGTCGTGCTCGACGGTGCCAAGGGATCCGATCATCAGGCCATCATGCGCGCGATTCGCGGTCTGCACGCCAATGGGTCAACGAACGGCGAGGCTGGGCTCAAGACGGCATACGAGATTGCCGAGAAGAACCGAATTGACGGTGGCGTGAACCGCATCGTTATGGCCTCGGACGGCGACCTCAACGTGGGCATGAGCAGCGAGAGCGACCTGCACGACTTTGTTGACGGCAAACGCAAGAGCGGTACGTATCTTTCGGTGCTGGGCTTTGGCGCCGGCAACTACAAGGACAACAAGATGGAGACGCTGGCCGACCACGGCAATGGCTCGTATCACTACATCGACTGCGAGGAGGAGGCCAAACGCGTGCTGGGAGAGCGCCTGACCGCCAACCTGGTGCCGTTTGCCAACGACGTAAAGGTACAGGTGGAGTTCAATCCAAGCGCCATCAAGGGATATCGCCTGATTGGGTACGAGAATCGCGCGATGGCCGACGAGGACTTCACCAACGACGAGAAGGACGCCGGAGAGGTGGGGCCGCAGAGTCAGTTTACCGTGGCCTACGAGATCGTGCCCAGCGATTCTGCCATGGACATCCCCGTGCCAGACCTCAAGTACGAGAACAAGGACGCAGCGACCGCTGCCGCTGACGAGTGGCTCACCACGAAGCTCCGGTACATGCCGCTCGATGGTGGCCAGGCAAAAGAGCAGGAGCTCGTGGTAAAGAAGACCGACCTAAGCGACGATCCTGGCGAGGACTGGCGCTTTGCTGCCGCCGTTGCCGAGTTTGGCATGCTGTTGCGCGACTCGGAGTTTAAGGGCACGACTACCTACGACTCCATTCGCGAGCTGGTGGGCAAGACCACAAACGACAGACGCACGGAATTCCTTGAGCTCGTGGATTTGGCGCAGAAAAACTAGGAAAAGAACTAGGAAGCGCGTTCGTAATGACGCTGAACACGGGGGACGCACCTCTGCAGAGGTGCGTCCCCCGTGTTCAGCGTCATCAGTGCTGGTTCCTTAGATGAACCTTCTTTACGCCCAGATGGCCTTCATGAAGTTGGAGTAGGCCTCGTCGCAAATGCTGAGCGTGCGATTGAGCAGTTCGTAACAGGTGTCACCCACCACGTTGGGGGAGAGGATCGCGTCGCCGCTCGCAACGATATCGTTGTCCTTGTCGAGGAAGAACGTAAGCCAGCGATAGTTCACGTTGGCATCGTTGATGGCGCGTAGTGCGACCTCTGTCTTGTTCTCGGGAACGTGTGCGAGCACGCCACTGCCAAAGTGCATGGTCTCGCCGTCTTGGTCGAACCAAAAGAACACGTCGATGCGCTCCATGTTCTCCATGTTGTAGCGAATGCGTACAGCGGGAATCTTTGCGTTCTCGAGCTCGTTGTACACGATGTTTCGCTGGTCGAGAGCCGTTTGGAAGGCTATGAGGTTTGCTGCTCCGGTTGCCATGTCACGTCCTCTCATCGAAGGTCTCGCTACAGGATACCATACCGCAACATGCCTAGGCGTTCCAACCAGGTTGCGATATGCTGGGGGCCTGTGCGGTGGCGTACAGGTTACCCAATACGTCTTCCATGGGCCACGCTTGGGCGACACGGACGTTCAGGTCGGTGCGTATGGTAAGGGATGTGCCTTCCGCGGGGAACCAACGCGACGAGAACACTTGCGCGCCGTCGTTGGCATATACCTCGACCGCGGACCCATCAACCAATATGCGCAGGTCGCGTAGGCTGTCGAGCGGTATGGACCGGTCGTCTCTGCCAGCCGCCTGTTGTGGCACGAGGTAACGAATACCCAGTCGCTGCCGCTCGAAGAAGACCTGCAGGCTTTCGTCTATGGTTATGCTTCCGTCTCCCGCAATGTCCTCAAGTACGATGTCGGCATGGCGGGTGCTGATGCCTGCGGTGGCACCACGGACGAGCGTGACCTTCTTCCCGCGCAACGCGACGAGTTCGGGTACGGGTGTTTGCAGCAGGTGCCCGGACGCCGGATCCTTGCGCAGCAGGCGCGGGACCGTAAGGCAATGGCACCAGGCGAGGCCATCGGGGGCACAGGCCCAATGCGGATCGAAGCCACCAAGCCAGCCTATGAGTATCCAACGGCCCTGGTCGTCCACGAACGTTTGCGGTGCATAGAAGTCATGCCCGTGGTCCCACTCGACGAAGTCGCGCTCGTCAACCACGGTGGTGTCCACGATGCGGCCTGGCAAGGGGATGTATCCAGCCTGACAGAGGTTGTGCCACCGGTCCCGCATGCGCGGCAGTCCCTGGGGCGAGAAGGCCAAATACTCGCTGCCGTCGTCGAGCTGTACGATGTTTGGGCATTCCCACATGTAGCCAAAGGGGTAGGCGGAGTCGATGCGATGAGCGAACTCCCAGCTCAGACCGTCGTCTGATCGATAGAGCAGACACATGCCGTGGTTACGGAGGTGACGCGCACCGAGCAGCATGTACCAAGAGTCGTCCTGTCGCCATACCTTGGGGTCGCGCACATGGAGCGAGCATTCGTCGGGATAGTCCTGTGTGCGCAACAGCACCGTCTTTGTGCCAAAGTGAATCCCGTCCGTCGAAGTGCAGGTAATCTCGTGCGCCTCGCGTCCGGTATAGACGCGTCCCACGTCCTTGGGGTTATGCCCGGCGTCCAAACACACAACGTTGCCGGTATAGAAGGCGCGCAACAGGTCCGCGCCGTCATCTCCCGCGCCACGCTCCACAACGGTGCATCCCGAGTAGACGCCATGGCGATCCTCGGGTATGGACGGCTCGATGGGCATGCCCTCGTATCGCCAGTGCACGAGATCACGGGACACGAACAGGCCCCATGCCTTCTGGTCGATCTTTGGCCAGGCATCGTTGTACTGATAGTACACATAGTACTCGCCATTAAACTGGCAGGAGCCATTGGGGTCGTTGAGCCAACCCCGCGGTGAGCGCAGGTGAAAACCAAGCTCCCAAGCCTTGTTGGGCATGAGCGATCCTTCCGTCGACATAATTGCATCAATCGTGTGATTATGCACCGAAGGGGGCTTGTCGCCGAGTAAGTCGCCAAACATACCGCTGAGGTTCTCTCAAAAACCACAAGGGACTGTTTTGGATGACAGCGGCACGGTTTTTCCCTACAATTCTGATGATGTGTGCAAAAGCACGCAGTGCCCCGAAGGCATGTGAGACAAAAGTGTCCACATGGGACAAAAGGTGGTGCAAAACCATGAGTAGGGTAAAGCGCAGGGAGGACGTGTTCTATCGTCTCTTCAGGGAGTACGGCCAGAAGATCGTGGATACCGGAGAGGTGTACCGCAAGATCTTTTCCAACTCCTATCCCGACACGCGACCACTTATCTCGAGCATGAAGGACTACGAGAACGTTTGTGACGATCAAGCGAAGCGCATCTTTATGGAGCTGAGCAACTCGTTTATTACGCCGTTCGATCGTGAGGACATCAGCGTGCTCACCAAGCGTCTGGACGACATCGTGGACTACATGGAGGCCGCGGCGAGCCGCATGGACCTTTTTGCGGTCGAGTCGATGCGTCCGGAGGCCGTTCGTCTGGCCGAGATTACCGTACAAGCCATAGGCGAGGTCGCAAAGATAATGGATCGACTGTCCAACTTCAAGAAGGACACCACGGTTATGGAGCTTGCGCTGGGCGTGGACGTCATCGAGGATGAGGGTGACGCCGTGTACAAGCAGGCGCTAGCCGACCTGTTTAGCGGCAACGTGGGGACGCTCGAGATTATGAAGTGGTCGCGCGTGCTGGATCGCATGGAGCTGGCGCTCAACGCATGCGAGCACGCATGCGACATCGTCCAGGGCGTGGTAATGAAAAATGCTTAGCGGCCTGCTTATTGCCGTCCTGGTTGCGGCCTTTACCTTCGAGTTTATCAACGGTTTCCACGATACCGCCAACGCGATTGCGACCACGGTGTATACCCGAGCCCTGCCGCCCCGCGTCGCCATCCTGATGAGCGCGCTCATGAACTTTATTGGTGCGCTTATGAGCGAGAAGGTGGCTATGACCATAGCCCACGGTCTCGTGGACGTGCAGCTTGAGCTCTATGTAATCCTTGCGGCGCTCTTGGGCGCCATTATTTGGGACCTGTTTACCTGGTGGCAGGGAATTCCCAGCAGTTCCTCGCATGCGCTCATAGGTAGTCTGATTGGCGCCACGATCGTGTTCTCCAAGGGCACCCAGCACATTATTTGGGAGGGCGTGCTGTGGAAGGTGGTCATTCCGCTGTTCACGTCTCCCGTCATAGGCCTGCTTCTGGGCTTCTTCTTTATGAAGCTGGTGTTCGAGCTCTTTGCCAACTGGCGGCCGAGCAAGGCAAACGGCCTGTTCCATAAGGCACAGATTGCCAGCTCGATGTTTATGGCCTACAGCCATGGTAATAACGACGCACAAAAGACCATGGGCATCATTACGCTTGCCCTCATCGGCAGCGGCGAGCTTGCCGCCGGTTCGGGCGTTCCGCTGTGGGTGAAGCTGTTCTGCGCTGCCACCATGGCGCTGGGTACTTCCATTGGCGGCCAGCGCATCATGAAGACGGTGGGCGGTGGCGTAACCAAGCTCGAGCCGGTGGTTGGGTTCGTCTCGGAGACGTCCTCCGCCATCGCCATCGAGACCATGACCGCGTTTGGCGCGCCGGTGAGCACTACGCAGGTCGTGACCACCGCTATCATGGGTGCTGGAAGCGCCAAAGGAGCGAAGAAGGTGCGCTGGGGTATTGCCGGAAGTATCGTAAAGGCATGGTTTACCACCTTGCCCGCCACCATGCTCCTCGGCGGTCTGTGTGCCTTCGCGGTGGAGTTCTTTATCTAGCAAGGCAAAGGAACACCGTTGGCACGAACGTGACTGGCCGTCCGCGGTGTCCGTTAGGGAAGAGGTGCCTCTGTGACGCGCGCGCGTCACAGAGGCACCTCTTCCCTAAC
>CACZFB010000061.1 GCA_902780305.1 uncultured Coriobacteriaceae bacterium | reverse complement strand
CAGGTCCGTGAGCGCGATAACGTCTATACTGGTACGGCACGCTTGCGTACGAACAAGAAAGGCGACTATGAGCAACACCAACCCGGCGACGCCCGTCCGCGTTCGCTTTGCGCCCTCCCCCACCGGCAAGCTCCACGTGGGAGGCGCGCGCACCGCAATCTACAACTGGGCCTTCGCCCGCGCCAACAACGGCACCTTTATCCTGCGCATCGACGACACGGACCCAACGCGCTCCACCGAAGAGAACACCCAAATTATCCTGCGCGCCATGCGCTGGCTCGGCCTGGATTGGGACGAGGGCCCCGAGGCCGGCGGCGACTTTGGCCCCTACTTCCAAACGCAGCGCCTGGACCTGTATCGCGAGGCCGCCCAGCGACTTGTTGAGCAGGGCAGGGCCTACTACTGCTTCTGCACTCCGCAGCAGCTCGAGGAGGCCCGTCAGGCGGCCGTCGACCGCCACGACTCATTCCAGGGATACCAGCGCACGTGCCGCAACATCGACCCGGCCGAGGCCCAGGCCCGTGTTGACGCCGGTGAGCCGTACACCATTCGCATCAAGGTGCCCGAGGACCGAGGCGACGTGGTGGTCCACGATGCGGTACACGGAGACGTCATCTTCAACGCCAAGGAGCTCGACGACTTCATTATCTTCCGCTCCGACGGCACTCCCACGTACAACTTTGCCACGGTGGTCGACGATGCCGCGATGGGCATCACCCACGTCATCCGCGGAGACGACCATCTTTCCAACACGCCGCGCCAGGTGGTGGTGTACGAGGCGCTTGGCGCTCCCGTGCCCACGTTCGCGCACATCTCCATGATCCTGGGCGCCGACGGCAAGAAGCTGTCAAAGCGCCATGGCGCCACCAGCGTGGAGGAGTATCGCGACGCCGGGTATTTGTCCGACGCCTTCGTCAACTACCTCGCGCTGCTCGGCTGGGCGCCGGACGGCGAGAGCACCATCGTCTCCAGGCAGCGCCTGGCAAGCGAGTTCTCGCTGGACCACGTGTCCAAGAACCCGGCCATCATGGACCCGGCCAAGCTCGACTATGTGAACGCGGAGTACCTGCACGCGCTTTCCAACGAGGAGTTCGCGCGCGAGATCCTGTTGCCCGAGCTCGTGCGAGCAGGCCTGGAAGACGAGGCCGCGCCCCTGCACGACGCAGCCTGGTACGAGCTGGCCGCGGAGGCGTTCAAGCCGCGCACCACGCTCTCGCCCGACGTGGTGGGCCAGGCACGCTACCTCTACACCGCCGACGAGGATCTGGAGTACGACCCCAAGGCGGTAAAGCGCTGGCTCTCCAAGCAGGGCGCGGGTGACGCGCTGGACGCGGCCGAGCAGGCGCTGCAGCAGATTCCCAAGGACCAGTGGCACGCTGCGGCCATCGAGGCTGCGCTCGACCCGCTGCCCGCCGAGCTGGGCATGGGCAAGGGCAAGGTGTTCCAGCCCATCCGCGTGGCCGCGGTTGGCGGTTCCGCCTCGCCCGGCATCGGCGAGACGCTTGAGCTGCTGGGCAAGGAGCACACCATCGCCCGCATCGATCGCGCAAAGCCGCTGGCAGGCTAGCGTCCGGCAGGAAAACCTCTCCACCGCAGTCCGGTGGTATTTCGGGGACAGTCCCCGGTATATAGGGGACAGTCCCCTGCATACCGGGGACTGTCCCCCTTGTACAACCGTGTCGCGTCGGCTTTTCCAGCCGACGCTATTTCTTGCGCTTGGGATGCACCGTGGCGACGGTTCGCACCGACCCCTTGCTGGTGCCGAGCAGCCGGCCCTTAATGCGCTCCACGCGCTGGTAGATGCTCATGGAGCGGTTGCGAGAGCGCAGGCCCAGCAGCGGAGCCGAGAGGATGGTGGGCGCAAAGAACGTGAGGATGCGCCATACGATGAATCCCGCGCTCATGTTGGCCGCACCAAACATGGGGCCGAAGAACATGAAGAAGCTGCCCTCGGTTCCGCCGGTTCCACCAGGCAGCGGCACCGCGGTCGCCACCATCTGCACCATGGAGCCTGCGGCGAGGCAATTGAGGAAGTCGGCCTCGATGCCAAACGCACGTAGCACAAACCATGGAATCATATAGAAACTGGCAAGCTGCAGCATGGTGACGAGCAGGGTGAGCCCCATGGAGGGCAGGTCCTTTGCCGCAGTCATAAAGGCGTTGGAGAACTCCAGCACCTGCACGTTTACCATCTCGTTCCAATGGTCCACGTTCTTGAGCCAGCCGCGCCTGGAGAAGAACCGAATGAGGCCGTTGCCCACGCGCATCACGAACTTGGGGCACAGGCATATTACGAAGAGGCCCGCGAGCTCCAAAAAGTGCACGCCGAACACGATGAGGTTAATCAGCACGATGTCGCCGTACGTCTGGAAGAAGAACCCCACCTTTGCCGCAAGCATAATTGCCGCAAACAGCACGACGCCGAACTGGAACATAATAAAGCGGGTGAACTGCGTGGCCGACGCCTCGCCCACGTCGAGTCCGGTGCGCGTGAGGCGCACGATCTGCGACGGCACGGCACCGGCCATCATGGGCGTGAGGTTGCCGAAGAAGATTCCCGACGCCTCCACGCTCATAAGGTCGCGCACGCCCACGGGAGAGTCGTGATCGATGTAGACGGCAATGGCATACGCCAGCACGCCAAAGACAAAGTACGAGAGGTAGCACACGGCGCCCAGGGCGACCCATCCCAGGTCGACCCGGCCCAAGGCGTCCACGAATTGGCCCATCTGCCCCGAGAAGATGAGGTACAGCACGTACAGAATAACGACGGCACCCAAAAACAGGGCACCCTTGCGTGCCTTCGCCTTGTTCTCGGCCTCATCGTCCCCCGCGCGAACGGAGGTCGAGCCATTTCCCACCTTAAGCGCAACGTGGCGCTTCTTGTCCTGTCCAACTTGCTTCTTGCTTTGTGTAGCCATGCCTCTCCCCGTATAAGCCGTTTGTAGCAAGGCCCTAGGTTCATCTTCGCTTGCACCGTTTGATGGTCTACTATATTACCTGCGAAACCGTCAGTTATGGGCGATGTCCATCGTATACGCTCGAAATACAGACTTCTGGGAGGCAAAGAGCATGCTACCCGAGAACCCATCCCAAGCGCCCGAGGCGCTCGACATCTACAACCAAAACCACGTTCGCCTTATGGAGGTGCTGCAACAAGCCAAGGCCCAGGCGGCCAGACAGTCCAGCATGCGTCCCATGAGCATAACCCTGGAGCGCGTGCTGTACGACCACACCACGCAGACTATGGTCGGCTTTGGCGGAAAGCAAGGCATCGAGGCCATGCTCGCCCAGATATGCGCGCAGGTGCCTGGCAGCGTCGAGGAATGGCACGACGGCCACCTCATGGGATTTTGTGTCCCGCAGGCAGAGCACGACGACCAGTGCGCGCTGGTGGCCACGCTTGGCCCGGGCGGCCAGATCGTGTGCACGGTCGGACCCTCCTGCAGCATCGTCGAGCTGCTCGGCGCAATCGAGCGCTTCGACCGAGAGGTGCATGTGGCAGCCAGGGCACTGGACTGCGACTACGGGCTTCTGGCCGAGGGCTACAACTCGTTTGTGGACTCCCCGCTCGACGTCCCCTTGGTGCCGCGCACCCGCTGGACCCTCGTCTCGGCCCACCTGTCGCAGACGGGACGCTATGCGCGCGACGCCATGCGCTGCTCCTGCGCCACGCACATCTTGGTGGGCTACGAGTCGGAGCGAGAGGCCCTGCTCACCTACCGGTTGTGCGTCGCTCTCACTCCCCTGCTCATGTTCCTCACCGACAACGTGCGCAGCTTTAGGGGTTCGGGGGCCAGGCGCTGCCCCACCATGACGCGCTCCGTCGTGTGGAACGAGGTCGATCCCTCCCGATGCGGCATCGTGCCGGGGACCTTTGAGAGCGACTTTTCGTTCGACCGCTACGTAACCTGGCTCGAGGGCCTTATGCCCATCCTAGAGACCAGTGAGAATGACGAGGTGTCCTCCACCGGCAAGCGGACGCTGCGCGACCTCATGGGAGAGCGCGAGCTAACCGACCAAGAGGCGCAGGAGGCGTTTGGCATCGCTCTCCCCTTCGTGCGGCTGGGCGACGTCATAGAAATACGCCAGGCAGATGCGCTGCGTCCGCGCATGGCGGCGAGCCTGTGCGCCTTCGCCAAGGGCCTGCTGCGCAACGACCTCAACGCCGACACTGCCATCACGCTTTTGGGCGACCTTAGCGAGGAGCGGGTGCTCGACGCCATCTACGAGCTGAGGGTGCGCGGGTGGAATGCCACCGTGTACGGACGTCGTGTGAGCGACCTCGTGGAGCGGCTCGTGGCCATCGCGCGCTCCGGCCTGAGCGACGCGCAGGAGCTGCGACTGCTCGACGAGCTGGTGGAGCTGTGGGACTTCAACATGGTCCCGCGCGACGCGTTCGTGCATCAGGAGATAAAGCAGAACCGCGGCTGGTAGCAACATGGCTGTGACGCCTGTCGAAGGGGGTAACCCCTATTGATTGCCGCAAGCGGCACATCAATAGGGGTTACCCCCTTTGATAGGCGTTTCTCTCGTGCTAGCGCGTGGTGCGGTAGCGCTGCAGATGACGCAGGTAGCCCTGGAACTCGTCGGAGCAGTCGGAGTTGTCGAGCTTGTAGTCCTTGTGCTGCAGGATGGTGGCGTTGAAGCCGTAGTAACGGTCGATGTAGTTTACCAGG
The DNA here is from genome assembly GCA_902780305.1 of uncultured Coriobacteriaceae bacterium. Classification (GTDB taxonomy): domain Bacteria; phylum Actinomycetota; class Coriobacteriia; order Coriobacteriales; family Atopobiaceae; genus RUG440. The sequence continues at coordinate 17,713 of CACZFB010000061.1, read as the reverse complement.
CGGTCGATTGCGTCGAGCTGCGCCTTGGGATACGGACGGCCGTCCTCCACGTGGTCTATCTCGATGCCAATGGAGCACTGGTTCATGGCGCTCCCCGCGCCCGCCTTGTGCTGGACCACGTTAAACTGCTCGTCCAGGTAGCCGTACGTCGCGCCACCCACATGCCAGCAAATCTGGTTCATGTCCACGTACTGGCGAATCTCTCCCTGCTCGTTGATCATAAACTGCGTTCCCGACCCACCGCGGTCGATCCAGTTCTGGATCCAGAAGTCGAAGCCGCGATTCTCGGTCGTGTCGTGCATCACGATGCAGCGCTGGTAGTAGGGCGACTTGTAGCCATGCGCCAGCTCGGGCACGAGCTTTATGCTCATGTTGGACGGCTTGGCAGTCGTGGCGTCCACGGCCTTGCCCTTGTAGTCACCACCGGGAAGGTGAGGCGAGCTCCCCTTTGGCACCAGGCGAACCTGCAGCGACTCAACACGCAGGCCAAGGCCGAGGCTTCCCGCCGTCTGGCCGTTCTTGGCCCAGGCCATCCAGCCGATGCCCTGCACGTGCGCGCGGTAGTAGATGTCGTACGCATTGGCCGCATCACCATAGAGCTGCACCGCCACGGCCTCGATGCGACGTCCCTTGCCCATGGTTCCTGCAACCTCGCCGTCGCTGCGCCAGTCCTGCCAACCCTCCTTTTGCACATGGGCGCGATAGGAGATTCCCTGGGGATAGTTGCTCAACCGCATCTTGAGCGCCTCGACGCGCAAACCCATGCCGGTCGTGCCTGCCGTCTGTCCGCTGCCTACCGCCTTGAGCCATCCCTTGCGCTGCACGTGCGCGGTAACGGAGAGGCCACTGCGGTTGTAGTCCTCGGCAAAGGCAAAGGGCACGTCGGACTGCTCGAGGTCTGCCGGCACCTGTCCCTTGGGCGCAAGGCGCATCTGAAACGCCTCGATGCGCAGCGAGCTTCCCGACGTTCCCGAGGTCTCGCCGTTGGAGGTCCACGCCATCCAGCCGATACCCTGGGCATGGACGCGATACCACACGTCGTACTGCTCGGCCAGGGCCCCATACAGCCTGAGCCTAAACGCCTCCACGCGCAACGACTTGCCGGACGTGCCGCCCAGCGCACCATCGCGCGCCCAGTCCATCCAACCCTTGCGCTGCACGTGCATCTGGTACTCGACGCCACCCGACTGGGCGTCCACGTTGGCCAGCCGAATCTTTATGGCCTCCACGCGCAGCGACTTGCCCGTGGTCCCGCCGATGGCGCCGTCGGCCACCTCGTCCTTCCATCCCTCTCGCTGAACATGGGCCTGGGCCGCGGCGGCCATGCCGTCGGCGTCTCTTTGCGTCTGCAGCCCGTCGCCCGTCGCCGTCTCGGCCTCGGACAAGACCTCCGTCGCCTGCCCCGCCTCGTCCTGGGCGGCAACCTCGCCCTGAGTGGCAGTCTCGTCCTGAGTCGCAGCCCCGTCCTGGGTGGCAGTCTCGTCCTGCACCGTTACCTGCGAGGAGGCCTCACCTCCCGCCAACGGGTCCACCTGGACCTCGTCGGCACGGGCAACCGACGGGACCAGGAGTGCCACGGCCAGCAACAGGGCCAGCGCCACGTTAAACCGTTTGTCGTGCATATGCTCCTCGCTTCCATTTGTGCCTGTCTCGAAGGTCTCGAATCGACCATCGACAAGCCACGTTATCACAACCGCGCTTGCACGGCACTCACAGATGTATACTAGCCTCATCACGGCAACGTTACGGAGGTGACCTGTGGCTGAGACTACCAACTATCAATGCCCCAACTGTGGCGGGCAATTGGCCTTTGTGGGCGAGTCGGGCATGCTGCACTGCGAGTTCTGCGAGTCGGACTTCACGCCGGCTCAGGTGGAGCAGATCTATGCCGAGCGCCAGGCAAAGGCCGACGCGCGAGCCGAGAAGGAGCGCGCGGCGGAGCAAGGCGGCGGAACGCAGCAACCCCAGCAACCAGAAGAGCGCGTATCGGCCGCGGATGCGTCCACCAGCGAGGCGACGCGCGTGCACGTGCACCGATCGACCAACGCCGACCCCGTCCAGGCGTATTTGGAGAACTCGCGCTGGGACGACGGTGACGAGCAGAACATGCGCGCCTACAACTGCTCCTCGTGCGGCGCGCAGCTCATGGTGGACCAGGTGACGGCCGTCACCAGCTGCCCGTACTGCGGCAACAACGCCGTGCTCCCCGGTCAGCTCTCCAACCTGCTCAAACCCGACTACGTGATCCCGTTCAAGCTGAACAAGGATGACGCCGTGGGTGCCCTCAAGAAGTACTACGAGGGCAAGAAGTTCCTCCCCGACACGTTTACCGAAACCAACCACCTGGAGGAGATCCAGGGCGTCTACGTTCCGTTTTGGCTGTACTCGGGCACCGCGAACGGCGACGCAACCTTCGACGCCGAGGAGATCACCTCGTGGAGCGACAGCGAGAACAGCTACACGCAAACCGACTTCTACCAGCTGCACCGGGCCGGTTCCATGGACTTCGTGCGCGTGCCCGTAGACGGCTCCTCGCGCATGCCCGACACGCACATGGACGCCATCGAGCCGTTTGACTACAGCGATCTCGTGGACTTCTCGGTAGCCTACCTCCCCGGTTACGTGACGGACCGCTACGACCAGGACGTGCGCGAGTGCGATCCCAGGGCACGCACGCGCGTGGAGTCCACCTGCCTCTCGTCGCTTCAGAGCACGGCACAGGGATACAGCAACGTGAGCGTGGCAAGCTCCAACATGGACATCGACTGGAGTGGCATATCCTACGCGCTGCTTCCCGTGTGGATGCTGCACACCAAGTGGGACGGCAAGGACTATCTCTTCGCCATGAACGGCCAAACCGGCAAGCTGATTGGCGACCTCCCCATCGACCAGGGCAAGGTTACCCGGCGCTTCATCCTGCTGTTCCTCCCCCTGGCCGTGGTCATTTTCCTCATCATCCAGTTTGTCCTCGGTGGATACGTCGGTTAAGGAGGCTCGCATGAGAAGAACACACCAGCTTCTTGTTGCCGCATTTTCCCTGTTGCTGTTTGCCGTCTTCGCACTTCCCGCAAAGGCGCTCGCGCAAACGGGAACCTACGTTAAGGACGAGAAAAACGTCCTCACGACCGAGGAGTTCAACGAGCTCGAAGCCCTCGGAGCGCAGTATGCCAAGGACTATAACGTCGGTACGTACCTGCTGTTTACCAGCAACCTGGGGTCGGACGAGTCCTCCGGCTCGGGCAGGCGCGAGTACCTGCGTTCCTACTACGAGACGAACGACCTGGGCGTTGGCAGCAACAAGGATGGCATCATATTTGGCGTGGGCGTGGACTCGCGCAAGTATGTGACCGTCAAGCACTTTGGCAACAGCGCCAACGACCCGTTCTCCGACGACGGCCTCAACGACCTGGAGGACAATGCGAAGAGCGAGCTCAAGGACGACGACTGGTACGAGGCGGGCAAGGAGTACTACGCGAGCGTCGGCAAGCAGCTGGAATACTTTGCCAAAAACGGCGAGCAGTGGCAGGACAAGAGTGGCAGCTTCTTTGGAACGCTCATCAAGGCTGCCGCCACGCTGCTCATTCCCCTGCTCATCGCAATTGGCGTCGTGAGCAGCGAGAAGAAGGCCATGCTTACCGCACGCATCCAAACCGAGGCGGGCAACTACGTCGATCCCGACAGCTTTGTTTTGCGCACGAGCACCGACACGTTTGTCAACCGCTCCCTGTCGGTGGTTCCCCTTCCCAAGAACGACGACAGCGACAGCGGAAGCGACAGCTGGAGCGACATGGGCGGAGGCTTTAGCGGCTCGGACGGCGGAGACTTCTAGCGCGCTCTGGCGACGCGACAACCCATCGAAGGGATGGTCCCGTTGATTGCCGCAAGCGGCGTATCAATGGGGCCATCCCTTCGTTGGGCAAACACATGCTGGCATGGCAAGGCTATAATGGCATTACTGCAGGACGCATCGACAATACGGACGGACGCTGCATGAACGCCTACGACTTCGACGGGACCATCTTCTATTCGAACTGCACCGTGGGCTTTGGCCTGTGGTGTCTCAAGCGTCACCCCAGCCTGCTCTTTACCTATGGGCCGAGGGTCCTGGGGAGCTTTGCCCTCTACAAGACGGGAAGGATGCCCAACTATCGCATGCAGCGGGAGCTCTTTAGGTACCTTACCCTCATCGACGACTTCGACGAGCAGATTGAGCGGTACTGGGATGCATACGAGTCAAGGATATCCCCCTGGTACCTCGAGCAAAAGCGCCCGGACGACCTCATACTGAGCTCATCGCCATCATGCATCATCGAGCCAATCGCCCGACGCCTTGGGGTCCACTACGTGGCAACCGACTACGACCGCGAGCTGGGTGTGCTCCTGGACAACCTCATGTACGCCAAGGAGAAGGCACGCTACATCTTCGATCACGGCTTCCCCGTAATCGACAACTTCTACTCCGACTCGCTCTCGGACACCCCGCTCGCGCTTTGCTCCGAGAAGGCCTACCTGGTGCAGAACAAGGGAACCACCATCGTCGACTGGCCGACTCTGGACCCAAAGACGGTTGCGAGGGTAAAGAAGGAGATCGACACCGGTTGGTCAATCCACCTCAGCGAGGAGCGGTGGTCGGTGCGTAAGCATCTGCCTACCGGTGGCCACCGACGTGCAGGCCGCAAGCCTGCCAAAGGGAGCGACCCTCACTGATTGGTCGCGCACGACTCATCAGTGGGGGTCACCCCTTTGGCGGGCTGACTTCCTCTGCGGCCTCCTTTACCCCCTCGGATCCGCGAGGTCGAACTTCCGCACGTCGAACACGGCATTGCCCTTGCACGAGAACGTTATGGCATCCGCCGAGAGGTCGGTTGGGATGGTCATGGTCATGGCCTGCACGCCGCCATTTATGAAAACCTCCACGCTGTACTTGTCGAGCACCATGCGGAAGGAAATCTTTGTGGGTGCACCGGGGACGTCGCACTTGCGATGGTGCACGTACGCGCGACGCGACCCCGCATGTACGCGGCTCATCTCCAGCGTTCCGTGCGCGGGACGATACCGCAGCGACGAGTGGAACCGGTCGTTCTGCGCAAAGAATATGATGAACTCCTTGTACGGGTCGTCCTCAGCCGCGGCACAAACGTCAACCTGCACGTCTATTACGCGCCCGCTCACGCCTTCCAGCGCAATGGGGTCCCTGGACACCGCAACGTTCGTGTGCGAAACCTCGTTCCTGCGCAGGCCGTCCAACTCGCGAATGGGCCACTGATACAGGCGCCCATCTCGCACGCTCAGCTCGCGCGGTGTGGCCATCTGGCCAAACCACCGCGTTTCGGGAATGGATCCCGCGATGGCGTCCCAGTTTTGCATCCAAGCCACCATGATGCGACGGCCATCGGGCGCAAGCAGCGTTTGGGTGGCATAGAAGTCCGTGCCGTGGTCGATGCACGAGAGCGTCTCTTCCACGAGCTCGCCGGTGTCCTGGTCTATGTGCCCCACGATGGAAAGCGTTCCGTTGCCGCTGTGGAACTCATGACCCTGAGTCAGCATGTCCTGTGGGCTCACCAAAAGGACGTCCTTGCCGTCGAGCGAGAAGAGGTCGGGGCATTCCCACATGATGCCGTAGCGCCCGGCATTGCGCGACACCACATGGTCGAACTCCCAGCAGAAGGCGTCGTTGCTACGATATAGAACGATCTGCCCGCTCTCGTCGGGTCCCAGGCTCGCCAACACCGCACGATAGGTTCCGTCGTCCTCACGCCAAATCTTGGGATCGCGGAACTGTGCATAACTCGAGCCCTCCGGCAGCGACGAGCCGTCGATTACCGGGTTGCCCTCGTACTTTTGGAAGTCCTTGCCATCGCCTATGGCAAGGCATTGCGTCTGGTGCTCGATTGGGCTGCCGTCCTCGTGCTTGCCATGCTGGCCGGCACCCGTGTACATAAGCAGCATGCGTCCATCCGGCAATTCGATGGCACTCCCCGAGAAGCACCCGCCCAGCTTGTCGTAGGGCATGTCGGGTGCAAGCGCGCAAGCCAGGTGCTTCCAGCTCAGCAGGTCCTTGCTCACGGCATGTCCCCAGTGCATGGGCGCCCACGTTATGGTGTAGGGGCTGTACTGATAGAACAGATGGTACTCCCCCGCATAGTAGGTGAAACCGTTGGGATCGTTCATCCAACCCACGCGTGGCGTGAGGTGGAAGATGGGACGATCATTCTTATCGATGAAGGCCTCCATCCGCTCCTCGTAGGACCTGGCCTTACTCAGTGTCTCGCTTGCCACGAACTCGCTCATATTTTGTGCCCCCTTACCCCAGAGTCCATGCATAACTATACCTTGCCCACCAGACCACAACGCGACGAAACCCGCGAACGTTGGCCCATCGATGGGGGTTACCCCTTTGATAGGACGCACAATCAAGTATGGTAATGCTGGCGCACAACCGCAGAACGGGGAAAGGGGCTCGATGATGCACTACAGGCTTCGCACCATGCACCGCACGACCTTTGCCGATCGAGCGCCAGCCCCCGCCTTAAACGCATCGAACTCCACGGCTTGCGATCCGTCGGCCTTGTCCGATATGGCACGAATGATTACGAACGGAGTGTCGTTGAGATAACAGGCTTGCGCGATTGCGCCCCCCTCCATCTCGGAGCACATGCCACCGAAGTTCGACGTGATCCTCTCCTTTTGCTCGTTGGCAAAGATGAATTGGTCGCCCGAGCACACCCTGCCTTCGAACACGCTGACTTCCGGCGCGGCTTCCTTTACGGCCGCTATGGCTGCTTTGCGCATGGCCTCATCTGCGGGAAATGCGTACAGCCCGGTAAATGGTATCTCGCCCCTCTTGAACCCGATGACCGAGACGTCAAAATCGTGTTGGACGGCATCCACCGAGACCACCACGTCACCAATGTTAATCTGGTTGTCAAGCGATCCGGCGGCACCGGTGTTGATTACCTTGGCACAATTAAAGTCATTGATGAGCGTATTGGCGCAGATTCCGGCATTCACCTTGCCCATGCCACACTTAACTATGACCACGGGCTTGCCTTCCAACGTGCCCTCGCAATACTGCATCCCTGCAACGACTCGCCTGTTCTTGATCTGCGCCGCATCGAGTAAGGGGTCTATCTCCTCGTCCATTGCGCCAATGACTCCAATGGCCCCCCGTGTCTCCTTCGTCTCTTTCATGGCAATGCCTTTCCGCTTGGTGCACGTCGCGCCTACGCGCCAGCACGCGTCCTCTGGACTCTATGTATTCAAACACGGAAATCGCACGCCGGGCGATTCAACACGCAATCGCTATAGAAATCAGGTCACAAAAAACACCTCGATGACCAGTGAATTCTTCTCGGCATGCAGACACGCTCGCCACTCTGCCGGCGTGCAGCACACGGGAGACATACGTCCCTCTAGTGACTGAACTGATGAAAGGGTCCCCTGTAGTCGCAGTTGTAGCAGTGGCCAGAGTTGCTGTTTTGCCACACGCCAACATCATGGCTCCCGCACATGGGGCAATAATACTCGTTCATCCAGAAGCTGCCGCCAGAGATGTCCTTGAGCTCCTCATCTGTGAGCTCGTAACCCTCCGCCTTGGCCATCTCGAGGATTTCCTCGGGGGTCTTCGCGTCGGCAATCATGCCCTTTTGCTCTTCCGTCAAATCTTTGTACTGCATCTTATCCCCCTCGTTGATTCTCCGCCTGTGTTCTACGTGCTCATCAAGGTAATACGCGCGAGGAGATGCGGCGTCTCAAATAGAACCGGTTTTGTCGCAGAATATGCGGTGCGTAACCAGCTTCCATGATACTATGCCCACATGGATAAAACGGATGCCATCATAATAGACGCGAACGCGAAGAGCTTCTTAAGGCGCAGGCTTTCGTCGAGGAGACATTTGAAAGGCGCCATGTCAGCGCTGGCATCGCTTTCGAGACCATGCAGCTTTTTGAGGCGCTCTTCAACGAGATCGTGTCCCAAGTCGGCCATGACGACCTGTTCTCGGCCATACTCAGAATAGTGATGGCCGTTTTCCCGGTGGCGGTCTTCCTGCTCTTTCTGGAAGTCCTGATGTCGGATGACGGCTTCTTACGGTTCGTGGCGCTCCTGTTCGAGACCGTAGTCGTGTTCATATGTACGATACCCTTGCTCATCACGTATGCTTTGAGACTGAGGGCGCATGGCGTTCGCGTGTGGGAGTTCGCACGGAAGCTCTGGCCGCTCGTAAAGGAGAACCTCCTAATAGGCTCCGTCATCGACGCGGTGCCCTACAACACCCGTTACTGCGCCAAGGTCTTCGGCTTCTCGCGGGAGCGGCTCGAGAAGGAGCTCCCGGTGTTGGCGCAGGTCAGCCTGGACGGCAACGGCTTCATCCTCATGCTGCTCTCCACGATCTTTATCTTCATCGCCAACTGCCGGGTGTCGTGGCTCAACATCGCGGTCATCGCCCTCATCGTGCTGTTTCTGTCGTTCGGTGCCCCCAACCAGCCAGGCTCCATCCTCATCGGCATGCTGATAATCCTGACGTACCTCAATTCTAGCGCTGCCATCTCCATGGCGTTGTGCTTCGAGCTCTTCTGCGGTGGCCTCCAGAACATCCTGAACGTCATCAGCAGCGTGGTGACGGTCGCCGAAGGCGAAAGCAGAGGAAAGGCGGCGTGAACTGGCACCCCAATAGTACCCGCAACGCTACAAAAAACAGGCCAGAGACAAAGCTCTGACCTGCGAAAAGTTGGTAGCCCGTACCGGATTCGAACCGGTGATCTCCGCCTTGAGAGGGCGGCGTCCTAAACCGCTAGACGAACGGGCCGTTAAGCAGGAATAATGATAACGACGCTCGGCAATGCTGTCAAGCGGCAATTCCTCACCAAGCGCGTGTCCGTGTTCACGGGCTAGCCAGAAGGTTTCGACCTATCAAAGGGGCTGCCCCCTTTGATAGGCCATTGCTAGTACACTATACTGGGCATGCAGCTACAGGACAAGGAGGCTCGGATGAAGGAGCAGAACTACAAGAAGGGCGAGACCGTTTTCTGGGAGGGCGACCCTGGCAACTGCATGTACCTGGTGCGCTGGGGTTCTGTGGGGGCATATCTTCACTACGCGACCTCCAAACAGAAGCAGCTGGCAACCCTGCATGCGGGCGACTACTTTGGCGAGATGGGCCTACTCGACGGCGCGCCGCGCTCGGCGACCATCGTCGTTCTGGAGCGTGGCACCATCCTAGAGCGCATTGGCGAGGACGAGTTCGCGGAGTTCCTGCAGACGAACCCCGCCAAGGTCCAGGACATCCTTGAACAGCTGTGTCATAAGCTGCGCCTGGTGACCAAGGACTACCTGGACGTCTGCAAGTCCCTGGGAAACGCTGTAAGCGAGGGTACGACCACCGTGGACGAGTCGAGCAACTACCACCTCAACGAGGACGAGCGCCTGAGCGCCATTCATGGCGAGGTGCAACAGTCGTTGGCACAGGACGCCTAAGGAGGCCCGCATTGGAAACCAAAACGCTGCAAAACAATCAGGTCATCTTTGAGCAGGGCGCCTACGCGGACACCATGTACGAGGTGAACTCCGGCACCGTCGGCGTGTATGCCGGGTATGGAACCCAGGACGAACACCTGCTGGCCACGTTTGGGTCCGGCGAGTTCTTTGGCGAGATGGGCTTGGTGGAATGCTACCCACGCAGTGCCACGGCCGTCTCGCTTGCGCCCAACACCGTGGTAGCCGAGATTACCAGCGACGACTTCGCCAGCTTCTATAGGGATCAACCCGACAAGGTGCTCCGTGTTATGCGCCAGCTCAGCGCACGCCTGCGCGAGACGAACCGCCGCTACGAGGAGGCGTGCCGCACGGTATACGACGCCATAGAGGCCGAGAAGGCCGGGCAGCGCCGCAACAAGTCCATAGTGTCGCGCCTCTCGTCCATGCTCAGGCACCTGAGGCAGTCCAACGCAAACTCGTAGCGGGAACGCAACATGAGTGACAACGCCAGGTCGGCCGACATGAGCCTTACGGTCTTGGGTGCCCGTGGCTCCGTTCCCGTGAGCGGTCCGGACTTCGTCCGGTTTGGTGGGGCGACTTCCTGCTATGCCGTGCGAGCAGGCGGCGAGCTCATCCTCTTGGACGCGGGAACGGGCATCGTACGGGCCCCCCAGCACGACGCACGGCGGGTAACCATTCTGGTGAGCCACCTGCATCTGGACCATCTGAACGGCCTGGGCATGTACGGTCGGCTCTCGCGCCCGGGATCAGCGACGACGCTCTACCTGCCCGCCAAAACCGACGAGCAGGCGACCGAGGCAATCGAGGAATTGTACTCCCCTCCCCTCTGGCCGCTCAAGCTTTCCGAATACTGCGGGGTGCTCGAGGTTCGCGCGTTGCCCAACGAGTTGCGCGTGGGCGACGTCACCATTTCGTGCGTCGAGGGTAACCATCCTGGAGGATGCAAGGCCATCAAGGTAAGCCATGGGGACAAGAGCATCGTGTACGCAACCGACTACGAGTACGAGCCCGAGTCGTTCGCACGGCTGGTCGAGCTCTCCCGTAACGCCAGCCTGCTGCTGTTCGATGCGCAATACAGCGACGACCAGCTGCAGCTTCACAAGGGATTTGGCCACTCGACGGACGCGATCGGACTCAAGCTCCTGCAGCGTAGTGGAGCCAAGCGTCTGCTGCTCACTCACCATGACCCGCAGAGCACCGATGCGACACTCGCCATGCGCGAGCAGGCCCTCCGCCCGTTCCCCCATGCGTCGTTCGCCCGCGAAGGAGAGACCATAGCGCTATGAGCACGAACGTCCCCACAAACTCAGAGCGCCTGAGCCAGCTCGAGAAGGAGAACGACGAGCTGCGCAACAGCATCATGGAACTCAAGCGCTTCGTCAAGCAGACCATGGGATCCTACGTGACGCCCGAGGTGGCAAACCAGATTCTGGAACAGAACGACACCATTGGCATCGATGGCGAGCGCCGGCTGGTCACGATGCTCTTTACCGACCTGCGCGACTCCACGGCACTTTCGGAGCAGATGGAGGCAACGGATTACATTCGTTTGCTCAACCACTACTTTTGGTGCATGATCCAAATCGTCAACAGCTGGCAGGGCAACATTCTGGACTTCGTGGGAGATGCCCTCGTGGTGGTGTTTGGTGCCCCCAAGGAAAACCCCGACGCGGCACGCGACGCCCTGTACAGCGCCGTCGCCATGCAGCGGCGCATGGAGGCCGTAAACGAGTGGAACGCGGCACAGGGCTATCCAAGCATCCAGATGGGCATCGGCGTCCACACCGGAGAGGCCATCGTGGGTACCATCGGATCCAAGGTGCGCATGAAGTACGACATGATCGGCCGCAACGTCAACCTGGCCTCCCGCATCGAGGGCTTCTCGAAGGGTGGGCAGATCTTGGCGTCCACGCAAACCATGGAGGCTGCGCGGGCCAATGGCGACCTAATACTGGAGCGCGAGGAGGGTTCCATGTGGGTGTCGCCCAAGGGCATAGCCAGCGACGTGCTCGTCCACGACGTCATTGGCGTCAATCGCCTGCACATTCCCGAGTGGTGGACTTAGAAGCCAGCCGCTTGGCCAACCTATGGGGACCGATCAATGGGGGTTACCCCCTTTGATTGGCCTCGTCCCAACCTTGGTGAGCAGACTGCTCAGCACGACGGCGAGCTGTTACTACCGCGTGCCACCAAAAGCCTTGGTGACGCCTCCCACCGCACCGGCGAACGCCGGCAGGCCAACGTTCTGGACGAGATCGAACTCAAAGGTCACGTGCTTAACGAACACGGCGTCAAAGTATCGGTATCCCAGCATGATTACGAAGAACACGGCAAAGTAGCCGGCGATGCCCATAATCACGTCTTTTGTGGCTCTGCTCACCTGCAATCCCCTCCCACCGCTCGCGTCGGTCTTATGAGTATAGTACGCAGAGGCATATAGGTCGGCATCCCTCCGTTGAGTTATAGTAACACCATGAGCGCGCGGCCTTGCTCGGCGAGCTCGTCCGGCACCCTGTGCGCTCCTCGTACGACCTCAACGCTCGCGCCCCAACAGAACCGTGCGCAGGGATTCCACGTCCTCGGTAAAGTGGTAGGCGCGCATGCCCACGCGACGGGCGCCAAGGACGTTGCGTGGCGTGTCGTCCACGAACAGGCACTCCCCCGCCTCCAGGCCATAGCGCTCGAGCAGGATGCGATAGATGCGTGCGTCGGGCTTCACCACGTGCTCGTAGCACGAGACCACCGTGCCGTCAAAGCACGCTCGCGCCGGCAACTGGGCCTCGTAGTGCGCAAAGGACTCCCCGGCGTTCGAGAGCAGATAGACGCCGTAGTCCTTGGCCTTGAGGTCGCAAATGAGCTCATCCATGCCCGCAATGTGCACGCGATGGTCGTGCCAGTGGTACACGAGCTCGTCCACGGCCGCATGCAGCCTCGGCGGCACGCGCGTCTTGGATGCCCAGGCAACGGTTTCCTCGTCCACCGCACCGGCATCCTGCCAGACCCACTCCTGCGAGCCGAACACGGCTTGCGACAAGAGCTGGGCATCTTCCTCGTTATCGCACACGCGACGAGCCATGACAAGCGGCTCCCACCTAAACAGGACCCCTCCCATGTCGAAGACGACGTTTCTCAGCGGAACCGCACTTCCCCGCGGATTGAACGCAAGCGTGGGAACGGGGAGCTCGCAGGCGTCAACCACTGCGGAAAGGGGCTCGCTCGCGACGACGATCGCCTCCACCCCATGCTCGATGCCATGCGACAGCAGCGTACGCAGTCGACCCACGTCAGCCACGTCCCTACCGGCGGCTCGCCTGCCAGCGAGAGCGGCAATCCATGCTCGCTCCCCCTCCGGAGGAGCGAGCACCAGCAGTCCCCATTTGGCAAGTGCCGTCCGGAGGCCTCCAGAAGCCATGTGGGCCTCTTCGCCAAGCAGGATAATCCGCGAGCATCCCATCTTTTGTAAGTCCACGCGCAAAATGTCCGCTTGGTAGTCCAGAGGTATGGCAGGCATGCTCTTCTCCCCACGTATGTTCGGTATTCCGTGCCATTATACGAGAGACCGAGTTCCGCATGCCACCATCCTCGTTTTGAATTAGCTTTACTTGGCAGTCCGGCCGTCCCTGAACTCTCCTCCGTTGGTACTGCCGCCATCTATGAGCACGTCAACACCAGCTAGGTAGCCGTTGCGCTGATCTGCGATGGTGGCAATTGCAAACCCAAGCTCCTCTGGCTTTCCAAGACGGCGCTCAGCGGCCCGCTCGATCATCTTGTCGGTAAAGCCAAGCTCGCCGCTGGCCTCTTTCTCGGCAACGCCCATGCGAGCATACGCGAATGCCCGCAGGTCCATACTCGAAGGCACACTTCTGCGCATACCACACGACAAAGTTCTTGGACAACGAGTAGGCCAAACCCGACTGTTCATAGTCATTGCGACCCACCGCGCCACGCAACAAACGCTTGACGAACTTGTCCTCGTCCTTATCCGCAAGTTCATACGTACCCTGAATCATGTGCATTTTGGGAAGAGCATATGCGGAGTTGCTCGCGACGTCGACGATGACAGCGCCAGGTCCCATATACTTGCGAAACTCCGTGTTCACGTACACGGTGCCCAACGCGTTGATACGGATGATGGCCTCGGGGCCTGCCATAGATGGCGAGACGCCTGCAACATTGATGACGTTCGTGATAGTGCCCTTGAGGCTCGAGATGACGGCAAGTTCGTGTACGCTGCGCCGCACCGATACGTCACAAGGGACGCCGTAGGCCTCATAGCCGAGTTCTTCGAGCTCGGCAACGGCCACGTCTAGCTTTGCCTGGGTTCTGCCACTAATAACCAGAATCTTGTCCTTGGGCATGCATTTCGCGGTTTCCAAACCGATGCCGCTGCCGCCACCAGTGATGACACATACGTTAGCCATTATTACTCACTCTCTTCTGTAGATGCTCTTCTCTGGAAGGTCACGACACGCAGACGCCTAGTCTGCTGCCTGATCGAGCACGCCTTGCTCCTTGAACCAAGCCACCATATCGTGAATGGTTTCCTCATACGGACGTGTGGTGTAACCAAGCTCCTCTCGTGCCTTGCTCGTGTCGAATTCATTGTTCCGCGACATGTTATAGATGTTGTACGAGGTAAGCATGGGCTCATTCCCCGTTGCCTTAGAAGCCGCTTCCGAGGCAACCGCCGAAACCTTTGCAACCTTGACGGGAATGGAAAACTTGATTCCTTTGCCTCCCCGTTCCGCGATAGCCATGTTCGCAAAGTCCATAAAGTTGATAACATCATTGGCGAGGATATAGGCTTCGCCGCAACGCCCCTTGTCCACTGCCGCAATGCATCCTGCCGCAAGATCGCGCACATCCACGATGTTGAACGTTCCTTCGACGCCAGTCTTCATCTCGCCATTAAGAATGTCAATGAGCGTACGCGTGATATCACTCATGGCATAGTCTCCAGGACCCATGATGCCGCTGGGATGTACGATGCAAGCGTTGAGACCTCGATGATGCACGGCATCGAGCACCTCCTGAGAGGCCATCGCCTTTGACTTGCTGTACCAGCCTACGACTTTGGTCTCGTCGAAGTAGTCGACTTCTGGTGTGGGTGTGCCCATGGGCGTTTCGGGAATGGCGCTGATGCTGCTGCAGTAGACCATCTTCGTGCACTCAGGATGGCGCAGGCACAGCTCGATGATGTTCTTACAACCCCCCACGTTGATGTCAATAAGACGTTGGTCGTAGTCGGGCTTTACCGAAACGAAGCTAGCGATGTGCAGCATAACCGTCTCGGTTCCCTCGGGAACATCAAAAAGCGGATCTAGAGACTCGATGTCGGTAAGATCCCCCTCAACGATCTCGACTCCTTCAGGGATGTACTTGACGGCCGGGTCACCCGCGAGCACGAAGGCACGCACCCTCTTGCCCTCATCTACCAGTTGTCGAACGATGGTACCGCCCAAGAAGCCGGCAGCGCCTGTAACCAGATACACTCGTTCGTCCATGTCGCCTCCCAAGACATGTAGATAATGTATATACTAATAATGTTAAGAGGTTCATTATTGAATGTCGATATACAATAATGGACCGCTAAATGCGTTAACGAACAGATATGCAGATTTCTATCTGTTTATTTGGCTGAGAGGGAGAATTGGCTACAAGAAAGAACGATAGGCGCGTCCGACGAACAAAGAGAATCATCCGGGATGCGTTGATAAAGCTCATGCTGGACAAGCCTGTTGCGGGGGTGACTATCACCGAGCTCTGTAAGGAGGCTGACATCAATCGCAACACGTTCTACGCCCATTACTCAGCCCCCGAAGACGTGTTTGCCGAGATAGAGAACGAGCTGCTCGCTGATTTGTCTTCCATGCTAGAGGAGGAGAACGTAACAGTCTCGATATGCCGGGCAATCGACGAGGACCGCAATCGCTGGCGTGCCATATGGTATGGAAGCCCACGCCTGCTTGAACGGGCGTGGGATACCTGTTGCGAGAATGTCCTCGCTCAATGGGATGCCCAGAATCTGCTTGATGTCGAAGAGGGCAAGCTGTTCCTGTTATTCATCACGCGAGGTGCGTCTGGCTTAATAGGGAACTGGCTTGATGAGGGCTGCAGAATGCCCCCCGAGGAGATTGGTGCGATTGTAGAGCGGTTTGTGTTCCAAGGCTTGCAGGGCATATCGGACAGGCTGTTATAGTGCAGATATCCTCCTCTGAATATTCCCACGGATTCGGTGTAAAAGAAAACAGGCCAGAGACAAAGCTCTGGCCTGCGAAGATTTGGTAGCCCGTACCGGATTCGAACCGGTGATCTCCGCCTTGAGAGGGCGGCGTCCTAAACCGCTAGACGAACGGGCCATATGTGCGAAAAAAGAATGGCTGGGACTGAGAGAATCGAACTCCCACTGACGGAACCAGAATCCGTTGTCCTACCGTTAGACGAAGTCCCAATTTGTGCCACGTCTTTAACGCAAAGAGTACTTTATCCCAAACGCACGCCCAATGCAAGCACTTTTTTAAAAATCAAGTTGCTTTTCACGGGCGGTCTAGTTATCCGCGGTGTCCGCTTGGGAAGAGGTACCTCAGTGACATGCGCGCATGTCACTGAGGTACCTCTTCCCAAGCGGACACCGACGCCGCAATCGCCAGCTAGATGGCTAGATGAGGTCCAGGTTGGGATACGCCTTGCGAATCTTCGCGATCGCACGGCTGAGCTTGGTGGAGACGGTGGAGGCGTTCATGCCGAGTTGCTGGGCAATGTCCTTATTGGAACACTCATTCCAAAAGCGCAGGTATACAATCTCGCGCTCCTCCTCGTTAAGGAGCGCGAGTGCATCGCGCACGAACGTACCACGCTCGTCGAGGGGATCTTTGACCTCGTCCTCGATGGTGGTGGAACCCGCCGCGTCACCAATCGCGTCTATGGAAACCGTGTCCCTGCGGCGACGGAAGGCCGAGTAGAGCAGGTTGCGGGCAATCCTAAACACCCAGTCGTCGAGCGAACCCTTGCGGGGATCGAATGTGGCATACGACTTTGCCACTCGGACCATGACGTCCGAAACTATGTCCTCTGCCATCGCGTGATCGAGCGTCTTGTAGTAAATATAGTTATACAAGCGCGAATAGTACTCGTTGAAGAAGCTCCCGAGATCCTCTTTGCGCAATGCGTGCGACCCAAGTGGCATGCCGTTCCCTTCTCATCTAACTGATTGGCACAGCATACCAACTATTGGTTACTGGCGCAAATCAGCTTTGCCAAAGCCGTTGACTCCATCAACCTGAACGTTGCCTGCCGCGGCAAGCATTTCCAGGTCATCATCCGACAACTCAGTCGGTTCGTGCGGAGCCGGGAACACAAACAGGTCCTCGTCCTGTTGCGCAGCCATAAATCGCTCGTACACACGCTCACGTGCGCCAGGGTTCTGCTGCGAGAAGTCGTACGTAAAGAGCTCGGATGCCATTGCCTTGTTCATGATAGCCGTCCTTTCGACCGTATTTCCTGATTCGAACTATACTACTTACCGAGGGAGCAGTTCGTCTCACTTCAGGCGCAAGTTTTTTTGAAATCTCGAGGCATACCGTATGGGTCGAAGAAGGCAGAGGTCATATGCGCCGCGCAAGCCGCATACCAAGGCTCACGCCCGACGTGCTGGCGTGGTCGCCGCAATCGCGCTTGTGACGATCGGCATAGCCTGTACGCTGGCCCTGTGGCCTCGCGGTGCCCTCCCCGCCCCTCACGCGGCGAATGACACCAGCCAAGACATTCCCGCACCAAGCGAATGGGACTGGAACGCGGCCCCAGACTACTATGCGGTGCAGGGTCCGGCTCACGACGTGTTCGAGCTGGACGAACCCGGCGTCGACTATGGCGAGCCTGACAACCTGGGCAGGGCCACCTACGCCGAGGGACTCGTGGACGCAGCCATGATGCGCGAGGGCACAAGCCGCCCGCGCGGCGACATGTCCGCGACGAACCCGACCGGTTGGGGAAACAACGAGCGGGTGGACATCAACCTGGGCGAGAAGGGTTGGTATCACGGTTTCTTCTGGAACCGCTCGCACCTTCTGGCCAAGTCCCTGGGCGGAGACGACCAGACGCACAACCTCATTTGCGGCACGCGCACGCAAAACGTGGGTGCCAACGACGGGGAGGGCGGCATGGCCTACGGCGAGACCCTGTGCCGGGAATGGCTCGACGAGCATCCGGACGGCCAGG
>CACZFB010000060.1 GCA_902780305.1 uncultured Coriobacteriaceae bacterium | reverse complement strand
TGGCGACCGCGTTGGTATATTGGGCGAGAATGGCGCGGGCAAGTCCACGCTGCTGCGCGTGCTCAGCGGTCGGCTCAAACCGTCGCAGGGTTGGATAAAAATAGGCAAGACCGTGCGGTTTGGCTGGCTCGATCAGCGACTTGAACTGCTGGGACAGTACGAGGATTGGCGCATGGAGGACCTGCTCGGCCGCTTCAAGCGTTCCTATGTGGTGGAGGGGAAGTCCTTCAGCCCGCAGCAGCTTTCCGAGCGCTTGGGGTTCGAACGCAAGGAGCTGCGCAGCTACATTCGCAGCCTTTCGGGCGGACAGCGCAGGAGGCTGGCGTTGCTGTGCGTGCTCATGGAGGAGCCCAACGTGCTGATTCTGGACGAGCCGGGAAACGACATGGATACCGACATGCTGGCGGTGACCGAGGACCTGTTGGACTCTTGGCCCGGGACGCTCGTAATGGTGAGCCACGATCGTTCGCTGCTCGAGCGCGTTACCGATGACCAGTACTCCCTCATTGCGGGAGAGCTGCTCCATTGTCCGGGTGGTGTGGACGAGTACCTGGATCGCTTGGACCGGCATCGCCTTTCTGCGGGCGAGCAAACAAGTACGCGCGATGTGGGGAAGCAAGCGACACGGCAAAAGGGCATGAGCAACAGCAGGCGCCGAGAGCTTAAGAAGCGACTCGACTCGGTGGCGCGACGCCTGGAGCGGCAGGAGGCGGTGCCCAACCGCCTGCAAGACGAGCTCCGCTCGATCGATCCCACCGACTACGCGGCGCTTGTCGCCAAGCAGGAGGAGATAGACCAGGCTGTGGCGCTCTTGGAGGACTTGGAGTCCGAGTGGCTCGAACTCAGCGAAGAACTGGGCGTGTAGGACTCAGCTTTCAAGCATGTCTTTGGCGCTAACCCAGGGTCTTCTCGATTTTTTGGAACGTATCGCCCGACTCTATGCGCTTGCGTAGGGTGTGGATGAGCAGGATGGGGACGCACAGCAACACGAGCGTGGCTACGCCACCAATAATGTTCTTTATGTTGTCGGCCAGAGGCTCGTCCTCTGGAGCGATGGTCGGCTCGTCATTGGACATGTTCGGCGCCTTTCGTCGTTGCTATCTACAAAAGCAATTCTAACAGATAAGTAGCAGGTCTTAGGGACGTCGTGCTAGAAGTTGAAGAAGTGCAGGGCTGCCTCGAATGCGTAGAAGGCCACCAGACCGACGAACAGCCCGTCGGCAAAGCTGCGCGGCATCTTGCGTAGTGCGCGGTCCATGAGCGGGTAGACCACCCATACGATGATGGTTGCGGCGATGGAGTACACGAGGGAGTTTTGCAGACACACCTGCCCCATAAAGTTAAACGGCATGTCTCGATAGTCCCACAGCTCGTAGTGTTGGTTGGCCACCATGCCGGTGAGGAAGTCGATGGAAGTGCATACGGCGGCGTTGGCCAAGAACGAGAGCAACAGGGTGAGCGGCGTGTTCTTTCCCGTCTTGTAGTAGATGCGCTGCTTGAGCGGATGCAGGAACAGCACCACCATGGCAAGGGCGGTGCCCTCGGCCGAGAACGGGAACAGCCACTGGTCCCATAGCATCGCATTGGTGGGGTCGTAGCCACCCATGAAGACACCGGCTAGTATCAGGCGGCAGAATAGGATTTCGGCCCAGTGGCCCAGGAACGAGAACACGATAAAGTACATGATGGTGTCGCGCCAAAACGGCCACGTGCGAATGCGCTGCCGATAGCGCATCTCGTGCCAACTGTTGCCCGGCCCTTGCGGGCGACGGTCAAGGGGGACGCTCAGTATGCGCCGCGCGTTCTTGGAGCATGCCAGGTAGGCGATCACGGCGCCGGCAACAAGGTATTCGACGCCCACGAACGCAAAGGTGGCGAACTTGCCCAGCCGATTGAACACCAGGATGTTTGCCCCCATGCCGAACACGTCTATGGCCGACAGCACAATGCACACCGCCGTGGAGGCGATGCAAAAGGGTATTGCCCGGTCTGAGCGCTTTTGCAGCAACCAGATGGCGATGGCAGACGTGCACATCTGCACGATGGCACGAAGCATGGAGAGGTCGTAGACGAACCGCAGGTCGTCGGGATTGATGAAGGCCGCATAAAAAAAGCCAACAAGCAGGACGATGCCGTAGTACCCCTGCACGAGTCGCAGCTTCACGCCCAGCGGCTTTCGCTCGGTCTTGGCTATGGCCTCTAGCAATATGGACTCCTTTCTGTCTTGTGCAAGAATACTACGCGTGCCACAACGGATGGTCTCACCGTCTACAGGTATTCCACATCATCTGTAGGCTCTACACTGCCCGCCTGTGGTATTTGGGGGACTGTCCCCTGTGTCCAAGGGACTGTCCCCTGTGTCCGGGGGACTGTCCCTTTTGTACAGCCTGAGCGGGCCGGCATGGCCGCCGCGTGAACCCCTGACCCCTTTGATAGGCTCCACGCGCATCGGCTATAATGAGGCTTTAATGCGTTGGCACATAGAAGGGCGGCCTACGTGGATGCATCGACGATAAGAAGCTATCACGCGCTGTACCTGGCGCGTGCGCACATTGCGCGCTCCGAAACCCTTTTCGAGGCGCTCGTGGGCTGCATGCGCATCTGTGTGGATGAGCTGAGCGCGACGCTTGCCGTGCTGTGGGTTGCGGGATCCGAAGGAGACGACCTGCGTCCGCTGTACTGGTTGGCACCCTACGACCTCACCTCATGCGCGTGTCAGCGCGATAGCACCGATGTGGGTCGCGCGTATGTAAGCGAGCGGTCCACGCGGATCCTCAGCCCCCTGGAGGCTGGCGCGGCAACGGTGTTCTCGGCCTATCCCGCCGTTAAGGTTAGCTCGTCGTTCTGCGCCCCGTGTTCGGGCAAGGACGGCACCATATGCGTCATGCAGCTGCTCACCGAGCAAGGACAGCCGCCGCTTGCGGACGAGGAATGCGACATGGTGGAAATCATGGCCATGATCGCGAGCATGGGCCATGGCAGGGACGAGCGTCCATGGCAGGTGCGTGTTCCCGCGGGGGTGCTTATGAGCGCCCGGGACGTCACGCGCGAGTTCGAGAGCGGGGAGAGCGTGGTCCAGGTTTTGCGCGGCATAGACCTGGACGTGTACAAGGGCGAGTTCTTGGTGCTGCTTGGCGAGTCCGGGTGCGGCAAGAGCACGCTGCTCAACATAATGGGGGGCATGGACTTTCCCAATTCGGGGTCCTTCCGCTTCGACGGAGAGGAGCACCTGGGCGCGAGCGAGCACGAACTGGCCGTCTACCGACGCGAACAGGTGGGCTTCGTATTCCAGAACTACAACCTCATGCCCAACCTTCGAGCGCGGCAAAACCTCAACCTTATTGGAGAGCTTTCCAAAAACCCGATGCCCACCGAGGAGGCGCTCGAGCTCGTGGGCCTTGGCGACCGCATAAACAGCAAGCCGTCGCAGCTCTCGGGAGGCCAGCAGCAGCGAGTCTCCATCGCCCGGGCGATCGTCAAGCGCCCCCGGGTAATCTTTGCCGACGAGCCCACCGCCGCCCTGGACTACGAGACCTCCGTTGGGGTGCTCGATGTGATCGACCGCATAGCGCAAGAGGGGACCACGGTCGTTATGGTAACGCACAACGAGCAGATATGCAGGATGGCGGACCGCGTGGTGCGGCTTCGCCTGGGTCGCGTGTACGAGGTCGCAATCAACAGGAAGCGCGCCAAAGCGCAGGACCTTGTTTGGTAGGGACGCATGAAAAAAACTCAGATAATTGATTTGTTCGCGAACATCCGCGCCACGTTCGTCTCGTTCTTCTCCATAGCGATGTTCGTGGCCTTGGGTGTGAGCGTGTTCCTGGGCCTGCAGTGGGGCGCTGCGGCGCTTGCCCGCGACTACGACGACGTTATGGACGCGTGCAAGTTCCACGACATCGAGATAATGCTTCCCACGGGCATATTCGACGACGTCCTTGCCAAGCTGCGCGACGTCGACGGCGTTGAGGACGTGCAGGCTTTTAGGGTGTCGTATCAGGAGCTTGCCGGTGACAAAAACCACGAGACCATACGGGTCCAGTCGCTCTCCGACTCGATGGACGTTCCGTTTGTGGTCGAGGGGAGCCTGCCGCAGAAGGATGATGAGATTGCCGTGCTGAGCAGCTGGGCCCACGCGCATAACGTACATGTGGGAGACACCATAGCGTTTGCGCATGACGGTCCAAACGATGCGACCTCCATGCTCTATTTGGAAAGCGACACCTACCGTGTGGTTGGGCTGGTCGGCTATGCCGGATGCATCGCGCGCAACAGCGCGACGTATGGGTTCGCTCCCCAGGGCTCGGGAACCGTGTCGTGCGTCGCCTTCGTTCCCGACACGTCGTTTTCCGCGCAAACGTATTTGGGGGCATACCCGGTGGTGGGAATTCGCTGCAAAGGCGTCACGGGTCTCTCCGCATTCTCGCAAGAGTATCGCACGCGGGTCCAGGCGGTCTCGCAGGCCATTCAGGACCTGGGAGTGGTCGCGGTACCCGAGAACAACAAAGAGGCCAACAAGACGCTTGACAGCGTTGGGGAGCTGCTCAAGCAGGTGGACAAGGTACAGCAGAGCAAGCAGTCGCGCCAGATGCTCGACACCTTTAGCGCCATGAGGAAGGAGTTTGGCAAGCATACGCTGGACAACTGGATCGTAACGACGCGATCCGGAAACGGCGGAGTCACCTTGGCCCAGATGTTTGAGGACGTGCTGGGGCGCCTGCGGTTCTCCATGGCGTCACTGTTCGTGATTGTGGGCCTGTTGGTGTGCTACTCGGCCATTGCGCGCATCGTAAACGAGCAGGTGGTGCAGATTGGCACCAAGAAGGCCCTGGGCCTCTTCGAGCGGGAGGTTACGGCGAGCTATCTGCTGTATGCCGCAATCGCGGTGGTTGCCGGTGTCGTGGTGGGCGCCGCAGCGGCCATCATCATCGTGCAGCGCATCCTCAACCCCGCCATTGCGGGACCGTTCTTGCTGGGAGAGGTAAAGCCCTATCTGTCCCTCGCAGATGTGGGCATTGCCCTAGTCGCGGAGCTCGCGCTCATACTGGCGGCCACGTGGTTCTCCTGTCATGGCGTCCTCAAGCGGCGTGCGGTGGAGCTGCTTGCCGGGCCAAAGCCTCCTACGGCAAAGGCTCGCTTTTACGAGTCCTGGGGTATTTGGAAGCGGCTGCCGTTGCTGTACCAAATGGTGGTCAACAACTGCGTAAACGACAAGCGCCGCGTCGTTGGCACCGTGGTGGGCGTTGCCGGGTGCACCTCGTTGGTCGTCTGTGCGCTTACGCTCAACAACAACGTGCTCAACAGCTTTGGCAGACAGTACGAGGACGTATACGGCTTTACCGTTACGGCGCGCCTTACGGACGCTGGGCAAAAGAACGCGGCGAAGGTGGTACCTGCGGTAAGGAAGATGGGATACGACTGCACGTCGGTAACCAAGCGCACGCTTGCGGTGTCAGGCAACAATGGCTCCAGTTCCCTGGCCACCCTGTTCGTTCCGGCCAACGAGGAGGCGTTTGGCAAGCTCTACCACCTGAAGCCCACTTCGCAGGATGCGGTGGACCTTGGTCAGGAGGGCGTGTGGGTAAGTGCCGGCTTCGCCAAGGACTCGGGCAAGCAGGTGGGGGACACCCTCAGCGTCATGGACTCGTCGCTCAAGGTACGCGAGGTGCGTGTGCTGGGATTCTACGACTTCTACCTGATGAACGTGGACATGGTGATGGGTAAGGCGGCATACAAGGCCGCGTTCGGGACAGACGCAACACCGAACACCCTGCTCGTGGGCACCAACAAGAACTTCGAGGAGGTCCGGGAGCAGTTGCAGTCCATGGATGGCATAGACGATGTCGCCGACGACAAGGCGCGGGCGCTGGGGGCGTTCAACCAGTTTAAGAAGATCTCGCAGACCGTCGTGCTGGTGTATGTGGGACTCGCGGCGGTGATGGCCGTGGTGGTACTGCTCAACCTCGACGTGATGTACATCGAGGAGAAGCGCCGAGAGCTCACCGTGCTCATGATCTGTGGGTTTACGGTTGGGCAAGCCAAGAGCTACGTGCGCTACGACTCCATTGCGCTCACCATTCTTGGCATTCTGCTTGGCATGGTTTTGGGCTCTGCCGTTGGGCTCGCATCCGTCACGGCCGTGGAGCCAACCAACGTGACCTTCCTACACGAGGTCAACATGCGGGCATGCGGCATCGGGGCTGGTGTGTGCGCGCTCTTCGCTCTGGTCGTTGGATACATAGCCTTCAGGCGCATACCCAAGTTCAACCTCACCGACATCAACCGGTTCTAGTTGGGCGGCGTTGCTGCCTTCGCTATCTGTTTCTGGCTGCTGGCGGTGTCCGTTTGGGACGAGGTACCGTTTGGACAGCGTTCCGGTGTCCAAACGGTACCTCTTCCCAAACGGACACCGCCACCCGCGGACACCGCCGCCTGCGTCATCCGCGGGTGCGCTATGGTCTGCATATGGTTGAACTTCTTGGAGGGATCAATATGTACGATGTCGTAATCGTGGGGGCGGGGGTGTCTGGCTGCGCTACGGCCCGTGAGCTCGCGCGAACCAATGCGTGCATATGTGTCGTGGAGCGCGAGGAGGACGTGTGCTGCGGTACGTCCAAGGCGAACTCGGCCATAGTGCATGCCGGGTTTGATGCACAGACGGGCTCGCTCATGGCGAAGCTCAATGTGGAAGGCAATGCCCTCATGTGGGAGCTGGCGGAAAAGCTTGACTTTGCGGTAAGGCGTTGCGGATCGCTTGTGGTGTGCACGAGCGAGGAGGGCATCGAGGGCCTCAACGAGCTTCTGGAGCGAGGCCGCGCCAATGGCGTACCAGATTTGCGCATCGTGTATCGCGACGAATTGGTGCAGATGGAGCCTAACATTTCGGACACGGCCGTGGCTGCCCTGTGGGCGCCGAGCGCGGGTATCGTAGATGCGTTTGGGCTCAACATCGCCTTGGCCGAGAACGCCGCGCAAAACGGTACGGAGTTTAGGTTCAATGTACCCGTGGAGAACCTGCAGCGTCGGGAGGACGGCACGTGGGACGTGTGCCTGGGTGACGGCGAGCGCCTGCACACGCGTTGCGTGGTGAATGCCGCCGGCGTCTTCTCCGACACGATTCACAACATGGCGTGCGAGGAAAAGATTCGCATTATACCGCGCAAGGGAGAGTATCTGCTGCTGGACACCACGGCCGGAAGTCACGTGTCTCACACCATCTTTATGTTGCCCACCAAAATGGGAAAGGGCGTGCTGGTAAGCCCTACGGTGCACGGTAACCTGCTGGTGGGGCCAACTGCGACCGACGTGGATGATCCGGAGGCAACAAACACGACCCGTGAGGGACTGGCCGAGGTGGCAAGCAAATGCGCCCTCACGGTGGCAAACGTTCCTTTACGCGAGGTGATCACAAGCTTTGCGGGGTTGCGCGCACATCAGGCGGGCCACGAGTTCATTATTGGCATGCCAGATGACGCTCCGGGATTCGTGGACTGCGCGGCCATCGAGTCCCCCGGTCTCACTTCGTGCCCGGCGGTGGGCAAGATGGTGGCCGACATCGTAAAGGATTACCTTTCCTTGGAGATGAAGCCCGAGGGCGAGTGGGTTGATCGGCGAGAGGGCATACCCCTGCTTGAGGGGGCACCCATCGAGCAATGGGCCGAGCTGGCCAAGCAGGACAAGGCCTACGGCAACGTCATTTGCCGTTGCCGTCACGTGACAGAGGCTCAGATCCTGAGCGCCATTCATCGCCCTCTGGGCGCGCGTTCGCTTGACGGGGTAAAGCGTCGGGTGACTGCCGGCATGGGACGTTGCCAAGGCGGGTTCTGTTCGCCCAAGATCATGGAGCTACTCGAGCGGGAGCTTGGTCTTGAGCCTAAGGAAATTACCAAGTGCGGCCCTGGCTCGGAGCTGCTGGTAGAGGAGGGAGGCGAGCGCCGTGCGTGAGCATCATGACGTGGTGATCGTGGGGGGTGGCCCCGCGGGACTCGCCGCGGCGGTCGCCACCAAGGACGCTGGGGTAGAAGACGTGGTCGTGCTCGAGCGAGATGCCAAGCTGGGCGGCATCCTCAACCAGTGCATCCACAACGGGTTTGGCCTGCATACCTTTAACGAGGAGCTCACGGGGCCGGAGTACGCGCTGCGCTATGTGGACCAGGTGGCAGAGCGGGGCATTACGTGTCTGCTTAACACGATGGTCGTCGATATCAGCGGCGATCGCGTGGTGACAGCCGTGAATCCCGATCGGGGAGTCTTCACGATGGATGCGGGTGCAGTCGTGCTTGCCATGGGATGCCGGGAGCGTCCGCGCGGCGCCCTGAACATTCCGGGGTTCAGGCCGGCCGGCATCTACACCGCAGGCACGGCGCAGCGTCTGGTAAACATCGAGGGGCAGATGCCGGGTCGCAACGTGGTCATCCTGGGGTCCGGTGACATTGGTCTCATAATGGCTCGACGGATGACGCTTGAGGGTGCCAAGGTACACTGCGTGGCCGAGCTCATGCCCTACTCGGGTGGCCTTAAACGCAACATCGTACAATGCCTGGACGACTTTGGCATTCCGCTGCTGCTGAGTCATACCGTAACGTGCATCGAGGGGAAGCGGCGCGTGGAGGCCGTGTGGGTGAGTGAGGTGGACGAGCGCATGCAACCCATCCCCGGCACTGAGATTCGCTATCCCTGTGACACGCTGCTCCTCTCGGTTGGCCTGCTTCCCGAGAACGAGCTGTCGCGTGGTGCCGGCGTGACACTCTCGCCCATAACGCGCGGCCCCATTGTTGACGACAGCCTGCAGACCAACGTGCAGGGCGTGTTTGCCTGCGGCAACGTGCTGCACGTGCACGACCTTGTTGACTACGTGAGCCAAGAGGCCGCGACGGCCGGTGCATGCGCTGCCCAGTTCGTGCGGGAGGGCTGTGCACCTGCTGGCAGAACGGTTGCCGTGGAGGCGTCTGGCGGCGTGCGGTACACGGTACCCTCGTGCGTGGACCCCAATCGCATGGCAGCCAAGCAGGTGGTGCGCTTTAGGGTTGGCGACGTGTATCGCGACCGGTATGTGTCCGTATACGTGGACGACGTGCGCGTATCGCATAGGAAGAAGCGCGTGATGGCTCCGGGCGAGATGGAGGAGGTCGTGCTCAAGAGGAGCGACCTCGAGGCCCGTCCACAGGCCAGTCGCGTTCTTGTGACCCTCGAGGAGGTGTAGGGGATGAGTGCAACGACGAGGGAGCTAACCTGCATCAACTGCCCGCTGGGGTGCTTGCTCACCGTTACGTTGGCGAACGGCGAGGTGACAGCGGTGACGGGCAATACCTGCAAGCGTGGAGACACGTATGCCCGCAAGGAGATTGCCAATCCCACCCGCATCGTTACCACGTCGGTTCCCGTGGATGGCAGCGCCACCGAGCGCATGCTTTCGGTAAAGACGGAACGCGACATCCCCAAGGGCGAGATTTTCAACGTCATGACCGTGCTGCGCAAGACACGTGCCACCGCTCCCGTGGAGGTCGGTGACGTCATTGTGCCCAACGTGTGCAATACGGGCGTGGACGTCGTGGCCACCCGGCGCGCATAGCGACTTCATGGGACAAAGGTCGCCAACAGTGTGTGGCCGCCTGGAATGCACCCCTTATGCTAGTATTGCTGCATTCGATTGGGCCGAGACGAGGAGAACCCATGAACATCGATCCAAAGACGACTGCCGTACTGGTAATCGACGTGCTGGTTACCGAGGGCGACGACACCCTGTATAACCCCAGTCCAGAAGAGACGCGCGTGGTGGAGAACTCCAAGCGCATTGTGGATGCGGCCCGTGCTGCGGGCATGCCCGTGGTCTTTTGCGACGACGCGCACATTCCTGGCGTCGATCAGGAGCTGGAGCTCTGGGGCGAGCATGGCATTCGGGGCAAGGCGGTCCCCAATCCCGCATTGGCGGCTGGCACGGGCGAGCACGACTTCATTATTCCCAAGCGCCGCTATTCTGGGTTCTTTGGCACCGATCTCGACCTGCTCCTGCGTGAGCTCGGCATTCGTACCGTAGTCGCGGTGGGCGAGGACACCAACATCTGCGTGCTGCACACCCTGGCCGATGCTTACTTCTTGGGTTATGGTTCCATTGTGGCGGAGGACGCCACGCGCACCTTCCTCTGCGGGACACAGGAGGCGGGAATCGAGCACTTCCAGAAGTGCTATGGCTCCGTCATCGCCACCACAGACGAGGTTGTTGCCGCGCTCCGATAGCGCGAAAAGAGTCACTGATATAAGGGTTGCCCCCACTGACGCATCGATTACGATGCGTCAGTGGGGGCAACCCAGTCTTGGTAAGCGCCGCTAGCGTGTGACCAGGTAGTTGACGGTAACCTCGTCCATGGGGTACCAAACCTGGCTCTTGGCCTCAAGGTCGTGGCTGATGGTAAGCTCGTCGCTCTCCTCGAAGAATCGCGTGCCGAACACGAACTCGCCATCGTTCACAAAGATTTCCAGCACGGAGGTATCCACGAGGATGCGCACGTTGCTCACCTCGTCGATGGGAGCCTGACGTAGCTTGCGGTCGCCACTCTTGCTCATGTCGGTAAACTCGAGCTTTGCGACACCATCCTCGAAGCGCAGCTCCAGGAAGTCGCCAAACTTGATCGTTCCCTTGCCTTGGATGCCGTCGAGCACCACATCGGCGCACTTCTTGGGCAGCGTCACGGTGCCGTCGAAGGCCTGAGCCTCCTTGCGCAGCGCGTCAATCTCGGCGGGAGGCGCCTGCAGGATCTTGCCGCGACTTTCGTCCCAGGTGAGCACGCGCGGTACGGTGAGTACACCACGCCACGTTTGGGTGGGATTGTCGTATGCACGCACATCGTCGGCGTCGTGCGGCAGGCTCATCCAACCGATGAGGAGGGTGCGACCTTGCTCGTCGACCAGGCTCTGGCACGCGTAGAAGTCGAAGCCATAGTCCCAGTCCACGAAGGTCGTCTCGTCGATGGCCGCGCGAGGGGCCTTGGCGTTCATGCGCTCGGTGTCGAGGTGGAGCAGGTCCACGATGGTGCCGTCAATGGGGAAGTAACCAGCGGCGTGGACGTTTTGGCAGGTCGTACGCGTGGAACCCTGCGACTCGATTGCCGTCGCCATGCCCTGGGGGCAGGTGCTCAGAAACTCCTTGCCGTCCAAGACGATGCGGTCGGGGCATTCCCACATGTAGCCGAAGGTGCTCTCTTTGAGGTTGGTTGCCGAGCCGGCCATCTCCCATGCGTATCCGTCATCAGAGTCGTACATCATGATGGCGCCGCGCGAGTCGGCGAGCGTACGGGCACCCAGCAGCATGTGCAGCTTGCCGTCCTGCTTCCACACCTTGGGGTCGCGCACGTGGCAGCTGCAGTAGGCGGGATAGCCAGAGTTGTCCAAAACGACTTCCTTGCCTTCCATGTTGATGCCGTTGTAGGAGCGCATGAGCGTCTGATTTGCCAAGCGCCCGGCGGTGGTGCCGTCGCCCTCGGGCTCGCGGATGTTGCCGGTGTAGTAGAACCAGGCCTCGTCGGCATCCTCGTTGATGTAGGCGCCACCGGAATAGGAGCCGTCGGCATCGGCGGGGGAGCCGGGGAAGATGTGGCAGCCGAGGAACACGTAATGAACCAGGTCGCGCGTGGCGAAGTGGCCCCAGCCATGCGGCGAGTCGAAGTCTCCCGGATAGGTGGGGGCATTCTGGCAGAAGAAATGATAGGTGCCCTTAAATTGGCACAGGCCGTTGGGGTCGGAAATCGAACCGCTGTAGGGTGCGATGTGCAGCTTTGGACGCCAAGAATCGTTGCTCATGTTGCTCCTTTCGCCGTGTGGCGTGACGATTGGTCACTAGCTCCTCTATTCTACGTGAGAACGATTACATACCAGCGAGGTATTGGCGAGCGGCTAACAAATCGCTCCACCAATCGCTTGCATGCCCGGTTCAGCGGCAATGCCCCGACTGGGTGGTACGCGGGGGACAGTCCCCTGGACAAAAGGGACAGTCCCCTGTGTCCAAGGGACAGTCCCCTGTGTCCAGGGGACTGTCCCTTTTGTTCAACCGCCTTCAGTATTCGGAAATGTCAGCATGCTTATTGTCATGTGTGGATTCCGTCGAAGTGGCTTTACGGAAGTTCATCTGGGGTAATAATACACAGCCATGCTCAGTCGGGAGCTACAGGATGGGAGGCTTACCATGAAGGTACTTGGGCGTGCAAAGGCGCTGCTCCTCTATGGCGGTCTTACCCGTGAGCAGTACGATCGCATACGACTTGACGTCTCCAAGAGGAACGGTCACGACCTCGTTTTGTACGCGAGCATCGGTGCTGGCGTGTTCTTTGCCCTACTCGCCATTGCCCAGATGAGCCAGGGCATGCAAACCGCAAACCAATGGATATACATTGGTGCGGGTTTAAGCATGCTGGCGCTGGCGGTCGTGGCAAACCGCGTCTCGGCGACGAAGACGAGGTTGCCTTCACCCTGAGTACCCCTCGGTGTCGGTTGTCGCCATGCTCATGGCATCCTCGCTGCTCTTTGTGGACCGCCCCCTAAACATGATGTTCACTACGATACTCGGGGCGGGTGCCGCCTGCTTGGTGTCTCTTGCGGTTAAGGAACCTGTCATCGCCTACGACGACCTGTGGAACATCATGTCGTTTGGCATTGTTGCCTTGCTCGCCAACGTATTTGTTATGCGCTCCAAGCTGACGTCTGCCTACGGCTCGTACCGTATGGGTCGGATTAGCGAGTTGGACATCCTTACCGGCTTGAAGAACCGTAACTCGTACGAGATGCTGCTGCAGGATTCGAGCGAGCTCGGTACGGGAACACTTCTCTGCGCGTATGTGGATGCCAACGGATTGCACGAACTCAACAACGAGCACGGTCATGCCGCCGGCGATGCCATGCTGCAAGAGATTGCGAGGCAGCTTAAAGATGAGTTTGGCGAGACCCATGCATATAGGGTTGGCGGAGACGAGTTCGTAGTGCTATGGGAAAACGATGCCCGCGCGGTTGCGGAGGAGCGACTGAGCGACATTCAGGATCGCCTGAGCGATATGGGCTACTACGTTTCGTATGGCATCGCAGAATCACGCCTGAGAGACAACGGCCTGGAGGAGCTTGTGCGGGAAGCCGAACGGCATATGTATGCGCAGAAGAACGCGTACTACGAGAACAGGGTACTGCGCACACGGCATGCGGTGTAGCCACGGTCGATTGCGTAAGTACTCATGCGTGCTGTGGTAATTGAGGCGTACGGGCAACCTACCGTTTACAAATGAGTGGTAGAGTTGCCCGATGCGCCTTTGAGAGGAGATTTCATGCGTGTTGCAGACGTGCATACGCACATCTATCCCAGCAAAATTGCCGAGCGTGCCGCTAAGAGCATCGGTGACTTCTACAACATTCCCATGGAGGAATGTGACGGGTCGGTCGATCGGCTCTTGGGTACCATTGAGGGAACCGACATCTGCCGATGTGTCGTGCATTCCGTGGCCGTTAGGCCTGGAACGGTAAGGAGCATCAACGACTTTATCGCCACGACGTGCTCGGAGCATAGCGAGTTCGTTGGCTTTATGACGCTACACCAGGATACCGAGAACGCCGTGGAAGAGATAGGGCGTGCGTGCGAGCTGGGGCTGCGGGGCATCAAGCTGCACCCGGACACGCAGATGGTAAACATGGACGACGAGCGCCTCATGCGCGTGTACCAGATTGCCGAGCAAAAGGGCTTGCCGCTCATCATACACTGCGGAGACTATCGCTACGGGTATTCACATCCGCGCAGGCTCAAGCGCATTCTGCAGGAGTTCCCAAATCTGGTGGTTGACGCTGCACACTTTGGCGGTTGGTCGCTCTACGACTACGCACTTGAGTTCCTGGAGGACGAACGGTGCTTCTTGGATGTGTCGAGCGCGATGCGCTACTTGGGTCCGCGGCGATCTCGCGAGCTGATTGAGGCGTACGGATACGATCGCATCCTGTTCGGGTCCGATTTTCCTATGTGGAATCCACAGGGTGTGCTGGATGACTTTATGGCGCTGGGCTTTAGCGAAGACGCGTACGAGCGCATGTGCTGGAGGAACTGCGAGCGCTTTTTGGGCATGGAGCTGTAGGTTCCCGTCAGCCTATCAATAGGGGTTACCCCCTTTGATTGCCGCTAGCGGCAATCAAAGGGGGTAACCCCTATTGATAGGCTGACGCCAAACGTAGCGTTTGCAAAGGGTTCACAAAAGAAGTCAATAGTTTTTGCTTGACATGAGGGTCGGATTCACGCATAATGTCCATCGTTCGCTTTGCGAAACGGGTGGTGGCGCAGTTTGGTAGCGCACTTGACTGGGGGTCAAGGGGTCGCTGGTTCGAATCCAGTCCACCCGACCAGAATTATCGCAGGTCAGAGGGGTTGTTCCTCTGGCCTTTTATTTTACCTTTTATACGCTAGTGGCAGAGAATGGGCAGTGCAAACAGTTTGGTTTTGCACGTTAGGCATTTTGTCTCCCGCACTTCCATTCATCCATGCGAGAATACGCAGGTTATTGAGCTGTACGCTTGATGCAGTTGCGCTCTGAGCGATTGGTCTTGACCTGACATCAAGTATTACTCACACAACGTGGCGCCACACTGCGTTCTTCCGCCATAGTGTTTGCTTATTCAGGTACAAAGTGCGACTCCAAAACTTATGCTTTACACTCCGCAAAAGAAGCTCATAATTGTCGTTTGAAAGGAGCCATGCTCCACGAGGCAGCGGACCCAAGGAGGTGCCAACCCGTGAGTGACCCATCAGGCCATCACTTATGTTCTGAACACTTAGTCAGGGGAGGGCACTGTGAGTCGGGGCGGCGGTGCCACAGGCTGAGCGGCATGGCATTTGCGCCCAAGGCATAGCCACAGCCTGCAAATCTCCCGCGTTTGCCGTTGAGCAAGCATGCAGCGCCCCAGAAAGGGGGCGGGCATGCCTGACCGCTCGACTCAGCTTTACACGCAGGATGCCATCCTCGACATCCTGAGGGATTCCGTATCCCAGGGTGACCGCGCAGGGCTCACGGAGCTCTTTGAGTCCTCGCAACCTGTGGACATTGCGTCTGCCGCCAATAGCCTGGAGGACGAGGAGCTGCAATCCTTAGTTGACCTGCTGCCGAGCTCAAGCATCGAGTCGCTTGTCAGCGACGCCGACGAGGAGCTGGCCATGCGCATAGCAGGCATGCTCGACGACAGATCGCTGCTTATTGTCGTCGGCCGCATGCGAGACGACGACGCGGCGGACGTCTTGGGCAGTCTTCCCCGTGAGCGGGTATCCAGGCTCCTTTCCGAGATGCGCGAGGCCGACAGGACTGTGCTCCTGAGCCTGCTCCAGTATCCCGACGAGAGCGCCGGCAGCATCATGACGACCTCCTTCCTCGCGCTGCGACAGGACCGTACGGTCTCGGACTGCCTCGCGCTCATCCGTGCCAAGGGTGCGGGAACAGAGCAGATCCAGATCGTCTACGTGCTGGGGATGCATGGCGAGCTGGCGGGCTGTGTCGATCTAAGAACGATTCTCTCGAGTTCGCGCAACACCACGTTGGCTACGATCATGGAGCGCCACGTCATCTCGGTGGATCCCTATGATGACCAAGAGGAGGCTGCGACCCTCGTCGCACGCTACGATCTCGCGGTCCTTCCCGTGGTGAGTGGCGGTCAGCTGTTGGGCGTCATAACGGTCGATGACATCATCGATGTCATCATCGAGGAGTACGACGAGGATCTGCTGCGCCTTGCGGGCGCGAATGCGGAGGAACGCCTGGACACCCCGTTCCTGCGCAGCGTGCGCATGCGACTTCCGTGGCTGCTCGTGAACCTCGTCACCGCATTTTTGGCGTCTGCCGTGGTGAGGATGTTCGAGGGGACCATCGCGCAGGCGGTTGCGCTTTCCGCGATAATGACGATCGTGAGTGGTATGGGCGGCAACGCGGGCTCCCAGACGATGGCGATCGTGGTGCGCGCCATAGCCCGGGAGGACGTTCCCAAGGCGGGGGTCCTTGCCGGCCTGGCGAAGGAGGCCATCACGGGGGCCATCGACGGGCTTGCGGTGGGACTTGTGACCGGCGTGGTGGTAGCTGCGGTGTATGGTAACCTGTATCTCTCGCTCGTCGTGCTTGCCGCCATGGTGGGCAACATGGTCATTGCGGGGACCTCTGGGCTTCTGGTGCCCGTCGTTCTTAAGGCTTGTCACCAGGATCCTGCGGTGTCGAGCAGCATCTTTGTGACCACGGCGACAGACGTCTTGGGTTTCCTCCTGTTCCTGGGGCTCGCGCAGCTCTTTCTTCCGCTTATTGTGTGAGGAGTCCTTTTGAGAGGCACGTACGGGATTGTGAGATTAGAGTAAAGTGCGCACCGCATGCTGCTTGTCTAGAATGTCAACTCAAAGCATGTTGCGATAGTAGCAAAATATGCTACTATCGCAACATGAAGAAGAGGGATAACAGAGCAGAGATCAGTGAGCTAGCTGCCTCGGAGGACGGCGTCTTCACGAGCGGGCAGGCAGCTCGCTTCGGCATACCGCGCTATGCGCTCTCGCAGTCGGCGAAGGCGGGCTACATCGAGCGGGTAGGGCATGGTGCCTACCGGCTCACCTCCGCCATGGACGACGGGCTCGACTCGCTGCGGGCCGTATACAAGCTCACCTCGCCCGAGGCGTTCACATACGAGCGCAGGGGGGCGGGCTTTGACGGCGTTGCCGCATGCGGTGCGACGGCAGCGTATGTACTCGACGTCGGCGACCTGAGGCCGACGCCATGGGAGATTGCGACGCCGACTAGGTTCAACAGCCGCCGCGAGGAAGTGCATTTTCGGACGGAACGCCTCGCGATGGACGACGTGATGTGGGTCAGAGGCATCCCGGTGACGAGACCTGAGCGGACGATTAGCGACCTCGTCGCCGCCGACCTCGACCTTTCGCTCGTCTCAGACGTCTTCCTCGACTCGCTCAGGAGCTACGGCTCTGGTCCGTTTGACATATCCAAGCTCGTGTCGCTACTGGGTGCCAAGTCCTATCAACGGCTCTGTGCGGCCTCAGGTCTGGAGCATGGAGGGCCCTTGGAACTGGTCAGGCTCGACGAGCTCGGCCACGTTGCAATACGAAGGGTGGGAACAAGTGCCAGCGTATAAGTCTCCGCGAGCGCTCGAGATGGCTGTCAAGGAGGCGGCGAAGGCGTCACCCCTTGATACGAACGACGCCATCAGGAACTTCTACTTCCATCGGCTCCTCTGCAGGGTATTCTCCGAACAGGAGTCACCCTTTGTCCTAAAGGGCGGGCTCGGAATCCTCGCAAGGACCATCGACGCGCGCTCGACGCGTGACATAGACCTTGCCACCGACGAGCTAAGAATCGACGAGGCCGTAGCAGAGCTGAAAAAGCTTGCAGGGAAGGACATGGAAGACTACGTCCGGTTCACTCTGACGGATGTGAGGCCAATCAAGGTTGATGATGACTACCGCGATGGGTACACGGTCACCTTCGTGGCAAGTCTGGGTGCGAAGGAGGTGCAACGCGTATCCGTCGACCTTGTGGCCGATCAGATCATCATCGGTGAGCCAGAAGTCTTGGATCCTGTGGACAGAGTATCCGTTAGGGGCATCTCGACCTGTGACTATCCAGTCTATCCAGCGGAGAAGTCCGTCGTCGACAAGTTCTGCGGAATCGTGGAGCGCCATCGAGGCCATGCCTCGTCGCGTGTCAAGGATCTCGTAGACCTTGTCATCTATGCCTTGACGGTTGACCTCGAGATGAGAAAGATTAAGGACGTCGTGAATCGTGAGCTGTCTTTGAGGGGGATGAGCCCAATAGGCGAATTCGCTCTTCCGGTAGAGTGGGGGCATGCCCACGCGAGACAGTACGAGAAGCTTGCTTCCGGGGCAAATCTCCCTGGGAACCTCAGAAAGATGGAGGGCGGTATGGTGCTCGCGAAGCGTCTACTTGATCCTGTGTTTGTGGACGATTCGGAATATGCGGTGTGGGACCATCGGAAGCTTGAATGGGCTGGTGAAGTGGCTATGGTTGCGGGAGTGTGTCCAATGACCAATACGCCAAGAGTCGATTCTTAGGAAATAGGTTCATTGTTTTATTGGCAGAGTTTGGCAGACGATGGGTTGCGATAGGTGCACGAGAGTGCTTTTGGGGCCGCCTATGGTACGATAGGTGCTGGTAGATGCCCATGGGTGACGCCGCCGTGAGCGGCGTACATCTCTGGGGGTCAAGGGGTCGCTGGTTCGAATCCAGTCCACCCGACCAAATGGTCTCTCTATGAAATCCGATTCTTCTGTCCGAAGAAACCTTACACTTTACGTTGCTAGCCTTGAGGCACCCAGGCGGGAACGTCGGCGGGTGCCATGGGCTTGGAGTAATAGTAGCCCTGAATGAAGTCACAGCCTAGGCGCACGCAAGCATACATCTGATCACGCGTCTCGACTCCCTCCATCACGACGCGCTTTCCGAGGTCATGAATGAGCTGCACGAGGTTACGGGTTACGGTCTCCGTATCGGATGCGAGGAACGAGTCGACGAAGGTCTTGTCGAGCTTGACAAAACCAACGGCATCGAACGTCAACCGGTCAAACGACGAGAAGCCAGTACCAAAGTCATCCAGTGCCAAAGACACGCCCATGTCCGTGAGCGTGGTCACCAGCTCCTCTGCCGCGACTCTGTCTCCCAACATCATCGACTCGGTAATCTCGACCTTGATAAGGGATGCGGGGACGTGGAATGTCTCAAGCAAGTCGCGCAGGTAGCTGCAGTATTGCGTGTCATTGAGCTGTACCGTCGAATAGTTGAGCGAGACGACACGCGGGACGAGGCCTTGGTCGAGCCACTCACGCTGCTGCGCTACGACGATTCGCGTGATGACACGGCTGAGCTCAATAATCATGCCGCTCTTCTCGGCAATGGGGATAAACTCGCCTGGGCTGTAAGAGCCTGAGGTAAGACGTGCCAGAGCCTCGTAGCCATATATCGTGTGAGTGCTGGTGTCGATCTGTGGCTGGTATACGACCAGCACCCCATCGTTGTCGATCGCATGACGCAGCTCGGAGGTAATCTCGTTGTTGCGTCTGAAGGCTTCACTCATCCATTTCTCGTAGAAACATATGGCATGCTTTCCGCTTTGTTCCTTCGCTGTGCGAACGGCAAGACTAGCATGCCTGATGCGATTATTGTTCTCCCCTGGTGCGATGTTTCCCACCACGCCCATCGATGCGGTGATGGAGAGGAGCGACTCATGCCACGATATGGGTGTGTCAAAGACCTGCGAAACAAGCTTCAGCTCTGATGAGCCAGGCGACAGGGGGTGATCAAAGGTCAGGAGGAACTCATCTCCGCCGACGTGCGCGAGCATTGTGCAGGGGATGTTTCCCAAGCGCTGGGCGACCTCGCAGATGACCTCGTCGCCTGCCGCCATACCGTAGGTGTCGTTGATATTCGAGAAGTCGTCAAGGTCCACCATGATGATGGCTCTCGTCTTGAATACAGCATCCTTTCCCTCCAGGTGGGCAACGAGGGCCTTGCGGTTGGGCAGTTTGGTGAGATGGTTGTGGGTAAGCTCGAAATCGAGAATGTCTCTGGTGTGGGTGAGCTTCTGGGCGTCCGCCATCGAGAGACGGTAACCGATGTAGGCAAAAGCGAGGAATGCCAGCAGCGAGCCGGCCATGAGCGCGAGGGGAAGGGTGATGGGACTGATGAGTCGTCGCTCCTCATCCTGAGGGCTGTTCAAAATGACAGCGTCGGAGGGAAGGAGCGCCTCCGAAATGCCGAAACGCTGCAGCAGGCGCGCGTCAGCGGTAATGCCTAGCGAACTGTCGGTATCGAGGGGAATCTCTGAGGGGCTTGTGCCCGAGAGGATGAGCGACGCCGTTGTGGCAGCCTGCCGTCCCGCCTCGTAGAAGTCGGGGCAGGTTATGACGCACATGCCATCGCCATCTCCACCTACACTGCCCCTAAAGAGTGGGACAGGGCAGCGGTCGGAGAAGTATCGGGCTGCCTCGGGAATGCTGAGCGTATTGCCTTTGACGTCTACAAAGGTGTCGAGATGAACGACAACGGCGTTTTCATCGAGCTCGCGAAGCCTCTCGCGCATATCGTGGAAACTCATGGATCCGGCGTCAAGTACCTCAAACCTAACGCCGGGGTAGTTGTCCTCAATGGGGTGGAACTGTGCCAAGTCGCCGATTCCTGTAGTCGTGCGATCGGCGAGAACCACGATATGATTGGTGTTGGGCCTTAGCGTGAAGACAAGGTTCATCATTTCTGGGTAGCAGCTCACCTCGATGACACCTGTCGCCCAGCCTTCGTCAACCACCTCACGTGCATACCCATGGTCATTGATGCCAAAGAAGACAACTGGCGCGTCGGCAAAGAGGTCGTGATGGTGTTGGTCCACCACTCTGAGCGCGTCGTCGTCGGCCACGATGATGACGTCGTAGGGACCGCGTACCGCAAGTTTCTGGGCAAGGGTTTGGATGATGGCGTCTGACGTCTCCGTCCCGAGCGGGTAGATTTTTGTATGCAAATACTCTACGTCGGTGGTGACGTTGAGCTGGTCGAGGGTGTCGAGCACGCCATTGCGCTCGTCGGGAATAGTCACATGATTGTCGTCGTAGGACATGAGGAGGAGGACCTTATGGTGCTCGCCCTGTTCGCTGAATTCGATAGGTGCTGAGGGCTGTCTGCTGCTTTGAGCATAACCCCGTATAGCGACTACGAATTGATATACGCTAGCGATTGCGAGAATAAACCCGCACACCAGGAGGACAACGCGCAGAATACGTATATGCGGCCGCGAGGCAACGGGCGAATAAGTTCGCCAGTGGGCATGGTGCGTGTCCGATGTGGCATGCTTTGTGTGCCGGTCACTGTGGCTTTTGGATGCCATGGCACTCCTAGAGGGGAGTTCGCGTTCGAGGGCGGGATTACATTAATTTTAGCATATAGAAGCGCCGAGCATCCCATATTCCGTTTCCGACCTCTTGACCCCAGCATCATGCCGTTAAGCTGAGTGCGTGTGCGTGGGCTGACCTCGGCAAAGAGTCGGCGTTACGATTTCTTGCCGTCATACGATGCGGTAGGTTGTCCATCTGCCCTTGCCTTCCATGACTACCAGCCCCTCTTCACCCAATGCAGCCAGATACCTTCTTACGGTACGCTCGCTGACACCGGTGTGCGGCGTGATCGCGGAGATGGGCATGCTCTCGCCTTTGGAGAGCACGTTGATGATTGCGGAATCTATCGTGTGTCACCCATATTTCATCTCCGCGTTCGTCTGACCCGCCCACGATGCGGCGCACATCCATCGCTAGGAGCGCAAACGCCTCTTCAATACGAAGTCTGCTTGATCCATTGCCTACGCATCGGGCACCCTCGCAAGCATCCCCAGGCCTCCCTTAAGCACGAAGCGTGGCTCCGGCTCGCTGAAGACGCGGCACAGCAGGCGGTGGAAGTAGAACCCGGCTATCGCCCTGTTCGTGTCCTGCGGCGAGGCCTTTGCCGCGTTCCTAACCGCCATCTCGAGCGCCGCTGCCGTCTTGTACCTCATAAGAATCCTCCAGACCCATTGTTAGTGACGCCTGCTTCCGTAAGGAGGGTGTCGAGCGTCCCTGCGGGTGCGCCCCACCTGCCTTTGCTCTCGCGGAAGAGCTTGGAGAGTCGCGAGATATCGAAGTCCTTGGGCTGGGCGAGGTTGCGCGCGGCATCTGCGAGCGCGTCGGCGACGAGCGAGGGGTCCTCGCCGTCGAGCACGAGGTCGAGTATGGTGCGCTCCGACCTCGTGACGGGGATGCCGAGCGCGAAAGAGACGTCACGCTCGTCGACCCTGCGGACTGCCGCCGACACCTCTGGGAGCGTAGAGCGGATGGCGCGTGGAGCGTACATGCGGCAGGGATAGGGATGGAGGTCGCCGAACCCGAGGGCGCAGGCGGCTGTGGCGCCGCCCACAACGACGCCGTCCCAGCTGGCTAGGCGCTCGTGGGCGAAGGCCGCCGGCTGGGTGAGCTTCCAGAGCGCGGTCGCGAGGTCGAGCTCGCCCGCTGGCGCGCTTGCCATCCTGTACGCGCCACGCACGACGCGCTCGAGGGTGCCCGCACGCGTCGCATGCGAGAGGGCGTCGCGCGGCACGCCAAGCCTCGCCGCCTGCGCAGCGGTGAACACGCCGCCTTCCGACCGAGCGAGCTCCGCTATCGTTGTTATGTGCATCGTTTTTGACATAGCAATATTGTATGAAATTATCATACAAAGTCAACATTACGAATTGCTTCTGGTATGAGATGTTCGACTCCGTGCGAAGTGAACCCCGAGCTGTCAGCGCTTACTTCGCTACCCCTTTAACACGTCGCAGTTTACGAGGCACGCATAACAGTAGGCCTTTTGTCATTCTACTCATATGAATGGCACCCTTGTGAGCGTGTCTCGAGATGTATCCAATATATTTAAGAGTTTATTGGCAGAAAATGGCAGACATAGAGTTGTGGAGGGTGCCTATGAGTGCTTTTCGAGCTTGTGTAAGGTCTGAAAGTGCTGGTCAGTGCCCGTGGGTGATCGCAAAACGAGCGCCGCAGATGCCTGGGGGTCAAGGGGTCGCCTTCGAATCCAGTCCACCCGACCAGAATTTACGCAGGTCAGAGGGGTTGTTCCTCTGACCTGTTTTCTTATGCCCACCATATGCCCACCGTGGTGCCCACCAAAACTGCAAAGGGGTGCTTGCGGTGTTGCTTGCCCACCAACCTTGTTGGGCGTGCCTACTAATGCCAACCACGGGCATGTGCACGGGACGTGTCTCCGATATGTGTGCTACTCGTGGCGGTCACCAACGCAGTGGAACCGAGGCTCCTTTTGCGAGCAACGTCATGGGCGGCATTAAGGCGGGGCATGAGCCATGCCGACCTTGAGGGTCCTTTTCGGACAATTGCGGACATGTCCGCAATACGGGCGAAATCTGTCCGTCTAGATGATAGAATGTCCTAAATGACTTCTGGGAAGGAGCTGGGATGAACCTTGAGGACTTCGAGAGCATCCTCGAGCGCGGCGAGGGAATCGCAATCGAGTTCAAGCGATGCGGGAACCTCCCGGAGGACGACACCTTCGAGACGATCTGCTCGTTCGCCAACAGACAGGGGGGCGACATCTTCCTCGGCGTCTTGAACGACGGCACGGTGGTTGGCGTCAACGAGGACAGGGCGCTCGAGATACAGCGCAACGTGGTCAATCGCGTCAACAACCCGCAGTCGTTCAACGTCGCCCCGCTCCTGGACATGGAGACTATCCGCTACGAGGGGATGACGGTCATCCGCATCTGGGTTCCGGTGGACGCCATAGTTCACAAGTTCAAAGGCGTCGTGTACGACAGGGCCATCGACTCCGACGTCAAGGTCATGACGGACACGCAACTCTCGGCGATGTACATCCGCAAGCAGGAGTACTACTCAGAGAGGAAGGTCTACCGCTACCTCACGAAGGACGACCTCCGCATCGACCTGCTGCCGCGCATGCGGGAGATGGCGCTCGCGAAGAGGGCCAACCACCCTTGGGGGTCGATGGGCGACGACGAGCTGCTGCGCAGCGCGAGGCTGTTCCTGAAGGATTACGAGACGGGCGAGGAGGGCTTCACCCTTGGCGCCGCGCTCGTGCTCGGAAGGGACGAGGTGATCGCGAGCATAGCGCCCGCGTACAAGACGGACGCCTACGTCCAGCTGGAGGACAGGGACCGCTACGACGACCGTCTCGTCGTGAGGCTTCGCGCAGAAGCACCTCCCTGACAAGTTCTTCCTCGAGGGGACGCGGACGGTCAGCCTGCGCGACATCATCTGCCGCGAGCTGATCGTGAACACGCTGATCCACCGCGAGTACACGAGCCCCTTCCCGGCCAAGATGGTCATCGACGGCGAGGGCATCCGGACGGAGAACGCCAGCAGGGCGCGGTTCACGGGCGAGCTCACCCCCGGCAGGTTCAACCCGCTGCCCAAAAACCCGAACATCGCCGAGCTCTTCTCGAACATCGGACTCGCTGACGCGCTTGGCAGCGGCACCAGGAACCTGTTCAAATACTCGTGGGCATACGGCGGGTCCCAGCCCGTAATGACCGAGGGGGACGTCTTCGAGGCTAAGGTGCCCCTCCTCAAGGGCGCCGCATCGTCTATGGGCGCGAGCTTCGACGTCGACGAGGTCATCTCCAGGATGCTCGGGGACTATGGCTTTGCGACCGTGCCTGGCGTCGCCGCAATCGCTGGCGTCACGGAGAGGACCGTGAGGCGCCACCTGGCCCCGCTCGTCACCGAGGGCAAAGTGATTGCCGTCGGGAGCACTAGGGACCGTCGCTTCGTCCTGTCGGACGACGCGCGGGTCGAGGGGTGATTACGGACATTCGCGGACAATGTCCGCAATCGCGCAAATCTTGTCCGTGC
Organism: uncultured Coriobacteriaceae bacterium; assembly: GCA_902780305.1. GTDB lineage: Bacteria > Actinomycetota > Coriobacteriia > Coriobacteriales > Atopobiaceae > RUG440. Next base: position 1,215 of record CACZFB010000060.1, on the reverse strand, counting down.
GCGTATCCTTATGTCCTGAATTACGGGTTGGTTAGATGTCTGCACGGTCGGGCCGCCAGTCGCAGTGACAACTGACTGCTTTGTGAAACGCCTGAACTCGGATGCCCGTGTCAGCTAAAAAGTACCTCGTACTTCTTGTTCAGCTCCGCTATGACCATATTGGCCTTCTCCTCCGAGCCAATATGGTCGTTAAGTTCGCCCTCGATGAACTGGAACCCGCCGTTAGCTTATTTCTCAGCAAGGCTGTAACCCGCATTGATGTCCCTTAGCCCATCCGGTTTGCCAAACCCTATTGGCTGTCAATCGAGCAAGCCCCAGATTTGCCAAAGAATTACCGACGGCTTATCAGTGCGAAGCTGCACGCTGCCGAACTTGAGGTTGAGGTTATGAGTCTCGCTTTGTCAACGGAAGCAGACTTCGTGGTATTGGATGATAATGCCGCTCGTAAAACGACAAAGTACCTCGGGCTCACCGTTACTGGCACGCTGGGACTTCTGCCGAGAGCCAAGGAGCGCGGGATTATAGCAGAGGTTCACCCGCTCGTTAGCGAGTTGCGTGCAAACGGATTCCGCATTGACGATCGTGTGATCGAGGCTGTGGCGAGACTAGCTCGAGAGAGCTAGCGAGTACAGGCACCGACAAGTCGGCTCCTCGGACATACCGTAGATGTATAAGTCTGGGGGTCAAGGGGTCGCTGGTTCGAATCCAGTCCACCCGACCAGAATTATCGCAGGTCAGAGGTTTTGTTCCTCTGACCTGTTTTCATATGTTCAACCTCGCGTTCAACCTTTGTGCAACCAAAACAAGCCACAAGCACACCCCGTAACGGCGAAACAAGCCCAAACAAGTAGAACACGAACCACACAGTATGAAGAAACCGTGACAAACACACGCACACGGAAACAAACACGCACAAACGGGAACAAGCACAAACAAGGGTACGCGGTACACGGCACGACAAAGCGCCACATGTCTGGTTTTCCGATATCTGCGTCAGAAAGCCTCGCCGTACCCCGGTACGGCTGCGTTTTCTACCTTGATCTCGAAAAACCATCCTGCGCAATCTGCATAGTTGATTTCGTGACAGTTCATTAAGGCATACACAGTGCTTCTGACCGGAGTACTTTTGGGGGTCGGAGCGAAGGAGCCCTGTGTATGCAGAGAGGCTGGCCGGGGAGTGACTTGTAACACTGATCCTTCTCTACTGGGTTCCTC
>CACZFB010000059.1 GCA_902780305.1 uncultured Coriobacteriaceae bacterium | reverse complement strand
GCGCCGTGCTCGGCCAGGATGTCCAGGCACTGGGAGGTGTAGGGCTCGGAGGGGCCGTCGTCGAAGGTGATGGCCACGTAGGGGTGGTCCTCGTCGAGCAGGACGTCGGTGCGCGTAACGATGCAGGGAACGGGTTCGGCAACGACGACCTGCGCCTGCTCTCCCGACTCGTCGCCCGTGCGGTGCTCGAGGGTGCCGGATTGGCCCCACTGCGAGACATACGACACCGTGGTGCCGGTTCCGTAGAAGGCGAGCTCGGGCAGGATGGGCTCGGTGGTAGCCTGGTAACTCTCCATGACGTCCTCCCCGTCAAGAAACTCCAGCTGCTCGCCACCTTGCACGCGGTAGGCCTCGCCGTCCTCGAAGGAGAGCTCTTGGTCGTTTACCTTGAGGGCGAACGCACGTCCCTCTCCCTCGCGCAACATGCGATCGTTTACCGACACCACATCACCAGGCGTCACTACCACGTGCTTCTCCTCGAAGACCTCCGCGGCGGTTGAGCCGATGCGCGTGCGCGTTTGCTTTCCGTTGACCGTTATGTCCACGGGGCGGTTGATCCAAAAGAGCAGAGCGCCAAGCACGACAATCGCGGCGAGGATCGAGGTGCTCATAACCAGATACCACCGCTGCCGCTGCGTGCGCGGGGGACGTCGGTTGGTTGGCTTAAGCGGATGCTTTGCCGTGTCTCTGGGTGTTGCGGTTCGCTGCATGGAGTACTCCGTGTGTGTGATGTTTTTGCTGCGATGCAAGCATATTACTACGATGCAACGGCTTCGCGCGCGAAAAGAAGGAGCGACATATAACCCGATTCTCCCTGGAGCCGGACAAAAGGGACAGTCCCCTGGACAAAAGGGACAGTCCCCTGTGTACAGGGGACAGTCCCCCGGACACAGGGGACAGTCCCCCGCGTACCACCGCCAGCGGCATGCCGCTGCCAGCTGTGGCAAGCAACCGCATTTCGTTCGTACGCCTTGGGGTTGTTCCAGTGAACGGCAGGCAACAGGCATGGTCTGTAGAACGTAAGAAGGTGCCTTGTGCCGGTGCTGGTTGTGGCACAATGTGCGACTGGAGTCATTGCGAGGGGAGTGACAATGAGAAAGCTAATAGAGCAGGTGCTCAAGTTCGGCGTCGTGGGTTTTATTGCCTTTGGCATAGACTATGGCGTCCTCATGCTGCTTTCGCAGGTGCTTGGCCTGGACCCGGTGCTCTCGGCCGCCATCTCGTTCATTGTGTCGCTGATCTTTAATTACTTGGCGTCCATGCGCTTTGTGTTCTCGCATCGGGACGACATGTCCCGGACGCGCGAGTTCGTTATCTTCCTTATCCTCTCGGCTGTCGGCCTCGGCATAAACGAGGTAATCATGTGGGGTGGCGTGACCCTGCTGGGCAACACGCCGCTTACGGTTACCGCCGTCAAGGTGTTCGCAACAGCGGTCGTTATGGTGTGGAATTTCGTGAGCCGAAAGAAGTGGCTGGACGCCGGAGACGGCGAGTAGGTGGTATGCGGGGGGAGATGACCGACGAACCAATAAAGAGACCGGCGATCACGATGCCCATGGTAAGCCGGTCGAAGGCGTGGGAGAAGTCGGCAATGGGGTTCTTGGAGCCGGGTATGTCCATGTTTACCCGCAGCTGGCCGCGCGTGAGCATTTCCATGGCAAGCGACGACTGCGCGGCGGCACGCAAGACGCCGTGGGTGGCGAGCCGTGCCTCGCGAGCGAGCCGCTCTGCCTCGTTGCGCCCTTCCTCGAGCGGCGAGAGGTGCGTCGAGATGTGCTGCCCAATTATGTGCACGATGCTCTCGTCGGCCAGCAGGTCGTCCACCGTTCCCTCGAGCGTGACCAGCGACCGCGCAAGCATGGTGACCGACCCGGGCAGCTCGATGCCGCTGCGTCTGGCCAGCGTGATGATGGCGTTGAGGAACTGCGATAGGTCGAGGTCGGAGAGCGAGGCCGTACCGTAGTCCTGCATCACCGCGTCGAGGTCGGCAAGGAGCTGGGCGTGGTCCACCGCCGCGTCCGACGAGACCGAGAAGCGCAGCAAGCCGTTCTTAAGGCGCTCCGTGTCCAGGTCGCCGACGGCAAACACCATGTCGGAGAGGGCCCGGCGGTCGTGGGACGAAAGCCGGCCCATGATTCCCAAGTCCAGATACACGATTTTGCCGCCGGCAATAACCACGTTTCCGGGGTGAGGGTCGGCATGGAAGAAGCCGTCGTCGAGCATCTGGCCTGCGTAGTTGTCCACGAGCTTTACGCCAATCTCGGTGAGGTCGTAGCCTTCCTCCACGAGCGTATGGGTATGTGCGATGGACGTTCCCTCTATGTACTCCATAACGACCACGTGCTCGGTGCACAGGCCAGGATAAGGCTTGGGGCACGTGACGAATGCGCACTCCGCGTTGTTGCGCCTGAACTCCGCCAGCGCCCGAGCCTCCAGGAGGAAGTCAGTTTCCTCGCGAAACGACTGCCACAGCTCCTCGACTACCGACTTTACGTCGAGTATCTGGTCGCTGCCAATCACACGGTTCGCATGTCGGGCGAGCGACCGCATGATTTGTATGTCCTGCGCCATTACGGCGCGTACGTTGGGCCGCTGAAGCTTAATTGCCACCGACTCGCCGGTAACCAGGCGGGCGCGGTGCACCTGTGCAACAGAGGCAGAGCCCAGTGGCTCTTTTTCTATAACGCTAAAGATTTGCTCGAGCTCGACGTCGTACTCTGCGCGCAACGTGCTGATAACCACGTCGTGCGACATGGGCATTACCTCGGTGCGCAGCTTCGCGAGCTCGTCACAAAAGGACTTGGGCAGGATCTCCGAGCGCATGGACAGGATTTGCCCCGCCTTAACAAACGTTGGCCCCAGCTCTTCGAGCAGGTGCCTGAGCGTGCGCGGGGTGAGGCCATGCAGGATGTCGTATTTACGGACGATGGAGATAATCTGCAGGATGCGGGCATAGCGAGACCTGCGCGAGAACGTGTAGCCTGGGCCGTTTTTTGGGCGTCCGCCCATCAGCCCTATGGTCTCCTCGCGCCCCCGTGCACCGCTCGCGTCGAATTCGCCGGCGTACAGACGATCGACCTCGGCGTCGAGGTCGATGTCTGCAGCCATGCGCGCTACGTCACCTTGGTCCTGCTGCCCGTCTTGGCTGGCCACGCGACCTCGTTACTCCTCCTCGGCCTCCGCCGTGTCGTCTGCGTTGTCCGCGTCGGCGTCGTCGGTCTGGTCGACCTCTTCGACCTCGGCCTCAACCGTCGTGGCCTTCTCGTTGATCTCGGTTGCCATGGCGGCGACCTTTTGCGCGTAGGCCTCGCGCTCCTCGGGCGTCATGCCCTCCAGATGGGTGCGCAAGAATGCGTCCTGCGCATCGGAGGCGGCCTGTGTGGCCTTGCGCGTGAGCTCTTCGTTGAGGACCTTGCCCTGCTCAACGGTGAGCTCGCCCTTCTTTACCAGGTCGTCGATGATTTGCTGGGACTTCTCGGCTCCCGTGGCAATGGCACCCACGCCCGCAAGAAACACCCTGCGAACGCCCTCGCCCAAATCGAATCCAGCCATGATGGTACCCCCTTCTTGGTTACCGATTCTGTGCGCCCTTGCGCGTTGCTAGTACTAGTTGTACCCCAGTATGCACCGCTCAAGTCCCTGGTCACAACAAAACTTCGGCAAGCAGGGCAACCACACCCACCGCATGGTTGCTTTTTGGCTGGCCAACCCGCATCGGCCAACCAAGGGTGTTACGCACAGTGATCGGCCGCTAGAGGCCATTCGTCAGCTCGGTGCGATCGACGGGCGTAATCGTGGAACCGCGAACCAGGAACGCGCGCTTGGCAATCCGCATCATGGGGGCGTCGCACATGCTGTCGGAGTAGAATTCTGCCGGCGTCGTGTTGGGGTAGGCCTTCCTAAAGGCGCGCACCTTCTGCTCGTCGCGCATGTTTGGGCCCAAGAACGTGCCCGTGGCGGGGTCCACGTCGGTGGCAATGAGGTCAACGCCCAGCTCCTGGCATATGGGCTCGAGCAGGAACTGGGGGGAGGCCGAGATTACGAGGTCGCTTGGGTCGCGCTGCGCGAGATACCACTGCTTCATCCGCTTGCGATTGCTTCTCCAAAACCCGTCGACCATGCGACTGACGTCCACGTGCCGTACCAGCCTGCGCATGAACCGCTCCTTGAAGGTCTGCCGCTCGAGCGTCTTGCACATGAACTTGACGCCGTCCAACGCGTTGTCGGGCAGGCTGAGCAACATGCCTGGGGTGCGAACCAAACAATACCGGTAGAAGTCCGTGGTGCTGTCGCCGTCGTAGATCGTGCCGTCGAAGTCGTATACGTTCATGCGATGCGCCCCTTCTTGCGTCGCTATACGCGAATGAGCACGGAGTCCGAGAGCGAGTGCAGGGCCGGGATGCTCACCACGGTGAGGATGGCAAAGAGCACGATGAGCAGTATTACGTAGAGCATGAGCTTGCGTTCGCGATAGAGCTTCTCGGGTGCCTGTACGGCGGAGTCCTTTTGGAAGGCGAGGTTAAAGTACATAACGTACAGGCCGCAAAGGAAAGGCATGGCAATAACGTACTCGATATGCCACTTTACCAGGAACACGCCGAGCAAAAACACGCTGAACATGGCATAGAACAGCGACGAGTCCAAAAGCGAGCGCTCGGTGTAGCGCGAGAAGCTCTTGCGATAGAGGCCGGCGACCTCGGGGTCGCCGATGGCACGGTACTCGCTAAAGCGCTTGATGGCCATGAGGTAGGCGCCGGCCATCCAGTACCCGATTACCGCCGAGGTGGGAGGCAGCGTGCCCACCACGATGGCAAACCAGCCGATGAGCAGGCGAATCGCGTTGTTGAGCGACTCCGAGAGCACGTCCAGGTAGGGGACGTCCTTGGTGCGCATGGGCTTTACGTTGTAGAGCAGGCCCATAAGCCACAGCGTGGCCTCCATCACGAAGCAGGGCATGTTGACGAACCAGGCGGTTGCGAGTCCCAGCGCCGAGAGACAGGCCCACTCGGCGTACACCACAACGGGGTTGAGTCCCTGCGCGACGGCGGGACGGTGCTTCTTAACCGGATGGAAGCGGTCGAAGTCGCGGTCGAGCCACTCGTTTATTACATAGTTCGCCGAGGCGACGAACGAGGTTGCCAGAAGCACCACCGCGATGCGTTGCGCGGCCACGGCAACCGGTAGGCTCACATTGCCAATCAGTACGCCGAGTACGACGCCCGGAAGGATGAAGAGCTGCTTGATCCAGTGGTCGGGTCGGGCGATGTGGATGTAGGGGGCGATGCCCGGGCTCGCCGCGTTCGTGTTCTTTTGCTTGCTAATGGTCACGTTGTTCCTTGCAATTGGGGTGTAGTGATTGAATTATAAGGATGTTGCCGAATCGCCCTATGAGAGAATGGCGCATACACACAATTTTGCGCAATTGCCAAGCGGTGCATGGCAACGCGAGAGGGGAGTGACGAGTGGTACAAGAGGGTACGAGGGTGAGGATCGTGGTCGCCTGCATCGTGGCCTGCGGACTCGCTACCGTTTGCTGCTTCGTGTTTCTTGGCTACGACAACTTCGACCTCATTGGCCATTGGCGCATCTGCAAGTACGCCCTGCTGGGCATCGACCCCTTCCCCCTCATCGGCAAGCACGCTGCCATCGATGCCGTGGGGGCAATCCCCAAGGGATTCTCGACGGCCCCGTGGTCGCTGGTGCTGGGGAGCGTGCTGTATGGTGCCATGCTTCCCATAGAGGTGGCGAAGACCTACGTGCTTCTGCTGCACGGCGCATCGATTGCGGTTTTGGCATACATCGTGCACAGCAGACGGGAGCGATGGGGGCTGCAACGCACCGACGTCACGATTGCGTTGCTGCTGGTGGCCGTGCACTTTAGCCTCATGTACTCCATTCGCTATGGGAACACGGGGGGCGTACTGTGCCTCTTCCTCATCCAGGCCATGCTCGTCGCGGACGACCATCCGTGGCTGGCAGGGGTGCTGGTGGCCTTTGCCATGACCAAGCCCCAGATTGCCGTGCCCATTTGTGGCGTGATGCTGCTCAACGGCAAGTTTCGCACCATTGCGCTGGCGGCGGCGATCGACCTCGTCTCCTGGGGCTGCGCCTCGGCGCTCACGGGTACCTCGCCGTTGGGGCTGCTGTCCGAGATGGGCCAGTACGGGGTGACTTCGGTCAGGCAGTACTTGGGCCTGCTGAGCCCGCTGCGGTTCTTCCATGTGAGTCCGAGCGTGATTCTTGCCGCGAATGTGGCCATTGGCGTGGTGTTCACTGTTGTGCTGTGGCTGCGGGTGCGCTCGTCATCGTGCCGCTTTAAGGAGCTGATGAGCTACGTTCCCGCCTGTGCCGCGTCGGTGTTCTGGATCTACAAGAACGGAACGGACTTCCTCATCCTGTGCCTGTGCGCGTTCTTCTTCTATTATCTGTTCGCGCACGTGGAGCAGACGCGTGGTCGCCTTACCATCGCCCTGCTGGGCATGCTGTTTATGGAGACGTCCAAGGTTATCGTGGGCGTGATCACCTACACGCGTGGTCGCAACCTGCTTCTGGTGGATGGGAGCAAGAGCGCCGAAGGCCTCATCGTTATGCTGCTCACGGCGTATTTGGTGGTTCGCTGGACCAAGGTCGTGCGGGAGCCGTCATGCCTGGCGGAGTCGCCGGCGCAGGGCGCAGTCGAGGCGTCGTAGCCCCGTGTTCGTGAGCGACGGGGCGCCTACGTACAGCGGGGGACGATTACCGTGAGCGCGACGTAGGCGAACAGGAGCACGTAGACGCCCGCGCAGAGAACGGGCACTGCCATGGTGCGTATGCCAGGTGCCAGCCGTGAGGGAAGGCAGCTACAGAGGACATCGAACCCTCCCACCACGAGCACGAGGAAGGGGATGAGCCCCGACGCGAAGTAGCGGCCCTGTGCCTGGTAGTCTATGGCCCACGAGTAGAAGGCTGCCATCCAAAAGGCGAATAGTATGAGAAGGCCGAACACGGCATACAAAAAGCCGTGCCCTGCCCTGCGCTCCCGCAGCATGAAGGGTATGGAGGCCAGCAATCCTATGCCAAAGAACAAATAGTATAGCCTGAACGTGGTCTTTCCCAGAGGCACGTCCAAGTAACCAAAAACGCCGATGGCACTGCGGATGCTGTCCAGCAACCACGAGCCGCCCTCCGATCCAAAGACCATGAGCAGGAAGGGCCGGCCGCGGGTCTGCGGCGTTTGGTGGGCGCTGGGCTTGAGCTCGTCCACGGCGTTTTGCTCCGCAAGCTGTCGCGAGGCCTCCATGCCAAACAGGTCGCCATCGTGCACGAACACGTTTCGCACGAAGAACCATCCGCCTACGGCCATGGCCACCAAAAACACGATGCCGGCTCCGCGCATGGTGGCAAACAGTGTACCGCCCGTTTTGTTGCGTGTTTGGCGACTCGTGTAAAAGTACACCACGATAGAGGCGATTATGTAGCCATAGGCAAAGTAATAGCTAATGGCGCAAAGTCCCACCGAGCACCCCAGATAGCCGAGGCTGCGCAGGTCCCAGTCTCGTTCGATGCCCACGAGCCACGCGTTTATGGTGGCGGCCGTCGCGAAGACCATAAAGGCGTCGTTGTTGAGGTACGAGGACCAAAAGGCGAACTGGGGGAGCAGCCCGCAGCAGAGTGCCAGGAGGTAGGGGGAGAGCGGGTTGCTCAAAAGACGCTTGCCAATGCGTTCGCACAACAATACCGTCCCGCACGAGCTGAGCACGCTCGCCAACCGTGCGGCACGAACGAGCCAGAGCTCGCTGGTGGTAAAGAGCGAGGTGAGCCGCATAAACAGGAAGCCAACGAGCGACGACCCGTAGGGCTCGTATGCGTACGACGTGCCCCAGAGCTCGTGTACGATCTGCGGCTCGTCTCCCACGGGTAGGCAGCCGTGCTCGAGAATGAAGAAGGGGACCGGGAGCCGCATGGCCTCGTCTGGGGCCATGCTTACCGGAAGCGTCCAGGACCACGCCAGGTACACCAACAAGCACACCGCGGGAATTGCGAGGTCCACGGGCGTGAAGGCGGGCTTGGCGTTGTTTAGGTGCATGCGTTACTCCTCAAGAAGGGCTTGGCTTGCCATTATGGCACAACGGAGGCTATGCGCATGGTACCGCACGCGGCAATAGTGGGGCATACGAATGCGATTGGGTTGCTTTTCGCAGCCCGGCCACCTGCCCTGCCACGTCGGTGGTATTTAGGGGACAGTCCCCCGGACAAAGGGGACAGTCCCCTGTGTCCAGGGGACTGTCCCCTTTGTCCGGGGGATACCGTAAGGGTCAACCCTAGTCCTTGTGTGTAGCGTGGGGCGGGGCGGGAGTGGGGACGTTTGGTTAGGTTATGATTACGGTTCCAAACCCCTGGCAAGGAGGCGCCATGCGCATACAGCCCATCACCTGTTTGAGGCCTGATCCCCACCATGTGGCAGAGTTTGCCGCACTTCCCTACGACGTGTTCACCAACGAGGAGGCCAGACACTACGTGGAGAGCCACCCACGCACGTTCCTGGCAATCGACCGGCCCGAGACCGGATTCGAGCAGGGGCAGGACCCCTATGCGCCCGAGGTCTACGCCCACGCGCAGCAGGTGCTCAGGGACCGCCAGCTCGACCAGACGTTGCTGCGAGACGAGCACCCGTGCTTCTACCTGTACGAGCAGACCAGTGGTGCGCATCGGCAGATGGGCATCCTCGGCTCCATTGCCTGCGACGACTACCTGGACGGTACCCTCAGGCGCCACGAACTCACGCTGCCCGCAAAGGAGAACGACCGCGTGCGCCACATCACCACGGTGCGCGCCCAGACGGGTCCCGTGTTCGTGGCGTATCGCGACAACTTGGCCATCAACACCATTCTGGACGCCGCTCGTGCCGCCGATCCCATCTACGACTTTGTGAGTGAAGACGGCGTGCGCCAGCGTGTGTGGCGCATCGCACGCGAGGTCGCCGTGGAGTCTTTGTGCGTCGTGTTCGGTACCATTGGCGAGGCGTACATCGCCGACGGGCACCATCGCGCGGCGGCCGCGGTACGCATCTGCGAGGAGCGTCGCGCACAGGGCAGGGAGCACGATCCCGCCGACCACTTCCTGGCGGCGCTCTTCCCGGCAAGCCAGCTGCGCATCCTGCCCTACGACCGCGTGGTGGCCGATGCCGGCGCACTCACGGAGCAGGAGCTCGTCTCTAAACTTGAGGCGCAGGGCTTTGCGTGCGAGACCCCGAGCCAGACACCAGTTGAGCCGAGCCAGAAGGGATGCTTCGGCATGTACGCCTTCGGCTCGTGGCGCCTGCTGCGTTGGGTCGGCGAGCAAGTGGCCGATCCCGTTGCAAGCTTGGACGTCTCGGTGCTCCAAGACAAGGTGCTCGACCCGGTGCTGGGCATTCACGATCCGCGCACCGACGACCGCATCTCGTTCGTGGGTGGTGCCGAGGTGGGCGAGCTCGCCTCGCTGGCGGGCTCGGAGGGCGTCGCGTTTCGCATGTATCCCACCTCGATGGAAGAGGTGATGAGCGTGGCCGACGCAGGCGAGCTCATGCCGCCCAAGTCCACCTGGTTCGATCCCAAGCTGCTGAGTGGCCTGGCCATTCGTCGCATCTGGTAGGTACGGACTGGCCACTCCGTGGGCGACCGTCAGTCTCCCACGGCGAGGCGCACGACCTCGTATGCGCCGTCGTAGATGCCTGCCGCCTTGGCCGTAACGATGTTGTCGCACATAAAGGCTATGAGCTCGCGGTCGAGCTGGAGCGAGTCGATCATGGCGAGCACCTCGTTGGTGTCGTCGATCTCGTACGTGCCGTCACCGACCTCCGCGGCGCGGATGGCGCCCCAGGCCTCGTGACCGCCCACCCGATGGATCATGAGCTTGGGAACGGGATAGAAGCTGAACTCGCTGGGCTTGGTTACCAGCACGTCGCAGCAGCGCATGAGCAGGTTGGACGAGTAGACCGCCGAGAAGATGTCGTCGTCGCAGAATGCGTGGATGCCGCTTGCGTCGCCGTCTAGCGCGTCGTTGGCCAGCTGCGCAGTTAGCGCGAAGTCGTCAAAGTGACAGACGGCATGCTCCGCGAGCTCCGGCACGCTCTTGCACAGGCCGTCCCACACGTCCTTGTGGTCGCCCACGTTGATGAACAGTGCCGCTTGGTCGGTGCGCACGTAGGGGAGCAGTCGCTCGATGATGGCGGCAAACAGGTCCTGCTGCGCACCGGCACCGCCCACCGAGATGAGCCAGCGAACGGGTCCGCCACCAAGCAGGCGCTTCTTGCGTCTTGCACAGTCCTGCTCAATGTTGGTGACAAGCTCGTGGTCCACGTAGTGGCCAACGTAGCGCAGGCTCTCCATCGGCATGGGGTTGAGCTGGCGCTTGGGGTCCATGCCACGCAGCTGGTGGTACCCCAGGTATGCGGAGGGCGTCTGTACGGTATGCAGCGAGCCCTCGGCAAGGTGTAGCGCCATGGGCCAGTTGTCGGGAATGGCGTTTACCACGTGCGTGAGGCCGGCATGCACGGCCGCCTGCGCCGGCCACACGTGCGTGCCAATAAAGGGCACGTCGGCAGGCAGGTCGGCAAAGAGCGGCACGCAGAGCTCGGCGTTCTTTTGGTCACCGGAGTTGTAGGTGAGCTTGCGGAAACCCTCGGAGTTGAGGGGCTCCCAGTACAGGCGGTTAAAGAGCGAGCTCCTTTGCGAGAGACGCGAGCCGAGGGAGTAGAGCTCGTTTTGCGACGCAATCACCTTCGACCCCGTGGTCTGCTCGAATGAGGCGAGGTCGAACCAGTAGGGGGTGTATCCCATGGCGTGGGCAGCCGAGGCCATGGCCATGGATATGCGATAGTGACCGAATCCCATGCGGATGTTGCCAACTACCACAGGCGTCCCCGCTGCGCCCTCGACCGTACGCGGGGTACGTGTGTCGCACGCATGCTCGCGGGCATCCGTTGCCAGGTCCAGGGCGGCCTCGTCGGCAGCCATCACGAGGTTGCGCACGCCTAGGCGCTCGCCGATAACGGGCAGTCCCTCCGCGCGCAGGTGATAGGTCGCGTTCGCGTCGTCACCGAATCGCTTGGCAAAGCGCTGCTTGCTGGCACAGGCCTTCTTGTACGTGCGTCCGTCAATCTGATTGCCAAAGATGTTGCTCGCCTTGTCCACGGTGCCGCTCATGTCGATTCTCCCTTGCGTCGCATTGCGTAGTTTGATAGTCTGGCTATCAGGATGATAGTTAGACTATCAGATACGGGGAGGTGCGGTCAAGCAATGGCGAGAGACATGTGGGAATTCGCGGATGGCGAGGCGGCGCTCGGCAAGGATCCTGGCGCAGTTCTCGACGACCGCGTGGTGGCCTGTGCGGCCGAGCTGTTCCTGCGCGAGGGTCTTGAGGCGGTAAAGATGGCCGACATCGCCGATGCCGCCGGCGTGGGTGTGGCCACGGTGTATCGGCACTTCTCGACGAAGGGGCGACTGGCCATTGCTGCGGCAACGCTCATGTGGGAGCGGTTTAACGCGCAGATCTCCGAGCTGGTGGAGTCCGCGGAATTCCTTGCCCAAGGCGGACTGGGTCGCCTGCGGGCGTTGCTGGAACGCTATCGCGACGCATATTGTCTGCACGGTGACTTCGTCGCGTTTATGGACGCGTTCGACCACATGGTGGTGAGCCAGGGGATCACCGGCGAGGAGCTTGCGCAATACGGTTCGCACGTGGACTCGTTCTACGTGATCTTTGAGGACGCCTACCGCTTGGGCCGCATGGACGGGTCCATCACGCGCGAGGTGGAGTTCAGGCCGTTTTACCTGGCGCTGGCACATGCGCTTATGGGCGTGGCGCAAAAGATGCGGCAGGGCGAGGTCATCCCCTCGGATGACTTCTCCAACGGCTTTGCGGAATTGCAGTGCCTTATAGACATGGCGCTGTGGTCCTTGTCGGGCAAGGCGCCCGCAGAGGACCTGCAGCAGAAGGGAGATGTGGTTTGATGGAAGGTAGGAAACTGGCAGACGGCAGGATAATGAGGAACTTCGCCATAGGGCAGCTTGGTTGGGCGATGCTCTCGGGTGTGGTGTCCAACTGGCTGCTCTACTTCTACATGCCCAGCGAGGAGACCATCGCCGCGGGCATGCCGCTGTTCATCACCCAGGGCATCGTGTTTGCCGGCATGACCATCATTGGCCTGATCACGGCGTTCTGTCGTCTGTTGGATGGCTTCATCGACCCGTTTATCGCCTCCAAGTCGGACTCGCTCAAGCATCCGCGAGGCCGGCGCATTCCGTTTATGCGTTGGTTCGCGATTCCGTTTGGCCTTATGACGGTGGTCGTGTTTACCCTGCCGGGCATGGGCGGCGAGGTGTTCAACGATATCGCGCTCTTCGTGTGCCTCGTGGCCTTCTACGTGTCGCTCTCGCTGTACTGTACGCCGTTTAACGCCCTCATCCCTGAGCTGGGAAGCACGCAGGAGCTGCGCGTCAACCTGTCCACGTACATCTCGGTAACCTACTTCGTGGGTACGGCGGTCGCCTACCTCGTGCCGACCATAGCCGGCTTCTTCCAAGGCTCTTTGGGCATTGCCAACGCCTATCGCGTGACCATTGGCATCCTGGCCGTCATCGCCGTGGCGTGCATGCTGTTGCCCGCCTTCACCATCGACGAGCACACCTACGCCAGGACGGAGCCGTCCACCACACCCATGGGTGCCTCGGTGGTAAAGACCTTTAAGAACAAGGAGTTCCAGGTTTTCGAGCTGAGCGACATCCTGTATTGGGTCGCCATCACCATGTTCCAAACTGGCATGCCCTACTACGTGACGAGTCTCATGGGTCTTGATCCATCCATGAACTTTATCCTATTCGCCGGAATGACGCTGCTGAGCTTGGCGTTTTACGGGCCGGTCAATGTCCTGGCAAAGCGCATGGGCAAGAAGCGGCTGGTCACGTTTGCGTTCTTCTTCTTTTGCCTGGCCTTCTTGGTTACCAGCGTATGCGGACAGTTTGGCGTGCCGGAGCTGGCGTGGGGAGCGCTCGTCGCGATCCTGGCCGCCATTCCCATGGCCGTGCTGGGCATCCTGCCGCAGGCGGTGCTTGCCGACATCGCGGAGTCGGACGCGGTGAGCACGGGTGAGAACCGCGAGGGCATGTTCTATGCGGCGCGAACGTTTTCCATGACGCTGGGGCAGTCCCTCGCCATGATCTTGTTCTCGTCCATCGCCACCTTGGGATCCAATGGCATGGGCTATCGTCTTACCGCCGTGGTGGCAACGGTGTTCTGTCTGCTCGGCGGCCTGGTGTTCCTGCGGTATCGCGAGAAGCGCGTGCTTTCCAGCATCGGTGCCCGCCTGCCGAGCGAAGGGGAGGAGTAGCGTATGTCTGTGGGACCGAGTATTCGCATCGCGTACCACGTGCCGGGAGTGGCACGTAGGCGTGAGGTAATCATAAGCGGCGACGGCAGCACCTCGGGAGGCAACGACGCCAACGAGCTTGGTGTCGAGGTTGCAGGAAACCGGCAGGTGCGTCGCGTGTTCGTGCGACCGGACGTCGCTGTGGTCGTGGACGAGGTGACCGCCATTTTGGAGCTCGCTCTCGTCGAGGCGGACGCCATCTACCTCAACGGCTACAACTCGTGGACCGACAGCGTGGAGCGTCCGGTGGACGGACGCATGTGGGGTCTGTCCAGGGTGCCGCGCAAGGTAATCGACAAGTATGTGCTCGACGCAAGTGGCGACTATCGCTTTGTGGAGGAGGACTCACGCCCAGGACACCAGCATGGCTTTGGCTATGGGTACGTGCGGCAGGGCGATGAGGTGCTGCTCTTTGGCTCGCTCAACGAGGACAATGGGTTTACCCTCATCCGGGAGGACCTCGACGCAGGGACCATTGCGCTGGAAAAGGAGGTCCCGCAGCAGACGCTCGCGGTCGGCGAGCGACGTGAGCTCATCTCCTTCGCGCTGGTGGGGGGCACGCTCGAGCGTGCGGTGGACGAGTGGCTAACCTTGGCGGGCATACGGGCGCGTGACGCCCGCCCTCTGATGGGCTACACCAGCTGGTATCGGCATTACGGCGAGATTGACCTATGGAAACTGGAGGAGGACCTCTTCTCCACCAGCCTTGTGCTGCGCGGGATCGACGTGCCAGGTGTCGACCACGTGTTTCAGGTGGACGACGGCTATGCCAAGGTGGGGGATTGGCTGGAGTACGACCGGGCTC
>CACZFB010000058.1 GCA_902780305.1 uncultured Coriobacteriaceae bacterium | reverse complement strand
GACGAGTACTTCTGGGATGACGGCACCCACCTTCGTCCCGAAGGCGCCGACGCCTATGTGCTCATGCTCAGGGAGGCTATTGTAGGAAGATAGTTTTCTCGCACCACGGAAAGCCATCTTCTGTTAGAATGGCTTTCGCTAAGGGCGATTGGCTCAGGGGTAGAGCACATCCTTCACACGGATGGGGTCGCTGGTTCGAATCCAGCATCGCCCACCAGAGAAACCAGAGGTCAGATGTATGTCTGACCTTTTTTTATTTGCCGCCTTCTGTGTAGCCAACCGTAAGAGGCAACAAACGGCAACAAGCTTACGAGACCCGCAACACCAAAAACTGCGTCGTCTTGCCAAAGCACAGGATGTCGCCTTCAAAAATCTCCTGCGGCGGATAGGGGTCGGTGCCGGCACCGTTGGCACGGGGCGGTTCGACGCACAGTACGGTCTTGTTCGTACCCCGTATGATGGTCGTACCGTTTGTGGAGCCAAGTCCCGTGCACAACCAGCGGTTGCCATCATGCCATATGCGGGCATGACGCCTGGAAACGTCAGGCTCCACATTGGAGATAGACCCTTCTCCCGAGACGAGCGACCCCACCATCGAACCCGCAAGCGACAGGCAGTGGATGGGCGGACGAGCAGCCCCGTTAACCATGCGCAGCAGCCCCAACGAAACGGGCTTGTTGAGGTCCTGGCCCACACCCGAGGTCAACTCACCAACCGCGGTAACCGTCGCCAAGTCTTGGGCAAGCTTGCTCCGCGCGAAGTCCTCCACGACGGTCGTCGCAACACGCGCGTCTGCCAAACACCCCGTTGCGCAAAACAGCATGATGAGCATGAGCGCACGGTCTCGTTCCTCACGAAGCCGCACGCGGCGCAAACGACGCACCTCGTTTTGGTACACCTGCGCGTTGAGGCCATAGGCCTCCAAAGACTCACACATCTGAGCGGCAGCTCTTCCCGCATAGTGATCCATAACGGTATCCAACGAGACGGCACCACCGGTGTAGTTGAATATGCGCAGGCACAAGGTTTGCGTGCTGCTGTGGAAGTCTGCGAATATGGAGGGGTTCACCTGACGTGGATCTACATGCACGATTGAGCGCGAGAGATACGTACGGCTCTCTATGCGATCCCGCGGTGACTTGCCACCCGACACGACCTGGGCCGACAACAAGATTCTGGCAGCATCCTTGTTGGAGATGCCTCCAAAGGATCGCAAGTCCGCATACATCACCGCACTGGGCGGCTCACTAAGCACCATAACCAGAATCGCCTCCCACACCGCACGCCGAGCGGCAACGAATCAGAATCCTACCCGACCCGTTGCCGCTCCATCCGTTATATGGTCTTGAGTACCGTGAGCGTGTTCACGCCATCCTTGTACTCGTAGTTCACGTCGGTCATGGTCTTCTTTACCATAAAGATGCCAAGCCCGCCGATGGTGCGCTCGTGCAGGTCAAGCGTTACATCAGGATCCTCATGCGACAAGGGGTTAAACGGAATCCCGCTGTCCTCCAGGGTAATGCGCACCGCATTCTCCTCGGGTACCTCCTCCACGCTAATGGTCGCATGGCCTATTCCCTCTCCGTACGCATAGCGACAGATGTTAGAGAACAGCTCGTCCAAGGCGATGTCGATTTGCGTCTTTGCGCGCAGCGTGCAGCCCATGCCTTTGAGCTGGTCGTTCACAAAGCTGATGACTTCCTCAACATTCTCGATTCGTGCCTCTATGGTAAGGTTCATATTACTTCCTTCCCTCAAACCGCAACGCCAACACCGTTATGTCATCGAACTGAGGGGCCTCTCCCACAAAGTCGTCAACATCCTTGTGCACCGCATTGCACAGATCCTCCATGGCCATTTTGCTATGTCTGTTTAGAGACTCCACAAGTCGGTCGTCGCCAAAGAGCTCGTTTTGAGCATTCGTCGCCTCAGTCACTCCGTCGGTATACAGGAAAATGATATCGCCCGGTTTCAAATCCATCTCGTAGATGCGATATGGAATACCCGCCATGCCACCTAATACGAGGTTGGGACGCGCTTTGCGATACTCGAAATCGCCGCGTTCGGTCCCCACCACTGGTGGGTTGTGCCCAGCATTGGCATACACCACGTGCCCGGTATCGAGTTCCACGACACCCATCCATGCCGTAACGAACATCTCGGCCTCATTGCCTTCGCATAGCTGGTTGTTGGCGCGGGTAAAGATCTCGTCCACCGGCAGCCAGGTCTCGGCAAGGCTCTGTATAAGCGTCTTCGCCTTCATCATAAACATTGCGGCAGGAATGCCCTTGCCACTGACGTCGGCCACAAGGAAGGCAAAGTGGTTGTCGTCCAAGAAATAGTAGTCGTAGAAGTCCCCGCCGACCTCCTTGGCGGCGTCCATCTGGGCAAAGATCGAGAAGCCGTCCCGTTGTGGATTGGGCTCCATCGGCCTGGGCAGGGCACCACTTTGGATGGTCCTAGCATACTCGAGCTCGGCATCTATGCGCGCCGCCGCCTCGGCTATGGCTCGCTTGAGCGCATCCACCATGGTGTTTATGTCGTCCGACAGCGACGAGAATTCCTCGTTTGAGCGGACCTCAACGGACGCGTCAAGATTGCCCGCAGTTATGGTGCCCAGCACGCGGTTAACCCTGTGGATGTTGTCCACCACCACGCGCTTTACCAAGAAGTAGATGACGGTGAACAGCGCGGCAAATACGATGATCTCCATAAACTCGGTAACCAGAACGGCAACGTTTCTGGAGAACTGGGCTTCTTCCACGGGTTGGAACGCAATGATCCTGTAGCCCTCGGCGAGCTGATACATGGCAACGACCGGGGTGTCGTAGTAAGTTGCGACAAACACCTCGCCTGGATGGGCCGTGTTGAGGGCATCAGCCAGTCCCGTTTGGCGGAGCGTCTCGGTACCGGCATCATTTTGGCTTCCATACACGATTCCCGTTGCATCAGCAATAACCAGACCTCCCGACTCGCCCACATGACGGTTGCGTACCGCTTCGGGGACTTCCTCGGAGATGGCTTTTTGGAAATCGACGGCATCGTAACCAACCTGAACGAAACCGCCATCAATTACCACTCCGGCATATTTTCGTTGCTCGGCGTCGCTATAGCTGATGTTCCGGTATGACTGCACGAACTCCTTCTTGTCCTCGTTGAGCAAAACGAGGAACTCCTTGGACTGCGCGCCACTCGCCATGTCGAAGCCAATAAACCTGTCGTAGGTGCTTGCAACAATCGTGCCTGTTTTGTCGATGACGTTTATCTCGGTTACGTCGAACTGCTGTGCCACCTCGTCCATCTTGAGCGTCTTGGCCCGCTCAACGGAGTTGATGTAGCGTGCAACCTTGCGCGTGTCGTTGAGCAGCTTTTCGTTGAGGGCGTCGTCGACATCGGCTGAAACATCCTCGATGTTGAGCTTGAGCAGGGACTCCGTTTGCAACTCCGAGATGTTGTTTTGAATCATGGCGGTAAACATCGTGGTGACCACAAGTCCTACCACCACAGCAATGAGCATGCCCGCCTGAATGGAGTTGGAAAGCTCGCGATCTGGTGGCGCCTTGTGAAGCTTTATCTTGGCCAGGATGGCCACCGCCAAAGTTGCGAGCGCAACCGAGAGCGCATTACAGGGGATCATGATGGGGGCGCAAGCCCGCACCACGGTGAACGCCCGTGGTATGTTGTCCATGTTGGTTACGAACACTAAGGTGAGGTGCAGTACCTCAACCACGACGCCGATGGCGAAGGCCAGCGACCAGCTGGGGAGCTTGTTGTCGAACATGCGTTTGCGCAACAGCGCGGCATATAGTCCAGCCGCAATCGTCGCAACCGAGCATGCCACTCGGGTGAACATTCCCCTGCCCCACAATGCGGCCAGCCATCGTTCCACCCCACCCACAACGCCAGCAATGATCCCAGCAGGACCGCCAAACAACAGGCCTGCCACCAAAGGCGATGCGTCACGCACGTTCATGGTGGCATCGGTTGTCTGGATGCCGAACTCGGTTCCCAGTATAGCGATGCCACCAAATAGGAGGCCTATAATCACTTGCCTCACCATGTAGGGCAAGGTGCCGAACTCCGTTCGATGCTCGGCAACATACAAACCCATTGCGGCGGCAACAGGCAAAAGGGTTGCCGCCGCAAACTGGAATACCGTGCTCAGTTCCATGCCTACTGAATCGTGAGGAAGTCGACGAAACCAGTCATCTCGAACACCTCATAGATTTCGGGCTTCACGTTGCGAATAACCATGGTGCCCTGACGATTCATAATCTTCTGAGAGGTGAGCACGATGCGCAAGCCCGCACTGGAAATGTAATCCAAGTCGGCAAAGTCGATGATGAGTTCCTCTACCCCTTTGAGCGCGGGAATGAGCTTTTCCTCGAACTCAGGCGCCGTGCCCGTGTTAAGACGACCAGCAACCGTAACGGTAAGGCGAGTGCCAACGTGCTCAAGATTGATATCCATGTAAAACCTCCATCTCCAGAATTGTGTTTAGTGTACTACAACCCGGGGCCAATGACAGCCTTGCAAAGGGGTAACCCCGTTGACTACCACAAACGGTATACTGATGCGGTCACCCCCTTTGTTAGGTTGCCACGTTCTGACCCACCTGCGCATTACCTTGCAGTGCGGAACTACACACACAGCATGTCGCCAGGACCGAGGGCAAAGGGCGTGACCGTTCGATAGGTCTCCATGTTTACCGAAAGCTTCCCGGCAGGCTGCCATCCCTCCTCGGGGTCAAGGCGCTCGACAGGACCGAGTTCGAAGGTTCGAATGGGCTGACGCGGTGCGAGTACCGTTATGACATCGCCTGGGACGGCCTTGTTGCGGCATACCACCTCAGTGAGCCATCGCGTTGACTCACCTTCGGATTCCAATGGTCTACATACACGAGCCACCGCCACGAGCAACCGCTCTCGAGCATATTCCGCATGCCCTGGGTTCTGTGTGGGGTCACCATAGAAGAATCCTGTGCTAAAGGGTCTGTGACTCGTGGCCTCAAGCTCCCCCATCCATCGAGTTGGATCGTCGCCGTCCAGAACATGACGATACGCGTTGGTGACCGCGGCAACGTAATAGGCACCCTTGTTGCGCCCCTCGATCTTAATGGAGGTCACTCCCGCCCGCGCAAGGTCATCCAAATGCTCCAGCATGCACAGGTCGTTCGCCGAAAGCAGGTAGCTGCCGCGTTCGTCCTCCTCTATGGGCATGGGTAGGTTGGGACGCGTCTCCTCCACAAGGCTCCACGTCCATCGGCACGGCTGCGTGCAGGCGCCAAGCGAGGCGGATCTGCCTGTTCCCACGAGCGCGCTGGAGAGCAGGCAGCGCCCCGACACCGCCACGCACATGGCCCCGTGCGCGAACGCCTCGAGCTCCACGGCATCCCCCACACGACGGTGCAGCTGCTCGATTTGTTCCAAGGACATCTCGCGCGCCAGCACGATGCGTCGTGCCCCCAGGCGCGCATAGGCAAGCGCCGTATGGGCGTTGGTTACCGATGCCTGCGTGGAGACATGCGCCGCCACGTGCGGCGCATATTTGCGCACGAGTTCCAACGCACCCAGATCGGCCACAATTACCGCGTCTACGCGCAGGTCGTCCAGCAAGCGCAGGTAGCGAGGAAGCTCGTCTAGGTCGTTGTCGTACATGAGGGTGTTGACCGTAACATGTACGGCAACCCCATGCTCGTGGGCAAAGCCAACTGCCTGTTCCAGCTCGTCGTTGGAGAAGTTCTGCGCGCGTGCCCGCATGCCCCACCGCGGGCCGGCCAGGTATACCGCGTCCGCGCCAAACCGCACCGCCGCGCGTAGCTGCTCCTCTCCTCCCGCAGGCGCCAACAGCTCCATCACCGCACCTCCTCACACGCCTGCACTCGGGGGACTGTCCCCTGTGTTTAGGGGACAGTCCCCCGAGTGCAGAAATCTTCAGGTTACTGACCGTTTGTGAGACTTCGATCCACGCGCTACTTCTTCTTTCCGCCCAGCATGCCACCGATGAGGTCGCCCATGCCCTTGGCGGCAACGCCGCCGAGAATCGACTTGACGGCGATGTCTCCCAAGGAGGGCGTGTCACCCTTCTTTTGGGCACCGCCAAACAGCGCGCTGGTAAGGCTGTGCACGCTGCCACCGTTTTGGGCCAGCAAGGTGGACGCGATGCCGGCTATGTCGCCCAGGTCGGCCGACTGGCCCGTGGCCTGCGCGGCCATCTGCGTGACGACCTGGCTCATGTCGGACTTGCTGATCTTCTCGTCGGTGCCGGCCGCGGCTGCCGTGGTGGAATACGGATGTTGCACGAACCGTGCGAACATGTCGGGATTCTCGCCGATCTGTCCCATAAGCTGCGAGGCGATTGCCTGGATGTCCATGGTGCACTCTCTCCTTTGCACGTTTGCGAATGCGCTGAGGGGATGGTCCCCGTGGGTATTCTAGCGTTATGTCGGCAACAATGCGCCGCCAGACGCCATCATGTACTCAGACGCCTGCCCCCCGAATGCGAGGGCTAGCGCGACATGACGTGGGTGGACATGCGCTTTTTCATGCGCGTCTTGTTGCGGTACATAATGCGGTCGGCGCGGGCGAACACATCCTCGTAGTCCTCACCGAGACGATGCTTCGCCAGACCGCATGCGGCAGAGTAGCGCTCCCACGGCTCGACGCTGTCGTCTGCCTGCGTCTTTGCAAAGCGTCCCTGCAGTTCCTTGAGCAGCGCGGCACAGTGCTGGTAGTCGTCTCCGCGAAGGATGGCAACGAACTCGTCACCGCCCGTGCGGTACAGCGGCGTGTCGCCCAACGTTTGGGCAATAGCATTGCAGGCCCCGGCGAGATAGCGGTCGCCATTGTCGTGACCAAAGGTGTCGTTGACGTACTTGAGGTTGTTGAGGTCGATCATGAGGATGGCGAACCCCGTGTTTCCCGCAGCGATCTCGGCACGCATACCCTCCACCGCGCGAGCATAGGCCGCCTTGCTCCTCGCGTGCGTGAGGGGATCCTCAAACGCAAGCCGCGACATGCCCTCCACCTGCTCTTGCGCATTCTGCGCGAGCAGCTCGGCCCGCACGATGTCCTCCACATAGGCCTGCATGTCCTCCGACATCTGCGAGATGGCATCGCTCAGCGACTCCACCTCGTTTTGCGTGTTGATGTGGGGGTCGTCGAAGAGCAGCGAGGCCGGGTCGCTCCGGTCGTGGCTCTTTTGCGCGAAGCTGCGCGCGCTCCGCTCGAGCTTGAGGATGGGCAGCGTCACGTCACGGCGCAGCCACAAGAGGAGCAGCGCCACGAACGCGATGCAAATGAGACTCCCCAGGATGGCGCTGCGCAGCACGTATTCCATAATCTGCATGTGCATGGCGTCGACATAGAGGTCCGCGCACAACAGGGCGACCTTCTGTCCGTCCGACGCAACAAGCGGCTCACAGGCGGAGTAGCAATCGCCCCACTCGGAGCCCGTCTCAAAATACGTGATGCCGGTCGT
Source organism: uncultured Coriobacteriaceae bacterium (assembly GCA_902780305.1). Classification (GTDB taxonomy): domain Bacteria; phylum Actinomycetota; class Coriobacteriia; order Coriobacteriales; family Atopobiaceae; genus RUG440. The sequence continues at coordinate 5,338 of CACZFB010000058.1, read as the reverse complement.
CTCCCATGCGTCCACGTAGGGCTTGATGCTCTGCGGGGTGTACTCGTCGGTAATCTCGTACAGCAGCGGCCAGTCCTCGTCGTCGCCCGCCTCCCGCTCGGCCTCGCTCGTGGCCGAGCACACGCTCACCATAACGCCGTCGGAACGAGGGATGCTCACGTAGAGGTAGGCGAGGTTGAAGTCATCCACACACTCGTTGAGAAACTCCTGCAGCTCGGCGTACTTCTTTGACGGAACGCCCGTATTCACGCACTCCTGCAAGTCATCCACGTCCAGATTGTGCCCCACGCACATGATTACATTTGCCAGGTTGGCGTTGTACTGCTCGTAGTACCATCCGGAGAACGTAAAGTACGTTTGCAGCGAGAGCACCACGCACATGAGCACCACGAAGACGGCGGAACCCAGCAGCAGGCTGCGCTGCATCGGCCGCTTGTAGGTACCCATGCATCCTCCCTCGCTCATCGTTTCTGGCACAACCGCCACGCCAGGACAGCGGCACTTGGGCAGACCGCCGCGCGTGGTCTCTATTATACATGGCAAATACCTTTCGCAAATGACTCATCCGCAAAGCGAAAACGGCAATGCGCCTATACTACTGGTGGTACAAGAAGGTCATCGCGAGCAACGGGGAGGACCTGGACTAGGCTGCCTGCCGCTTGCGCCGCGAGCTCTGCCGACCCCCTATCCTTCTCAAACTGCTACCAACGTTGGCGGTTGGTAGCTATTTGAGAAGGATGGGGGGCAAAAGTGAGGCTATGCTTCTCAAAACGCTACCAACGTCCGTATGTGGTAGCAGTATGAGAAAGCTGACCATCGTCCTCTCCTCCAGGACGCACCCCATCGTCACGCGTGCCCATGCCATCATGGCCCCTGCAAGACCTGGAACACGGTGGTTGTGGGGTTGCCGCCTGCATCCAGGGCACGAGACGGGAAGCGCCTCTCGAACGACGCGAGAATCTGCGACTGCCGTGCGTCGAGGTAGTTGTCTGCGGCGAGCACGAAGTCCTGTGGCACGCCGTAGTATGCCTCTGCCACAGCACCTGCCATGGCGGCGATGGTGTCGCTGTCCCCGCCCACCGACACGGCGGTTCGTATGGCATCCTCAAAGCTCGTGGACTCAAAGAACGCCTCCAAGGCCACGGGCACCGAGCCCTGGCACGAGACGTCAAACTGGTAGGTGGGGCGAATCTGGTCGATGGTGAAGTCGATGTCGTAGTAATGCTCGCACACATGCGCGCGAAGGTCCTGGCGGGTGGCGCCCGTCCGTGCCAGGTACACCGCATCCGTAAGGGCCTGTGCGCCCTTGAGCCCCTCCGGATGGTCGTGGCTCACCTGCGTCACCTTGCGAGACAGCTCGCGCGCCTCCTCCAGGCTTTGTGCCGCAAAGCCGCAGGGCCCCACGCGCATGGCCGCGCCGTTGCCGTAGCTGTTGTAGGGCTGGGGGTCACTTTCCCACAGCCACTCGTAGAAGCTCCCGCCATAGCCGGCGTTGGGGTATGCCTGCCCCAGCTCCTGCATGCAGGACACGGCGACCTGGGACAGCTCCGCATAGTCCCCGTCGCATGCCACGATTGCCTTGGCGACGGCCAGTGACATGATGCTGTCGTCGGTGGGCTTGCACCGCCTGTGGAAGAAGCGGATGTCCTTTGCCTTGTGCGTGTGGAACTCAAACCGCGAGCCAACGATGTCACCAACGATTGCGCCAATCATGCAACCCACCTCCCGTTGCCTCGAAGCCTGTGGCCTATGAGTCCAGACTCACCTGCTGCCGCTTACTCATTACATGCACGCCAGGAATGCTGTCGGCAAACTGCCCGAACTGCGCGTAGCCCAAATCCTTGAGCCTCAGCTCCGGGAACTCGCCATACACCTCCTGCGCCAGTATGGAGAGGTTCATCGTTCGCGAGGACTCCTGTGCCAGGCGTTGGCGCACATACGTTTCCACGCGCGAGCGCACATCCTGCGTGTCGGCAATCGATACGCGGTGCACGCTTCCACACTCCGTAAGCTCGAAGCGGCCCATGTCACCTATCATCTTGGAGAGCTTCGTGTAGCCAAAGGTACGCACGTCGAAGTCCGGATAGCGGTTGCGCAGGCCCTCGCCGACCGATGCGAGCAACGTGTCCTCTCCCCTGCTGTCGTTGTTGCGCACGATGCCCGCCACCACGGCCTCGACGTCTGCCAACGTAAGGGTCGTCTCGACGCCACCGTCCTCCGAGACGTCATCCGCCGCAGCGCCGCCGCTGGAGTCGTTGCCGTCGAGCTTGCTCAGGTACTCGATGTTCACAAACGTCGTGCAGGCATGCCTAAACGAGATGCTGGTTTGGTTGCGGCCCATGCCCACCACAATCATGTTGCTCTCGCGAAGTCGCTGGGCCAAACGCGTAAAGTCGCTGTCGGAGCTCACGATTACGAACCCATCCACCTTGCCGGCGTACAGGATGTCCATCGCATCGATAATGAGCGCCGAGTCGGTGGCATTCTTGCCCGCGTGTTCGCCAGGCTTATGGCTCTTAACATTGCTGAACTGCTGAATGGGCATAATCGAGTTGTCCAGCAGCTTGGCACGCCACCCGGCAGCCTGAGGGTCGGTAAAGTCCCCATAGATGCGTCGGTAGGTGGTAACCCCATGCTTGGGAAGCTCGCTCAATATGGTTGGCAGATACTTTGCCGACACGTTGTCCGCATCAATAAGCAGCGCAAGTCGCGGCACCTTGTCGTCCGTCTTTGCCATGAAACAGGCCACCTCGATTCAAGTTTTGTATGGTGCTTCCAAGTATACCCGTCCGAGTAGGCCATTGGGGTTCGTTACTGCCCATCCACATAGCGCCGACTCGCCTTGCGACGGCGCTTCATCTTGTACAGGCGCTCGTCCGCCTGCGCCATAAGACTCGCGGGCAGTTCCGTCATGCCCTCCTCCACGGCAAACACGCATGACCCCGACGAGATGGAGAGCTCATACGGTGTCGTGTTGGCTGCGTTGCGAGCGTCCATGGCATTCTGGACGCTTCGCAGCATCTCGTCCACCTGCTCCAGCCCATCAACGAGGACGAGCGCCACGAACTCGTCGCCTCCCAACCTGCTCAGCGCGCCTTGTTCGGGGACGTATCGTCCGAGAATCTGAGCGGTTTCGCGAATGGCATCGTCACCCACGTCGTGGCCCAGCGTGTCGTTAATGGTCTTGAGCCCATCAAGGTCAAGGTAGACCACAGCCGCCGTCCGGCCAGGATTCACACTCAACATGTTCCCGGCCTTGCGCATAAAGCCTCGGCGGTTGAGCAGGCCGGTCATTTCGTCGTGCGAGGACTGCCGCGCGAGGAGGAGGTTGTTCTGGCTCAGGACCTCGTTCATCTCGCGCTCCGTGGCAATCATCTGCAGGTGCTTGAAGGCGAATCCCACGTTAAGATACACCATGAGCTGATCGTGATCGCTCAACGCACCGCTGTTGATAGCCGCAATGCCCATCAGCTCGCTTCCCGCCATCACCCCGCCAACGATGCATTCCGTCTCGCCCTCGTAGCGCGACACGATGGTGTCGAGTAGCCGTGGAAGCAGCACCTCGTCCGCGTCTGCCGTCTCCACGTTGCCGTTCGAAAGCCGGCCTATGGGTCTGAGCTTATCGGAGAGGGCAAACCCGTGCGAGTCCATGAACTCAAGTGGTTCCGGCAAGAGGAATAGGTCCGCCTCGCGAATCCCCATGCGGCCAAACTCCTGCAGAATCAGCGCATGCGCCTTGGTGGGGTTGCGATCCTCACGCAGCGCGTCATCCACCGTGTGGAAGGTAATCCACTCGCGCTTGTCTCGGTTGATGACGTCTGCCTGGGCGGCGCCATTAAGGAGCCGCGCGACACGAAGATGCAAGTGGGAGATCTGCTGGATGATCCACGTGGCATCCTCGGCAGGCGATTCCTCCAAGAGCGCTTCGAGCAAGTTGATGGCCACGGTGTGAAAGCCCTCGAGCGAGAGGCTCGCGGCATAGTCCTGCTGGAACAGGGCTGCGAGGTCTTGGGACGAGAAGAGCAGGTCGTCGCTTCCGGGATTATCTCTATGATGTACGTAGGCAGCGCGCACCTTGGCGAAGAATGACTCCATATGCTTGCGAAAATGGCGAGTGACACGCGGACCCGCCATCGAGAGGGTCGATTCCATCATTATGGACACGAACTCGTCTTCGGGGAACGGCTCCTGTTTGAACATGCTCCTTATGCGCTCAACGCCCCCATGCGCGTCCTCCCCACATGAGTTGCGTGCCACGAATCTACTGGAGATAACCGACTCCCCTTGCGGCAGGCCGGCGCACATGCGTAGCGCCTCACGGGCCGCCATGCATCCGTAGTCATAGCTCGTCATGCGCACCGTGGACAACGGCGGGTCCATATGTGCGGATCGCGGATGGTCGTCGAACCCGGTTACCGCAATGTCCTCGCCCACGGCAATTCCACGCCTGTTTAGGACATCGTAGGTAGTGTATGCAATTAGGTCGCAGGCACATGCGATGGCCTCCAGGTTTGGGTTGTCGTCCAAGAGTTGCTCGATTACGTCTGCGCAGTCTCCGCCAAAGTCGCCGCGCGTAAAGAAACTCTTGGGAACCTCGATGCCATGGGCTTGCATCTGCTCAAAATAGACGGCCTCGCGTTCCTGAGCGCCACGGCTTGACGCCGGTCCACTCACAAACGCTATCCTAGTAAAGCCGCAGTCCTCAATAAGGTGGCGCATGCATTCGTGCATGCCAGGGGCGTTGTCCTTAGTTATGCAGCGATGGCCGGCCACATCGCGCTCCAGCACAAGTGTCTTGGAGGGATCGAGGAATTGCAGCAGGGCTAGCGCAGCATCGCTGTCCCCGCGCAGATACGCCGTCACGCATCCAGCAGGATAGATTATGGCGTCAAGATCCATGCGCGAAGCGATCATGCAGGCCACACGCAAGTACGCCTCGGCATTTTGCAACGTGTGATACGGAATGAGCTCGGCGATGGTCACCAGCGTATGGCCAGCTTCCTCAATGGTGTTCTTTACGCCCATGCGCAAAGAGTGCGGGTAGTCGATTGCTGAGTGGACCGCCAAAAGGCCAATGCGATATCGTCTCACGTGTGCCCCCGCTCAACGTTGAACCTTAAATGTATTTTGCCACATGCTGGTCCAAGGCTGGTCGAGGATGGCAAACGGTAGCCGCACGGTCGTTACGTGTAGCAGCCGGGTTGGCCAATCAAAGGGGGTAACCCCCAATTGATTGCCGCAAGCGGCATATCAATGGGGGTTACCCCCTCATATGCCCATCGCAGCGTCAAGGGGGAATTTTGAGAAAGTTCGGCCAGGTCCGGGTAGCTACTCCCGG
>CACZFB010000057.1 GCA_902780305.1 uncultured Coriobacteriaceae bacterium | reverse complement strand
GTCCCCCGGCATGCCGGGGACTGTCCCTTTCGTACCACCGACGCCGAGGGCTATCGCTCGCAGAGCCAGAAATGACAGCTGTGCGGCCCCACCTCAGAGCCGCCACCGTAGTCGTGGTCCTCCCCCGTTATGAGGTCCACCGCGCGACCGCAGTTGGCGTTAAAGTGCAGGTGCGCAGGCTCGTCCGCAATGTTGACGGCAACGATCACCCGCTGACCCTCCGCTTCGCGCTGAAAGACCAGATGCGTGGGCTGAACCTGCAGCTCGTGATAGTCGCCATTGGTGAGCGCCGCGCTTGCGGTGCGAGCCTTTGCAAGGCTCGCGATCCAGTCGGTGAGCTCGTTCCATTCCGGACGCTCGACCGCGGGACGCAACTCGTGGTCGCCGAACTTCTGCTCTCCCTCAATCCCCCACTCGCTACCATAGTACACGCAGGGAACACCACACATGCCAAACAGCAGGCCATAGAGCGGGCGCAACTGCCGCTTGTCGTTGATCTGGGTGGCGATGCGCGGGACGTCGTGGTTGTCCACGAAGTTGAGCAGGTGCTTGCCCGTGTACAGGTCCCAGGGCTTGTCGCCACTCTGGCGCTCGAGCGCATAGGCGACCTCGTGCATGTTCGCCTCATTCACGGAGCTCCACAGGCCCTTGTAGCACTCGTAGTTGGTTACCGAGTCGCACGCGTCATCGTTCATCCACCGGTTATAGTCGCCAAACATGGTCTCGCCCAAGAGCAGGAACTTGTCGCCACGCTTGTCCGTGAGCTCGTTGGCAACCTGACGCAGGTAGCCCAAGAAGCCGATGTCCAGGCAGTACGCCACGTCCAGCCGAAGGCCGTCGATGTCGTACTCCTGCTCCCACTCGCGAATCACGTCGGCACAGTACGCGTTAAGATCGAAGTTTGCGTGGTTCAGCTTTACCAAATAGGGCACTCCAGCCCAGTTGTCGTACGAGAACCCATCGCCGTACTCATTGTTGCCATCCCAGTTGATGTTAAACCAGCCGGCATACTCGCTCTCCTGACGCCTCTCGCGCACGTCCTCAAACGCCCAGAACGAACGTCCCACGTGGTTGAACACTCCGTCGAGCAGCACGCGCATCCCAGCGGCATGAAAGGCGTCCACCACGGTGCGCAGGTCCTCGTTGGTTCCCAAGCGGACGTCCACCATGCTGTAGTTGATGGTGTCGTACCCGTGGGCCTCGCTCTCGAACACGGGATTGAGCATAACGCAGGTAACGCCCAGCTTTTGCAGGTGCTCGACCCAACCATTATCCAACAGCTGCAGGATGCGATGTTCCTGCACGCCATCGTTCTCGTAAGGGGCACCGCAGAGCCCCAGCGGATAGATCTGATATACCACAGACTCCTCGTACCAGTTCATGGGCGTCTCCTTTCGCTAACAAACGATGTGCGCATGTTACCCGACCTCTGCCCATGGCGCAAGGCTATGGGTTCGGCTAGCAGTTGCCAACGCGTACGCGCGGCAGATACCGGCGCGCCACGTCCGCAAGCTCGTACACGCGCGACACGGGCGTCGGACCACGGTCAACCATGCGCCAGGAGGGGAAGAACCTCGTCACGTGCAACACGATGGACTCGTCCAGCGCTGCCAGCCACCCCGCGATATCAGCAATCTCGTCGTTCGCGTCGTTGACGCCCGGCACCACCAGCGTCGTAACCTCAACGTGGCACGTGGGGGTTCGTGCCAAGACCTCGATGCACTGCTTCACGCACGACAAGTCTCCGCCCAGCATCCGGTAGGTCTCGTCCGAGAAACTCTTGAGGTCCACGTTGGCCGCGTCGATTAGTGGTGCCACCTCACGAACCACACCCTCGCTTACACACCCAGCAGTTACGAGGACGTTGGACAAGCCCGACTCATGTGCCAGGGCACCCGCATCGCGGACGTATTCCCAGCATACCAGGGGCTCGTTGTAGGTGTAGGCAATCCCAACCATGCGTGCGTCCCTCTTGTGCAGGTCGCTCGCCATGGACACGAGCTGCTCAGGTGTCAACTCCCGCCAGCCGACCTCCGATTCCCCAACCTGCGAAATGCGGTGATTTTGGCACCAGGGACATCGGAGGTTGCATCCATAGCCTCCCAGCGAGAGAACGGTTGTGCCGGGGTTCCAGCAGGCAAGGGGCTTCTTCTCTATGGGGTCGACGGCCAGGGAGGTGATGCGGCCATAGGCTGCGGGTCGCACCTCGCCACCCACATTGGCACGAGCCCTGCAACGCCCCATGCCCCGATTCCCGAGCACGCAGCCATGCGGACAGGTCGTGCACCGCATGCCGCTCACAGGTGTCTCACGACCTCGAAGCGCTCAAGCTGGTAGTCGTCGAAATCCAGGTCGATACGTCCCTTTTGTGCAGCAATCCTCAGCTGCTCCTCCACGCTGTCCACCCCGTCGAGGTCCGGCAAGAGCAGCCCGCGCCTACCATCTCGCGTGCTCACGATTACGCCGTAGCGCCCGACGTCGAGCTCCTTTGCAGACGCTATGCGCTCGGGTGTCGTGAGCACGTCCACGTCGTACACGAGGTCGTCCAACTCGGAGGCACGCACGGGACTGAACCTCGGATCGCGCGTGCCAGCGCTAATCGCGTTGGCACAAATCTCCTCGGCAAGGCTCGCGCGCGTTGGCATGATGGTGCCGATGCACCCACGCAGCGCCCCATCCTTCTTGAGCGAAACGAAGCACCCTGCCCTGGTTTCTGCCAGCTCGCTCGGCAAGTCATGCGGAGGGCGTATTCGCCGCCCCTCCAGCACATAGGCCTCCAATGCGGCGCGTGCCAGACGTACGTGGGCATCCTCGTGCTCCTTGCGGTTACGCAGGTCACTGTCGCGTCTTTCCAGATAGGTGGCAAGTCGGTCGCAGGACGAGTCGGTCCCCTCCTCGCCCACAGGCATGAGTGCCGCGACGCCGTACCCCACCCCAAACGGGCCCTCATACGACAGGAGCTCCGAGCGAACGACGGTTTTGTGCAGCGCACCGGTCATCATCCAAAAGCTGCGCAACCCACACTCGGCAGCCCGCTCGTAGAGCGACGAGTCCATAGCCAGAAGGTCCACGAGGTCGCCCCTGCCCAAGTCCGCCGTCACACGTTCGTCGAACATGGGCCCCTCGGGAGCGAAGCCGTATGGGCCGTCCTCAAGCAACTTGTGCGAGAGGTCTCCCGACGCGAGCCACACCACACGACGACCCAGTCTTTGGCTCACCTGTTGCACCACTCGTCCCATCTTATAGTGCTCGGCTGGCGAAAGCCCCGAGAGGCCGATGCGCACCACCTTGAGCTTGGGCAGGTGAGGCTGTACGAAATGCAATGCTATCATGGTCCCATGATCCAGTCGTGGGTCACGCTCGTAGTCGGTACCCGCCGCAATCCCCTCGTCGTCACATGCACCCGCAATCGCGTTGGCGAGTTCCGCGTCGTAGTCAACCTCGTATGACGCCTGGGGAACTCCGAAGTTGGCAAAGCTACCGCGAGCGTGTGCTCCAGGAGAAATGTGGAAGTAATCCTGATAGAGCGTCGCGTGTGGGGAGGACACCACCATGGTAGTCGGCGCAAGTTCCGCTATGCGCCGCGCCACCTCCTCGCAGGCATCGATGGTTGCCTGAATGCCCCGCTCCCGCCCTCGTCCAACCTGAGGGATGATCAAGGGGGGATGAGGCAGCACAAACGCTCCGCAAACGGCCATGGGCGCTCCTCTCTGCGTTGTGGCGGTCCTTCCCCTTTATAGTAGCGCCAGACCAGGACGAGCGAATGAAATGAGGTTGCTTTTCACGGGCTGGCAGCGACCATGCCACGGGCGCAGCCCGTCCTCACAGTCCCATCACTCTGTGTTTGGTAGAATTGCTCCGTTGCCTATTTTTGGGAGGCATGGTGATTTACAAAAACATACTTGAGGCCGTCGGGCACACGCCGCTCGTGCAACTCCAACGTATTCCCACCAAGGACTGCGCGCGCATTCTGGTTAAGTTCGAGGCCACCAACGTGGGCGGGTCCATTAAGACGCGCACGGCCCTGCAGATGATACAAGCCGCGCAGGAGCGTGGGGACCTGCGGCCCGACTCCATCATCGTGGAGCCCACGAGCGGAAACCAGGGCATCGGCCTTGCCTTGGTTGCCGCCGTTCTGGGTTACAGCGCAAAGATTATTATGCCCGACTCGGTCTCGGTCGAGCGTCGCAAGCTGGTGGTACACTACGGCGCCGACGTTCTGCTCGAGCACGACGACGGCGACATTGGCGCCTGTGTGGCTCGTTGCATCCAACGGGCGGAGCGCATGGCCCAGGCCGATCCGCGGGTATACGTGCCGCAGCAGTTCGAGAACCTCGACAACCTTGCGGCACAGGCCCAGCACACGGCACGCGAGATTCTCGACGACGTAGACTCCCCCATCGATGGCTTTTGCTCGGGCGTGGGTACCGGTGGCACCATCTCGGGTATTGGGCACGAGCTCAAAAAGGCCAATCCCAAAGTCCGCATATGGGCCGTAGAGCCCAAGAACGCCGCGATTCTGTCGGGCGGGGCCGTGGGCACCCACCTGCAGATGGGCATTGGAGACGGCATAGTCCCCGGGATTCTGGACACGGGTGTGTACGAGGACATCTGCATCGTCACCGACAGCGAGGCCATGGAGATGTCGCGGCGCCTGGCTCGCGAGGAGGGCCTCATGTGCGGCATCTCTAGCGGCACCAACGTGGTCGCAGCCGTGCGTCTTGCACAAAAGCTTGGACCAGGAAAGACCGTGGTAACCATCCTGCCCGACACTGGCGAGCGCTACATCTCCACCAAGCTGTTCTGCGGCGAGCAGGGACTCACGTTCTAGCCACGCAAAGGAGTAACCCTCATTGAGAGGCCACTTACGCCAATCAATGAGGGTTACCCCTTTGCTGGGCTAACGCAATCTGACCAACCGCGAGCCTTAGAATCCCAAGTCGTCGTTAACCAGGATCACATGAATTCTGCCCTCATGACGCGAGAAGCGCGTGAGCAGGAACTGGCAGCAAATGGTGTCGGGCGACTTGCAGTCCATGCACGAACCGGTCTTGGCACAGGGCGTGTTAAGGCCAAAGCGTTGGACGTTAATAGGCGCCGCAACGTTTCTGGCCCGTTTGAGGGCGCTGTCGAAATCTTTGCACACCTTGTTCATGCCCACCACGAAAACTACCTTCCTCGGACCTTGGGCAATGGCCGAGACGCGGTTGGCATTGCCGTCGATGTTCACAAGGATCCCGTCCTCAGTAATGGCGTTCGCGCTCGAGAGGAACACGTCAGCATCGTAGGCGAGCAGCATCGCCTTGCGCTTGTCCTCGTAGGCATCGCGGTCAATAAAGCTATAGTGTCCCGCCTTGAGCGCCTCGGGAAGGCCAATCTGATGCACGCTCTCGCCACCGCCCATGGTAACGCTACTGCCCTCGTCAATAAGCGAGAGGGCGTACGCAAGCGCCTCTTCCCTGCTCGCCGCGTAGTAACCGCTCATGTTTCGCGAGGAAAGCCCCTTGATTACCTTTTGCGCCAAAAGCTCGTTGCGCCTAAACGTGTTTGCGTTCATGGTGTCCCCTTCCGCAATCAGGCGTTCTCGAAATCCACTATCTTGAGGTTGTACGACGTGGAGGGAATCATCCACGCATTGGTGCCACGCGCAGTGTCGCAGATACAGGAGCTGCCATCTTTGTTGGTCACGTACACGATGGCATGGTCTCCCCAATTGCCGCTCTGCAGCTCGATCTCGGCACCCTCCGCCTTGGCGTCGGCATAGCCCATATAGCGCAGACAATACATGAGGAATGCCGAGAACTCGTAGCAGTTACCGCTACAGTCGTTCTCGTAGTACTGCTTGGCGTACTGTATGCGCCAGTCCTTGCCCGACGGCTTCTGCGCGTTCTCGCGCTCGACGTAGTTGGACCAGGCGATGGACTTGTACATCTCGAAGGCTGCAGAATCCACGTCCGTGGACGAGTCCACGATGCCATCCACGTACGTCTTGACCTCTTGGTCTAGCGTGGCGTCTCCAGATGAGAACTTGCCGTTGGTGATCCAGGGGCTCTCCACGCCTTCGGTGGAGGCAGCATTGGTGGCGTTGTCCCCCGTCGCGTTAGCCGTACCCGTGGAATTCTGCGTCTTGCCCCGGTTGCGCTCTTGCTCCAGCTCGTTGGCCAACGATGTGGCCTTGTTCTGGGCCGCGGCCGCATCGCTTTGCGCCTCGCGAACCTGACCAATGAGCACGGCGCGGGTTACGAGCACCGAACCCACGATGCATGCCACCAACACCACGACAAACAAGGCCAAGGGCACCCGCACCCCCTGCTTCTGCGCCTTCCTTTGGCTCGGCGGAGTTGCATGACGCGCCGGCGCGGCCCCTTTCCTACGTCGCTGCGGCGCGGGCGCACTCTGCTTCCTGCGCTGCTGTTGCGAGCTTGTGCGTGCCCTGTTGGGAGAAGGCTTTCCCTGTGGCGCACGTCTTTGCCCGCTTCCCTGCACGCGACGCGGGACTTGGGGCGCACCGCCCTCCACCGGTCGGTCTGTCTGCCTCGCCCGATACTCCTGCTTGATGGGCCTGCGAGACGCCGTCTTGTCAATATCCTCGCTCATGGGCATCACCCCCATACTGCGTATTTGCATAACTCAAATCAGAACTGATTATAGATAAACTCCGCCGAAGACCCGAAGCCCGAAAACGTGACGAACAGGAAGACGCCCACCGCGGCGGCGGCCATGCCAAGGCCGACGAGCAGGCAGGCCACGACGCGATGTGCGTCGAGCCAGCGATTGTACCTCTCGCGAAGCGTCACCTTCTTCTTCCTTGCCATGGTTACGCGCCTCCCTTGGCAAACTCGTAGATTGCCTGCTGGGCATCGATCCACCCAGTCCAACCAAAATGCACGATGTCGAACAGGAAGTACTTCTCGTATTCCTTGTTCGAGAAGTCCGCGATCTGCGCATTGGCATGCTTTGCCACCACGTCACGAATCCTGCTGTAGGCGGCGTCGCGCGTCTTGGCACCTATGCCAAGGTAATCGTAGTAGGGTCCCAGCGTGGGCTCGACGATAACCAGCGGCTTTACGTCACAGGCATCGCACACGCTCAAAAAGAGATCGAGGTCATCGTACTCGGGCGTGTTCGTGTAAGTCTCCTCGGAACGTGCGCCGGCAAGCGACTGGAGCACTGGCTCAAGCTGTTTGGTGTAGAAGTTGTCCTCTACGCCCCACTCGTTGGTGGTGCTCATGCGTTGCGCATCTTGAAGGGCTTGGTTACGCAGATCCTCCCAGTTTGGCGCTGTGGCGGATTCTTGCGGCCACGCCATGCCTCGGGCACGCACGGCACCGAGGTCGTTTCGCAATTTGAGGTCGTCCATCGCGCCCAGCACGACACCGTCGATGGTATCGAGTGGCAGGCTTGGACTGGCCCCCCGCAGGGTGGTTTGGTCCACGCCCTGTTCCTCAAGCCGATGCTGAACACGCTCGCGCAACTCCTGGGGTATGGCCGAGTTCGCACAAAACCCCCGGTAAAGCGTATACGAGAAGCGCGAGGAAAACGTACTGGCATCCAACCCGCCATCAGTGTACTGACCCAGGCCAACAATGAGCACCACCTTGTTGTGGGGGAGCCCGTCTTTGGCCAAGGCACCGAGTGCCATGCTGTGCCACAGGCACTGATCGAAGGCCTCGCCCACCAACATAAGGCGCAAGCCATAGTTGTGCGTGCCAAACGTCTGCGCAGGCACCTGCGGCACCGTGCTGGCGGGCGTGGAGAACTCCGACGACCCGAGCACCAAGAGCGAGTCCTGGCCAAGGTTGGCGCGCACAAAGTCCACGCTAGACGACTTGGCCCCAGAATACACGTAGCCGTAGTCTGCAGCCTCATCGTGCGTGCTCTGCGCAGGCAGCAGTGCAAAGGTAGCCCCCACCACCCCAGCGGCAACGACCAGACCTCCAACCATCGCCAAAAGGCGCATATGCAGCGTTCGCGCCTCCATCAGGCCACCTACGTTCCCTGTTTCCGCTACATGCGCTCTTGCACGCGGGCAATAATCTTGTTTACGGTGTTCATCTGGTCGCGCTCGAACTCCGTGGGGGCAATGGCAACGCCAAAGGTGTCCTTGATTGCCACCAAAAGCTCGATGGCTGCCATGGAGTCCAGATAGTCCTCCTCGAACAGGTCCATGTCACGCTCGTCTGCCACTTCGTCCTCGCCGGTAATCTCGACCACGAGGTCAACGATCTGATCGCTTACGTTACTCATCACAGCATCCCTTCTGTGTCGCTCGTTCTCTTGCATCTAGTATGGTACGTATTGGGCTAGCGGGCACCACCCAAAAGCGGAGTTACCACATACCCGCCAAACAACGCGAAGCCAAAGAACACGGCCACCATGGTTACCGCCCAAGACGCAATGCCAAACCACCGGTCACGCTTGTGTTTCTTGTAGAACTTCCACTTCTTTTGCATCCAGTAGCACCCGGCAAGCAACGCGCCGTGATACACGCCATAGGCCACGTAATCCCAGGTAAGACCATGCCACACGCCCATAAGGAACATATTGAGCATAAAGCCGATGCAGGCCGTGGTTATCCTGGACGAGAAGAGCTTGCGCGACATGGCAAACTGCGAGAAGCGCATAAACACGAAGTCACGCAGCCACGTGGACAGCGAGATATGCCATCTGTCCCAAAAGTCCATGATGTCTGTGGCCAAAAAGGGTGCCCTAAAGTTCCTGGGCACCTCCACGCCAAGCATGAGTCCCAAGCCCATGGCCATGTTGGAGTAGCCTGCAAAGTCGAAGAACAGGTCTATGCCGAAGAAGAGCACCGTGCCCAGCCACGACAGAGCCGCAACATGCACCGCGCTACCAATCATCCACATGGCCCACTTGGCCAGCGCCGAGCCCACGAACTTGTACACGGCGCCCACGGCAAACCAACCCATGCCCCTATAGAGGCGCTCCAGGTACTCATCGCGCGAGAGAGGCGTCCTCAGGTCGGTCACGAAGTTCCGGCTTCGCATTATGGGACCGGAGGTAAACGGCGTGAAGAAGCACAGGAAGCTGAGGTACTCGATGGACGTCATGTCGGTTATAAGACCGTCTCGAATCTCTATGAGCACCTGCACGGCCTTGAACGTTATGTACGAGATGCCCAAAAAGCCGAGGAAATCGGGATTGAACACCACGCCCACCTTGTAGATGGCCAAGGGCGCGATTTGCGCTGCAAGCGCGACCCGGTACCACGTTACCGCCTTGGAGTCGCCGCGCGAGAAGAGCGACCGCACCCAGGTGAACAGGAGCAGCGATCCCGCCAAATAGGCACACACATAAAGAAGTGTGGGTATCGACCTAAAGAACAGCAGGAAGAGCATGACTGCCGAGACCACCAGGCCATAGCGACCCAGCGGCCGCTCCCGCAGCCCGAGCACCAACGCGCCCAAAACGATGGGCACGCACAGCACGAAGAAGGAAGGTTCTACGTAGAAGTCCACACCTGCCGCCTCAGCCAGTCATCTTCCAGATTCCGCAATGCTCTTGCGTAAGCGCAACGATGCCAATATGTCGCTAGTTGTTGACCACGGGCATGTCGTCGCCGTAGCAGTTGTCCTGCTCGGTGGTCTCGCCCTTGTTCGAGTCGTTACCGGATCCGCCGCAGCCCACCAGCGTGAGGGAGCCAAAGGCAAGGATGACGGCCAGAAGGATCGGGATAAGGGAAGAAAGGCGCTTGTACATAACAGATGCCTCCGTTTGCTTGCGGTTACCATAGAGATGCTACTCTACCACACGGTCTTCCGCCGACTGCCAAAAAGTGCATCCGTCCCACAGAACAGCCAGAATGGTTGCTCCTCGTTGTCAGGCTAATCAATGGGGGTTACCCCTTTGATTGGCTGCCAGCGACGCGAGGCCCCTACAACTCGGCAAGTGCCTTGCGGTCGACCTTGCCATTGTTGGTTACCGGCAGGTCGTCCATCACGCGCAGCCGCTTTGGAATCATGTACGAGGGCAGGTCGCTCGCCAGCTCCTTGCGCAGGCCACGAAGCTCCTTCGAGGTAAACGTGGTGGCAGGTCGATCCATCACCAAATAGGCGGTGAGGCTGCGCACCGAGCCGTCCGCACGGCGCACCGGCAACACGCATACGCGGACCACACCGGGAATCTTGGCAATGTTTGCCTCGATGTCCTCAAGCTCTATGCGATATCCGTTCATCTTTATCTGCAGGTCTATCCTGCCGCTGTAGAAAAGCATGCCGTCACGAACGTACCCCTCGTCACCCGTGCGATAGGCACGCAGCTGCCTGCCGTCAATCGCATGCGTCGAGAAGGCCTTGGCCGTACGTTGTGGATCGTGGAAGTATCCCACGCTCACACTGTCGCCAACGATCTGTATCTCGCCCTTCTCGCCGGACTCAACCTCGTTGCCCTGCTCGTCCACAACGCGAATGACGGTTCCGGGCTTGGGCATTCCCACGGGAAGCGGCACGTATTCTGCCGACAGTTCCGCGGTAACCTGCACCCCGGTGACCGCGACAGTCGACTCGGTGGGCCCGTAGGTGTTGTACACCTCCGCCTTGGGAAAGGCCTCGAGCAGCCGCTCGGCACACCGGTTGGTGAGCGTTTCGCCACAGAAGAGCATCGTACGCATTGAGGGTAGCAGCTTTTGGTCGAAGGCCGGGTCGGCGAGGCACATCTCTGCGAACGACGGCGTGGACACCCATACCGTCGCCCCCGACGTGCGCAAGCGCTCGAACAAGGTGGCCATCGACTCGAGCAGCTTCTTCTCGAGGGCGAACTCGGTGCCACCCAGACTCAGGCTGAGGTACAGGTCCATCACCGAGAGGTCGAAGGAGTACGGTGCCTGATTGACGAACACATAACCCTCTTCGGCGGCATTCTTGCACAGCGTTTGCCCCCACGCCACAAAGTTGTCCAGACAGTCACGGGTAATCTGTACTCCCTTGGGCTTTCCGGTGCTGCCCGAGGTAAAGATGATGTAGTACACATCATTGGGACCAAGCCAGGTGTCCGACGTCGCAGCCGCACCAGACCCCGTCGCGATGCGCTCGAGGTCACCCTTGTCCAGCACGAGCGCATTGCCACACGACACGTCCGGCAGCGGCTCCACGGCAATCACCAGGCTGGGCACGACCTCACGCACGATGTCCTGCAGGCGTCCCGCAGGAACCGAGGTGTCCACCGGGCAATAAGCACGACCGGCCTTCGAGCATGCGAGGAACGAGACGATCATCAAGGGGTCCTTGTGCCCATACACCACGACGGGCACGTTTCCGGGGACGTACTCGTTGATGTATGCGGCCAGTCGGTCCGACTGAGCCCCAAGCTCCCGCCACGTAATCGATCTCTCGCCCTCACGCGTGTTGACCACATAGGCCACACGCGTTGGGTGCGCCTCCGCGTTGGCCGCAATCGTCTCAAGAATGTTCATGCAATACCCCTGCTCCTAAGCCGGCATGGCCACACGGACGCGGCGCGTCCGCAAGGCTGCCCTATCCAAACGTACGGGTAAGGTAGGCAACGATGTCGTCGCTCTCGTACATGGGGACCCCGTCGATAAACAGGCACGGCACCTGGCGCTTGCCACCCACCTGCACCAGCGTGTTGGCATTCTGCTGGCTGGTAAGGATGTTCTTAAGCGTAATTCTGTCTGCGATGCCGAGCTTCCTCATAGCACGCAGGACCTTTTGGCAATAGGGGCATGCGTCGTAGTAATACAGGTCAAGCTGCTTGTCCATAACAATCTCCTCGTTTGCAGGGTTCGCTAGCCAAGCTTCGAACAAAATGCCTGAATGGCCAAGTCGTCCTCGCGCCTGCGCGTTTCCCTGGGATCGACCAGAGAGAGCTGCGCCTCGAGCTCGTCTACGCCAAAGAGCTCCGCTATCTTGTCAAAGCACTTGCCCGCATTGCCCGACGAGCTGCATACGAAGGCGGCAATGCGCTTGCCAGCAAGCTCATCCCTGTGCTCTTCGGCAAACGTCCTAATTGGCGGAGCAAACGCACCGGCCCACAGCGGCGTGCCCACAATAATTCGATCGTATGCCGAGGCGTCGAACTCGTATGGCTCCAGCTGGGGTGCGTCGCCCATGATTACGCCCATGCCGCCCCAAAGGAACTTGCGCAGTCCCCCCTTGGGATACTGCTTCGTAGGGGCAAGGCGCACTAGGTCCGCGGGAAGCTCGTCTTCGATCTGTCGCGCAACCAAGTCGGTGTTGCCCGACAACGAATAGTACACGACCGCTGTTCTCATACGACCCCCTGTTCCGTAAAAGCCATGCGACTATGGTACCCAATTTGGCGTTGCCGTGTGCGCGAGAGCGCACACGGCGAACACTATCTACTCCCCTTTACGTAGGGGACGCCGTTTGCCTTGGGTGCGACGGACTTGCCCACAAAGAGCACGAGCACCACGATGGTCATGACGTAGGGCAGCA
Organism: uncultured Coriobacteriaceae bacterium; assembly: GCA_902780305.1. Lineage (GTDB taxonomy): Bacteria > Actinomycetota > Coriobacteriia > Coriobacteriales > Atopobiaceae > RUG440. The sequence goes on along the minus strand of CACZFB010000057.1, from coordinate 934 downwards.
TCGACAGGATGCTGGGTGGTATGGGAATCGAGCCACCACCCAAAATGATGGCAAGTGCCTGCGTCGCGCCAAAGAGCGTGCAGGCGCCATAGGAGCCAAGCGGCGTCCACTTGCCAAAGATTACGGCCGCAAGCGCAATAAAGCCATGCCCCGAGATGGCCGTCTGCGTGAACTGCGAGATGATCGATATGGTCATGGACGCCCCGCCGAATCCCGCGAGCATCCCGCTTATCAGCACGCATGCATAGCGCACCCGATACACGTCTATGCCTAGCGTGTCAGCCGCGGCAGGGTGTTCCCCCACCGCGCGCATGCGCAGGCCCCATTTGGTCCTATACATCACAAACCATGCCACGAGAGTGAGCAGCAGGGCAATGAGGGTGGTGACGTTTATGTTGAGGTTCGCCCACACCGTGTTTGCCATCCATCCGTCCCCAAAGACCTTGGGAAGCTTGGCCACTACGGGCGTGGTGGCCGCGCCATCGAAGAGGCTTCTGCAGGCAAACAGCGCAATACCCGGCGCCAACAGGTTGATGGCCACGCCCGAGACGGTCTGGTCGGCGGCAAAGGAAATGGATGCGACCGCGTGAGGCAACGCCACGAGCGCGCCGCACAGTCCCGCGACCAAAAATGCAATCCACGGATTGCCCGTAAAGTAGCTCGTGGCAGCGGCAGCGATGGCGCCGATCACCATCATGCCTTCTATGCCAATGTTGGTGACGCCGGAGCGCTCCGAGATCACACCGCCCAGGGCCCCAAATACGAGCGGCGTGGCATACATAAGGGTAATGCCCAGCAACAAAACGACGTTGTCCATGTTATGCCTCCCCCTCCGCGGCACCTGCGCCGTTGGAGTCTTCCTTCCTCGACCTGCGCTCAAGCCATTCGGCAACCACAGGGCCCATGCCAGGCAGTGCCGTAAAGAAGACGATGG